>CAZMVB010000036.1:29268-40504 GCA_964569795.1 uncultured Desulfarculales bacterium | reverse complement strand
TTATTATCGAAAAAGCGCTGCTTCATGCCCCGGAGCCAGTCCACGTGGCCCAGACGCCATTTCTTGCTCACCAGAAATCTCTCCGGGTCCGGCTCGATCAGGGGCCGGGGACCGGCCGCGGTCATCTCCAGGACGCCCGTGCCCAGACAGACCAGGCACTTGACGCCGTTATCTATGAAAGCAAAAGCGTTTGAACCACACACTGGACACAGAGGCAGTTCAGACGCGACCGGCTCTTTTTGGCCGAACAAAGCCGCGGCCAGCTCATCGACCTCGGCCTGACGGCGGCCCTGCAGGAAGACCTCGCCCGGCAGGGCGGCGAAAATCGTTCGCTGGGCCTTGATGGTCAGCCCCAGGGTCAGGGCCGCGCCGGCCAGGTCGGCCGGGGCCCTCCCGGACCGGCCGGGCACGCCCGCCAGGGTCAGGACCAGGGCCGGCTTGCCGTCGGTCTGCTCGGCCCGGGGCAGGATCATGTTCGACCGGTCCACCAGGGTCTTGACCGCCCCGTAGGCCCCCAGGAAATAGGTCGGCGCGGCCAGGATCACCCCGTCCGCGGCGCACAGGGCGTCAAAGACCTTGGGGGCGTCGTCATCGAGCACGCACTGACCGCCCTTTTCCAGGCACTGGTAACAGCCCAGGCAGGTTTTTAGTTCCAGATCGGTCAGCCGGACCAGTTCCAGTTCGACCGCCGGTTCGATCCGCCGGGCGATCTCCTTGACGATGAGTTCCGAGTTGCCCAGCCGGCGGGGTGAACCGATGATTCCCAGCACCTTTTTCATTTTTTTAATCAATCCTCCCCGGTGGTCTTGGGCGTCTCGGCCGACTCGGGCCCGAGTCGCTCGGCCCTGATCCTGGCCACCTCCTCCTCCCGGAGCCGCTTCAAGGTCCGGTCTTTGTGGTCCAGCCGGAGCAGCCAGGCGTTGATCTGCTTTCGATACCAGAAGCAAGGGATAAAGAAGATCAAACTGATGATGGTCACCGTCACCAGACCGATCCAGTTCCGATCGGCCAGCATGGCCCCCTGCAGGCTCAGGGCCACGGTCCCCGGAATCCGGGCCAGGGCCGAGACGACCATGAAGGCCCGGGGGCCGATGGCGGTGATCCCCAGGAAGTAGCTGAAGTAGTCCTTGGGAAAGCCGGGCAGCAGAAAGCCGATGAACACGATCATCATGCCCTTGCCTTCCATGGCAAAGTCCATCTTGCCTAAAACCTTGGGCGGGACCACCCGCTCGACAAACCCCCTCCCCAGGGCCCGGGCGACGAAGAAGTTGATCCAGGATCCCAGGGCCAGGCCGACGGTCGAATAGACCGTGGCCCAGAAGGCCCCGAAGACGTAGCCGCCGATGGGCCCGACCAGCTCGCCGGGCACGGGCGAGGCCAGGACCTGGAAGATCTGGAGCCCGATGAACACCAGGGGACCCCAGAAACCCAGGGCGGCCATGTCCGCCTTGGCCTGGTGGGCGTCCCGGGCCCAGGCCTTGGTCAGGTGGACCAGGGCCAGGAACTGATCCCACAGCCAGTTGGCCTGGGTCTCGAACAGGAGGATCAGGATGAGGACCACCACGGCCGCGGCGTACAGGGCCAGCAGCCGGACGGTGACGTAACGGACTACGTCATTGGAATTCGGTTCGGGCATGGGCCTCTGCTTGTCCGGGTGGGAATGGGGCATCAACCTACCGCCGGCGTCCGCCGGAACACCGGATTGTTCAAAGTAAAATCAAAAACAGACAACCGCCCTGATGTAAAGACCTTTTTCAGTCGATGGAAGCCCGGGGCCCGGGAGGCGTCGCTCGACCCGACCAAGGTTCCCCGGCGCCCCGAACGCGCTATGTTCCCATTTTTTAGGGGTAAACTTCAATAAAAAATTTTTTTGACCGATGGCGAACGGCGGCGTCCCGCTATTTCAGGGGGACTGCGGCCGTATCGAAGGTTTCCGGCGTTGCCGCATCGCCCTGGTCAGGTCTCCGATTTTAAAAATAATAACGAGTCCAGAACTCAATTTTCAGGGCGTCAGGTTTGTCGCCGAATTCGGTCCCGGCCGGTCCGATGGGGCACCCCACCCGAAATCCCAGTTCCAGGTTGGTGACCGGTTTATAGGTTGCCCCCAAAGAGACACTGAAACTGGAATCGTTGAGATTGGCTGCCAGGGCCGCCCAGGGGACGAAGTCAACCACGCTGAAGAGGTCCTTTTGCGAAACCTTGAAGTACAGGTAGTCGCGACCGAAAAAGACCTGATCAAGGTACGGCTGGATCACGGACTCGGCCCGACGCAAGGTCAGGGCCTTGCCGAACCGCTGGTAATTCCGCCAGGTGGCCGCCAGGTAGGTAAAAAACTGATCCAGTTCACCGCGGTTGTATCCCTGGCCGTTTCGATAGTACTCCCCGATAAACGTCGTCTCGGCCGTGGTCACGTATCTCAGCCCCAACAGGTAGCTCAGTTGGTCCCGGGATGAATAAAAGGTCCGACCATCGCTGCCGAGCAAATATCTGGTCGTTCCGGTCCGCCAGGCGATCTCGCCATGGACCTCGATACTCTCCCCCAGGTTGCGGGAAAAGTCGAATCCGTAGCTGGGCGGTTGATGCGGTCCGACGAAATAAATGAAGTCCAGGTCGGTATCCAGAAAGAGGACGTACAGCTTGAACGCGGCGTTGACGTCTCCGAATTTCCCCAGGGCCTCATCCCAGTTGAAGACCGGCATCACCAGGGCCGTCAGCGAAACTGTTTTGAACCCCGCCCACTTCAGGCTCTTGACGTAGTCGAACCCAACCAGGGTAAAGCCCTCCAGGCTCAAGTTGGGGTCGTCCGGGTCCTTCGGCCGGTTGATGAACCCGACCGGATTCCAGGCATAGCCCTTGCCCCAGGAGATGGATTTCTTTCCCGCCCAGAACGTCAGACTGGTGACCGGCCGGAAGGAGATATATCCCTCGTAAACATTATTGGTCCATTGATCTCCCAATACCATTTGATGGAAGTCATGGTGGGTATAAATATAGACGTTGATCTTTCCCAGATTCGCCCCGACCTTAAGTTCCAATTGGGGGCTGTACTCGAAAGTATTCGGCCTTTGTGTTTTGCCGATATACTTGATTCGATAAATGGCGGCATACTTGTCGAATTCGTGGTAGGTTGGACGGAATTCCAATCGGCCGCCGAATTCGATCATCTTCCGGCCGGTTTCGGGCAGTTTCAACTCATAGTCGCCGGCCCAGGCCGGGGTGCCGGCCAAGAGCACAAACAATACCAGCCAGAACCGGCGCACGTCCCTCTCCGGTCAGCGCAGATTGCCGACGCGCGGCATGTAGTTGAACGTGAACACCTCATTGGGGATGGAACGTTTTTTCAGGTTGCCCATGACCATGATGGATTTGTAGTTTTTTTGGAGAGGACTTGTCGTCTCGACCACCGAGGGGGCCACCACGCCGTCTCCCAGGTTCTTGATGTTCTTGTAGTACATGACCTTGATCAGCATTCCCGTGGAGGCGTAACATTCGATCTTGGTCGGCACCAGTTCGCGTTTGAGGACCCACATCCGGAGTCGGTCATAGGCCACCGCGTTTGTCTTGGCCTTCAACTCCAGGACATATTCCCGCCCCTGGTCCTTTATGGCGGTCACCCGATATTCTTGACTGAAATCCAGGCGCATTATGTCCGCGTTGTTGAACACGCCGCCGATGACCGATTGGATGCTGGTGATTCGAATCGGGCGGCCGACGTTGGGGATATAGAGCCACATGTTGTCGCCCAGACGGAGGGTGGATCGACCCTTTTCACTGGCGGGTGAAATGAACAGGGCCACAATCTTGTCGTTGCCCTTTTTCAATATCCACAACAAGTACTGCTTCCGCAGACCACTGGGTTCGATGTTGATCAACTTGCGGTACATTTCCAGGCTGCCGGGCTGCAGGTTATGATCGACCCGCCTCAGAATGGCCTGGCCGTCCAGGGCCGCGGCCGGCGCGGCCAGGAATGACAGGAGCAGAAGGGACAAGAATATTTTTCGGGACATGGTGACCTCCTCGAGTCGCCCGGTGATCAGACGTGACGCAGGGCGTCGGTCGGCTGCAACCGGGCGGCCTTGGCCGCGGGCTGAAGGCTCGCCAACAGGGACACCACCACCACGATCAGGATCACCGATACCACCCCGGATAACGCCAGGCGCGGTTCCAGGAACCAGTCCTGGCCGTGGCCGAACACGATGTGGATCTGGGAGGTGTGCAGGAGCCAGACGATGCCCGCGCCGACCAGCGTCCCGGCCAGGGCGCTGGCCAGTCCCAGGATGCCGCCCTCGGACACGAACAGGGCCAGCACCTTGCCGGGGGTGACGCCGATGGCCGACATGGTGCCGATTTCCCGGACCCGCTCGTAAACGCTCATCATCATGACGTTGAGAATGCCGACCAGCACCACGGCGATGAGGATCACCTGGATGAACAGCGACATGACGTCGATCATTTTGGCGATATTGGCGAACGGCGACAGGGCCTTCCAGGGATGGACCTCGAACACCGGCCGGCCCTGCTTGTCTCGAACCCGGCCCAGCATTTTCTTGAGCCGCATGGTGACCGGCATGAGCCTGGTGAAATCCTTGAGGCGGAGAATGATCTCGCTGGCCTCGATCCCCTTGATGCGCAGCAGCCGCGCCGCGTCACTGATGTGGAGGTAGCCGTCCCAGCCGCCCGGTCCCAGGGCCTTGTCCACGATGCCGGCCACCTTCAAATTGACGCCGTTGACGGAACCGTCCTTGTTGGTGGCCACCAGGGCCACGGTCTGGCCCATTTTCAGTTGCAGGCCATGGGCCAGGGTCTCGGGCACCAGAATCTCCCCCGGCCTGACCAGGGGGCCGGGCCGATGGCCGTTGTGGATGCGCGATCTCAGGGCCGGCAACACGCTCGACGCCGTGTTCGGGTCGATGCCGTTGAGGCGGATCGAGGTCGTTTCCGTGTAGTTGCTGAGCATGGCGCCGAATTTCAACACGGGTGTGACCGCGGCCACCCCGGGCAGGGAGTCGGCGGCCTTTTTGACCCGGGCGAACTGCCGGGCGGTAAGATTCAAGGTGAGAGGGAGATTGAGAATGCTGTCCACGTATCCCTTCTTGTGGACCTGGATGTGCCCCAGCATGGAATCGGTGATTTGACCGATCACCGCCCCGGTGAAGGAGCTGCTGACCGCGCCGAAGAGAATCACCGCCGTTGTGCCGAAGGCGATGAGCAACCCCGTCAGAAGGGTCCGCCGCTTGTAACGCGTCAGGTTGCGCAAGGCGATCCGGATAATCTCAGGCATGGTTCTCCCCCGGCTGACGATGGTTGTGGTTGAGTCGGCCGTCCACCAGTTCAAAGATGGTCTCGGCGTGCTTGACCAGGCCCATGTCGTGGGTGGAAAAGACAAAGGTGCTGCCGAACTTGTCGCGCAGGGACTTCATCAGGTCCACGACCCGTTGGGCCGTGACCCGATCCAGATTGGCCGTGGGTTCGTCGGCCAGGATCAGCGACGGCCTGGTGACCAGGGCCCGGGCGACCGCCACCCTCTGTTTCTGGCCGCCGGACAATTGGTTCGGATACTTGTGGGCCTGGTCGGCCATCCCGACCGCCTCCAGGAGGCTGACCACCTCCCGGTTCCGGTCGGCCTTGGGCATTCGCCGGACCATGACCAGCGGCAGGCCCACGTTCTCCGCCGCGGTCAGCACGGGTATCAGGTTGAAGCTCTGAAAAATGAAGCCGAGCTTCCGGCCCCGGAAATGGGCCGCTTTGGGGCGACTCAAATGGGTGACGTCCTGCCCGTCGATGAACACTTGCCCCTCAGTCGGGCGGTCCAGGCAGCCGATCATGTTGAGCAGGGTGGTCTTGCCGCTTCCCGAGGGGCCGACAAAACAGAAAAATCCCCCCGAGGCAAGGGAGAGGTCAATCCCCTGCAGGGCGTTGATGCCGGTCTCCCCCACCCGGTAAACCTTGCTCACGTTTTCCAGCCGTACCAGGTCCATTGATTCACCCCCGTCAGTGTGACCGCCAAACAGGGCCGCCGCCCCATCAGACCTCTGGATCAACCTCCCCCGAAACGCCGCAAATATGAACACCAAGCAACCTAATCAGGTGTTTGGGTCGATCCATTTTGCATCAGACATGCCAGAGCGGAAACAGCGGCTTCGGGGATGGGCATACTCGTTGAAATCAAAAGGTAAATTTGACCGTTCAGAAAATGTCCGGCGGCCTTTTTCAGAGGGGGCTGCATAAAAAAGTCTCAGCCCCGCCCGTTGTCGTCGGGCAACTGAGTAAATTTAGATTACAACCGGAGACAAACCGAGATCCGGGGAATTCGGCGACCATTGGTCATCAACCTGACAATCAAACGACAAGAAATCAAAGGGGTGACCGCTGTCCGTGAGCGGCCGGCCTCGACCGGCGGGGTCCCGCGATTTCAGGGGGAGGGCGGCCGTCTGGGGTGGATAATTGACAATCCGGCTCGCCTGGGGCCAAATGAGGACAGGGGAGATGACATGACCGATCCCGCCAAGACCCCGGAGCCGGCCTTTGTGGACCCGGCGAAAATTTTCGAGGAAATGGAGCCGGGGATGAACATCTTCCTGGGCACCGGCGCGGCCGAGCCCCGGACCCTGGTCAAGCATATCCTGGCCGCCGATCATCCCCATCTCCAGGACCTGTCGCTGATCCAGATCGTCAGCCTGGGCGAGGCCGTCTCGCCGCAGAACCTGGGGCGCTGCCGGCTCAAGACCTTCTTTTCGGGCTGGGTGGCCTCGGAGGCGATCACCGCCGGCCAGGTGGACCTGATCCCCTGCCGCTACTCGCGGATCCAGGCGATGATCGCCACCGGCCGGGTGCCCATCGACGTGGCCCTGGTCCAGGTCACCCCGCCCGACGCGGCCGGGTACTGCTCCCTGGGACTGACGGCCGACGTCTGCCGCGAGGCCATGGACCAGGCCCGATTGGTGGTCGGCGAGGTCAACGACCGGCTCCCCTTCACCCTGGGCGACACCCTGGTCCCGGTCAGCCAGTTCGACTTTTTAGTCAAGGCCGAGGAACCCCCGCTCCATTTTCCCCGATGGCCGGCCGACGACACCTTTGACCGGGTCGGGGCCAACGTGGCCTCGCTGGTCGAGGACGGCGACTGCCTGGCCTTTTCCGTGGGACCGCTCTACGACGCCCTGGCCAGGCACCTGGTCAAGAAAAAGGACCTGGGCATCCATTCGCCGTTCATCACCGACGCCCTGATGGACCTGATCAAGAGCGGCGCGGTGACCAACCGGCGCAAGGACGTCTTTCGGGGCAAGTCAGTGGTCTGCTACGCCCTGGGCTCGTTCGAACTGCTCGAGTGGCTGGACCGCAACCCGCTGCTCGAGTTCCAGTCCCTGGAGCGGGTGTTCAGTCCCGTGCGCATCGGCCGCAACCACCGGTTCACGGCCGTGCTGCCGGCCCGGAAGGTGGACCTGTCGGGCCAGGTGGCCCTGCACTTCGGCAAGGGCAACATCGCCGCCGGTCCGGGCGAGGTCGTGGATTTCTTCAACGGGGCCGAGATGAGCCGGGGCGGCCGGGTCATCTTCGCCCTGCCCAGCCGGAACCTCAAGGGCGAGGCCAACATCCGGCTGTCCATCGCCGATTTTCCGAACCTGTTCAATCTGCGGGAATCGGTCAGCCTGTTCGTGACCGAGTGGGGAGTGGCCAACATGGTCGGCCGGACGGTCCGGGAGCGGGCCCAGGCCCTGATCGAGGTCGCCCATCCCGAGGACCGGCCGGCCCTGGTCGAGGCGGCCAAGGCGGCCCGGATCCTGTATCCGGACCAGATCTTCCTGGCCGAGTCGGCCCACCTCTATCCGTCCGAGATCGACGAGGTCAAGGTTTTCCGAGGGGGGCTTAGGGTAAAATTCCGGGCGATCAGGCCCTCGGACGAGGAGGAGATGCGGCGGCTGTTCTACCGCTTCTCGGACGAGGCGGTCTATTACCGCTACTTCAGCCCGGTCGCGACCATGCCCCACGCCGAGATGCAGCGCTACGTGAACGTGGATTACCGGCGGGTGATGAGCGTGGTCGGGTTGCTGGGCGAGCCGGGCCAGGGCCGGATCATCGCCGAGGGCCGCTACGTCCGCTCCCAGGAGCGCTCCACGGGGGACATCGCCTTTGTGGTGGACGAGGAGTTTCACGGCCGGGGGATCGCCTCGTACATGCTGCAGCTTCTGGTGCGCCTGGCCCGGGAGCGGGGCCTGACCGGGTTCACAGCGGACGTTCTGGGCACGAACCGGCCGATGATGAAGGTCCTCGAGAAGAGCGGCCTGCCGGTCAAGGCCAAACTGGTGTCCGGCGAGTACGAGATTTCCATACCGTTCGAGGAGGGCCCGGGATCGGGCGGGATAGAGTATGAAAGAGACTGACGTGCGCCCCTAACGTGCGTCTGCCGATTGAATAATGCTGGCCGTTGCCTCGTTGATCGATGAAGTTCTATAGATTCATTTCAAATAACATGCTATAAGGTGTTATGACCTCTCGCGGGGTGTGCGGGATGGACAATAGCGCCGAAGATCGATCCCAGGAAAAATCGACTGAGCCAAGATGTTGTTGGCCGTCAAAGGAGTTGCGGAACGAGCACCCCGAACTTTTAGAAGACTACGAATGTCCACACACGGCGAAGCATCAGGTCGGCGATAAATATTACTGCATCTTTCATCTGCCCCTGGAAGAAAAGCGGCGCGACCCGGCCCTGGCCGAGGAGTTCGAACGAGCGTTCGATTGCCTGTTCTTCTTCACCGACGACCGCGACTTCAGCGGCTTTGAGTTCCCAGACAAATCCAATTTTGATGAATGGGACTTCAGCCTACAGGTTAAAGTAGGTGACAATACTGACGGGCAACAAAAAAGGTACAGGCCTAGTGTTTTTTTTACTTTAGCTTCTTTTGGCGATGAAGTTAGTTTTTTCCAGACCATTTTTGGAGACGGAGTCTCATTTTTTAACGCTAGTTTTAAGGGTCAATCTAACTTCTTTGCTGCAACATTCAGCAAAATAGTTTATTTTGGGAGTGTTGAGTTTAAGGGTTTTGCGGTATTCGAGCACGTGACGTTCGGGGCTTACACGCTTTTTAGAAGCGCAACATTTCAAGAAGTGGTGTCATTCGATGGAGCGACTTTTAGGGAAGATGTGCGTTTCCATAGCACAACATTCAGAGGAAAATCATCATTCGAGAATGTTGTCTTCGGAGACAATTCAGTATTTTTGGGCGCAACGTTTGAGAGAGAGACTACATTTTCCGGATCAACCTTTGGGGGAGATTTAGCTTTCGGTCAGCCAGACGGTAAAGAAAAAGCTATTTTTGAAAATAAATCATCATTCACTCTTGCTGTCTTTCAAGGTGCTGTACGTTTTTATCACGGTGTCTTCAAAGGAGATACATCATTCGAGGGAGCGGATTTCTGGGATACAGCCATATTTGTCAATGCCATATTCATGAGCGAAGCTGTATTTATTAATGCAAGGTTTGGAGAAGTCAGTCGTTTTGACCAGGCAGAATTCTATAAAAGTGTAAATTTTGCCCAAATCGGGGGGTGGAAGAGGACCCGGAACCTATATGTCAACTCTATGAATGATAAAGACGAAAAGGCCTCCAGACATAAAGGCACTGCCCAGTGGGCACCGCCTGACCTGTCTTTCCATCAAACCAAGTTCCATGGAGCAGCATACTTTCAAACCAGCGATTTGAGCAAAACCCTTTTTCAGCAGGTAAACCTCAGATATGTTTCTTTTTTCTTGTCGAAAATTTCCGAGACACGATTCATCAGCTGTGAGTGGGGCTCTGGATTCGAAAATCCAAAAGGATATTTGTCGTGTGGCGGTGGTTGGGTTTGGCCAAGATGGCTTAGGCCCCGAATGTTGTTCGACGAAATTCTGTTGAGAAAACACCATTTAAATAAGAAGAGTATCATCCTCATCCCCCGACATAAGTTAGAAGAGGAAATAGAGGAAAAAAGTCGTAGAATAAAAATAAAGGCTACTGAAATCCAGGTCAGAGAAGAGGCGCTAAAAGAATATAGTGTAAATCCTGCAGGGAAATTACCCCGTTGGGTGGAGCATGATCTATCTAAACTCTCCATGGAGAGACGTGGCGCATATTTCCGTCCGTCAGATATCGAGTCTGAGGCCTTGCAGTTAAAAGAATCCCTGGAGCGCACCAAAGACCCCATCCCGGCCGGAGACTTCCATTTCTCCGCCATGGAGATGAAACGCTACCAAGCTAAAGACCAAGGAAGACTGGGCCCACGTTTCGGCCTCTGGTGGTACAAGATCCTTAATGGCTACGGTGTAAGGCCTGGCAGGGCCTTTGTCTGGTTCATCTCCACCATTGTCTTGTCGTTCGTATTATTCATTACTTGGGGAGATAAGTGTCTTTGGCAGGCCATTTTCGCCTCGCTGGCTCACAGCCTGCCCTTAAAGGCGGCCTCAACCGCTAGCCGATTGGGAAACGGATCAAACCCGGCCGATTGGATAGGCCTGGGCGAGACAATAGTCGGCACCTCCCTGTTCAGCTTGTTCCTCCTGGCCCTGCGCTCCCGGTTCCGGCGGTAGATCGTGGATAAAAAACCGGTCGGCCCCGCAGCCGCTGAAAAATAAATCCTCTCCCGGTCGGCCTCATTCACATATCCCCGGATAGGTGGTGTAATATGAGATTGGGCCTTTATTTGATAAAAGGGGACAAATCATGCGGCGTTGTCTCTTGACGGTCCTGACAGTGGGGCTGGCGGTCCTCATCACCGCCGGTGCGGCCCTTGCGGCGGGTGACTGGAATGCGGCCGCGGCGGCCTACAAACACCGCGACTACGCCACCGCCGCCCGGATCATCCGCCGGCTGGCCGATCAGGGCCAGGCCCGGGCCCAGTGCCGCCTGGGAACCATGTACTACGCCGGCCTGGGCCTGCCCCGGAATTTTGCCCAGGCGGCCAAGTGGTACCAAAAGGCCGCGGCCCAGGGGGACGCCGAGGCCCAGTTCAACCTCGGGGTGCTCCATCAACGGGGCCAGGGCGTGCCCCAAAGTTTTTCGCAAGCGCTCAAGTGGTACCGCCTGGCCGCGGCCCAGGGGAATGCCCGGGCCCAGTACAACCTCGGCCTGGCCTATGCCAGGGGCTGGGGCGTGCCCCGGAAATACGCCCAGGCGGCCAAGTGGTACCGGAAGGCGGCCGAGCAGGGGAATGCCCGGGCCCAGTACACCCTCGGCGTGTGCTATGCCCGGGGCGAGGGTGTGCC
>CAZMVB010000036.1:0-29168 GCA_964569795.1 uncultured Desulfarculales bacterium | reverse complement strand
CGGGGCGAGGGTGTGCCCAAAAATTACGCCCGGGCGTTCAAGTGGTTTCTCAAGGCCGCCCGACAGGGGCACGCCATGGCCCAGTTCAACGTGGGCGTGTGTTCTGACCAGGGCCAGGGGGTGCCCAAAAATTATGCCGAGATGGTCAAGTGGTATCGCCGGTCCGCCGAGCAGGGCCATGCCAAGGCCCAGTTCAACATCGGCGTCTGCTATCTGAAGGGCGAAGGCCTGCCCAAGGACTACGTCAGGGCGTACAAGTGGATCAGCCTGGCCGCGGCCCAGGGACACCGGCTGGCCATCCGGGCAATGCCCATTGTGGCCCGGCGGATGACCCCGGCCCAGATCGCCGAGGCCAAGCGGATGGCGGCCCAATTCAGACCGAAGAAGACCAGATGACGCCCCGTATCGGGCCGGGATTATATTCACGGGTCGGCTTCGGCCGGGGAGGAGGTCAGTCATGCCTCGTTGTCTGTCCATGGTGTCGGCGGTCGGGCTCGCCGTCTTCCTGACGGCCGGCGCGGCCCTGGCAACGGATGACTGGAACGCGGCCGCGGCGGCCTATAAACGCCGCGACTACGCCACCGCCGTCAGGATCCTGAAAAAGCTCGCCGAGCAAGGCCTGGCCAAGGCCCAGAACGAATTGGGCCGGATGTACGTGTACGGCCTGGGTGTTCCCCGGAATTACGCCGAGGCGGTCAAGTGGTACCGCCGGGCCGCCGCCCAGGGGGACGTCAGGGCCCAGTACAATCTCGGCGTGTGCCATGACCTGGGCCAGGGCGTGCCGCGGAGTATAGACAAGGCGGTGAAGTGGTTCAGGCTGGCCGCCGCGCAGGGTCATCCCCGGGCCCAGTACAACCTCGGCGTGTGCTATTACAAGGGCGAAGGCGTGCCCAAGGACTTTGTTGCGGCCTACAAGTGGATCAGCCTGGCGGCGCGCCAGGGACACCGGAAGGCCATCAGGGTCCTGCCCATTGTGGCCCGGCGGATGACCCCGGCCCAGATCGCCGAGGCCAAGCGCCTGGCGGCCCAGTTCAGACCGAAAAAATTCCCATGAACCCCAGGCCGGCCCTTGACTCGGACGGGCACCTCACGAAAGTGTCGCCTGTATTCATCTAATAAGGGGGCTAAGGCAAATAGCCGGCATAGACAATCCAAATTGAGAAACCAGCCTCAATCTGATCCGCCGGCGGTGAAGTATCGCCGAATGAAAAGCAGCCACAGGATCATGACCATGGTGATGACCAGGTCCACGATCAGGACCGGGGTGAAGGCGCCCTGGACGATCAAGATGGCTACCAGGGCGGCCAGGCCGACCGGGTAGCCGGCCAGGCTGACCCACCAGCCCCAGCGCCGGCCCATCAGCAGACCGATCCCCCCGGCCAGGATCAGGGCTGCGCACAGATAACCCATCACGAACCAGAGGATCAGGTACTTCTGGAACGGGGGCTCGGGCTCGACCAGATGGGCCTGGAAGTTGAACCCGAAGTTGAGGCAGGAGATGGTGATCCCGACCACGCCGAAACAGACGTTGACCACCGCGCAGGCGATCATCAGACCAGGAGGGCGTGACAGCGGGCCGGACATTTTCATGCAAATACCCCGATTTCGCTTGGGATGAACAACGTCGGGGCGTATGATAGCACAGGTTGCCCGGTTTATTGATTCAATTTCCAGGAAATACGGAAATGACCCAGGATCAGACCGCCATCTTCACCATCCCCGGCCGCTGGGGGGACATCATCTACGCCCTGCCCGTGATCAAGGCCTATGCCCGGTTGACCGGGCAAATGCAGCATTTGATCGTGTCCCCCCAGGCCCGGTTTCTGTCGCGGCTGCTCAGGACCCAGCCCTACCTGGCCTCGATGACCACGGCCCACGACTACACGCCCCAGGGCGGCGGCTTCGGGCTCCAGCCCTTTCAGGTGCCGGTGCCCGACGGGGTCACCGGCCGGGTGTTTCACCTGGGCCTCAGGCCGGACCTCAACGCCGAGACCGTGTTCAGCCAGCCCCTGCCCGAGACCTTTCGCCAGAACCTGATCGCCCAGGGCGGCCCGGACCTGGACCTGGACCTGGAAGAGCCCTGGCTCGTCTCCGACCCCCATCCGGCCGGCGGGCCCCGCACGGTCCTGGCCCACCACGGCCGGGACTCCCGGCCATACGAGTTGCCCGAGACCTACGTCGTCTGCCAGCCCTGGGGCACCTCGACCCTCCAGTTCTACCTGGCCCCGGCCGATGAAAACGGCCGGCCCGACACCGGGCTGATGTTCGATCAACTGCTGTCCGGGGGCCCGGACAAGGACTCCTTCACCCGCAAGGACATCTGGCCGTACCTTCTCGGCAAGATCAGGTATCCCCTGATCGTCGTCGGCTCCCGGGACGACCTGGCCACGGTCAGGAAGATCCTTCCCGGGGCGACCCTGCTCGAACCGGTCAGCGGCCTGGAACTGACCCGCCTCATCGACGGGGCCGCGGCCTTTATCGGGGCCGAGAGCATCGGCGCCGCCCTGGCCGCCGGACTCAAACGCCCGGGCGTCCTGGACGAGGTCTTCGGCAACACCATCCCTGACCCCCAAAACAGCCTCCTGGTCCGCCGCCTGGCCAGACCCCGGCCGCCGCTGACCGTGACCGGCACGCAAGACGTCGATCGGGACGCCTTTGCCGACATGTGGCGACATCTTCACGGGCTCGGCTTGGTTTGATTTTTTAATAATGGATCGCCTGAGGCCGGGCTCAATCCAGTTGTTCATGGCCATTGACCATCAAGGCCGCCAGCACGGAGAATCGCATGGAACCGCTCCCGAACCAGGCCTATGATTTCCAGGACGAGTACGCCCTGGTCCCGGCGTCCGAGATCGAGCGTAGAATACAGGTCTTTCAGGAGGGACTGACCCGGGAGGGCCTGGGCGGGGCCCTCCTGGTCCAGCGGATCGACGTCTTTTATCTGACGGGCACGGCCCAGGAGGGCTGGTTGTGGGTCCCGGCCCAGGGCGAGCCTAGGCTGATGATCAAACGGGACCTGTCCCGAGCCCGGGCCGAATCGCCCCTAAAAGACATCGAGGGCCTGGCCAGCCCGGCCGAACTGCCCGGCCGGCTCCCCAAGCGGCCCGGCCGGATCGGCCTGGAACTGGACGTCCTGCCGGCGGGAATGTACCTGAACCTGGTCGAACAGTTCAGCGGCGTGGAGTTCGGGGATGTTTCGTCATGGATCCGTCGGGTCCGGATGATCAAGTCGGATTACGAACTCGGCTGGATGCGCCAGGCGGCGGCCCTGGGCGACGACGCCTTTGCCTGGCTGGGCGGCCGGCTCCGGGAGGGGATGCGCCAGGTCGAGATCGAGGCCACGGCGGCCTGGTTCCTGCGGAGCCAGGGCCACCTGGGCCGGGTGGCGATGCGGGGGTTCAATCAGGACTGCTTCTGGGGCCACGTCCTGACCGGGCCGGACCTGGCCCTGTCCGGGGCCGCCCCCGGACCGACCACCGGACAGGGGCTGTGGCCGGTCCGTCCCGAGGGGGCGGGCTGGCGGGTAACCGCCCGGGGCGAGCCGATCAGCGTGGACCTGGTCTCGATCGTGGGCGGGTACATGGTCGATCAGGCCCGGCTCTACGGCCTGGGACCGCTGCCGGATGAGGTCCTGAAGGCCCAGGAAACGGTCCTGGCCGTGCAGGAGATGATCCAGGACCGGGCCGGACCGGGAGTGCCGGCCGCCGACCTGGACGCCGCCGCCCGGGACCTGGTCCGGCGGGCCGGCTTTGATCAGGGATTCATGGGCTGGCCCGACGGCGCGCCGTTCGTGGCCCACGGGGTGGGCCTGGAACTGGACGAGTGGCCGATCATCGGCCGGGGCTCGGCCCAGGTGCTGGCCCCGGGGATGACCTTTGCCCTGGAGCCCAAGATCGTCCTGCCCGAGGTGGGGATGGGCGGCGTCGAGAACACCTGGCTGGTCACCGAGGGCGGCCTGGCCCGGCTGACCGTCTTTCCCGACGATCCGGTCATCCTGTGAACGCCAAGACCCGCCCCCAGCGTCTCGACGCTCGAGGGCGGGTCACGCGTGCCGGGTCACCTCCGGCCGGCCGATCAGCCGCCTCCGGCCTATAACATGGGCAGGAGGCAGGCCAGAACCAGCAAGGCCAGGGATACGGTCACCACCCAAAAGGCGATGGTGATGGAGACCGGAATGATGTGCAGCACCGCCAGGACGCCGAAGGCCCCGCCGGCGACGCACAGCAGCCAAACCGGAAAACTGGGTTTCGTCAGCATGAGATCCTCCCTGTTGGGGATCAGGGGCGCGCCCGGGCGCCCCTGGTCAGTGCCGTCGCCGGGCGGTTACTGAACCATCTGCCAGCCTTTGACCAGTTTGCAGCGGATGTCCCGGATGGAGGAGGTGTCCATCAGGACCCTGACCTTGGCGTTGAGCTTGCCCTGGATCTGGGTGGTCATTATTTCCATTTCCATCCGGTGCTTCTTGATCCAGCCCTTGTAGTAGATCTTGACCGTGGCCGTCTCCACGTCCTTGTTCACCTTGGGCGGCTTGACCAGCTCGACCTTGACGATCTTGGACTTGGGGTGGATGCATTTGAAGACCTTGTTCCGGGCGAAATTGACGTACCAGTCGCCGCTATAGGCCAGGGCGCTGGCGGTGAAAATGACCGTCACGGCCAGGGCCAAACCGATGATCATGACTCTGCGGGCGCGACGCATTTCCTTCCTCCATGACTGTGGTGATTACCGCGATACTCTATCTTGATTTATAAAGCATGGGCCGTCCCGGGGCAAGCAATTTGGTCCGAGGCGGGGGCAGTTTCGCCGCGGCCCGGCCCGGCTCCCGGGCCGCGAACCGCCTCCCGCCTTCCGGAACCAGGGTGAGCCGACCCTGGGGCGGGGCCTTCGCGGCCGCGGCCCCGACCCCAGCAAAATTTGCCGCAAGGATTTTCGTTTTTTTTACGGCCGGCCGATTTGATCTATATAACTTGCAGGAATAACGGCTTAATTACTCACAGGGGCGACTGGCGGCGCCATGGCACAAATGTTGCTCCGCTCTCTGCCAGCGACCATCCGCGAGGTCATGAGGTGAATGAAATCGGACTCTATAACGCCGTGCGCGGCTCCTTTGTCCAGGAGTTACGGCTGGACGTCATCGCCAACAACCTGGCCAACGCGACCACGGCCGGGTTCAAGCACGACCGCCTGATCTTCGACGACGTCCTGGCCCGCCGGACCCAGACCTCGTTTCGGCAAGGGGTCATCCACCCCACGGACAACGATCTGGACCTGGCGATCAACGGCAACGGTTTCTTCAAGATCAAGACGGCCCAGGGCGTGGCCTACACCCGGGCCGGGCAGTTCATGATCAACCGCGAGGGGCAGCTGGTCACCAGGACCGGTTACCCGGTCCTGGGCGACCGGGGGCCGATCACCGTCACCGGGACCCAGCATCAGATCCACATCGACCGGGCCGGCAACGTCTATGACCGGGGCGAGAAGGTGGACACCATCGCCCTGGTCGATTTCAAGGACAAGAACCAGTTGAAGAAGATGGGCCAGACCATGTTCACCGGCCCGGCCGGAAGCGAGCAAAAGGTCCCCGAGGACAAACGGGACATTTCCCAGGGGGCCCTGGAGATGAGCAACCTGAGTCCGGTTTACGAGATGATCAAGATGATCGAGACCCACCGGACCTTCGAGTCCTACACCAAGGTCATCCAGACCATTTCCGACATGGACGAGAGATCGGCCAATCAGGTCGGGCGGCTGGCGTGATGGATTTCGGGGGCTCGATCTATTTTGGCCGGACGCATCACCTGGGGAGGCAGGCATGATTCGGAGTCTGTGGAGCGGCGCCACGGGGATGAGCGCCCAGCAGATGAACATCGACGTTATCGCCAACAACCTGGCCAACGTCAACACCAACGGCTTCAAGCGTTCCCGGGCCGACTTCCAGGACCTGATGTACCAGACCCTCCGGGCCCCGGGGGCGACCACGGCCACCGGGGCGACCACGCCCACCGGCCTTCAGGTGGGCATGGGCGTCCGGCCCATTTCGATCCAGAAGGTGTTCACCCAGGGCGAATACACCCAGACCGGCAACCAGCTCGACCTGGCCATCGAGGGTCAGGGCTTCTTCAAGATCCTGCGGGGGACCGAGGAACTTTACACCCGGGCCGGGGCCTTCAAGCTGGACAAGGACGGCTACATCGTCGATTCCGAGGGCAACCGCCTCCAGCCCGAGTTCGCCATCCCCTCGGGCACGGTGTCCGTCTCGGTGGACAGCGGCGGCAAGATAGTCGCCCTGGGCTCGGACGGCACCGAGCTGGGCTCGGTCCAGCTCCAGCTCTACACCTTCACCAACCCGGCCGGCCTCTACGCCAAGGGCAAGAACTACTTCATCCCCACCCCGGCCTCGGGGGACCCTACCTCGGGCACGCCCGGCGTCCTGGGCGTGGGGACCATCGCCCAGGGCTTTCTGGAGATGAGCAACGTCAACGTGGTCGAGGAGATGGTGGCCATGATCATCGCCCACCGGGCCTACGAGGCCAACTCCAAGACCATCCAGACCTCGGACCAGCTTCTTCAGATGGCTAATAATGTCAAGCGTTAGCCAGGCCGGCGGGGACGAGAGGGTTCACCTGAATCCATAGCGAGACCAACACCATGAAGCGTCCCGTTATCAAGTATTTCCTGCCGGCGGTCCTGGCCTTCCTGGTGATCGCCGGCCCGGCCCGGGCGCTGACCCTCCAGTTCCGGCCCGAGGCCCTGGTCCGCGGCGACCACGTCACCCTCCAGGACGTGGCCCTGGTCCTGGACCCGAGCGAAAGCCGGGTCCTGGCCCTGTATCGTCTCCGGCTGGCCCCCAGCCCGGAACTGGGTCGCACGGCCGAGCTCTGCCGCGCCACCATCCTGGCCAAGCTGCGGCCCATGGTCGGCCGGGCGGAACTGGCCGAACAGAAAATCCCGGCGGTGATCTACGTCACCCGGGAGAAGGCCGCCCTGAACAGCGCCCTCATCGCCGAGCGGTTCCGCCGGTTCGTGTACGCCCACATGCCCTGGCCCCGGGACCGGGTCAAGATCTACGGCATCACCTTCCGCGGCAACCTGAACTTTCCGGCGGGCAAGGTCAGAATCACCGTGGTCCCGGTCGGCCACCCCATCTATCGGGGCGAGGTCGCCCTCAACTTCCACCTCCGGATCGACGATCGCCTGGTCAAGGTCCTGCTGGTCCGGGGCCGGGTGGACGTCTTCAGCGACGTGGTGGTGGCGGTGCGGTCCGTGGCCCAGGGCCAGACCATCACCCGTGCGGACGTGCGGGCGGTGGCGGTCGATCAGGCCCGGGTGCCGCCCGGCCTGGCCGTGTCGCCCAAGCAGGTCATCGGCCTCCAGGCCCTGGTGGCCTTTCGGCCGGGCCAGAGGATTTATCTCGTCCAGGTCCGGTCTCCCCGGGTCATCCGCCGGGGCGAGGACGTGACCATCCTCATCAAGAAGGGGGCCCTCCGGGTCTCGGCCCCGGGACGGGCCCTGACCGACGGACACGCCGGCGGCCGGGTGACGGTCATGAACCTGGCCACCCGGCGCCGGATCCTGGCCCGGGTCAAGAGTCCGGGGGTCGTGACCGTCAGTTTCTGAAAGGGGTTGTCCATGACCAAGTTGGTGGGGATCGCGATCGGCCTGGTGCTGCTGGCCGGCTGTTACTCGGCCGGGGACTTCGAGCGCTCCCGGCCGCTGGCGCCCAATCCGAAGCAATTCCCCCGGTACCAGCTCCAGCCCAAGGCCGGCTCGATCTACTCGCCCACCGCCTCCCAGCTCTACCGTGATTTCACGGCCCACAAGGTGGGCGACATCGTCGTCGTCCAGATCGTCGAGAACTCGAGCGCCGACAAGAAGGCGGCGACCAACGCCGCGCGGACCTCGTCGCTCTCGGCCGGGATCACCAATCTGCTGGGCTTCACTAACTTCATCCCCAAGGGCAAGAACTTCTGGCGGGAGACCCAGGTCAACGGCACGCCGGACATGAGCGTCCTGGTCAAGGGCTCCCTGACCAGCTCCCACAAGGGCGAGGGCGAGACCAACAAGAGCGACCAGATCACCACCTCGGTCGCCGCCCGGGTGATGGCCGTTTTGCCCAACGGCCTGCTCTACATCAAGGGCTCGAGGCAGGTCAAGGTCAACTACGAGACCCAGGTGGTGACCTTGAGCGGTCTGGTCAATCCCCAGGATATCTCGTCAACCAACACGGTCCAGCTGACCCAGGTGTCCGACGCCCGGGTGCTCTACTCGGGGCGGGGGCCGATTACCGACAAGCAGCGGCCGGGTTGGCTGACCCGGATCGTGGAATGGATCTGGCCGTTCTGAGGGCCGGGATGCGGAACCGGAAGCGAGGTGAGGTGACATGAAACCACGGGCCTGGACGATCCTGGTCGCGGCGGCGGCGGTGACGGTTCTGGCCTCGTCCGCCGGGGCGGTCCGGATCAAGAGCCTGGCCTCGATCTCCGGGGTCCGGGTGAACCAGCTGGTCGGCTACGGCCTGGTGGTCGGCCTCAACGGCACCGGCGACAAGGACACCACCCGGTTCACCAACCAGGCCCTGGCCAACATGGTCAAGCGGATGGGCATCACCATCAGCGCCACCCAGATCCGGGTCAAGAACGTGGCCGCGGTGATCGTCACCGCCAATCTGCCGCCCTTCGCCCGGGTGGGCCACCGGATCGACGTCACGGTCAGCACCATCGG
The DNA here is from genome assembly GCA_964569795.1 of uncultured Desulfarculales bacterium. GTDB lineage: Bacteria > Desulfobacterota > Desulfarculia > Desulfarculales > JAHJDS01 > JAHJDS01. Next base: position 20,447 of record CAZMVB010000036.1, on the reverse strand, counting down.
CGACGCCACCTCGGTGGTCGGCGGCACCCTGATCATGACCGAACTCAAGGGCATCGACAACCGGACCTACGCCATCGCCCAGGGACCGCTCAACGTCGGCGGCCTGGCCGCCCAGGGCGCGGCCGGGGGCGGGGTGACGGTCAACCACCCCACCGTGGGCTACATCCCCCGGGGGGCGACCATCGAGCGCGAGGTGCCCTTTGACATCCGGGCCCAGCCGGTGATCACCTTTCAGCTCAACCAGGCCAACTTCACCAACGCCATGCGCATCACCCGGGCCATCAACAAGTCCCTGGGGATGAATCTGGCCCAGGCGGTGGACGCGGGCACGGTCCGCCTGACGGTCCCCCCCCGGCTCCGCTCGGAAATGGTCGGCCTGATCAGCCGCCTCCAGAACCTGGACGTCCAGGCCGACGTCCTGCCCCGGGTGGTGGTCTCGGCCCGGACGGGCACGGTGGTCATCGGCGCCGGGGTCGAGATCTCGCCCGTGGCCGTGGCCCACGGCAACCTGTCCATCACCATCACCGAACGGCCCCAGGTCAGCCAGCCCCTGCCCTTCTCCCGGGGCCGGACCGTGGTCGTGCCCCGGACCCAGGTCCAGGTCGCCGAGCAAAAGGCCCGGCTGCTGCTGGTCCAGGGCGTGACCATCCGCGATCTGGCCAAGGCCCTGAACGCCATCGGCGCCACCCCGCGGGATTTGATCACCATCCTCCAGACCATCAAGGCCGCCGGCGCCCTGCACGCCGAGCTGAAGATCATCTAACATGACGACCTTTGACATCCATCGGCTTCAGCAGATCGAGCACCTGGGCGACGCCCGCAACCTGGACCCGGCCCAAAAGGCCGCCCTCCAGAAGAAAAAACTGACCCTGGCCTGCCAGGGCTTCGAGTCCATGTTCTGGCACATGATCCTGAAGGAAATGCGCCGGAGCGCCCTCAAGTCCCACTGGCTGGACGGCGGCCTGAAGCAGCGGATCAGCGAGGACATGCTCGATCAGGTCCTGGCCGATCAGATGGCCGCCTCGGGCCAGGTCGGCCTGGCCAAGATGCTCATGAACCAGTTGCAGGGCGTCAGGCACTACCGGAAACCGGTCCCCCTCGCCCCGGCCGATCTCAAACCCCCGGACGGCGGCGCCCAGCATTCCTGACCAGGATTTCATTGCCGGGCGGCCCCGCGGCGCGGCGAGGCCGGGGACGGCGGTTCCCCCGGGGGCGGCACATTTTGCCCGGGGCGCGACCGTCCCGGCCGGCCGGCCGGTTCTGGTCGATGATATTTCCAGTATTTACTGAAAGTTATGCTACAGCAGACCATCCTCGATGGCGGCGGGGGTTGGCATGGTTGTTGCCCCGTAAACACCCGACAAGGCACCCTCCACCCCCAGCAGGGAAAAGACATGGACCAGTCGCTTGTGCGGGAGTTGACCGGGACCCTGGATGAAGAGGTCTCCCTCTACCAGGCCCTCTTGGCCGTGGTCCACAAGGAGCGGGAGTGCATCCTGGGCGCCGCCCACGAGCAGCTCCTGGACACCGTGGGCCTGATCGAGAAGAACGTCCGGGCCATCGTCGAGGTCAAGACCCGGCGCTGGCGTATGATGAACCTCATCGGCGCCGCGGTCGGGTTCGGCGAGGGGGCCTCGGACCTGGAGGCGGTCGCCTCGGTCCTGCCGCCCGGTGACGCCGCGGCGGTGAGGGATCGCCAGGCCGAGATGGAGGGGCTGATCAAGCACCTCCAGCGGCTCAACGAGGACAACGTCACCTTCGTGGGCGACGCCCTGGATCTCTACAGCGAGTTCACCGATTGCCTGATCCGGGCGGCCAACCCGCCGGCCCCCGGGTACCAGGAGGCCCGGAGCACCCACCAACCCCGCCAGGCCTCCTGGCTGGTCAATCGCGAGGTATAGCGTGGCCGGTGTCGGCTCGATGCTGGACACGGCCAAGCTGGCCCTGTTCAGCTATCAGCGGGCCATCGACGTCACCTCGCACAACGTGGCCAACGTCTCGACGCCGGGGTTCTCCCGCCAGACGCTGGTCCTCCAGACCCAGAACCCGGAACAGGTCCGCGAGGGATTTCTGGGCCGGGGCGTGACCCCCCAGGCCATCCTGCGTCACGCCGATCAGTACCTGACCGACCGCCTCAACGAGAAGCACTCCGACCTCTCCCGGAACGAGACGATGGTAAGCGACCTGCAGCGCATCGAGTCCATGCTCAACGAGACCGGGGACTATGGCCTGACCCAGCAACTGACCGAGTTCTTCAACGCCTGGCAGGACGTGGCCAACAACCCCAGCGGGTCGCCCGAGCGGGAGGCCCTCGTCGCCCAGGCCCAGGCCCTGTCCGTCCGGTTCAACCAACTCATCACCGACCTGGATCAGGTCTCCAAGGACGCCAACCAGTCCATGGGCGCCTCGGTGACCAAGATCAACGAGATGACCGCCGAGATCGCCGACCTGAACCAGCGGATCATGGAAAGCGAAAACACCGGGCGCTCGGCCAACGACTTCCGGGACCGCCGGGACCTGCTCCTCCAGAAGCTCTCCCAGGAGATCTCGATCACCTACTTCGAGACGGCCAACCACACCGTCACCGTCTTCACCGGGAAGGGCAAGCTCCTGGTCGAGAGCCACCAGAACTGGACCCTGTCCATGGACGGGGACAACCTGTACTACGACCGGGAAAAGGATCCGGCCAATCCCAGCGCCGGACTGATCGACCGCAACGACATCACCGGCGGCAAGATGAAGGGCTGGATGGACATCCGCTTCGACACCCTGGCCGACGCCGACGGCAATCACACCGCGGTCTATGACTTCAAGAACTACCTCAATCAGCTGGCCAAGACCCTGATCTGGGAGGTCAACGATCAGCACTCCCAGGGCGTCGGCCAGACCGCCTTCTCGAACCTGACCGGGACGACGACCATCTCCGACCCCACCGCGGCCCTGGACACCGCCGCCAGCGGTCTGGACTTCTACGACAAGCTGGTGGACGACGGGACCCTGACCTTCTACGTTTACGACGCGGCCGGCACGGCCACCCAGTACACCGTGACCCTGACCGCCGGCATGACCGGCAACCAGCTGGTCAGCGCCATCAACGACCTGGGCTCCGGGGTGACGGCCTCGATCACCAGCACCGGCAAGCTGAACCTGGCCGCCTCGACGGGCGACACCTTCGCCTTCGCCCAGGACGACTCCAAGATCCTGGCCGCCCTGGGCCTGAACACCTTCTTTTCCTGGGACTCGACCCAGCCGACCCAGATCGGGGTGTACGCCAGCTCCATGGCCGTCAACAATGTCCTCGTGGACAACTCGGATTACGTGGCCGCCGCCCGGGTCAACCCCGACGACGGCACATTTAACACAGGCGACAACCAGAACGCCCTGGACCTGGCCGACCTCAAGGACAAGAGCGTCCTCGGCGGGCCGCCGGCCAACCAGACCTTTGCCGGATACCTGAACGGCATCGTCAGCGAACTGGGCACCCGGGTGGACCAGGCCAAGACGGCCGAGGGTTTCGTCAATCAGATGGTCAACCAACTCAACGACCAGCGGGATTCGGTCAGCGGCGTGTCCCTGGACGAGGAAATGGTCAACATCATCAAGTTCCAGAGGGCCTACCAGATGTCGGCCGTTCTGGTGAAGACGGCCGACGAGCTGCTCCAGACCGTGCTCAACATCAAGGCCTGAGACCGGACAACTTCGAGGCGAACATGATCAGGACCACCACCGGACTCATTTACCGGGACATCACCAATAACCTGAACCAGATCACGGTCGGTCTGCAGGAGAAGAACATCCAGGTCTCGACCGGCAAGCGTATCAACAAGCCCTCGGACGACCCGGTGGGCCTGGTGAGCGTCCTCGGGGTCAAGGACACCCTGCGCCAGATGGACCAGTACCAGACCGACGTGAACTTCGGCCAGAGCTGGCTGGGCAGCACCGAGACGGCCCTGAACTCGGTCCTGGACCGCCTCCAGCGGGCCAAGGAACTGGCCGAGCAGATGGCCACCGGGACCTACTCCGATCAGCAGCGCGCCGCCGCCGCGGCCGAGATGACGAACATCTACGACCAGATCATCACCCTGGCCAACACCAAGCTCAACAACCGCTACATCTTCGCCGGATTGAAGACCGGGGCCGCGGCGGTGATCCCGGGCTGGAACATCGAGGCGGCCCAACCCGGCCAGTACAACAGCTCGACCTATCAGGGCCTGGTCAACACCTCGGGCGACTACGCCGGGCTGATGACCAATTTCAGCAACGACAACAACGACCTGTCCTTTATTGATCTCAACGACGGCAACCTGACCACGCCGGTCCGGATCCGGTTCGTGGACCCCGGGGCGGCCAATCCGACCACCTCGGTCAGCGTCAACGGGACGGACATCACCGTCACCCTGAAGAGCGGCGTCGCCGCCCAGGCCAGCCACACCACCACCGGCTTCGGGGCCAACGGGGACATCACCTACACCGCGGCCACCGCCGGCTCGGCGGGCAACGACATCCAGATCCAGTACATCGACGGCGGCAACACCGGCGTCGTCGGCCAGACGGTCAGCGTCAGCGGGAACACCATCCGGGTCCTCCTGACCACCGACGGGGCCAACTACCCGACCGCCAACGCCGTGGCCGCGGCGGTCAACGGCACGGTGGTCAACGGCATCACGGTCAACGCCGCCGCCGGCGGCACCGGCCTGACCGAGATCAACGCCGACTATGGTCCGACCAATCTCAGCGGCGGCCTGGACGCCCTCCAGTCCACCGCCGCCGACGTCATCACCGCCCTCCAGAACAGCGCCGAGGCCAGCGCCCTCATCTCGGTGGCCAACGCCCCGAACAATGACGGCACCGGGTATGTCCAGGCCATGGGCTACACCGACGTCGCCGCCCTGGACACCAAGAAGTACGTCCTGGAGGTGACCACGGCCGGGAACGTGGACGGCGACTCGGCCTCCATGAGCACCGCCCTGGCCGGGGCCGACAACGACCTGACCTTCACCGCCAAACAGGGCGGCACCCAGGGCAACGGCATCATGGTCGCCTACGTCGATCCGGGCGCGGTCAGCCAGCCCCTGTCGGTCTCGGTCTCGGGACAGGTCATCACCGTCAATCTGGCCACCGACGCCGGCGGGAATATCATCTCGTCCGCGGCCCAGATCCGCGAGGCCATCAACCAGGACGCCGACGCCTCGGCCCTGGTCACGGCCTCGCTGGCGGCCGGCAACGACGGCACCGGCGTGGTCACGGCCATGAATCACACCTCCCTGGCCGGGGGCCTGGACAACGGGGCCAAGTTCCGGGTCAGCGAGGACGGAGGCACCACCTGGACCGCGGCCGACACCTTTGACGCCTCGGCGGACAATACGGCCATCTACGGCGACTCGGGCCTGGCCCGGGGCGTGTTCGTCGCCTTTCAGAACCGCGGCACCCTGGCCGTGGGCGACCGGTTCACCGTGGACGTCGGCCACTACCAGGGGGACAACCAGGACCTGAACGTCAACGTCTCCCGGACCAACCGCATCAAGGTCAACTACACCGCCGAGGACATATTCGGCGACCAGAACGACGCCAACAACGTCTTCGACGTGCTCAAGACCCTGCAGCGGGCCCTGGAGCAAAACGACGACTCGGCCGTGGGGGCCGTTTTGCCCCAGCTCGACACCGCCTATCAGCGCGTCCTGGACGAGATGGCCGACCTGGGGGCCAAGAAAAACCGGCTCGAGGCCCGGACCAACATCTTCGCCGATGAAAACGTGACCCTGACCAACACCCTGTCCAAGACCGAGGACGTGGACATCGTCCAGGCCATTAACGACCTCAAGGTCAAGGAGCAGGCCTACCAGGCCGCCCTGACCTCGGCGTCCCTGGTCACCCAGGTCAGCCTGGTCGATTACATCAGTTAAGCCCGGATCATTCATAAGTCTTCTGCTGCGGCGCCGCTATCCCGGCTGCGAGGCTCGTTTCACCGTTTTGGTGCTCGACATACTGTCCAAGTATGCCTCCGCGCCAAAACGGCTCCAACTTCGCCCCTCGCTCGGGATATCGACGCCTCGCTACGAACCCTTATGAATGATCCGGGCTTGGCCCTCCAGGCGGCGGCCGTGCCCTGAGGTGACCGCCGGCCCCTCCTTTTTTGAAAACGTTTACAGCGGGGACCCCGGCCCGGTATCATGAATTAGGCCCCGGAGGCCGGGGTTTCGTCCGCTCTGACGCTCGGGCCCGTTTCAGGCCGGGAGGGAGACATGTCCAGGCGCTTGGGCCGGATAACGGTCATGGCCGGTTGGCTTATTATTCTGATGGGGACCGCGGCGGCCGGTCTGGTGGACCCATCGTCTTTGGTCAAGGTCCCCGATCCCCGGTCCGGTGAAAACCCGACCTTCGGCCTCAGCCCCCGGGCGGTCCCCCGGGTGGGCCAGTCCTGGATCGACGCCCGGTTCAAGACCCAGCTGACCCGGGTCGGCCAGGGGCCCGATTGGCGGCAGGAGTACGCCCGGTTCGACCCCTTCAATCTGGACAAGTCCCTGATTGTCCTCAGGCAGATCCGTTCGGGCGACTGGGCGGTGTTCAAGGCCGTACCGCCTTACGACGCCCCCTCCCACCGGGTCATGTTCCTGCGGGACATCGAGGACCCCCGCTGGGACCCCCAGAAAAACGACCTCCTGTGGTGCCTCCGGGACTTCCGCATCATCCAGTTCAACGTCCGGACCGGGAAGGTGACCGTGATCAAGGATTTCCGGAAGGATCCCAGGATCGGTCCGATCATCAAGGCCGAGCCGGACCTGTACCGGGTGACCATGAAGAACGAGGGCGAGCCGTCGCTGGACATGCGCTACTGGGCCCTGGCCCTGCAGGGCAAGAACGACGACTACCGGCTGCGCTACCTCTTGTGCTGGGATCGGCGACAGGACCGGGTGGTGGGCCTGTACAAGCTGCCCAAGAACGAGACGGGCATCGACTGGGTGGGCATGTCGCCCCGGGGCACTTACGTCTTGATCGGCAGCGACGCGGGCACCACCCGTCTGTCCGGCCTGGTCATGGCCGACCGGGCCTTGACCCGGTTCCATCGCCTGGCCCACAGCACGGCCCACAGCGACGTGGGCCTGGACACCGCGGGCCGGGAAGTGATCGTCATGCAGAACACCCGGACCGATTTCATCGACCTGATCCCCATCGACTGGACAACGCGGCCCATCCTCGAGTCGGGCGGCTCATATGCCGGGACGGGCTACATCCGTCTGATCCGGCTGTTCTACAGTAACGCCTCGCCCCATGGTTTCACCGGCGGGATTCACGTCTCGTGCAACACCCCGGGCTGGTGCGTCGTCTCCACCCACCAGCAGCCGGGCCGCAAGGCCAATAACTGGCTCTCCCGCAAGATCGTGCTGGTCAAGCTGGATCGCCGCCGGCCCGAGGTCTATTACCTGGCCCCGGTTTACAGCGGCTATAAAAAATACTGGGAGGAAACCCACGCCACCATCACCCGGGACGGCCGGGTGGTTGTCTGGGCCAGCAACTGGGGGCGGGATGTGGGCCAGGAAAAGGTCTTTGTCATGCGCCTGGACCTGACCGCCCCCCGGCGGGCGATTGCCGCGCCGGCCCCCCCGGCCCGCCCGGCCCCCTTGCCGGGACCGCCCGGGTGTCCCCGGAGCGCCTTCGAGGCGGCCGGCGCCCGGGCCGCGGCCGTGCTCAAGGCCAGGGGTCAGGCCGGTCTGTCCGCCCTGGACCGGATCGTCTTCTGCGGGAGGGGCCGGATCAGCGTCGTGTCCCTCAAGGGAACGATCATCTGGCACCCGACCCGGCGGCTGATCGCCCGCAACTTCTGGGACCGGCGCGCCCCGGGCGGAGGTTTTTCGTACCGGGTCCTGAGCGCCGCGGCCCGTCCGGCGGGAACACTCGTCGGCGTGCAACTGCCCGGCCCGGACGGTGTCTGGACCGAGCGGTGCGCCTTTGTCCGCCGTATGGAACTGGGCCGGCTGCCGGTCATGGTCATTGCCGAGCGGCCGGGGAAGTGCCGCTAGGCAGGTCCCGCGGGGACGACCCGCCGGAGCGCGGCGCCCCTCAGAAGGTCAGGACCTTGTCCGCCTCCTTGGCCAGTTCGTACAGGTCGTCCATCCAGGCCACCGGACAGCTCCCCGAGCCCACCAGACCGTGGGCTTTGAGGCAGACCCCTCAGACGTAAAAATCGCCCTGTTCCTGGAACCGCTCGACCTGGCCCACGACGTCGAACGACTCGCCGCCGCTGGTCTCGTACGTCACGCCCCGGCCCAGCATGAACACGCTGACCGGGTCGCCCTTGTCCACGGCCACGTTGGCCAGTCGCATGGCGTTGTAGATGGTCTCGCCGTTATCGGTGCTGATGATGAACAGCCAAGTCATTCGGCCCTCCCGGTGGAGTTGATACGTCCCTGCATAGCATTGACCGGGGTCAAACTCAAGGGCCGCGGCCTCTCCCCATGCCCGTCATCAAACCCGGCCGAACCGGCTAGGCCCGCCCGCCGTATCTTTCCAGGTACTCCGCCACCCTGAGCTTGCGGGCCGTGTTCCGGGAACTCATGTACCGCACCCGGCCGAAGACCGGCCGCTGGGGTCCCCAGGGCCGGTCGTAACGTCCCAGGCACCAGAAGATGCCGCTGTACGAGTTGGGATCGCGGCCGTCCAGGGCGAAGCGGTTGTTGAGCTCGATCATTATCGTCAAGGCCTCTCGGGGCGAGGCCGTCCACTGGACGATCTTCTTGCCCCACAGCATGCGCAGGTAATTGCCCAAAAGACCCTCGGCCAGGAGTTGCCCCTGGGCCGCGTTCCACAGGCGGTCATGGGTGGCCGCCCGCTGGAACTGATCGAGGTCGTATTGCCAGGGCCGGGGGTCTGATTCATGCTCGGCCAGGGTCTTTCGGGCCCAGTCGGGCAGGGACTCGTACTGGTCGTAATCCGGCCGGTGCCAGCAGAGGTTGAACCCCAGTTCCCGCCAGGTGACCAGTTGATCCAGGAAGGCCTCGGCCTCGGGGGTCATCCCCCACCAGCCCCGGCGCTGTCCCCGGCCGCCCGGCGCCAGGCGGTCCGGGGTCCAGTCCTGTCCGGCGGTCAGCTCGGCCAGGACCTGGTGGGGGGAGATGTGGCCGAAATGGAGGTAGGGTGACAGGCCGCTGGTCGCCCGGGCCAGGGGCTGGCGGCCCAGGGACAGATATTGGTCCAGGCCTTTTTGCAGGAAGCGGCGCAGGGCCGACCGGGCGGCCGTGGAACCGCCCCGGATTCGGGCCTGGCCGACCGTCTGGTCCAGGGGCAACTTGGCCAGCCGCGCCGGGTCGGCCGCCAGCATGGCCTCGGTCGCTGGCGGCCACCTTTGAAGTATCCCGGGGTCGAGGCCTGAAAGCCCGGGCAGGCTCGTGCCCTGGAACGGATTCCGCCGGGGCCAGGTCGAGAGGTGGCCGGGCAGTTCTTTCTGGCACAGGCGTCGCAAGCCGTGGGCCGTGGGATAGGCCTTCTCGGCGGCCCGGAGGGGCATCAGCCCGCAGCCGTCCACGGCCTCCATCCGGACGCCGACTCGCCCGGCCGCCGCGGCCTGCATCCGGGGAATGAAGAAGCAGGGCCACTCGTCGGTGACCACCAGGCAGGCCCGCCGGGCCAGGGCTGCCAGGAGTCCCCGGCCGGTCCCGGGTCGGGTCTCGACAAAGGGGTAGTACAGGGCCCGGGTCCGGGCCAGACGCCGCCGGTTGTCGTTCATGCCCTGGAGGATGAAGGCGTGCAGCCGGCGCGAGGCCCAGGGGTAGTCCAGCCGCAGGGCCTCCAGCACCACCAGGGGCCGGTTCATTTCCCGGGCCCGGGACACGGCCTGATCGAGACTGAAGTTGTAGCTCGTCCGGCGAAAGGCCGTCATCCAGTAGAGCACGTAATCGCCCTCCGGATCGATCGGCCGCTGGTTCAGGTCGCGCCTACGCAGGGGGGGCACCGCTGCCATTATACTTCCTCGTTTGGGAATCGGCCTCCGGGTCCGAATGAATTTGTTGAGAGTATATGATATTTTAACGTGGGGTACTTAGACTGGCCAGCATGACTGTGTTCGATCACTCCCTGGAGGCCGGTTATGGCGGGCGATAAACCGATCATGGTGGCCGGGGCCACCGGATACGTCGGGGGCCGGCTGGTGCCCCGCCTGCTCGAACGGGGCTACACGGTCCGGGCCATCGGCCGCAATCCGGACAAGCTGAGGTGCCGTCCCTGGGCCTCGCACCCCGGCATCCAGCTGGCCCGGGCGGACGTCCTGGACCCGGCGTCCATGCAGGCCGCCGCCCGGGGCTGCGGCGCGGCCTACTACCTGGTCCACTCCATGGCCGCCGCCAAGAAGGGCTACGCCGAGGCCGACCGGCGGGCGGCCCAAAACATGGTCCAGGCCGCCGCAATGGCCGGCCTGGAGCGGATCATCTATCTGGGCGGCCTGGGCAACGAGGCGGAGGGGCTGAGCGAACACCTGGCCTCGCGCACCGAGGTGGGGCGAATCCTGGGCTCCGGGCCGGTGCCCCGGACGTTTCTCCGGGCGGCGATGATCCTGGGTTCGGGCAGCGCCTCCTTCGAGCTGCTGCGATATCTGACGGACCGGCTGCCGGTGATGATCGCCCCCCGCTGGGTCCGATCCGGGGTTCAGCCCATCGCCATCAGCGACGTGCTGGCCTATCTGATCGGGTGCCTCGAGACCGACGCCGTCCTGGGACAGACCCTGGACATCGGCGGTCCGGAGGTGACCACCTATGCCCGGCTGTTTCAGATGTACGCCCAGGAGGCGGGTCTGAGGCGGCGGCTGATCATCGGGGTGCCAGTGCTGTCGCCCCGTTTGAGCTCCTACTGGATCCACCTCATCACCCCGGTGCCGGCCGCCCTGGCCCGCCCCCTGGCCGAGGGGCTGCGCAACACCGTGGTCGTCACCGACGACAGGATCAGACGGATGATCCCCCGGGAGCTGACCTCTTGCCGGGAGGCCATCCGGCGGGCACTGGAGCGGGTCAGGCAGGGGGCCGTCGAGACCTGCTGGATGGACGCCGGTCGGCTGCCCGTTCCCGAGTGGTCCTACTGTGACGACGCCCCCTACGCCGGGGGCACCGTGCTGGAGATGGCCTACGGGGTCCGGGTCCGGGCCGACCCCGGTCGGGTCTGGGCCGAGGTGGTGCGCCTGGGCGGCTGGCGGGGCTGGCACCGGGGCCAGATGCTTTGGCGCCTCCGGGGAATGGCCGACCGGCTGGCCGGCGGCGTCGGGCTCTCCCGCGGCCGGCGCGATCCGGAGCGGCTGCTGGTGGGCGACGCCCTGGACTTCTGGCGGGTGCTTCGGGTCGAGGAGAACTCGAGGCTGATTCTGGTGGCCGAGATGAAGCTGCCCGGGGAGGCGGTCCTGGAGTTCAGGCTGTCGCCTGCGGGGGAGGGGGAGACCGAATTGACCGTCGCCGCTCGGTTCCTGCCCCGGGGGCTTTGGGGGATGGCCTACTGGGCCTCGCTCCTCCCCTGGCACCACCTGGTCTTCCGGGGGCTGCTCCAGGGAATCATCCGGGCCGTGGGCCGTCCGGTGACCCGGGGGCCCGGCCGGGCCATCATCAAACCTGACCGGAACTGCGCCCTGCCGCCGGGTCCCTGAGGGAGGACCCGACCGCCGATCGTCCGGAGAAAACGCCTGACCAACGGCACGGAGGCCTTGCCTTGCGGCTCGGCAGGTCGGACCCCCACGGGGCTGCCCAGGGGCGTTCGGTCGCGGCTCAGGAGGTTTAACCGCCATCGGGCCGGCCCGCCGGCGTGCGATCGCGGCTCAGAAGGCCGCACCGCCCCCGATCCACCCCGCGAAACAAGAAGGACTGAGGCGTGCGATCGCGGCTCAGGAGATTGAACCGCCTCGGGGCTACCCCGCGAATTACGGTGCCCACTGGCACGCGGCTACTGCCGGAACTGGGCGACGACCCCGTCGAGTCCGGAGGCCATGTCGCTCAGTTCCCCGGCCGCCCGGGCCGTCTGGCCCACGCCGGTGGTCATTTCCCGGGACCCGTCGGCGATGCTCTCGATGGCCTTGCTGATCTCGTCGGCCGCGGCCGACTGCTCCTCGGCCGCGGTGGCGATCTGGGTGACCATCTGGGAGACCTTGCCGGCGTAATCCACGATCCGGCTCAGGATCTCACCGGCCCGGCCGGCCAGGGCGACGCCGTGATCGATGGTCTTCCGGGTGTCGCCGATCCGTTTCACGGTGGCCGTGGTCTGGGCCTGGATGGCGTCCACCGTGGCGGCCACCTCCTTGGTGGCGGTCATGGTCTTTTCGGCCAGCTTGCGGACCTCGTCGGCGACCACGGCGAAGCCGCGGCCGGCCTCGCCGGCCCGGGCGGCCTCGATGGCCGCGTTCAGGGCCAGCAGGTTGGTCTGATCGGCGATGTCCTCGATGACCGAGACGACCCGGTCGATCTGGGCCGACCGGGCGGCCAGCTCGTCCACGGTCTGGCTGACCTCCGTCGCCTCCCGGCTGATGACCCCGATGGCCTGGACCGTCTCCTCGACCACCTGGCCGCCTTCCCGGGCGATCTCGCCCGACTTCTTGGCCTCCTCGGCGGCCTGCGTGGCGTGGCGGGCCACCTCGATCACCGTGGCGTTCATCTGATCGGTGGTCGTGGCCACCCGCATGGCGTTGGACGTCTGCTCGTTGCTGGTGGCGTTCATCTCCTCCATGGACGAACTGATCTGGGCCGAGGCCGAGGCCAGCATTTCGGCCATCCGGGAGACCTCCTCGGCCACCTTGAGCAGATCCATCCGTTGCAGTTCGATCCGGGCCTGCTGTTCCTTCTGGTCGGTGATATCCACCCCGAGCCCCATGGCCCCGGTGATCCGGTCATCCAGGTCGCGCAGGGGCGTCAGCGTCATCAGGAAGACCCGTTCCTGGCCCCCCAGAAGGTAAACGTGTTCCTCCTGGACCGGACGGCCGGTGGTCAGGCACCGGGTCAGGGCGCCTTGGAGCCGGTCTTCCCGCTCGGCCAGCACCCCGGTGATCCGGGGGGCGTCCTCGGCCTCCTCCGTCTCGGTCGTCTCCCCGATCAACTCGCCCAGGGCCTGGTTGACGTAGGTCACGACCTGATCCTGATTCACGGTGAACATGGGCACGGCGATGCCCGTCTTGATCGACCGGCCCTCGCCGATGACGCCGGCCAGCATGGTCCGGAGGGAATCGGCCAGCTGTCCGATCTCGTCCCGGGCCGAATAATCGATCCGCCGCGTCAGGTCCCCGCCGGCCAGCCCCTCCGAGACGGCGACGATGCCCTTGACCGGCTTGACCACGCTCACGGTGATGACGTAGGCCAGGGCCACGCCCAGGACCACCCCGCCGCCGAGCAGGATGATCGCCAGCCAGATCGCCCGGGACTCGGTCCGGGCCATGGACGCGGTCAGCCGGGTGGTAAAGGCCTGGATCCCCCGGACGATCTCCAGCCCCAGACGGCCCATCTGGGCCAGGGCCGCCGTGTCCTCACGCCACAGGGTGAACATCACCTTCAGGCGCTCCTGGTAGCCGGCGTAGGCCTTGGTCATGGACAGCACGGCCCGGGAGAGCTGCCTGTTGTCGGCCATGGTGGCCGCCCGGTGCATCTCCAGGGAGTCCCGGTTGAAATCGTCTTTGGCCGCCTTGATCCGGGCGAAGAAATCGGACCGGCCCATGTTCTGGAAGCCGGTCTCGATGACCTTGATGTTCAGGAAGTCGTTCAGGGCCTTGTAGGTGTAGAGCAGCAGCTCCCGGTGGTTTTCGGTGAAGGCGTGGCTCTGGGTGACGCTCGCCTTCCGCTTGAGGGCCTCCAGGGCCTTCTTGAGTTTTATCTCCAGGGTTTGGGCCACTATCTGGCCGAGCTTGGCGATCTCGGCCTGGATCTTCATCCGTTTCCGGTGGCGGGCGGTGATCTTTTGGAACAGGGTTTGATAGGCCCGGCCCTTCTTGACCAGGGTGACCAGGCGCGTTTTTTGGGGTCCGGCGGGCAGGCGGGCCTTCAGGGCGTCGGCCGTCCGGAAGAACCGCGACAGAGACGCCCCCAGGGCGGTGACCGTGGCCTGGTCGCGCCGGTTGATGTAGCGCAGTTCCAGGGACCGGGCGACCAGGATGTTCCGCAACAGGTCGGCTCCGTCCTGGGCCTGCAGCCGGGCCTGGCCCAGCCCCCGCAGGCTGAGGATGGTGATCCCGACCACCACCACGAACAGGGCCAGGACCGCCCCGAATCCGACGCCGATCTTGATGCTCAATGACAGATGCTTCCACACGGACATGACTCTCCTCCCCTGGCCCTGGCGGAGTTCTCCAGTGAAAAGGCCCGGATCAAGCCCCGGTCGATCAGGCGGGTCGGCCCGCCGGGATGGTGCCTCCCATAATTACATAAAGCTGGAATGTATGCAATATGCTATCAATATAATATAAATCCCCATTAAATATCGCTGTTAAGCAGATTATATCATTAATGCTGATCAAGATGGGCGGCCAAGCCAAGGGCATTCAGGCGGATGGGCCGTCCCGCCGGTCCGAAGGGCGGACCGGTGGCGGGGAGGTGTCCGGGGGATCAACCGGATGACTGATTTGCGTGACTCGACTCAATCGTCGGGCAGGAAATCGGCGACCTGTCCGACATATTTTTGGATGGCCGAAACCACCTCGGGCGAAACGTCGGAAAAGGCCAGGCCGAGGGTGGTCATCAATTGGCCGACGTGGACGTTTCGGACCGTGCACGGCAGGTTCTGGACCTCGGCCAGACCGGGGAAGTAACAGGAGACGACCACCGGATCGTCCATCTGGAGGTCCGCCACTTGCTCGTCCGAGCACTGGGTGGAGCCGAAACGGATGCCTTTTGGTCCGATGTCCAGGATGGCCCCCCTGACCTCGTTTTGATGGCACGTGGCCAGGGCCGGCAGGTAGCAATCGATCCGGGGCGCCTCGCGAAGATTGAGGATTTCGACCTGGGGCGGGTAGGCCAAGTACAGGACCCGGATCGGCTTTTTGTAGTACAGACTCAATATCTTCGTCTCGAAACCATAGACCTTGCCCGCGTTGATGTAACGCAGGACGGCCAGGTTGCCGGGCCAGAGCAGATCCTCAAAATCAGCCAATCGAGGCAGACTGAGGGTGAAGTACTTGTCCACTTCCAGACCGACGAACACGGTCCTGACCTGGGCGTCCATGCCCGTAAGTTGCAGCATCATGGGCGTGCCCAGCTCCAAGTGGAGACGTTGTCCCGATTTCTCCTCGATGTTCAGGTCCTCCTCCGGCATCAACGGACCCCCTGCTGTGGTTTGGCGGGCGGATCTGGCGAAGTGACCGTCCGCCGGTGGACTAGTCTTCATCCAGTTTGTGGACCCTGGAAACGGCCTCCAGGTAAAGGGCTGGAAGCCTGTCTTCGGCCAGGCCGGCGGCACTGGCCAAGGCCGGGATCTTGTCCCACTGGCCGCGGTCGTAACGCACCGCCAGCCCGAGGAGCCGTCTCAGGACGTTGTCATCGCCCCGCAAGGCGGCCTCGACATCGTCGGGCAGGTGCAGTTCGGGCAGAATATCGGGCATGGGCCTGGACAAGACCACATCGATCATCGAGAAGAGACCGACCATGAACGCTTCGTTCCGCCGTTCGATCAGTCCCGCCTCGATTCCCAGGGACTCACACAGCGTTGCCCGCAAAAACGAGTTCCGGGGCAACTCCGGTGTCCCCTCCCGGGCCAGGTTGGCCATGGCCACCATGGACAGCCACTTGCGTATGTTTTCCTCCCCCAGCATGGCCAGGGCCTGGTCCACCGACTTGATCTTGACCCGGACGCCGAAGAAAGGCGAGTTGATGTACCGCAGCAGTTTGTAGGTCAGCGAAAGCTCCTGCTGGATGATGTCGGCCACGGCCTTGAAGTCCAGAGAGTCCGCGGCGGACTCCTTGATGAGCTGAAGGGATTGCATCTTCCAGGCCGGAATGTCGTGGCCGGTGATGATGGTCGGCCTGCAGAAAAAGTATCCCTGGAACAGATCGTAACCATCCTTTTTGGCCTGGGCGAACTCCTCTTCGGTCTCGACCTTCTCCGCCAGCAGCCGGATCCCCAGCCCCCGTGACCGGTCCAGGGCTTCGGCCCTGACCTTCCGGTCAGTCAAGCGCCAGTCGATCTTGATGATGTCCGCCAATTTCATCAGGGGCGCCAATTGGGGACGATAGACAAAATCATCCAGGGCCAGACGGTAGCCCGAGTCTTTCAGATGCCGGCAGGCGTTCAGGACGTCCTCGCTGGGTGAAACGTCCTCCAGGATCTCGACCACCAGCCATTGTCTGGGCAGCAAGGTGGCGATACCGGCCTCGATCAGGCCCTGGGTGAAGTTGACGAACGCCGGACGACCGCCCGTCAGTTCTTCCAGGTTCAGGGCGCTGATCGAGTCGCTGAGCACGCTCGATGTGGCCTGATCCGGCTGGGCGTGGTCAAAGAAATTTTCCAGGCCGGATCGGAACAGGAGTTCATAGGCATAGACCTCCCGGAGCCGATCGAAAATGGGCTGCCGGGCGACGAAGACATCCATGCCTGCCCTCTGTCCGTGACCTGACATAGACATATAGAAAATTATAATATGATATGCTTTTATTATACCATGAAAAGACCTCAAGTAAGGACTCCGAAAGATACATTTTGACTTTTTGGTCCGGATTTCAGGAAAGAAATATGGTCCGGGCGCAGACCGCCCTCCTCGTCCGGTCAGGGGCGGATGCGGCGGACGGTCGTCAGGGATAATGGCGGGGCCGGGCCGTTTGTCGATAAACGGCCCGGCCCCGAATCAACGGCCGGCTACTGGATCATGTAGAACGGGGTCCGGTCCTTGTAGATCCGGGAGACCTGGCCCTCGCCGACCATGTCCCGCAGGACCTGGAGGACCGGCTGCTTGTCCTGCCCCAGGTGGAGGCAGATGTCCTCGAGGCTGAAGGTCTGGGCCTGGCGGGTCATCAGGTTCCTGACCCGGGACCGGAGGTACTCCTCGGTCACGATCTCCATCAGGGTGACGTCATAGGCCCGGGCGTTGCGCTGATCGCCGGGATAGACCACCTCCCAGGGCCGGCGCAGGCTGGCGCCCAGGGCCCAGCGGACGCGCGGGTTCTGGAGGGTGGCGTACAGGCCGACCAGTTTTTCCCGGGTGGCCGGATCGTCCGGGATGGGCCCCAGGGCGTCCATGTCGGCCAGGTAGCCCTGGACGGTCTTGACGAACTGCTCGGGGTTGTTCAGGTCGCAGTGGGCCAGGGCGATGCGCTGGCGCTCGAGGCCGGTCAGGGAGAGCAGCTTCTTGATCAGGTTGACCCGGCTCCAGGTATGGTCCAGGCCGTAGCTGTGGTGGCACTCCTCGGGGGGGCAACCGATGAGCAGGACCCCGGCCGCGCCCTCCAGGAGGGCCCGGCCCATGACCACGGCGTCCAGCTGGCCGATGCAGCCGATGGGCAGCAGGTGGAACCGGGGGTCGTACCGGAGGCCGTGCCGGCCGGCGTGGTCGGCCGCGGCGGCGCCGCCCCACTGGCAGCCCCAGCCCAGGATCTCGCCGGGGGCCAGGGTCCGGGACAGGGCGGCCACCCGGGCCTCGTGCATCAGGCTGGTGTTGTTCTGGATGGTCAGGGCGTTGTGGGGACAGGCCGCGGCGCAGGTCCCGCCGCCGGTGCAGACCATGGGATCGACCGACCGGGGGACGTTGCCGCCCGGGCTCTCGACCGGCATGATCCCGCCGCAGTCGCAGATCTCGTGACACAGGCCGCAGCCGATGCACTTCTGCTGATCGACCACGCAGACCATCCGCGGGGCGTAGAGCTTGCCCTCCCGGGCCGCCAGGTGGAGTTCGGCCGTCTTGAGGGCCGCCCGCCGTCCCTGGCGCAGGGTCTCCCGCAGGTCGCAGGGGTTGATGGCCGAGCCGCAGAAGAATTTCTCGTCCTGGCCGACCATCTCCGGCCGGACCATCTGGGGGTTGCGCTTGAGGAACTCGCCCTCGACGACGTGCATCCCCAGGACCTCGGCCGTCCGGGTGGCGTCCAGGCCCGGGGAGCGCCGGGGGGACAGGACCAGTTGATCCCAATCCAGATCGACCTCGATCTTGTCCTCGGG
Source organism: uncultured Desulfarculales bacterium (assembly GCA_964569795.1). Classification (GTDB taxonomy): domain Bacteria; phylum Desulfobacterota; class Desulfarculia; order Desulfarculales; family JAHJDS01; genus JAHJDS01. The sequence goes on along the minus strand of CAZMVB010000036.1, from coordinate 2,363 downwards.
CCGGGTGATGGTGATGAAGCCGTTCTGGACCGTGGGCCGGATGGCGCCGTCATAGGGGAGCCAGGTGATCCCCAGCTGGCGGGACCGGCGCCGCTCGGCGGCCGACAGGGGCGGGGACATCCGGTCGTTGTACAGGATCATGACCTCGCTCTGGACGGCCTTCTCCTTGATGTAGGTGGCCATGTTCCAGGCGGTCCGGGCCGACTGGTAGGCAAAGGGCTGTTCGGCCTCGAAGTCGTTGATCCAGAAGACGACCCGGTGCTGGGGCGGGCCGTGGAGCCAGATGCTTTCCTCCATCTCGGTCTGGCAGAGGACCTTGGCGCCGTCGTGGCCGAAGGCGGCGCCCTGATTGAGCATCACCCCGTCCAGGGCGGCGATGATCGACCCGACCTGGAAGACCATGGGCGGCCGGTCCTCCTCGGCCGAGAAGACCACGGTGTAGTCCCCGACCCGGCCCAGGACCTTGTCCAGTTCGCCGACGCTGATCTGCCGGATCAAGGGACTCTCGTACACCTCGGCCATGATTTTGCGCAGCTTGTCGTGGCTCTGCCGCTCGCCGGGATACCGCTCGTGGAGCATCCGGATCTCGTCCTCGGGGTCCTCGGTGCTGATGGCGATGATGGTCTCGACGCCCTGGCGGATCAGCTCCTGGGCCGCGGCATAGGTCCCGATGCCGCCCCCCAGGATCATGACCGGACCCTTGATCTCGACCTTCTCCTTGGGCGTGGGCTCCAGGACCGCCAGGCCGGCCACCGCCGACTTGATCAGCTTCGAGCCCTTGACGGCCAGAAGCTCCGGATCGCCGTCATGGACCCGGGCGACGTGATCCCGCAGGTTGACCACGTCCACCTGTCCCTCGGCGACACCGACTTCGGCCAGGCCGGTCTCGAAGCGCTTCTTGAGCAGCCGGCCCTCGCAGCCGGCCACGACCACCCGGTCGATGCCGTTGCCGCCGATGACGCCGCGCATGACCTCCAGGCCGGGTTTCATGCAGGGATAGGGCAGGACCTGGACGTGACCGACCCCGGGGTCGGCCTGGACCAGCCTGGCCAGTTCGGCCAGATCCACCCGGGAGGAGATCTTCTGCCCGCACTCGCACAAAAACACCCCGACCCGGCCGGCCTGGGCCCGGGTCTCGGTCTCGAAGGCGCCCCAAGCGTTTGTCTCGTTCATGATAAGGCTCCTTGGTTGGTCAGTGGGCGTGGCCGTGGCCGGTGCGGCGGCTGAGGTCGCCCCGGACCCGGTCCAGCCGGGCCGCCATGGCCCCGGTGGGACAGACCGTGACGCACGAGCCGCAGGCGATGCAGGCCTCGTTGGGGACCATGTAGGGCGTGGTCACGTGCTTGCTCACCCCCCGGGACCCGAAGGCCAGGGCCGCCACGCCGACCACCTCCTGGCAGACCCGGACGCACAGGCCGCAGAGCAGGCACTCCTCCTCGGGATGCTCGATCGGGAACCGGGTCGAGGTCACCCCGTACTCGGCGGCCAGCCGCTTGACCTCCCCGCTGCCCGGGCACTCGGCCAGGAGCATCTCCAGGATCCAGCGCCGGACGTTTTTGACCCGCTCGGTGTCGGTCAGGATCTCGACGCCCTCGTAGGGCTGGTACATGCAGGAGATGACCACCTTGGACCACTGGCCCTCCCGGGCCTCGACCACGCACAGTCGGCAGGCCCCCGAGGGGTTGACCGCCTCGTGAAAGCAGAGCGTCGGGATGTAAATGCCCGCCGCCCGGGCCGCGTCCAGGACGGTCCAGTCCTGGTGGGCGGTCACCTTCTGGCCGTCGATGGTGAAGTTGATCGGCCCCTGGGTCTGATCGTGACTCATGACTTCATTCCTCCAAGTCCCCTCAGGGTCAGGCGACGATGACCGCGTCGAACTTGCAGCCGTCCAGGCACATCCCGCAGCGGATGCAGGCCGCCTCGTCGATGACGTGGGGCTGCTTCTTCTCGCCGGTGATGCAGTCTTGGGGGCAGTTCTTGGCGCAGACCCCGCAGCCGGTGCAGGCGTCCGGATCGATGGAATAGGTGATCAGGTCCCGGCACACCCCGGCCGGGCAACGGTGGTCCTGGATGTGGGCCAGGTACTCGTCCCGGAAGTAGCGGATGGTGGTCAAGACCGGGTTGGGGGCGCTGCCGCCCAGGGCGCACAGGGACCCGTCCTTGACCGCCCTGGCCAGGCTCTGCAGTTCGTCCAGGTCGGACTCGTCGCCCTCGCCCCGGCTGAAGCGGTCGAGGAAGGTCTGCATCCCCTTGAGGCCCAGCCGGCAGGGCAGGCACTTGCCGCAGGACTCGTCCTCCAGAAAGCTGAGGAAATACCGGGCCACGTCCACCACGCAGTCCCGGTCGTCCATGACGATCATGCC
>CAZMVB010000035.1:12208-42249 GCA_964569795.1 uncultured Desulfarculales bacterium | reverse complement strand
GAACAGACCCGGACAGAGGTCCTTGAACTCCTGGAGGGTGTCGCCGCCGCCGTACATCTTCCGGGCGTGGTCGTTGTGGTCGATGATCTCGTCCAGGGTCCTCGACCCGGCGGTGAAGTGGGGGGTGAAGCCCATGACCGCGTTGACAAAGATGGTCTTGGCCTCCAGGATCCTCTCCCGGACCGCGGGATCGTCGAACGAGGCCGGGTCCACGTCCAGGATGTAGTTCAGCTTGCGGCCCGCCTTGAAGTCGCGGACGTTGACCGTCCGGTACTGGCCTTCCCGCCGGCCCTCCAGGGTGTCCGACTCGACGATAAAGGGCAGCTCCAGGATCTTGCCCGATTTCCGGTCCATCTCGACCAGGTCCCGGGCGGCGGCCATGTCGTCGTCGCTGACCCCGGCGATGTGGACGTCGTACTTGGCCGCCAGGTAGGCGTTGTACATCACCCCGCCCAGGACCAGGTGATCGACCTGGGGATAGAGGGCCTTGAGGGGCTCGATCTTGGTGTCGAACTTGGCCCCGGCGACCACGGCCAGGAAGGGCTTGTCCGGGGCCAGGACCTTGCCCAGGCTCAGGATTTCCTCCTGCATCAAGAAGCCGGCGAATGACGGCAGATACCGGGTCACGTCATAGGTCGAGGCGTGGGGCTGCCACGATCCAAAGGCGTCGTTGATGAACACGTCGGCCAGGCCGGCCAGTTGCTTAGCCAGCCGGTCCCGGCGCTCGTCCTTGGCCTCCTCGCCGGCGAACCAGCGGGTGTTGGGCAGGTAGATCCCCGAGATCTCGTGACGCCGGAGGCGCTTGATGTCCAGGTTGATCGAGGTCTCGATGGCCCCGATGCCCGCCTCCCCGTCCACGCTGAACTGGGGGACGTGGAAATTGACGTGCAGCTTGTGCTCCAGGTAATCGATGATCGGACCGACCCCGTCCTGCTCGCTGATCTTGATCGCCCCGGTCTTCTTGTCCCGGGGCCGGCCGATGTGGGTCATCAGGATCGGCCGCCCGCCCCGCTCGACGATGTGATACAGGGTGCCCATGGTCCGGTCGATGCGGTAGGGGTCCTTGATGACGCCCTTCTTGACCACGTTGTGATCGACCCGGACCAGGACGACCATGTCCCGCAGGTCGGCGTTCTGGATGAGCGGCAATCGGGGGTCCAGATGAGAAGTGTCCATGTTGTCCTCCCTCATGGAGTTACCCCGCCGGTAAATGACGACTGATTCACCGGGGGGTCGGGTGTCTATAAAATATTGTCCCTCATCGACCGGCCTTTATCCAGGGGTAAAGGTGTCCGGTGGGGCCGGGCCGGGTTTTTTCTTGATCCGAAACAGGCGGTCGCCCACAATGGGGCCGAGCATATGAGAATCGCCCCAGGGGAGACGCGCATGGATTTTTCGAGCCTGAGCCAGGAAGACCTGACGAAATACGTCGAGTTCCTGATGCACAGCTACCGGGTCATGGACGCCTTCTGGTACATCAACATCGAGCAGCGCTACGGCTCGGACGAGGCCAACGACATCAACGCCCTGGTCTGGGGCAAGACCGCCCAGCTGGCCGCCCGGGACCTGAAGCGGCGGTTCGGGCTGACCAGGGGCGGGCTGTCGGCCTTTGTCTGTGCCCTGCGCCTGTTCCCCTGGACGATCATCGTCGGCTACGACATCCAGGAGACCAAGGGCGAGGTCATCATCGAGGTCGCCTCCTGTCCCTCCCAGACGGCCCGGCTGGACCGGGGCCTGGGCGAGTACGCCTGCCAGGACATGCATCGCAACGAGTTCGAGAATTTCGCCCGCGAGATCGACCCCCGGATCAAGGTGGAATGCCTGTTCGCCCCGCCGGACGAGCACCCGCCGGACAAGATGTGCCGCTGGCGGTTCACCGTGAGCGGGGATTGACGGCTCGGGGCCGACTCCTGGCCGAAATCCACGATCCGACCTGGCCGCTTGAAGGGCTCGGCAGGGCTGAAGACAGGGCAGGTACAGCTATGATTGACGTGCTCGGGTCGAGATTCGACGAGCCTCGGCCCGGCCCGGATTTTTTTTAATCACCAAAGCCGACAAACCCGGGGACCGTTGTTTTCGAGGAAAGCTTCGCCGGCCGGACAGGGACGTTTCCGCCATGCCGGTTTACAGCTTTGTCAGTTACTGCCGCTGCGGGTGCGAGGTCTGGATCGAGTACCTGCTCGAACAGGGCGCCTGGGTCCCCCGTTTTTTCGATCAGGATCGGCCTTCGATCACCCGCTGCCCGGACTGCGGGGCGGAACTGGATGAGGCTGACCTCGATTCCCGGTGAATCGCTTCCGGCCCCGGGAACGGCTGGTGGCCGGGCCCGCTTCAGCCGCCCAGGATATCCTTTTTCATCTGCTCGAACTCGTCCTTGGTGATCTCGCCCTTGGCGTAGCGCTCCTTGAGGATGTCCAGGGCGCTGGATTCGGACCGTCCGCCCCCGGTGGGGCGCGAGGAGGAGAACAGCCACTTGACCAGGGCCACCACGCCGGCGATGATCAGGGCCCAGAACAGGATCATCATGATCCAGCCCCACCAGCCGCCGCCGAACATCATGTGGGGTCCCCAGTACCCGCCGTAGCCGCCGTAGCCGCCGCCTCGGGCCGGCTGGGCCAGGGCCGTTCCCGCCCCGGTCCATCCCCAGAGGGCCAGACCGACAATCGTCGAGCGTGAAACCAGGCTGGTCATGTCATCTCCTTTCAGTTCGGGCTAGAGCAATTGATCCACGATGGTGTCAATGTCCGCCAGGGCCGCGGCGACCGTCTCGGCGGCCCGGTCTTCATCCAGTCCCAGTCTGTCGAACGCCCCCGGCGTCAGAGGGGGCGGGGGGAGTTGGTCCTTGTCACCCTGGCTGGAACGGATCACCAGATAATCGGCCAGGTGGACGGCCAGGTCCAGGCCGACCGGCTCGGCGTCGAGATCGGGTTCGTGGTGGTCGGCGATGCCGGCCTGGAGCCGGGGCGGGAAAAAGGAGGCCCGGGCAAAGGTGTCGCCCAGGACGTCGTGGGTGATGTTGATGGTCAGGCGTTCGGCCTCGAGGAAGCAGACCTGTTTTTCCTGGGCACAGGCGGCCACCTCGGCGAAGTACTCCGGAAACAGGGTCAGCAGCAGGGGCTTGCCGATATCGTGCAGCAGCCCGGCCACAAAGGCCCGGTCCCGGGCCAGGGGCTCCGGCGCGCTGCCGGCCAGGGCGGCCGTGGCCGCGGCCACGCCGATGGAGTGGGCCCACAGGCCTTTCATGGTCATGCCCGGCGCCTGGAGCGTCGGATCGAACAGCCCGATGATGCTCACCCCGAGGACCAGGTCCTGTACCGCCTGAAAGCCGATCAAGACCACCGCCTGCCGGACGGTATCGACCGTCCCCCGCCGGCCGTAGTAGGCCGAGTTGGCCACGCCCAGCAGCTTCGAGGTCAGGGTCTGGTCGGTCATGATCAGCCGTTCCAGGTCCACGGCCGACGAGGTCTCGTCCTGGGTCAGCCGGCTGATTTCGACCGCCACCGCCGGCAGGGTCGGCAGGTTGGTTTCCGGCGACTGAACGGCCCGGAGAATGGTCAGGGCCCGGGCCTTGAGATCGCGCTCCAGGACTGATTCGGAACGGTATCCCCCGGCTTGGGGGTCATGATTGGATTGCCGTTCGTTCATGTCTCGTCCCGGATCGAGTCTTCCCAATCCCAGGGCCCGGGTCCTCCGGGCACCGGTGCATATATTCCATCATAGCATTATCCGGCCCCGGATCAAGGGGTTGTCCCCGGCCCGGTCAAGTCTGCACCTGGGCCGCCGGTCAAGGGCTGATCGCGGAACCTTTATGAATAATCCGGGCCGGTGTGCTATTTTAATACCCGAACCGCGTACGGACCCGAGGTGATGACGGACGACCGGAACACCCCTCCCGATCAAACGGCCCCGGCCCCGGGCCCGACCCGGGCCGACGACCAGGAGAACGCGTCTCTGCCCCCCAGGCACACCGTGTTGCAGTGTTTCGTGTTTCTGGCCCGCCAGAGCGGGGTCGATCTCTCGGTGGGGAAACTGGTCCACGAGGGGGCGGTCGGCCGGGAAGAGGTCGATCTGGCCTTTGTCGCCCGGGTGGCCCGGCGGCACGGATTCAAGGCCAAGGCCGTCCGCCTCGACTACGACGCCCTGGCCGGTCTGGGCGGGGCCTTGCCCGTCCTGGTCCGGCTGGCCAACGGCAACGGCGTGGTCGTCTATGGCGTCCGGGAGACAGATGGGCAACGGGAGGTGGTGTTCATCGATCCCCTGGCCGACCGGCCCGGGGCGATCGTGCTCCCCTTTGATCGCTTCGCCCGGAACTGGAACGGCGAGGCCCTGCTCCTCAAGCGCCGGCACCGGCTGAGCGAGGCCGAACAGCCCTTCGGCTTCCGCTGGTTCATTCCCGAAATCCTGCGCCAGAAGCGCTTTTTCATCGACGTGGCCGTGGCCTCGGTCATGCTCTACCTGGTCGGCCTGGCCGTTCCCATCTTCTTTCAGCTCATCATCGACAAGGTCCTGGTCCACCATAGTTTCTCGACGCTCTACGTCCTGACCGCCGGGGTGGTCGTCGCCCTGTTGTTCGAGGCCGGCTTCCGGTTCATCCGCCAGGTCCTGCTCCTGTTCGGCTCGCGGCGGATCGACATCCGGGTCACCCGGCGTACCTTCGGGCACCTCTTGAGTCTGCCCCTCCAGTTCTTCGAGCGCCGCTACGCCGGGGTGCTGACCAAGCACATGCAGCAGAGCGAGAAGATCCGGCAGTTCTTGACCGGGCGGTTGTTCATGACCACCCTCGACGCCCTGTCGCTGATCGTCTTCATTCCAGTCCTGTTCCTGTACAGCGTCAAGCTGACCCTGGTGGTCCTGGTCTTCACCGGGATCATCGCCGGGATCATGGCCGTCCTGATCCGCCCCTTCCGGCGCCGCCTCAAGGAACTCTACCTGGCCGAGGGTGACCGGCAGGCCTACCTGGTGGAGAACCTGCACGGCATGCCCACGGTCAAGTCCCTGGCCATCGAGCCCAACCAGAAACTGGAGTGGGACAGCAAGGCCGCCCTGGCCGTGACCAAGCGCTTCCAGGTGGGGCTGATCTCCGCCGCGGCCGGAAATCTGACCAAGATGATCGAGCGGCTGATGCTGGTGGCCGTGATCTTCATCGGGGCCCTGGACGTCTTCTCCGGGGTGCTGTCGGTCGGGGCCCTGGTCGCCTTCCAGATGATCTCGTCCCGGGTCAGCGGCCCGCTGGTCCAGATGGTCTCCCTGATCCACGAGTTTCAGGAAACGTCCCTGTCCATCAAGATGCTGGGCGAGGTGATGAACGCCCAGCCGGAACGGGTCGGGACGGCCGCCGGGCTGCGGCCCGATATCCGGGGACAAATCACCTTCGAGCGGGTCACGTTCAACTATCCCGGTTACACCCTGCCCGCCCTGAGCGACCTGGACCTGGAGGTCCCGCCGGCCACGATCCTGGGCGTGGTCGGGCGCAGCGGTTCGGGCAAGACCACCCTGGCCCGGCTGATCCAGGGGCTGTACAGCGCCCCGGAGGGGATCGTCCGGATCGACGGGGTGGACATCCGGGAAATCGAGATGGCCCACCTGCGCCGGAGCATCGGCGTGGTCCTCCAGGAGAATTTTCTGTTCCGGGGCACCTTCAAGGACAACATCGCCATCACCAAGAAGAGCGCCACCTTTGCCGAGGTCCGCCGGGCGGCCCAACTGGCCGGGGCGGACGAGTTCATCGAGCGCCTGCCCCAGGGATTCGACACCATGCTCGAGGAGGCGGGCGCCAATCTGTCCGGGGGCCAGCGCCAGCGATTGGCCATCGCCCGGGTCCTGCTCACCCGGCCGCGCATCCTCATCTTCGACGAGGCCACCAGCGCCCTGGACCCCGAGAGCGAGGCCGTCATCAAGCGCCACCTGGCTGAAATCTCCCGGGGCCGGACGGTGATCATGATCTCCCATCGCCTGACCAACCTGATCGACGCCGACGCCATCATCGTCCTGGATGAGGGCCGCCGGGTGGGCTTCGGGACCCACCCGCAGCTCCTGGAGCAGTGCCAGGTCTATCGCCACCTGTGGCAACAGCAGACCGGCAGTTTCCGGGACCGAGGTTGAGGTGGGCCTCTTCCGTAAAAAGAAGGCAAAGCGCCCCCCAACGGTGGCCATCGAGTACCAGCCCGACGCCGTGGAGATCGAGCAGCGCCCGGTGCCGGGCGTGGCCTACTGGTCCCTGTACCTGCTGATCATCCTGGTGGTGGTCGGGGTGACCTGGGCCTCGCTGGCCGAGGTGGACCGGATCGTCACCGGCCGGGGCAAGCTGATCACCACCTCGCCGACCATCGTCGTCCAGTCCCTCGATACCTCCCTGATCAACGCCCTCAAGGTCCGGACCGGCCAGGTGGTCAAGAAGGGCGAGGTCCTGGCCGTCCTGGACCCGACCTTCACCCAGGCCGACGTGTCCAATCTCAAGGCCCGGCTGATCAGCCTCACCGCCCAGATCGGTCGGCTGCGGGCCGAACTGACCGGCCGGGAATACCGCCCCGGACCCGGGGCCAACGCCGACGAGCGCCTCCAGAAGATGCTGTTCGCCACCAGGCGGGACAATTACCGGGCCACCCTGAGGTCGTATCAGAAGAAGAGGGACAGCCTGAGCGCCTCCCTGGCCACCAACCTGGCCGACCAGAAGGTCCTGGCCAAGCGGGTGAACGCCCTGAAACAGATCGAGTCCATGCACCGGCGGCTGCTCCAGCGCGGGTCAGGGGCCAGGGCCAAGGTCCTCGAGGCCGAAAACCTCCGGCTCCAGGTCCAGCGGGACCTGGAACTGGCCGTGAACAAGCAGCGCGAGATCCGCTTTCAACTGGATCAGGTCAAGGCCGAGATCCTGGCCTTCAAAAAGGGCTGGCGCCAGAAGGCGACCGAAGAGCTGGTCAAGGCCACCCGGGATCGGGAGTCGGTGGTCCAGCAACTGGTCAAGGCCCAAAAAAGGCGGGAACGGGTCGTGTTGAGATCGCCGGCCCACGCCATGGTCCTCGAGGTGGCCAAGCGCTCGGTGGGCTCGGTGGTCCGCGAGGGCGAGACCCTGGTCACCCTGGTCCCCCTGGACGTTCCCATCGAGGCCGAGGTCAAGATCGACGCCCGGGACGTGGGCTTCATCCGCCGGGGCGATCAGGTCCGGATCAAGTTCGACGCCTTTCCCTTTCAGCGTCACGGCACGGTCGAGGGCCGGGTCCGGGTCATCAGCGGCGACGTATTCCGGCGCGGCCAGGGCGGCGAGCGGGCCGCCCCGGACGAGCCCGAGGTTTACTACCTGGTCCTGGTCACCCTGCCTAAGGTCAAGCTGCGCGCCGTACCGGCCGATTTCAGGCTCATCCCGGGCATGACCTTGACCGCCGAGATCAAGGTCGGCACGCGGTCCGTGATCAGCTATCTGGTTTACCCGCTCATCAAGGCCTTTGACGAGAGCATCCGCGAGCCCTAGTTTCGACCCCCGGGCCGAGGGCAGACAATTCAAGACGGGAGTTTGTGGTATGAAAAACTCAGAAACATTCGTGGTCGGCTGCCGGGGGATAATCTTTCATCACGGCGTGGTCCTGATCGACCTGGACGGCCTGTCGGCCGAGGAAAAAGACGACCAGGGGCACCCGGTCCGCGAGTTGTGCCATCGCCTGGTGACCACGCCGCCCGGCCTGCTGGAAATGTTCAATTCCATGCAGAACATGCTGGACAAGCTGGTCGAGGTGGGCGTGCTGACCCGCCAGGAGGGGGCGGTCACCCCGGCGGCCGGCGGCCCGGCCGGGCGGCCGGTGACCTCGGACAAGAAATGATCGTCACCCGGCCGTTGGATCGACTCCGCGCCCCGTGACGGCCCGCTAAAAAAAGTTGAAGCCCTCCCGGCCCGGGCGGTACAATAATCTTGGGGAGGGGTGTATCGGGCCGACCGGAGAATGCCTGAAGACCTGAAGACAATCGACTCGGAGGGGTCGGGTCAACCCGGGGTCGGGTCACCAGCGACGGAAAACGTCCAGAGCGCCTCGCCTCCGGTTACCTATTCCCTGACCAGCCGCTACGATCAGACGATCGCCGCGGCTTCGGCCGGCGCAGTCGTCTCCCAATTGATCGAGCCTGTCCCGGCCAAGGACCAGCCCCTGGTCCAGCCCCAATGGACCCCCAACGACACCTTTTACGCCTCGTGGCAGTGGAACTTCACCAGCATCGGTATGCCCCAGGCCTGGGACTACAACCAGGGCGGCCGGACCGACGTCACGGTGGCGGTCCTGGACACGGGCGTGGCCGCCGGGATACCCGATCTGGCCCAGACCCACTTCGACTGGGCCGACGCCTACGATTACGCCTATAACGACAGCAACCCCGACGACAATTACGGCCACGGCACCCACGTCACCGGGACCATTGCCGAGTCCACCAACAACGGCTACGGCGTGGCCGGGATGGCCTTCAACAGCACCATCCTGCCGATCAAGGTCCTGGATGACTCGGGCAGCGGCACCTATGCCAACGTGGCCGCCGGGATCTACCGGGCCGTGGGCGCCGGGGCGGACGTCATCAGCATGTCCCTGGGCGGGGGCTATGATTCGTCGGACGTCCGGGCCGCCTGCCAGTACGCCTACAATTCCGGGGTCCTGGTGGTGGCCGCGGCCGGCAACGACGGCACTTACGGCTTCAGCTATCCGGCCGCCTACAGCACCACCCTGGCCGTGGGGGCCATCGACTCCAACAACAGCCTGGCCTCCTTTTCCCAGTACGGCTATGACATGGTGGTCGCCCCGGGGGTGGGCATCACCCAGCAACTGCCCGACGGCTCCTTCGGTTCGTGGAGCGGGACCTCCATGGCCACGCCCCACGTGGCCGGCCTGGCCGCCCTGATCCTGGCCGAGTCCGAGGACCTGGGCCTGGATTCCAACGGGGTCATGCCGGCCAAGTCCGCCGCCCGGGTGGACTGGCTCCGCAGCATCATCATCGACAATACCCAGGACCTGGGCGCCGCCGGCCAGGACATGTACTACGGCTGGGGCAAGATCCGGGCCGACTGGGCCCTGGCCTCCCTTCAGGACCTGGCCTGGGACGGGGACTACGCCGCCGACACCGGGACCCGGGGCGCGATCAGCGTCGGTGGGAGCGCCTCCAGCGACCTCGGGTTCGCCGGCGACCGGGATTGGTTCAGGGTCAACCTCAACGCCGGGGCGACCTACTGGTTTACCCTCGAGGGCGCCGACTCGGGACAGGGCACCCTGGTCGATCCCCGGCTGTACCTCTACAATTCCTCCGGGGCCCAGATCGCCGAGAACGACGACAACGGGACCGACCACGACAGCCGGATCATCTACTCGCCCACCGCCAACGGGACCTTTTATCTCGGGGCGGCCTCGGCCGACGACGTCGGAACCGGGACCTACCGCCTGGCGGCCACCTTGTGGGACGACTATCTCGGCGACTCGTCCACCCCGGCCTCGCTGTCCGCGGGCGGCGTCGTTGGCGGCGAGATCGAGCGGGCCGGCGACCACGACTGGTTCCGCATCACCCTGGCCGCCGGCAGCCGCTATGAATTCGACCTGGCGGGCAGCGCCCTGGGTGCCGGCACGCTGACCGATCCCTACCTGATCCTGCGCGACGGGTCCGGAACTCAACTGGCGGCCGATGACGACAGCGGCCAGGGATCGGATTCCCGGATCGCCTTCCGGGCCGTCACCGGCGGGACCTACTTTCTCGACGCCACCGGGGCCGGGTCAGCGGTCGGGACCTATGTCCTGGCCGCCCGCCTGGACGACTACGCCGGCGACGCCACCACCGACGGCCTGCTGACCCCCAACGGCTCGATCACCGGAAATCTGGAGATCACGGGAGACCGCGACTGGTTCCGGATCCAGTTGGCGGCCGGAGGCGACTACACCTTTGACCTCGAGGGCAGCGCCACCGGCCAGGGCACGCTCTTTGATCCCTACCTGCGTCTGTACGACAGCGCCGGTACGCTGGTGGCCTATGACGACGACGTCAGCTGGCCGAGCAATCCCAACTCCCGGATCTCTTACACCGCCACGACCACCGCGACTTACTACCTGGGCGCCGGGGCCTTTGCCGACGATTACACGGGCACCTACCGCCTCAGCGCCGCCGTGGTGGACGATTACGAGGAAAACACCAGCACCAGCGGCGTGCTGTCCGTCGAGGACAGCCCGGTGTCGGGGCGGATCGATTTCAGCGGAGACCGGGACTGGTTCCGCCTCGAACTGGGCCCCAACCGGCGATACTACTTCGAGGTCCAGAGCGACGCCCTGACCAGCCCCTATCTGACCCTCTATGATTCCACGGGCGTGGAGTCGGCCGTCACGGACAGGAGTTCCGCGGGCGGCTGGCAGCAGGTCACGTTCGACACCACGGCCGGCGGAACATTCTATCTGGGCGCTTCCTCCCAGGGCGTCGAGACCGGCGCCTACACCCTGGGCGCCGACGTGCGCGACGATTACACCGCCGACGTCCTGACCACGGGCAGACTGCCGATCATCGGTTCGACCACGGGCGATCTCGAGCGCCGGGGCGACGAGGACTGGTTCCGCGCCGATCTGGTGGCCGGCCGGCAATACACCTTTGACGTCCAGGCCGCCCAGCCCGATGCCGGCTCGCTGATCCTGGGGGTCAACGATGCCAGCGGCGCCCAGGTCAGTCAGGGGGACTCCGGCCTGACCTTCACCCCCCAGACCTCGGGCATTTACTATGTGGCCGTTTCATCGGGGGCCGCCCCGGGCGGGACAGGGGACGTCTTAACCACCGACCCCGGCCGGGCGATCAGCGACAGCTGGTATCAGCCTGAAAATTGCTACGACGACCTGGCCTTTGACAATGATTCAGGCACCTACTGGGCGACGGCGACCTCGGGGGCCGGTTCCGCTGGTGTGGCCTGGCTGGGATATGACTTCGGGTCGGGCCATGACCAGGCCGTGGGGGCGTTCACCCTCCAGAACTACACCGGCTGGCACGCCCCGACCCGGGTCAGGCTCCAGCACAGCGGTGACGGCTCGACCTGGACTGACCAGGAGAGTTTTGATCTGGTCTTTGACGGCGAGGCCCATACCTACCAGGTCTCGGGCGCGCCGGCGACGGATCGCTTCTGGCGGATCCTGGCCGACACCCCGGTCAGTATCCGGTGGCTGGTCCGGGAGCTGGACTTCATGGAGTACGTGCCGGCCTCGGGCGGCCTTGGGTCGTATCGTCTGAGCGGGACCGTGGCCGATGACTATGCCGGGGACGTGTCCACCTTAGGCGCCCTGTCGTCCGTGGGCAACGTCAGCGGTGACCTGGAGACCCCGGGTGACACGGACTGGTTCAAGACTGATCTGATCGCGGGCAACGAGTACACCTTTGACCTGGACGCCCGGGCCGGGGCCGATCCCCTGAGCGACCCGTTGCTGAAGCTGTACGACTCGGCCGGGACCGAGATCCCGGTCAATGACGGCGACGGCGATGACTCCCGGATCGTTTTCACGCCGGGTTCGGACGGGACGTATTATCTGGGGGCCGAGTCGGCCGGCGGCGGCACCGGGACGTACCAGTTGAGCTCGACGGTCTATGACGACTACGGGAATGACGTAACCACGACCAGCACCCTGTCCCTGCCGGGTTCAGCCCGGGGCGATCTGGCGATCGATGGTGATCAGGACTGGTTCCGGGTCAATCTGGTGGCCGGGCGGTCCTACACCTTTGACCTGGCGGGGGCGCTAAGCGGTCAGGGCAGCTTGAACATACCGGTGGTGACCCTTTACGACGCCCTGGGCCAGGGTGTGGACCAGGAGGCAGGCACTCAAAGCGGCGATCCGAGCCTGGCCTTCACCCCCCAGACCTCTGGCATTTACTATGTGGCCGCCTCGTCGGGCGGGGCCACGGGCGGGACGGGAGATGTCCTGACGACCGATCCCGGCCGGGCGATCAGCGACAGCTGGTATCAGCCAGAGAACTGTTTGGATGACCTGGCCTTTGACGACAACACCGCGACCTACTGGGCGACGGCGACCTCGGGGGCTGATTCCTCGGGTGTGGCCTGGCTGGGGTACGACTTCGGGTCGGGCAATGACCAGGCCGTGGGGTCGTTCACGCTCCAGAACTACACCGGCTGGCACGCCCCGACCCGGGTCAGGCTCCAGCACAGTGGTGACGGCTCGACCTGGGCCGACCAGGAGAGCTTTGACCTGGTCTTTGACGGCGAGGCCCATACCTACCAGGTCTCGGGTGCGCCGGCGACGGATCGTTTCTGGCGGATCCTGGCCGACACCCCGGTCAGCATCCGGTGGCTGGTCCGGGAGCTGGACTTCAACGAGTACGTGCCGGCCTCGGGCGGCCTTGGGTCGTATCGTCTGAGCGGGACCGTGGCCGATGACTATGCCGGGGACGTGTCCACCTTAGGCGCCCTGTCGTCCGTGGGCAACGTCAGCGGTGACCTGGAGACCCCGGGTGACACGGACTGGTTCAAGACTGATCTGATCGCGGGCAACGAGTACACCTTTGACCTGGACGCCCGGGCCGGGGCCGATCCCCTGAGCGACCCGTTGCTGAAGCTGTACGACTCGGCCGGGACCGAGATCCCGGTCAATGACGGCGACGGCGATGACTCCCGGATCGTTTTCACGCCGGGTTCGGACGGGACGTATTATCTGGGGGCCGAGTCGGCCGGCGGCGGCACCGGGACGTACCAGTTGACCTCGACGGTCTATGACGACTACGGGAATGACGTAACCACGACCAGCACCCTGGCCCTGCCGGGTTCGGCCCGGGGCGATCTGGCGATCGATGGTGATCAGGACTGGTTCCGCCTCGATCTGGTGGCCGGGCGGTCCTACACCTTTGACCTGGCGGGGGCGCTCAGCGGTCAGGGCAGCTTGACCACACCGGTGGTGACCCTGTACGACGCCCTGGGCCAGGGCGTGGACCAGGAGGCGGGCACTCAGGGCGGGGATCCGAGCCTGGCCTTCACCCCCCAGACCTCTGGCATTTACTATGTGGCCGCCTCGTCGGGCGGGGCCACGGGCGGGACGGGAGATGTCCTGACGACCGATCCCGGCCGGGCGATCAGCGACAGCTGGTATCAGCCAGAGAACTGTTTGGATGACCTGGCCTTTGACGACAACACCGCGACCTACTGGGCGACGGCGACCTCGGGGGCTGATTCCTCGGGTGTGGCCTGGCTGGGGTACGACTTCGGGTCGGGCAATGACCAGGCCGTGGGGTCGTTCACGCTCCAGAACTACACCGGCTGGCACGCCCCGACCCGGGTCAGGCTCCAGCACAGTGGTGACGGCTCGACCTGGGCCGACCAGGAGAGCTTTGACCTGGTCTTTGACGGCGAGGCCCATACCTACCAGGTCTCGGGTGCGCCGGCGACGGATCGTTTCTGGCGGATCCTGGCCGACACCCCGGTCAGCATCCGGTGGCTGGTCCGGGAGCTGGACTTCAACGAGTACGTGCCGGCCTCGGGCGGCCTTGGGTCGTATCGTCTGAGCGGGACCGTGGCCGATGACTATGCCGGGGACGTGTCCACCTTAGGCGCCCTGTCGTCCGTGGGCAACGTCAGCGGTGACCTGGAGACCCCGGGTGACACGGACTGGTTCAAGACTGATCTGATCGCGGGCAACGAGTACACCTTTGACCTGGACGCCCGGGCCGGGGCCGATCCCCTGAGCGACCCGTTGCTGAAGCTGTACGACTCGGCCGGGACCGAGATCCCGGTCAATGACGGCGACGGCGATGACTCCCGGATCGTTTTCACGCCGGGCTTGGACGGGACGTATTATCTGGGGGCCGAGTCGATTGGCGGGGACACCGGGACCTACCAGTTGACCTCGACCATCAATGACGACCACGGTGACGACGTAACGACCACCAGTGTCTTGTCTGTCCCCGGATCTGAGCCGGGCAATCTGGCCGTGGTCGATGATCAGGACTGGTTCCGGGTCAATCTGGCGGCCGGGCAAGCCTACACCTTTGACCTGGAGGGGGCGCTCAGCGGTCAGGGCAGCTTGACCACACCGGTGGTGACCCTTTACGACGCCCTGGGACAGAGTGTGGACCAAGAGGCGGGCACTCAAAGCGGCGATCCGAGCCTGACCTTCACCCCTCAGACCTCGGGGGTCTATTACGTGGCCGCCTCGTCGGGCGGGGCCACGGGCGGGACGGGAGATGTCCTGACGACCGATCCCGGCCGGGCGATCAGCGACAGCTGGTATCAGCCAGAGAACTGTTTGGATGACCTGGCCTTTGACGACAACACCGCGACCTACTGGGCGACGGCGACCTCGGGGGCTGATTCCTCGGGTGTGGCCTGGCTGGGGTACGACTTCGGGTCGGGCAATGACCAGGCCGTGGGGTCGTTCACGCTCCAGAACTACACCGGCTGGCACGCCCCGACCCGGGTCAGGCTCCAGCACAGTGCGGACGGCTCGACCTGGATTGACCAGGAGAGTTTTGACCTGGTCTTTGACGGCGAGGCCCACACCTATCAGGTCTCGGGCACGGCGGCGACCGATCGGTACTGGCGCCTCCTGGCGGACACGGCAGTGCCCATCCGGTGGCTGGTCCGGGAGCTGGACTTCAACGAGTACGTGCCCCCGGTGAGCGGGACGGGCACCTATCTGATGACCGCGTCCCAGGGACCGGCGGCCGGCGGCGGGGCGGGCACCCTGGGAACCGGCTTCTTTGCCCCTGACGAGCTGTCCCCCGGCCTGGCCGGGGCCGATCCGACGCTCGACCTGGGTGGGGGCTCGGGCCTCGCGGCCCAGGGAACCGCCGGAATCGGTGATCTCGGCCTGTCAACGACCATGATCGAAAACTCGCAGATGATCAGCTTTGGCGGCCTGTCGCCGGCCGACGTACTCTCCGGGACCGATCTCGCCCCGGAGGTCTTCCGGGCCGCCGGTGACGTTTCGGTCTCGATCTCGGAGACCGGCCAGGACACCCTGGTCGAGGGCGGTGTCCTGGCCTCGCCCTACGGGGTCTGACCCTGGCCGGTCACGACCCCGAGATCGCCATGATGATGCCGCGGGCAGGACCGCGGGTGAAGGCAGAGGAGGTTTGGCTGTGGCGCCCGAGTCTTTTGTGGTGGGATGCGGTTCGATCAGCGTTTACGGCGGCGTGGTGATTCTGGACCTGATGGGACTGTCGCCCACGGAAAGGGACGCCCAGGGTCAACCCCTGAAGGAGATGACCCAGCGGGTCATCATGACCCCCCAGGCCGCCCTGGAAACCTTCAACGCCATGCAGGGCCTGATGAACGTCCTGGAGCAGAGGGGGCTGGTCAAGCGTACCGATGCCTCCGGCGCTCCCGCCGACCCCGCTGATACTCAGGCGTCGCCGGGCGGGGACCGGAAACCAAGGTCCCGCTCGGGGCAGCCCCGGACGCCCAACTTCTAGGCCGACCCGATTTTCCCGGCCAGGCGGCCCGATAATCAGGCCCCGGTGAACACGGGTGTCCGTTTCTGGGCCCCGGCGGCGACCCCTTCCCGGAAATCCCTGGTCTGGCTCAACCAGGTCTGTTCGGTCAATTCCAGTTCCATGGCCTCCCGGACCCGCTCGACCAGGTCCCGGCGGAGGGTCTTCCGGGTGGCCCTGACCGCCAGAGGGGCCGAGGCGGCGATCTGCCGGGCCAGGTCCAGGGCCCGTTCCCGGACCTCGTCCCGGACCGCCAGGACGTCGGCCAGACCGATCCGGACCGCCTCCTCGCCGCCGACCCGGCGCCCGGTGTACAACATCTCGGCCGCCCGGCCGGGGCCGATCAGCCGGGGCAGGGTGAAGGTCACGCCGAATCCGGGGTGGATGCCCAGCCGGCAGAAGTTGGCCGAGAAATAGGCCTCGGCGCAGGTGACCCTCAGATCCGGGACCAGGGCCAGGCCCAGGCCGCCGCCCACGGCCGGGCCGTGGATGGCCCCGACGATGGGCTTGGTGGTGGCGAACAGCCGCAGGCCCTCCCGGTAGATGGCCCCGGCCTTGTCCCGGATGACCGGTCCGGGATCGCCGGCCGACACCAGGTCGGCCCCGGCGCAAAAGGACTTGACCGCCGAGCCCAGGACCACGGCCCGGCAGGCCTCGTCCTCATCCAGCGTTTCCAGGACCTCGGCCAGGGACGTCAGCATGGTCATGTCGAAAAAGTTGTGGGGCGGCCGATCCAGTTCGACCAGGGCCACCTGGTCCTCCAGGGTGACCCGCAGTTCGGCGAAATTGTCGTATGGTCCCATTTCATTCTCCACCAAGGGGCGATCTTGCCGAGGACATTGGATAATAGGCCCTCCACCCGGGCGTCGTCAACCCGGGTCCTGATCGGGCCCGGGTCACGGGCAGGTGGTTTTTCTGACCCTGACCCCATTTGGGGGTGGACGCGAGGCCCAAAATGAAGTATCCTCCTGAAAATGACACTCAGTTCATATTTGAGGTAGGGATTGACCGAGAAGACCGTTGCCGCGAAAACGGCCCGGGCCGTCAAGACCAAGGGGCAGACCACCCGGGCCGCCCTGATCGAGGCGGCCCATGACGTGTTCCGGGAAAAGGGGTATTACAGCGCCTCGGTCTCCGAGATCGCCCGGCGGTGCAACCTGGCCCAGGGCACCTTCTACCAGTACTTCAAGAACAAGGAACAGGTCTTCCTGGAACTGAGCGACCTGATCATCTCCCGGTTCTGGGAGCGGGCCCAAAACGCGCCCGGGGAGGTCGATTTGCAGGCCGCGGTGCGCCAGGAGGTCGAACTGCTCCTGCGGCACACCCGGGAGAACTTCGCCTTTCACCGCATCCTGGGCGAATCGGAACTCATCGACCGGGTGACGGTCTCCTACTACGAGGCCCTGGCCCGCCAGATCCGGGATTTCTTTCGCGGCCAGGCCCGGGCCGGTCATCTGCGGCTGATCGATCCCAACCTGCTGGCCTACGCCCTGATCGGCATCTGCTACTTCCACAGCCTGGACTGGGGGCCCAAAGAGCCGGCCTACGACCCGGCTCAACTTCCCGGTATGATAACTGATTTCCTGATGAACGGCATCGCCGGAGACGCCCCGTGGCCCTCCCGCCCCGATCTGTCCCACACCCCCGAGGACAGGCCCCTGCCGCCCGAGGCGGCCCCGGATGAGCCCCTGTCCAAGGGCGAGCGGACCCGCCGGGCCCTCTTCCTGGCGGCCGAGGAGGTCTTCGGCCGCCAGGGCTTTTCCCGGGCCAACGTGGCCGAGATCACCCGGCTGGCCAGCGTGGCCCAGGGGACGTTTTACGTCCACTTCGACAGCAAGCAGGACCTGATGGAGGGCTTTGTCAAGTACATCAACCGGGAGCTGCGCTACGAGCTCCAGCGGGCCGTGGCCGGACTCGAGGACCGCCGCGAGGTCGAGGCCATCGGGATGTGGTTCTTCTTCGAGTTCATCCGGCGCCGGGCGGCCATCTACCGGGTCGTGCCCGAATTCGAGATGATCGGGCGCGAGGTGGGGATGTGGTATTATCGCAAGTTCGGCGAGGGCTATGGCCAGGGCCTGGCCCGGGGCATCGAGCGGGGCCAGATCCGGGCCTACCCGGTCGCCTTCCTGACCCGGTCGCTGATGGGGATGACCCATTTCATCGCCCTGGAGGAGATCGTCTGGAAGGGGACGCCCCCGTCCTCTTTTCCGGCGCAACTATTTGTAGAACTTGTCCATTTTGTCCTGTTCGGTCTGAAAGGCGAGGTCTGAGTTCCCTGGCGAGTCATTTTTTTGACTTGACAGGACTGCCCGCATCGTTAATTCTGAGAGGTGAGTCAGTTGTCGTAGGGGGCCGACCGGGGTGGGGAATATCGACCTCAAGGACCAGATCACCATTGTCACCGGCGCCAGCTCCGGTATCGGGGCCGCCCTGGCCCGGCTCCTCTCCCAGGGCGGGGCCCGGGTCGTCCTGGCCGCCCGCCGCCTGGAGCGCCTGGAACAGCTGGCCCGGGAATGCCCCGGTCAGACCCTGATCATCCCGGCCGACGTCACCTCGGCCCCGGACCGGGAAAAGATCGTTCTGCAAACCCTGGACGCCTGGGGCCGGGTGGACATCCTGGTCAACAACGCCGGCCTGGGGGCCTACGGACCCTTTCTCGAGTTCGGCCCGGAGAGGTGGCGGGCCCTGTTCGAGGTCAATTTGTTCGCCGCCGTGTTCCTGACCCAGCTGGTCCTGCCGGCCATGCTCGAACAGCACCGGGGCCTGGTGATCAACCTGGCCTCCATCGGCGGCCTGGCCGCCCACAGCGATCAGGTCACGGCCTACGTGGCCAGCAAGCACGCCCTGGTCGGTTTTTCGCGGGGCCTGGCCCGGGACCTTCACGGCACCGGGGTTCGGGTCAAGGCCGTCTGCCCCCACCTGACGGCCACCGAGTTCTTCGAGGCGGGCGAGGGGGCGGAGTTGATGGCCGACGAGGTGGACAAGTTCCGGGCGTTCATGGACTCCCCCGAGGCGGTGGCCCGGGGGACCCTCGATGGGCTCGACGGCGACGAGCTGATCCTCTTCCCGACCGACAAGCCGGCCAAGGCCTGGGCCGGACTGAGGGACGTCTAAGAACGTCGAATGACCATTGTTACCTGACCCGGGGGACGAACAACTGATATGGCCACCGGACCGGTCGAAAACGTGCTGATCACCGGCGGCGGCTCGGGCATGGGCCGGGCCGCGGCCGAGGCCCTGGCCCAAGGCGGGGCCCGGGTGTTCGTGGCCGACCTGGATCTTGCCGCGGCCCAGGAGACCTCGGCCGCCGTGGAGCGCGCCGGCGGCCGGGCCGAGGCCCTGGCGGTGGACGTGGCCGACGGCGGATCGGTCAAGGCCCTGTTTGCGGCCCTCAAGGAGCGGGTGGCGGCCCTGGACATGGTGGTCCACACCGCGGCCATTCTGGGCGAGACGGTCATGGTGGCCGACATGACCGACGAGCAGTGGCGCCGGATGATGGCCGTCAACCTGGACGGGGCCTTTTTTTGCTGCCGGGAGGCCGTGGCCTGGATGAAGGACACCGGCGGGGGCCGGATCGTCCTGTTCAGCTCGGTGGCCGCCCTCCAGGCCACCCCCGGGGCGGCCCACTACAGCGCCGCCAAGGGGGGCCTGACCATGCTGGCCAAGAGCCTGGCCGTGGAGGCCGCCCGGCACAACGTCCGGGTCAACGTCGTCGCCCCGGGCTACGTGGCCACGCCCATGCTGGCCGGACTGCCCGAGGGCTTCGAGGACTACATCATCAAGCGGACGCCGCTCGGTCGCCTGGGGCGGCCCGAGGAAGTGGCCGGCCTGGTCGCCTTCCTGGCCTCGGCCGAGGCCGACTTCTTCACCGGACAGGTCATCAGCCCCAACGGCGGACTGGTCATCTAGAGGGAACCATGAGCCCAGCCTACGACCACCTGATCGTCGAGCCCGGACCCGAGGTCTGGCAAGTGACCGTCAACCGTCCCGGCGACCGCAACTCCATGGACTCGTCACTCATGGATCAGGTCGAGGCCGCCCTGACCGAGATCGAGGCGGCCGGGGCCCGGGCGATTATTTTTACCGGGGCCGGACCGACCTACTTTATCGGCGGGGCGGACGGGATCGAGATGATGCAGTGCGACCCCGGCCAGGCCCATCGGTTTTCCCGAAAGATCCAGGCCCTCTATGATCGGCTCGAGGCCAGCCCGCTCATCTTGGCGGCGGCCATAGGCGGCCTGTGCTTCGGCGGCGGCTTCGAGTTCGCCCTGGCCTGCGATCTGAGGGTGGCCGCCGAGAGCGCCCGGATCGGGCTGCCCGAGGTCAAGGTCGGTCTCATCCCCGGGGGCGGGGGCACCCAGCGCCTGCCGGCCCTGGTGGGCCTGGGTCTGGCCACGGAAATGATCCTGACCGGCAGACTCTACAGCGGGACCGAGGCCCGCCAGCTGGGCCTGGTCCACCGGGTGGCGCCCGACGACCAGCTCCTGGGCGAGACCGGGAAACTGCTGGCCGCGGTCCTCCGTCAGCCCCAGTACGCCCTGACCCTGGCCAAGCGGGCCCTCAGGGCCTCCTTTCCCCTGGACCGGGGCCTGGCCGTGGAGAGCGACCGGTTCCAGGAGTGTTTTACCCACGATTTCTTTCCCCGACTCATGGTCCGGCAACTGGCCCAGGGCTCGCTTCAGACCACGGCCCAGTTGCCCGACGGCTTCCTGGAGAAATTCAAGTGAAGGTCATCGGCATCGCCGGGAGCCTGAGGCCCGACAGCAACACCCTGGTTTACGTCAGGACCGCCCTGGAAGAACTGGGCCGGGCCGGTCTCGAGACCGAGCTGATCTCGCTCAAGGGCAAGAAGATCAACAACTGCCTGGGCTGCTACCAGTGCGTCGAGCGGGCGGCCTGTGCCCAGGAGGACGACGACTTTGCCGAAATTTTCGGGAAAATGCGGTCCGCCGAGGGGATCATCCTCGGCTCGCCGGTCTATCTGTCCTCGGTGGTCCCCCAGATGATGGCCCTCTTGGCCCGGGCGACCTTTATCTCCTACTGGAACGACAAGCTGCTGTCCGGCAAGGTCGGCGGCCCGATCACCGTCGCCCGCCGGGCCGGGCACAACCTGGCCTTTTCCCAGTTGTTGCTCTGGTTCTTCATCAACGGTATCACCGTGCCCGGCTCGACCTACTGGAACGTGGGGATGGCCGGGGCTGGCGGGGCCCGGGACGCCGAGGCCGACGAGGAGGGCCTTCGGACGGTGACCAACTTCGCGATCAACATGGCCCAGGTCATGACCAAGATCTACGCCTGAGGCGGGAGGACGGCGGTGCAGGGTATCGGCCACTGGCTGAAAAGGCGTCAGGAGAGGACCCCGGACAAGGAGGCCCTCATCGACGGCCCGGTCCGCCTGACCTATGCCGGGCTGAACTCGAGAGTCAACCGGCTGGCCGACGGTCTCAGGTCCCTGGGCCTGACTCGCGGCGACCGGCTGGGGATGCTGTCCTACAACCGCCACCAGTTCGTCGAGGTCATCTTTGCCGCGGCCAAGCTGGGCCTGATCCTGGTCCCCCTGAACTGGCGGCTCTCGCCGGACGAGTTGGCCTTTATCGTCGGCGACGCCGGCGCGGTTGGCCTGATTTACGACGCCGACCTGGCGAAACTGGCCACGGATTTATTGAATAAACAACCAATCAAACGGGTGATCTCGCTGGCCCCGGCGGACGGGGCCGAGGACTACGAGCAGCTCCTGGCCGGCTCGGACGAGACCGAGCCCGTCCCGGACGGGGACGTGGACGGCGACACCCCGCACATCCTGATGTACACCGCCGGGACCACCGGCCGGCCCAAGGGGGCGATCCTGACCCAGGCCACGGCCTTCTGGAACTCGGTCAATCTGTTGATCGATCTGGGTTTCAGCGCCGACGACCGGAACCTGGTGGTCCTGCCCATGTTCCACATCGGCGGGATCGGCCTGTTCACCCTGCCCATGCTGCACCTGGGGGCCACCGTGGTCATCCAGCGGGCCTTTGACCCGGCCGAGACTTTTCGGCTGATCCATGACGAAAAGATCACCCTCTTTTTTGGGGTCCCGGCCGTGTTCCAGATGCTGGCCCAGCAGCCAGAGTTCACGGCCGGCGGCTTTGACCGGGTCCGGCTGATCATGAGCGGCGGGGCGCCCCTGCCGGTCAGTCTGATCGAGGCCTATGACCGGGCCGGCTGGGTGCTGCGCCAGGGCTTCGGCATGAGCGAGGCGGCCCCGTCCATCGCCACCCTGGACCACGACCTCTATTTGACCAAGGCCGGGTCGGTGGGCCGGATCTGCTTTCACCTGGAGGCCCGCGTCCTGGACGACGACGGCGTTGAAAAGCCGGCCGGCGAGGCCGGGGAACTGGTGCTCCAGGGCCCCAACCTGTGTTCGGGCTACTGGAACCGGCCCGAGGCCACGGCCGAGGCCTTTCGTAATGGCTGGTTCCACACCGGGGACATCGCCCGGATCGACGCTGACGGCTGCCTGTACATCGTGGATCGCAAGAAGGACATGTTCATCTCGGGCGGCGAGAACGTCTATCCGGCCGAGGTGGAGCAGGCCGTTTACGAGGTGGAGGGAGTGGCCGAGGCGGCGGTGGTCGGGGTGCCGGATGAGAGGTGGGGCGAGGTCGGCCTGGCCGTGATCGTGCCCCGGCCCGGACAGACCCTGGACCAGGCGGCGATCATCGACCATCTCAAGGGCCGTCTGGCCAAGTTCAAGGTGCCCAAGCGGGTTTTATTTACCGAGGCCCTGCCCCGCAACGCCGCGGGCAAGGTCCTGAAAAACGAGTTGCGCCGGGAGTTCTCTTGATTTCCCGACAAGGGGGGATCGAGCCAGTTTCATTGGGTAACCAAGGAGAAGGAGGGGACAGTGAAAAAGGTAGCCTTAATCCTGGCCGTAACCGTCCTGGCCATGGGGCTGGCGGCGGGTCCGGCCCTGACGGCGGCCAAGAAGCCGATCAAGATCGCGGTGATCATCGGCCTGACCGGACCGCTGGAGGTCTATGCCAAGCAGATGCTGACCGGCTTCAAGATGGGCCTCGAGTACGCCACCCGGGGCAAGATGAAGGTCCTGGGCCGGCCGATCAAGTTGATCATCAAGGACACCCAGCTCAAGCCGGCCGTGGGCAAGCGGCTGTTGGCCGAGGCCTACAAGGACGACAAGGTCGCCCTGGCCGTGGGCCCGGTGTCCTCGGGGGTGGCCCTGGCCATGCTGCCCGTGGCCGCCGAGTACAAGAAGATCCTGCTCGTCGAGCCGGCCGTGGCCGACTCGATCACCGGCAAGCGCTGGAACCGGTACATCTTCCGGACCGGCCGCAACTCGAGCCAGGACGCCGTCAGCAACGCCGTGGCCATCTCGGGCCGCAACGTGGTCATCGCCACCCTGGCCCAGGACTACGCCTTTGGCCGCGACGGCGTGGCCGCCTACAAGCAGGCCGCCCAGGCCCGGGGGGCCAAGGTCGTCCATGAGGAGTACGTGCCCATCCGGACCACGGACTTCACCGCCCCGGCCCTGCGGATCATCAAGGCCCTGGCCAAGTACAAGCACAAGAAAAAATTCGTGTTCGTCATCTGGGCCGGCCGGGGCAACCCCCTGGGCAAACTGCACGCCATGCAGCTCCAGAAGAAGTACGGCATCCGGATCACCACCGGCGGCAACATCCTGGCCGCCCTCAAGTTCTACAAGCCCCTCAAGGGGATGGAGGGCGCGACCTACTACTACTATGCCATCCCCAAGAACAAGATGAACCGGTGGCTGGTCCGCGAGCACATGAAGCGGTACAAGGTGCCCCCGGACTTCTTCACCTGCGGCGGCATGGCCGCGGCCATGGCCGTGGTCACGGCGCTCCGGAAGGCCAAATCGACCGACACCGAGAAGCTGATCAAGGTCATGGAGGGGATGAAGTTCAATACCCCCAAGGGTCCGATGATCTTCCGCAAGGCCGACCACCAGGCCTTGCAGAGGATGTATCACTTCAAGATCGTGGTCGATCCCAAGCTGCCCTGGGCGGTCTGCAAGCTGGTCCGGGTGCTTCGGATCAAGGACATGAAGATCCCGATCCGCGTTCGTCGATAACCTGTCCGTTCACCGCGAAACCCCGCCGGCGGTCGCCGGCGGGGTTTCACCAGAGGGGGCGCCCGCCGTGACCCAGGCCGAGCCGCTCATCCGGACCGACGATCTGACCATCCGCTTCGGCGGCAACGTGGCCGTCGATCAGGTCAATCTGTCGGTGGAGCCATTCACGCTCAAGTCCATCATCGGTCCCAACGGGGCGGGCAAGACCACCCTGTTCAACCTGATCAGCGGCCAGTACAAACCGACCGGCGGTCGGGTTTACTTCAAGGGCCGCGACATCACCCGCCTGGGGGCCGCCGACCGGACCCGCCTCGGTCTGGGGCGGAGCTTCCAGTTGACCAACGTCTTTCCCAACCTGACCGTCCTGGAAAACGTCCGGCTGTCCCTGCAGTCCAAGGCCGGGATCGGCTACGTGTTCTGGCGTCACTTCCGCAAGTACGACCAGCTCGAGGACAGGGCCTATGACCTGCTCCGGCAGGTCCTGCTCGAGGAGCGCTGGAAGGTGATCGCCCGGTCCCTGACCCACGGCGAGCAGCGCAAGCTGGAACTGGCCATCCTGCTGGGACTGGACCCGGAGGTGATGCTCCTGGACGAGCCCACCGCCGGGATGAGCCTGGAGGAGGTGCCGGCCATCCTCGAGATCATCCAGGAACTCAAATCGCGCCGGGACCGGACCCTGCTCCTGGTGGAGCACAAGTTCGACATGATCATGAGCCTGTCGGACTCGATCGCCGTGCTCCGGGAGGGGCGCCTCATCTGCGACGACACCCCCGAGGCCGTGGCCAACAACGCCGAGGTCCGGGAGGCCTACCTGGGAGGAGGGGCGGCCCATGGCTGAGCCGATTCTGGTCCTGGAGGGCGTCCACACCTACATCGCCCAGCACCACATCCTCCAGGGGGTGTCCCTGGCGGTCCAGCCCGGCCGGGCCACCGTCCTGCTGGGACGCAACGGGTCGGGCAAATCGACCACCCTGCGCACGATCATGGGCCTGACCCCGCCCGCCTCGGGCCGGATCGCCATCGGCGACCGCGAGGTCACCGGCTGGCGGCCCTATGCGATCGCCCGGCTGGGCGTCGGCTTCGTCCCCGAGGACCAGGCCGTCCTCTACAGCCTGACCGTCGAGGAGAATTTCCGGCTGGCCATGCTCCACGAGACCGAGGCCGCCTGGCAGCGGATGGAAACCATCTTCCGGTTGTTTCCCGACCTCAAAAAATTCTGGCGGTCCAAGGCCGGCCTGCTCTCGGGCGGCCAGAAGCAGATGCTGGCCATCGCCCGGGCCTTTGTCACCGACCACCAGCTCCTGCTCATCGACGAGCCGAGCAAGGGCCTGGCCCCGATCGTCATCGACCACCTGATCGCCTCCCTGAACCACATCAGGGAACAGACGACCATCATCCTGGTCGAGCAGAATTTCTACATGGCCTCCCGGGTGGGGATCGATTACTTCATCCTCAACGACGGCCTGGTGGTCCACTCCGGCCTGATGGCCGACCTGGAACACGACGAAGAGATCAAGCAGAAACACTTGGGTATCGCGGGAGGCCAAGGGTGAGCACGACCGCCGCCGCAATTTCGAACGACGCCGCCGGCCCGAACTGGCCGCGGATCCTGCTGGTCACGGCCTCGATCGGGATCTGGTTCGTGCCGCTGCTGTGGACCGATCTGACGACCTTCCTCGACCTGACCATCTCCGGGCTGGCCATGGGCATGCTCCTGTTCCTGGTGGCCGTCGGACTGACGATCATCTTCGGCCTGATGGACGTCCTCAACTTCGCCCACGGCGCCTTCTTCTCCTGGGGGGCCTACATCGCCTTCAGCGTCCTGTGGCTCTTCAACCGGATGGGCTGGATCGAGGGGGGATCGATCTTTCAAAACATCATCGGTTTTTTGGCGGCCACCGTGGCGGTCGTGGTCGGGGGCGGGATCATCGGCCTGATCGTCGAGAAGCTGGTCGTCCGCCGGGCCTACGGCCAGCACCTCAAACAGATTTTGATCACCATGGGCGCGACCATGGTCCTCGAGGAGATGATCAGCGTCGTCTGGTACGGCCTGAAGAACCTGGACGTCCCCCTCGTCTTCCGGGGCGCCTGGGACGTCGGCGACCTGGTGCTCATCAGGTTCAAGGTCCTGACCATCCTCATCGGCCTGGCGGTGTTCATCGGCATCTATCTGGTCCTGAAGCGGACCAAGCTGGGGATCATCGTCCGGGCCGGGGTCGAGAACGGCCAGATCGTCCAGGCCCTGGGCTACAACATCAGCCTCATCTTCGCCGTGGTCTTCGCCGCCGGGGCCGCCCTGGCCGCCTTCGGCGGTCTGATGTGGGGGATCCAGAACCCGGAACTGACCCCGGGCATGGGCGGGACCAACCTCATCTTCGCCTTCATCGTGGTCATCATCGGCGGGATGGGCTCGATCGAGGGGTCGTTCATCGGGGCCCTGATCGTCGGCCTGGCCTACAACCACGTCGCCTACAAGTGGCCGGTGCTGGCCCTGGGCGTGAACATCCTGATCATGGCCCTGATCCTGCTGTTCCGGCCGCGGGGTCTTTTCGGAAAGGAATAGCCGATGCCCAGTCCCGACGCATCCCTGACCCCGGTCCAGATCGAACGCTTCGACGAGCATCGCCGCCGGTTCATCCGGCCCGTGTTCTGGCTCGAGGTCGGCCTGCTCCTGGCCCTGATCCTGGCGCCGTTCTCCATCTCGTCGGTCCGGGTCATGGACGTCATCACCAAGGTGATGATCCTGAGCGTGGCCGTGGCCTCCTACGACCTGATCATCGGTTACACCGGCATCGTCACCTTTGCCCACGGCATGTTCTTCGGGATCGGGGCCTACTCCCTGGGCGTGGTCCTCAACCGGGCCAGCCAGTCGGTGCCGGTCAAGGTCACCTTCCTGGTGCCGATCCTGTCCGACCCCCAGATCACCCACACCCACTGGCTGAGCGTCACCCCCCACTACTGGCACCTGTTGATCGGCCTGGCGATCGCCGTCGTCCTGTCGGCGGCCGTGGCCCTGCTGATCGTCCTGTTTTCGCTGCGGGTCAAGGCCATCTTCTTTGCCATGATCTCGCTGGCCTTTGCCGAGTTCGCCTTCATCCTGGGCCAGCAGTGGCGGAGCCTGACCGGGGCCGGGGACGGACTGGCCTTCAAGCTGCCGGGGATCTTCGCCAAGGGCTGGTCCGGCGGACAGATCTTCGCCGCCGAGGTCAACTACAAGCTGTTCGTCTATTTCGTCATCCTGGCCCTGTCGGTCGTCCTGTTCATGATGATGTTTCGGCTCATCCGCTCGCCCCTGGGCCGGGTGATCAAGGCCACCCGGGAGAACGAGCCCCGGGCCACGGCCCTGGGCTACAAGACCTTCCGGTTCCAGGCGACCTCGTTCGTCATCGGCTGCGTCATCGCCGCGGTGTGCGGCTGGATGTACGCCTTCAACGAACTCCAGCTCGACGCCGGCGAGGTGCTGGGCATCGGCCTGATGCTCAACATCCTGCTGATGGTCATCATCGGCGGCCTGGGCACCCTCTGGGGCTCGATCATCGGGGTGGCCTTTGTCAAGGCCGGCGAGGCCTGGCTGCCGGACCTGGGCCGGTGGGCGGTGAAGCTGGTCCCGAGCGTGCCCGTCCTGGAGCGCCTGGCCGAGCGGTGGCTGCTCTGGTTCGGCGTCCTGTTCGTGCTGATGGTCATCTTCTTCCCCCAGGGGGTGGTGGGCACGGCCCGGGACATGATCGGGCGGGCCAAGCTCCGGGCCGCGGCCAAGGGCTCCAGCTAACCCATCAAGGATTGACGACCAATGGCTGAATCCCCTGCCCGGGCCGGCATCCTGAGCCTGGCGACCTATATCCCCAAGCACTACCACGACGCCGACTACATCGCCGCCCGGTCCGAGACCCCGGCCGACATCATCCGGACCAAGCTGGGCTGGTACCAGAAAAACGTCGGCGGTCCCGAGGATCACCCGGTGGCCATGGGCCTCAAGGCCGCCCGCAAGGCGCTGTACTACTCGAAGCTGGCGCCCGAGGACATCGACCTGGTGATCTGGAGCGGCGAGGAATACAAGGAATACCGCAACTGGCCGGGCGGCCCCAAGATCCAGAAGGAACTGGGCCTCACCCGGGCCTGGTCACTGGATATGCAGCAGCGCTGCGGTACGACCATGGTCGCCTTGAAATTGGCCCGGGACATGATCCGGGCCGATGACAAAATCCGAAACATCCTGATCGCCACCGGGTACCGCAACACCGACCTGATCGACTACGCCAATCCGCGCGTGAGGTGGATGTTCTACCTGTCCTGCGGCGGGGCGGCCTGCGTGGTCCAGCGCGATTGCCCCCACAACGAGATCCTGGACGGCCACATCATGAGCGACGGCTCGTTCGCCTGGGACGTGTACGTCCCCCAGGGCGGATCGGCCGCGCCCATGACCGTCCAGGGGCTCAAGGAACACAAAAACTATCTGGACGTCATGGACCCGGTGGGCATGAAGGACCGGCTCGAAAAGCTGTCCCTGTCCAACTGGCTGGTGTGCATCGACCGCGCCCTGGCCAAGACCGGACACACCCGGGCCGACGTGGACTATCTGGCGACGCTCCTGGTCAAGCGGAGCGCCCACGAGTTCCTGGTGCGCGAGATCGGGATCGACCCGGACAAGACCCGCTACCTGGCCGAGTTCGGCCACCACGGCCAGAACGATCAGATCCTGTCGCTCGAGCTGGGGATCGAGGAGAACCGTCTGGCCGAGGGCGACCTGGTGCTGATGATCTCGGCCGGCATCGGCTACGCCTGGTCGGCCCTGACGCTCAGGTGGGGAAGAACGGAGGGGGTGGCGTGATCTACGGCGACTGGATCGGGCGGTGGGGGGCGGCCTCGCCGGACAAGGAGGCCCTCTTTGACGCGGTCTCGGGCCGGCGGTGGACCTACGCCGAGCTGTCCGCGGACGTGAACCGTCTGGCCAATTTTCTCCGGGCGGACGTGCACATTGCCAAGGGCGACCGGGTGGCCTGCCTGTCGGTCAACCGGCCCGAGTACATCACCCTGTTCTTCGCCCTCAGCCGCCTGGGGGCGATCCTGGTGCCGCTCAACCTCAGGCTGGCCGTGGAGGAGTTTATTTATTACTTGGAGGATGCGGCCCCCAGGGCGCTGTTCTTTGACGCGGACCACCGAGACACCATCGAGCGACTCGGGGCCAAGGTCGATCTCCCCTTGACCTGCTGTTTCGACGATGACGACGCGCTGGGCCCGGCCCTGCCCCGGCTGTGGCCCGGGCTGGACTCGAGCCCGCCACCGCCCCTGGACATCGGACCGGACGATCCCCAGCTGTTCATCTACACCTCGGGGACCACCGGCCTGCCCAAGGGGGTCATCCAGACCTTTGGTATGCTTACCTGGAACAGCCTCAACACCATCGTCGGCTGGGACATGTCCTCCCAGGACAAGACCATCCTTCACCCGGCCATGTTCTATACCGCCGGGTGGAACGTGTTCACCCTGCCCATCTTCCTGGCCCGGGGAACCAATATCCTGGTCGAGCGGTTCGAGGCCGACCTGGTCCTGGAGCTGATCGAGCGGGAACGGGTGACCATGTTCTTCGGCGTGCCGACCATGTACCAGATGATGAGCGAGCGCCCGGGATTCGCCGCGGCCGATCTGTCATCGATCCGGTTCATGGTTTCGGGCGGGGCCCCCCTGCCGCGCGAGGTCATCGACCTCTACCAGAACGAAAAAGGCATCCGGCTCTGGGAGGGTTACGGCCTGACCGAGGTCGGACCCAACGACTTTTTGGCCGACGGTCCGCCCGGGACCATCGGTCACGCCATGCCGTTCATGGACGTGGAACTGGTCGATGACCAGGGCAACCCGGTGCCGCCGGGCGTTGACGGCGAGATCGTGCTGTCCGGCCCCAACCTCTCGGCCGGGTACTGGAACAAGCCCCAGGCCACGGCCGAGGCTTTTCGTAATCATAAATTCTATACGGGTGACCTGGGCCGGCGGGACGACCAGGGACACTTCGCCATCGTCGGCCGCAAGAAGGACATGTTCATCTCGGGCGGGATCAACGTCTATCCGGCCGAGATCGAGCGGGTGATCGAGACCCACCCGGCCGTGGCCGCGGTGGCCGTGATCGGGGTCAGCGATCCCAAGTGGGGCGAGGTGGGCAAGGCCGTGGTCCAGCTCCAGCCCGGGGCCGCCCTCGGCCTGGACGAGCTGACCGCCTTTCTGTCCGACAAGCTGGGCAGGTACAAGCTGCCCAAGTACATGACCACGGTCGAGACACTCCCCCGGACCCCGGCCTCGGAAAAGATTCAAAAATTTTTACTCAAGGAAAACCACGGCCGGCCGGACAACGACTGAACCGCCGAGGCGTAACAACCGGTACGCCGCCCCACCAGGATGTGCGGGACGGCGCCCGGCGCCGGCCCGCGCATTCTCCCGGCCCTGCGCCAGCAGCCGGGGGGGGGCCGGGGGGGGGGCGCCCCCCCCCGGTAAAAAAAGAGGCCCCCCAGTTGACCGCAAAAGGGGGGGGGGGCGGGGTTAG
>CAZMVB010000035.1:0-12198 GCA_964569795.1 uncultured Desulfarculales bacterium | reverse complement strand
CTGTTGGGGGGGGCGGGCGCCGGGCGCGGGCCGGCTATTTCTCCGGGCCCTCCCCCCCCCCCCGGGGGGGGCCGGGGGGCGGGCAGCCCCCCGGCTATCAAAAAGGAGACGACCATGTTCACGACAAAGGTCGGCGTGGCCGGCTATGGATTGTATATCCCGGAGGGGGTCGAGACCGCGGCCGAGATCGCGGCCCGGTCGGGCCTGCCCGAGGCCGACGTCATTGGCGGCCTGGGGCTGATGCAAAAGCCCAGACCCGCGCCCGACGACCAGCCCGGGGTGATGGCCGCCCAGGCCGCCCGGAGCGCCGTCAATGAGGCCGGGATCGACCCGGGAAAAATCGACCTGGTCATCTGGATCGGTGAGGAATACAAGGACTATATCTGCCAGACGGCCGGCATCCGGCTCCAGGAGGAACTGGGCGCCCGGGAGGCCTGGGCCTTTGACCTGGTGGGGCAGGGCACGACCCTCCTCACCGGGCTGCGGGTGGCCGCGGACCTGATGGCCGGGGACGCCGCGGTGAACCTGGTCCTTTTGGCCGGGGGCTCCCGGACGGTCGATCTGGTGGATTACCGCAATCCCGACACCCACTGGTTGCTGCCCACGGCGGCCGGTGGTGGGGCCATGATCTTGAAACGCGGCCTTGACTCAAACCGCCTGCTGGGCTGGCACATGGTCGTCGATCCGGAGATGGCGGACGAGTGTTTTGTCATGGGCGGCGGGACGCTCCGTCCCTTCAACCCGGACAACCTGGGCACGGCCGAGATGTTTTTCGGGACCCCGCGGCCCGAGGTGGTGGGCGATTACCTGTCTGAAAGATTTGCGGTCCGGCTGGGCGACGCGATCGCGGCGGCCCTCGACGACGCTTGTCTGGACAGGGCGGATTATCTGGTCCTGCCGCACCTGGCCCCGGCCCAGCGACGGAAGGTCCTGGACCGTTTCGGCTTGGGCGAGGACCAGGGTTCGGACTTGGCTGCCTGGGGCCACCTCGGCCCCTTTGGTCCGCTGCTCGGCCTGGACCTGGCCCGCCGGGAGGGCCGGCTCGAGGCCGGGGACAGGGTCGTCCTGGCCGCGGCCGGCATCGGCTTTACCTTTGCGGCCGGGGTCATCGACTGGACCGGTTGAACCCATCCGGCCTTTGAGGACTCCGCGTCTCCACGGGGCCCGCCAAAAGGCCCGGGCGGCCCTTCCCCTGTCAAGACTCTTCACAGTCCAAGGTGGTTTTGGAACCACGAGGCCGCCCCGGCTCATCATGAAAGCCGGGACGGCCTCTCCTCTGTGGGGACAAGGTAAAGACCGAGGCGGTCCTGGAAAGCGGTGACCGCCCCGGCTCGTTAAAAAGGCCGGGGCGGTCATCGCCCATGTCGTTCCGGGAAATGGACCGGGTCAGTCTGGAAACGACCTGACTGCCCCGGCTCGCTAGAAAGCCTGTACGGACCTGCCGTTGCCTCTCGGGACAACGTGACCGCCCCGGCTCGCTAAAAAAGCCGGGGCGGTCACCGCCCGTGTCGTTCCGGAGAATGGACCGGGTCAGTATGGAAACGACTTGAGCGCCCCGGCTCGCCAAAAAGCCGGGGCGCTCAAGTCAGTGAAGCAATCGATCGGATACGAAACCGTGTTTCTTTAGGCCAGGAACCGGGCCAGGGCCTCGTCCCGCTGGGGCTGGTCGTGCAGCACGATCGACAGGTGGTTGCTGCCCTCGATGTCGGCCACCTCGGCCTGGGGCAGGACCCGGAGCAGGGCCTCGGTCGCCCGCGCGGGCAGGACCAGCCCCTTTTCCGGGCCAAAGCCGTTCGTGGCCCGCACCACCAGAACCGGACACTCGACCTCCGGGTAGAGCGAGGGCACGTCCAGGGTGAGGAGGTTTTGCCGCTCCTCGGCGATGTGCTCGGGCTGGACCCGGTCGGCCACGCCCCCGGGCACCTCTTCCAGGCCCCAGCGATACCAGGCCTCGATCTCGGGTGTAAACGGCTGCAGGTCCGGATTCTGGCGCAGGAGGTCGATCAGGTCGTCGCCGGAGGGAAAGACCTGGCCCAGCCGCGACACGGTAGGCTGAATGGCCTTCACCACCGCGCCCCACTCCTCGGGGGTCAGATCGCCCCCGCCGTCGAACAGCACCAGCTTGCTCACCCGGTGGGGGTGCCAGGCGGCAACGGCCAGGGCCATGTACGCCCCCAGGGAATGACCCATCAGGACCGCCCGGTCTTGACGCAGGTCGTCCAGCACGGCAATGATGTCGGCGACGTGAAACTCGGCCGAATAGCCCGTGGCCGGCTTGTCTGACAGGCCGCGGCCCCGGAGGTCCATCCCCAGAAAGCGGTGGGTCTGCGCCAGGGGCGGGGCGACGCTGAACCAACAGCGGCCGTTGGCCGTCAGGCCGTGCAGGGCCAGGATCGCGCCCCCGGGGGCCCCGGCCTCGCCCCATTGACTGAGGTGATTCTTGACGCCGGCGCCCTTGGCCCAGACCGAAGTCGGTTCCTGCATCGTCTTCCTCCCTGTTCTCGGCGCTATTTCCGGGGCGCCTTGGGCGGGCTGACCACGGCCTGGCCGCCCAGGACCTTGACCCCGTCCTGGTTGACGCAGGTCGTCTCCAAGACCACCCGATTCTTCCCGGGGTCCAGGTCCTTGACCTCGACCCGGGCGGTGATGGTGTCCCCGATCCTGACCGGGGCCGTGAAATCCAGTTCCTGGTGAAGGTAGATCGTCCCCGGGCCGGGCAGGATCGTCCCCAAAATGGTCGAGATGAATCCGGCGCTCAGCATCCCGTGGGCGATCCTGGTCTTGAAAAAGGTCTGCCGGGCGTAGTCCTCGTTGACGTGGGCCGGATTGAAGTCCCCGGTCACGCCGGCGTACAGATAGACGTCGGATTCGGACACGGTCTTGCTGAACTGGGCCGTGTCGCCCAGGGCGATCTGGTCTATGGTCTTGCCGATCATGTTTTCAGGCCTGGCTCGGGTGCAGGGTCATCCCCGAGGACCCGGGGTCTTCTCGGGGCCGGTCCCGCCCAGTGTAATCCTCCTGAAATCGCTTGACAAGGGTTAACCTCGCGCCAGCCAAGGAGAATCTCCCCGGACGAGCCGGAAAGGGGCCCGCCGGCCCGGCGACCGGTCCGGTCAAATTTTTTTTACTCCGGTCAAATTTTTTTTACTGACCTGATTTGATTGTGCCTTGGTGGCGTTAACCAATCATCCCCGGCCGCTCGCCAGGGTGGGGTAAAATTATTTTGACCACAAGGTCGCCCAAAGCGGTCTCCGTGCGACCTTCATCCCGCTCGTCTATTGCTCGTAAGAGATCAAATTTATTAAAAATAAGTATTGGGGGCGGTCAATCCGCATGACTTGGCAAGAATGTTGCTATTCAGAAAGACATCAGCTTCTTCTCTTTTCTCCAGGGGGAGCCGGACCCAGGTCGGTCCGGTTCTCTCTTTCCAGAATACTCGACCGCAAGCAGCCGGGCATTGAGCCCTGACGGTGAACCGGGCCCCAGTGGGCCCGGTTCTTTTTTTGGCCGACGGCTCAGCGAGGACCCCGGACCAGGTAATCGATCAGCCCCCGACGCTTGAGTTCGGCGATCACCACCCGGGCCAGCCAGGCGTTTCCCCGAACCGTGAAGTGGGGGTCCAGGGGCCAAGTCAAGCTCCGGGCCCGGAGTCCCATTTTGATCAAGATCGAATAAAGGTTCAGGTGGAAGATGCCCAG
Source organism: uncultured Desulfarculales bacterium (assembly GCA_964569795.1). Taxonomy (GTDB): domain Bacteria; phylum Desulfobacterota; class Desulfarculia; order Desulfarculales; family JAHJDS01; genus JAHJDS01. The sequence goes on along the minus strand of CAZMVB010000035.1, from coordinate 8,500 downwards.
CTTGGCCAAAATAGCCGCCATCCGGTGGCAGGGCCGGGTGTAGTCCAGCCGATCCAGGATCTTTTTCAAACCCGGCACCAGCTTGTCGTTGCGGTCGGAATGATCCCCGTAGGCCCGGCGGTGGGGCAGGATGAGCACCAGGAGTTTGGCCCGGTTGCGCGCCACCAGGTCCCGGAGGCGCCGGTAGGCCTCGGTCATGATGCCGCTGGCCTCGATGATCAGGTCGTCCTGCCTGGCCTTTTGGTACCGGCGCATCAGGGCCAGGCCCCAGGGCCCCCGCCACAGGGCCCGGTAGAGGAGGTTCACGGGAGCGGGCTTGTAGATCGGGGAGACCACCAGGAAATCATCCCGGAATTTCCTCCAGAAGGAATCCCAGGACCCGTCCCATGAGGCGGCCAGGCGTTCCCACTTGTGCCGGCGGCTGAACCCGCCGATGAAATCCCGCTGCAGGTTGTAGAGGTGGAGTCGCTTGTACCAGGGCATGCCGAACCGGGCGTGCTGTCGGGCGATGTATTTGGCGCTGGGATGGACCAGGCGATATTTCTTCGGGCCGACCTTTATCAGTTCCGGTCGTCCCCGTCCCGGCAGGCTGTCTTCAAAGTCGTTGCCGGCAAAGGCCAGGACGATCACCAGCCGGTGGGGCAGCTTGTGGCTCACGAACCGGCGGTACACCAGCCAGTACTGGATCGGCCCGTAACCCGGGCACCCGAAGTTGTAGCCGACGATTTTCCGGTCCAGACGAAGGGACAGGTCCCGGGCCACCAGCTCGGTCCAGCGTTGGGACCGGGGCACCTCCTGGGCGGCGGTGAAGCTGTCGCCCAGAAAGATGATGCCTCTCCCCCCGGGCGCGGGCCGGGGCTCGACGTCCCGGAAACCGAGCGAGTTGACCTTCAAGGGAACGATATACTCCCGCCAGTGATTGGTCGAGTGGGATATCAGACCCGGCTTGAAGGTCCAGCCCACCGCCCGGTTCGCCCAGACCGCCCGGGGATAAAAGGGCCAGGGGTGGAAGATGCGGACCGCCACCTCGGCAATGGCCAAGGTCAGAATCAGTGCCCCCAGGATCAGCAGGCCCTCTTTCAGGCCGAATTTTCTGCCTCGTTTCCGTTTGCCCACAAATCTCTCCTCGCGGTTCCGGCCAATAGTCGGCCATGTTAGCATCCGCAGGCCGGTGACCGCAACCGAACAACCCCCGGGCCTGATTGACACCCGCGCCCCGACCGAGTTAGGGTGTTTGACTTACAGGTCGAGGACGACACCGTGAACGCCAAATCCATAGTCAGGAGACTGCGCCAGGCCCTGGTCATCATCGTGGTGACCTTGGTGCTGTTCATCGCCGTTTCCTGGGGGGTTCACGTCTATATCTACTACAAATGGGAGAAATACTGGAGCCGGGCCGAAGGTTTCAGTTGGCGCGGGTTGCGGGCGGCGGCGTCCTACGCCACCAGCTGGGGCAAGCTGTGGAACTTCGCCCTGCTCCACAAACCGCACCAGGTCCGCTGGAACTACTACGTGGACCGGTTCAAGCAGGCCGGCCGGCGGTTTTACCGCCCCCTGCCGCCCAAGTATCTGAAGCTCGTCCCCAACACCGAGGGGTACCTGTTCGAGTGCCGGATCCGGATCAACGCCCACGGATTCCGGGGGCCGCCCCTGGACCCGGTCAAGAAGCGGGTCCGGGTGCTGTGCGTCGGCGGTTCGACCACCTTTGGGGTGACCACGGCCCGCCACGACCGGCCCTATCCCCGGGAACTGCAGGCCCTGGTCGGACCGAAATTCGAGGTCATCAACGGCGGCATCTACGGCCACGACATCATGATGAACTTCCGCGAGCTGGGCCGTAAATTCCTGCCCATCAAGCCCGACGTGATCCTGATCTACCAGGGCTGGAACGACTATGACCTCATGATCAAGCCCCTGGTCGCGAAAACCTGGCCGGACCTGATCCTGGCCCTTCAAATCGCCATGTTTCAGGGGCACTGGCCGAATCGGGCCGAGTTCTTCTATCACCGTTTCATCCAGACCTGCCTGGCGCGGGGCATCCTGGTGGTCCTGAGTTCGTTTGCCATGGAGTTCAACCGGAACTCGCCCCAGCGGGTGACCCGAATCTACCGGCAATGGATGAAGGGGATGCTGGGCAAGGACCTGGGGTTCATCCTGAAGGTGATCGACGACCACAACCGGATGACCCGTCGCCTGGCCGCCTGGTACCATCTGCCTTACGCCGACGTCCACGCCCGCCTGGACGGCCGGCCGCGCTACTACGTGGACTGGGTCCATTTCAATCAGCGGGGCCGACGCATCCTGGCCCGGACCATGTATCAGACCCTGAAACCGCTGCTGCCGGCCCTGCTGGCGAAGTGGGCGGCCCGAGTCCACTCGCACCCGGCTCGCTGACCGTCGCCCAGAGGCGGGATCGAGTGAAAAGACTTCATTCCCAATCCTGATTATGGTATTTTTTCAGCAAGGCGATCCCCAAGGGCCGGGCCGGATGGGGTGTTGCTTGGTTTCCGGGACGAAAACCGTACAGCCCCCTGCGCAGATATACTTACCTGCGGGTCGGACACATGGCCTCTTTCCAGATATTGATCGTTGAAGATGATCCGGCAGTGGCCCGGGACCTGGCAGGCCGGGTGACGGTCCTGGGTCACGGGGTATCAGCCGTGGTGACCTCGGGCCGGGAGGCCCTGGAGGCCGTGGACCGGGACAGGCCCGATCTGGTCCTGGTTGACCTGGGGTTGCTGGACCGCATGGGCGGCCTCGAGACGGCTTATCGGATCCGGTTCCGTTTCGGCGTCCCCATCGTGTTCCTGATCGATTCCCCGGATGATCGGCTGCCCGAACGGTCAGAGATGGCCTTTCCGTCGGGATACATCACCCGGCCCTTGCAGGACGGGGAAATAGAGATCGCCATCAAGCGGGCCCTCAGGCTCGACCGCATGGATTCGGGACCACCCGCCCGGGAGAGGTCCCTGACCGAGAGCGAGACGAGATATCAAAATATCCTGGACACCATCGAAGACGGCTACTACGAGGTCGATCTGGCGGGGAACATGATCGTCGCCAGTGAATCGTTGTGCCGGATGTACGGCTACACCAAGGAGGAATTCCTCGGCCTGAATTACAAAGATTATACCAATGAGGAGACCGCCCAGAAGGTGTTCGAGACCTATCACCGGGTCTTCGCCACCGGACAGCCGGTCAAGAAGCTGGACTGGGAGATCATCAGAAGGAACGGGACCAAGGGTCTGACCGAGGTCTCGATCTCCCTGGTCAAGGATGAACACGGTCAGGGTGTCGGCTTTCGGGGAATCGTCCGGGACGTGACCGACCGCTGGCTGGCCGAGCAGGCCCTGCGGGCCAGCGAGGAGAGATATCGCCGGATTCTGGACAGCATCGAGGACGTCTATTACGAGGTCGATCTGGCCGGGAACCTGGTCATGTTCAGCGAGTCATTGGTGCGGATGTACGGCTACTCCAGCGACGAGCTGATGGGCATGAACTACCGCACCTATATCCACAAGGACTACCTCGACGAGGTCTTCCGAACCTTCAACCGGGTCTATACCACCGGCCAGCCGGCCACCGGTTTCGACTGGGAGACGGTCACCAAGGACGGCTCGACGATTCACGTCGAGGCCTCGGTCTCCCTGGTCAAGGACGCCCAGGGCGAGCCCGTGGGCTTCAGGGGTATCATCCGGGACATCACCGAGCGCCACCGGGCCGAGCAGGCCCTCAAGGAGAGCGAGGAGAGGTACCGGAGCATCTTCAGCAATATCGAGGACGCCTATTTCGAGGTCGATCTGGCCGGGAACCTGACCTTCTTCAACGACGCCCTGTGCCGGATGTACGGATATTCGCCCGAGGAGTTGCGGGGGATGGATTACCGGGAATACATCCCCCCGGAACACATCGAGGACGTGTATCAGACCTACCATCGGGTTTTCACCACCGGTCTGCCGGCCCGGGGCAGCGGCTGGGAACTGATCACCAAGGACGGCACCCGGCGTTACGTCGAGGCCTCGATCACCCTGATCAGGGACGTGGGCGGCCGAGGCATCGGCTTCCAGGGGATCGTCCGGGACGTGACCGAGCGCCAGCGGGCCGAAGAGGCCCTCCGGGAGAGCGAAGAGCGATATCGCCTCCTGGCCGAGGAGGCCCACGACGTCATCTGGTCGGTTGACCTGGAGACCATGAAATTCACCCAGATCAGTCCGTCCGTGGAACGGCTTCTGGGGTTGACCGTGCCCGAGGCCCTGCGGTCCGATTTCACCGAGGTGTTCGGTTCCGAACTGACGGATCTGGTCCAGGAGGCCCTGCAAAGCGAGGGAACCGAGGCCGATCCGGCGGAGCAGGATCAGCGGCGGATGATCGAATTCCAGCTCCAGCACCGGGAGGGAAGGACCATCTGGGTCGAGGCGACCATCGCCTTTTACCGGGACGACGACGGCCGGCCCCTGGGTGTCGTCGGCGTCGCCCGGGACGTCACCGCGCGCAAGCAGGCCGAGGAAGAACGGGAAGAACTGATCACCACCCTCCAGCACACCCTGGCCGAGGTCAAGACCCTGAGCGGCCTCTTGCCCATCTGCGCCAACTGCAAGAAGGTGCGGGACGACACCGGATACTGGCAGCAGATCGAATCCTACGTCAGCCAGCATTCCCAGGCCCAGTTTTCCCACGGTATCTGCCCGGACTGCCTGAAGAAGCTCTACCCCGAGGAATACGAGCGAATGCGACTGAAGAATCCTGAATTGTTCGATTCAAATTGAATCCATCAAAACCGGGTGGGATCTCGAGTGGGGTCAGCCCCGTTGCGGGCCGGGCCCCGGCGCCAGGGGCGGGGGATGAGAAAGGGCGTCCGCCGTCGATAGGCCTCGTAATCCGGGCCAAAGCGGATCAACAGCTCCCTTTCCTCGATGAATTTGTGGTACGCGCTGCCCAGGATCCAGAAAATTGCCAGAACGAACAGGCCGGCCGTCAGATTGACCAGGGCCGCGCCCAGCCCGAAGTAATATAACAGGGCCCCCAGTTCGATCGGGTTGCGGCAGAGCCGGTACGGGCCGCGGACGATCAGCCGTTGCGGGGCGGCGAACGGGGCGGGGGTGCCCCGGCCGATTTGCCACTGGGTGACGAACGACCAGACCAGCCAGAAACCGCCGACCAGGATGGAGGCCCCGCCCAGGAGGATTTCCAGCCAGCCGGGACAGGGAATGGCCAAGGCCCGGCTGAACAGGTAACCGAGATAAATGCCCAGCCAGGGCAGCCCGATCAGAAACACGCTCGCCCCGATGACAATGGCCAGGACCTTGACCTTGGTGGTCCTCTCCCGGCCGCTGATCCGGACGATGAAATCCACGACCCGGTCAAACATGTCGGTCCCCCCGCCGGCTCGATCAAGTGGGTTTATAACACCGCGGTCAGATATTTCCCGGTATAGGACTTCGGTACTTGGGCCACCTCCTCGGGCGTGCCCTCGGCCACGATCCGGCCGCCCTCGTCGCCGCCCTCGGGGCCGAGGTCGATGATGTGGTCGGCGCACTTGATGACGTCCAGATTGTGCTCGATGACGACCACGGTGTTGCCGGCCGTAACCAGCCGGTCCAGGACGGACAGCAGCCGGTTGATGTCGTCGAAGTGCAGGCCGGTGGTCGGCTCGTCCAGGACGTAGAGGGTCCGGCCGGTGTCGCGCTTGCTCAGCTCGCGGGAGAGTTTTATGCGCTGGGCCTCGCCGCCCGAGAGGGTGGTGGCGCTCTGGCCCAGCTTGATGTAGCCCAGGCCGACGTCGATTAGGGTCTGCAGCTTGCGCCTGAGCACGGGCACCGCCGCAAAAAAATCGCCGGCCTGGTTGACGGTCATGTCCAGGACGTCGGCGATGGTCGCCCCCTTGTACTTGATCTCGAGGGTGTCCCGGTTGTAGCGCTTGCCGCCGCAGGTCTCGCACTTGACATAGACGTCTGGCAGGAAGTGCATCTCGATGCGGATGATGCCGTCCCCCTCGCAGTCCGGGCAGCGGCCGCCCCGGACGTTGAACGAGAACCGGCCGGGCTTGTAGCCGCGCATCCGGGCCTCGGGGGTCTGGGAAAAGAGGTCGCGGATGGGGGTGAACAGCCCGGTGTAGGTCGCCGGATTCGAGCGCGGCGTCCGGCCGATGGGGGTCTGGTCGATATCGACCACCTTGTCGATCTTGCCCAGGCCCCGGATCTTCCGGTGCCGGCCGGGCCGGTCCTTGGCCCGGTACAGATGCTGGGCCAGGGTTTTTTGCAGGGTGTCGATCACCAGGGATGACTTGCCGCTGCCCGAGACGCCGGTGACCACGGTCAGGACTCCGAGGGGAAATTTTACGGTCAGGTCCTGGAGGTTGTTCTGGGTGGCTCCCTCGATAGTCAGGTGGCCGTTTTGGGGCCGGCGTCTCTTGGCCGGGACGGGGATGGCCTTGCGGCCGGAGAGATAGGCCCCGGTCAGGGATTTCTTGTCCTTTTTCAACTGGGCCGGCGTGCCCGAAAAGACCACCTCGCCGCCCATCCGGCCGGCGCCGGGGCCCATGTCGATGACGTGGTCCGCGGTGAGGATGGTCTCGGCGTCGTGCTCGACCACCAGGACGGTGTTGCCCAGGTCCCGCAGGGAAACCAGGGTGGCCAGCAGGCGGCGGTTGTCGCGCTGATGCAGGCCGATGGACGGCTCGTCCAGGATGTAGAGCACGCCCACCAGGCGCGAGCCGATCTGGGTGGCCAGGCGGATGCGCTGGCCCTCGCCGCCCGACAGGGTGGCCGAGGACCGGTCCAGGGTCAGGTAGTCCAGGCCGACGTCCATCAAAAAGCTGATCCGCTCCCGGATCTCCTTGAGGACCCGGCGGGCGATCTCGGTCCGGCGCGCATCCAGCTTAAGACCCTCGAAAAAGGCGTCGGCCCGGCGGATGGTGAAGGCCGCCACCTGGGCCAGGTTGAGCCCGCCGACCTTGACCGCCAGCGACGTCTTGCGCAGCCGGGCCCCGCCGCACTCCTCGCAGGGGACCAAGGACATAAAACGCTCGATCTCCTCGCGGATGACCGGCGACCCGGTCTCGTGGTAGCGCCGCATCAGGTTGGGGATGACCCCCTCGAAGGGCCGGACCCGGTTGTGGAAGTGTCCCTCGCCCTCGTAAACGAACCGGATCTCCTCGTCGCCCGAGCCGTGCAGGACCACGTGGCGCACCTTGGCCGGCAGCTTGTGCCAGGGGTGGAACAGATCGAACCGGTAGTGCCGGGCCAGGGCCTCGAGGGTCTGCAGGAAAAACTCGGACTGCCGCTTGGACCAGGGCTCGATCGCCCCCTGGAGGAGGCTCTTGTCCTTGTCCGGGACGATCAGGTCCGGGTCCAGAAAGAGCCTGGTCCCCAGGCCGTCGCAGGCCGGGCAGGCCCCCTGGGGATTGTTGAACGAGAACATCTGGGGCGTCAGCTCGGGCAGCGAGAACCCGCAGTTGGGGCAGCCCAGGACCTCGGAGAAGAGGATTTCCTCGGGTTCGCGGTCCGGCTCCTGGACCACGACCCGGATCGTCCCTTGGGACAGCCGCAGGGCCAGCTCGACCGAGTCGGTCAGCCGCCGCCCGATTTTTTCGGAAACGACCAGGCGATCGACCACGGCCTCGATGGTGTGCTTCTTTTTCTTGTCCAGGTTGATGTCCTCGGACAGCTCGACGATCAGGCCGTTGACCCGGGCCCGGACGAACCCGTCCCGGGCGAGGCGGTCGAAGATCTCCTTGTGGGTCCCCTTGCGGCCCTCGACCAGGGGGGCCAGCAGGGTCAGTTTCGTCCCCTCGGGCCGGGCCAGGAGCTGGTCCACGATCTCCTGGGGCGACTGGGCGCTGATGGGCAGGTCGCAGTCCGGGCAGAAGGGCTCGCCCACCCGGGCGTAGAGGATGCGCAGGTAATCGTGGATCTCGGTGACGGTGGCCACGGTCGAGCGCGGGTTTTTGGAGGCGGTCTTTTGTTCGATGGAGATGGCCGGCGACAAGCCTTCGATGGAGTCCACGTCCGGCTTGTCCATCTGCTCCAGGAACTGGCGGGCATAGGCGGACAGGGACTCGACGTAGCGGCGCTGCCCCTCGGCGTAGAGGGTGTCAAAGGCGAGCGAGGATTTGCCTGAACCGGACAGACCGGTGATGACCACCAGCCTGTCGCGAGGGATTTCCAGGTCGATGCCCTTGAGGTTGTGCTGCCGGGCGTTTTTGACGACGATGTACTCGGCCATGACCGATGAAAAATCCAGGGGTTAGGGGCGCTTGCCCAGACGGTCCGCACCCGGGGTCAACCATATCCAGTGCCCTAAATATAACCCCTGTCCCATCAAATGCCAGGACATTTTTCTTAAAGACCGGGGTGAAAACAGCCACGAAATTGGGGAGACGCCAAGGCGCTCTGCCTTTACCTATCCACCCCAGTCGGGGGGGGGGGGGGCGGGGCGCGCCCCCCCCGCCCGGGGCGAGGACCCCCGGGGGGGGGGGGGGGGGGGGGGGGGGGCCCCCCGG
>CAZMVB010000034.1:0-43817 GCA_964569795.1 uncultured Desulfarculales bacterium | reverse complement strand
CCCCCCGATGGGGGGAGAGGGCCGGGGTGAGGGGGGAAGCCTCGTCCCCTTATCCAATGAACCGGCCGCGTCATCTCTCCTCCAATTTCGCGTGAATGGCCCCCAAGATTTCGTCCATCCGTCCGAGAACGTCGTTGTTCCAAAAACGCAACGCCATGAATCCCGAGGCCTCCAGTTTTGAAGTCCGCAGGGCATCGTCCTCGACACGCCACGAGTGCTGACCGCCATCAACTTCGACCACCAGTCTTTTTTCTAAACACCCGAAGTCGACAATGAACCGGCCGATCGGATGCTGCCGTCGGAACTTGTATCCGCCCAACCGACGGTTACGGAGTCTTTGCCACAACCGACGCTCGGCCTCGGTTTGCCGTTTTCTCAACTTTCTAGCTGGGCGGCGCATTCACCCCTCACCCTGTCCCTCTCCCCGGACGGGGAGAGGGAACCCACAAGACACGCTCCGACAAATAATCCCCTTATTCCCAATCCCGGTCATCACCTGACTCCTTCACGCCGCCCGGTCTTTCCCGAAGCGGCAGTGGCCGCTTTTGCTTCGCGATGACCGTTGGTGCCGGCGAAACCAAGTCATCCGCGCTCGCCGCGGCCACTACGTCGGCCGCTGCGGTGTTACCGGTTTCGGTCATCACCTCCTCCTAACGCCTTCAAGCCGCCCGGTCGGTCCCGAACAGATCACCCGCCCCCAGACCCCGAAGCGCACCCGCCATGTCCAGGACGGCCATCACCCGGGCCGGCAAGCGGACCCGTTCCTCGAAATCGTCCAGGCTCGAAAAGCGCCCCCGAGCCTCGCGCTCGGACACGATCCGGCCGGTAATCGCCGGGCCCACGCCGTGGACCACCACCAGCGGCACCCGGATCCCGTTACCCTCGGGCTCGTATTGGCCGGTGCTGTGATTGACGTGCGGACCCTGAACCGGTATCCCGCTTCGCCGGGCCTCGGACAGGATCACCGAGGCCGGATAAGACCCGACGTGACCGGCATTGAGCAGGCCCAGGTAAAAGGCCTGGGGGAAATGGGCCTTGAGCCAGGCGCTCTGATAGGTGATGTGGGCGAACGAGGCGGCGTGGGCCTTGCAAAAACCATAGGCCGCAAACGAGGCCACCTGAGAAAAAATTTCGTCCGCCACCCAGGGGTCGTAACCCCGGGCCACGGCCCCGGCCATGAATCGCTCCTTGAGTTCGATCATGCCGCCGCTCTTCTTGCGATCCCGGGTCATGGCCCGCCGAAAGGCGTCGGCCTGGCCGTAAGACAGCCCGGCAATGGCGTGGACGATCATCAGGACGTGCTCCTGAAACAGGATCACGCCGTAGGTCTCGCCCAGGATCGGCTCCAGGTCGGGGTGAAGGTATTTGACCGGCTCGGCCCCGTTGCGCCGCCTGACATAGACGTCAACCATGTGGCCCTCGACCGGACCGGGCCGAAACAGCGAGATCTCGGACACCAGGTCGTCAAAGTGCCGGGGCCGGAGCCGGCCGATGAGATTGCGCTGGCCCGGGCTTTCTACCTGAAACACCCCCAGGGTGTCCGTGCTCTGCAGCAGGTGAAAGGTCCGCCCATCGTCCAGGGGCAGCCGGTCCAGGTCGAGATCGATCCCCCGGCCCCGGAGCACCTCGGCCGCCCCCTCCAGGGCGGTATGCATCCGCAGGCCCAGCAGATCCAGCTTGAGCAGGCCCAGGGCGTCCACGTCGTCCTTGTCGAGCTGGCCCACCGGCAAATCCTGGGGCGAGGTCCACAGGGGCGTGAAGGCGTTGATATCCCCCGGGGTGACGATCACCCCGCCCAGGTGGACCGAACACTGGAACGGCAGTCCGGCCAGCCGGGAGGCCAGCTCGACCAGCCGGGTCTCCCGCCTGATGGGGGCGTCCCGCAGTTCGGGCAGGTTGTCCAGGGCATCCAGAAGACGCCGGCCCCGGAGCGAGATGGGCAGGCACTCGGACAGCCGCGAGATTTCACCGAGCGAATAACCCAGGGCCCGGGCCCCCAGCCGGACCGAGGAGCGAACCCGGAATTGGTGAATGGTGCAGACCATGGCCGACTGTCCCGGGAATTTTCCCATGACGTGCCGCAGGACCTCGTCCCGGCGCTCGGAGTCGAAGTCCACGTCCACGTCGGGCATGTCCCGCCGGCCGTCGTTGATGAACCGCTCGAACAACAGACCGCGGGCCACCGGGTCCACCCCGCCCAGCAGGAGATGGACCACCAGGCTCCCGGCGGCCGAGCCGCGGACCGTGTGCCGGATGCCCTGGCGCCGGGCGAAATCGACCACCTCCTCGACCAGGAGGAAAAAATCGGACAGCTCCCTCCCCCGAATGGCGCGCAGTTCGCGCTCCAGGCGCCGGAGGTACTCCAGCCTGATCGGGCGGTAGCGCCGGGCCAGGTTCCGGGCGCACATCTTGGACAGGCGGCGCCAGGCCTCGGCCGGCTCCCTGACGGACGGCGGATGGAGTCGCCCGAGGGGCAGATCGAACGACTCGCAGGCCCGGGCGATCAGCGCGGTGTTGGCCAGGGCCTCGGGATAGGGGATCAGCCGGGCCATGTCTTGGCCGGATTTCAGGTAAAACCCGTCGTGAGGCAGGGGGTCGATGGCCCGGTGGTGATGGACCCGCTGGATCTCGACCAGGATTTTATGCAGGTCGTAATCCTCGGGCGAAAGAAAGGTCACCCCGGCCGTGGCCGCCACGGGCAGACCCAGCTCCGCGGCCAGCTCGAACGAGGCGTCCCTGACCTCGGCCTCGCCAGGCGAGCCGTGATTTTGAAGGACCACGAACAGCCGGCCGTGGTCCCGGAAGACGTCCCGCCACAGGGCCAGCCACCGCCGGGCGGCCTCATGACGTCCCTGAGACAAAAAAGTCTCGATGGCCGAGCCATGCCCGCCGCACAGACAGATCAGCCCGGCCGTGTTGGGCTTGACGTCATCGAGGGTCACCGGCGGCCGGACCGAGGCCGGGCCGAACCCCTGGGCCGTGCGGGGTACGGACAGGATCCGGCACAAACGGGCGTAGGCCGCGAAATCCGTGGCCAGGAGGGTCAGGGGCGAGACGATCTCCAGGCCGCCCTCCCCGCCGCCGGCCTCGACCCTCGCCCCGACGATGGGCTGAATCCCGGCGGCGGTCGCCGCCCGGTAGAACCGGACCAGGCCGAACAGGCCGTCGTCGGTCAGGGCCACGGCCCGCTGGCCCCGGGCCCGGACGGCCTGCACCAGGGTCTCGGGGGTGAACGTCCCCCACAAGAAGGAAAAGGCGCTCTGCGCCTCGAGATGAACGAAGCGGTCCAAGGATCAAGTCCTGATTGATGTTTCGCGACCGAGGGCCGGACCGGCCCGCTTTTTTGGAGAGCGGTCCGGCCCGGCCGCCTGAACTCGTCAAAAACGGTCCCCTGTTCGGCGTTGACTCAATAGTTGTCGAAAAAAAGGCTCTCCCGATCCAAGCTCACCCGTCACCGGTTGCCGGACCGGTCCCCTCCGGCCGCCCTCCCTTTCAAGGGGCGGGCGGACAGAACCACCGATTCAGGAGCGGCCAAGGCCGCCCCTTGTCAGGTGAAGGGGCGGCCTGGCCGGAGTCCCTGACTGTTATTAAGAGCCGACTCTAATGAGCCCCACCAGCCGGCCCAGGACCTTGACCCGGCCCACGTCCTCGCCCTCGAAGACCAGCGGGGCGTAGGCGGCGTTGGCCGAGATGAGTTCCAGCCGGCCCGGGCCGCGGCGGATGGTCTTGAGGCTGGCCTCGGTCTCGAGCCCCTCGACCAGCACGGCGACGATGCTGCCGTTGACCGCCTCCTCCTGGGGCCGGATCACGGCCAGGTCGCCGTCTTTGATCTGGGCCTCGATCATCGAGTCACCCTTGACCCGGAGGGCAAAGCTGTCCTCGTCACCGAACAGCCAGGGATCGACCGGGATCTCGTCCTCCCGGTTCTCGGCGGCCAGGATGGGCGTGCCGGCGGCGATCTGGCCGATGAGGGGCAAGGTCCCGGGCCTGAGGGGCCGGGTCAGCTTCCAGGCCCGTTTCTTGCCCGGGTTGCGGCTGAGAAGCCCCTCCCCTTCCAAGGCCCGGAGGTGCTTGATCAGGCTGCCCGGCGATTGCAGGCCCAGGTGGGCGCAGATCTCGCGGACGCTGGGCGGAAAGCCCTCCCTGGCCTGGAAGCGGGCGATGAAGTTCAGGACCTGTTGCTGGCGATGGGTGATGGTCATGTTCGGCCTCGTTTTTTTCCTTGCAGTTCCAGCGGTTGTGCCGCGTGCCTGTCTTTTGATGGTTCTAACCGCGGAGCCGCCCGTTTTGATTCTCTGAGTGACAAGGCCAATTATAGAAAACATTTGATCTCCCGACAAGTCAAAAACGCATGGCGATCAAAAATAACTTGTCTATTATATATATTATTAACAGTTGCTATTGAAACTTCTACTGCGGCATGTGCCAGGGGGCACTGTCATTCGCGGGGTAGACCTGCAGCGGTCCGGCCTTCTGGGCCCCGAACGAACGCCTTGGTGGCGGCGAGGCTCGTTTCCCGAACTTGGTGCACTGAAGTCGCCCTACGGCATGCTCCTGCCTTACGTTTTAGCTGTTGTGCTTGGTTTAGGCGGAACTGCCTGGAGAGCAACATTTACTACCTCGATTGCGTTATTACATGTGTTGATGCCTGTTGTAATTTCTTCTATTTTTTCATTTACTTTCTTGATCATAGCAATTGCCTCGTTAAGGGACTGCATTGCGGCCACGTATTCTGCCGCATTTTTATCGAGTTCAATGTTAGTTGCTTTCAGCCTGCACTTTGTCAGCTCATCCTGTAATTCTATCAAATCAAGGGTGTCTTTACCTCCACTAATTTCTTGTGTCTTGCTTATCAATCCTTCCAGTTCAGTTATTCTGTCCGCCAGTTCCTTTGCCATGGCTTCCTCCCTATGGATGCTACAGCTATTTGAGGTCGCGATAAAATTTGTCGATCGGCTTTACGTCCTCCACGAGTATTTGCAGGGCTGAAGGTTCACAGGGTTGTTTAACTTGTTCTAGAGGCTGTTCATTCAATGCCTTTCGAATCTCCTGGTGTGTGGCTGGTATCTGGGCTATAGCCTTATTCAATTTTTTCAAAGCTTTCTCTATCTCATCTTTTTCTAAAAATACCTGGGCAATTTGGCTATCTATTGAAACCCGAGCTTGCGTGCCCCTCTCACGAGGCCGTAGCCATTTCTTATGAGCCACGATCCTGTTCGTCATTCTAGTCACATCAAGTAAAAAACTGTCTTTATTATCAACTGGAATTAGTTGAGCAAGTCTCCTAATTGCCGGGTAGGCTTGGTCCATGACGTCTTTCAGTGCTTGGAGTCGCATGTGATTGACTCGAGCCCGCACTATAATTTTTGCTATATTGGGTATTATATTAATAACCTGTGCACCAGGTATTGCGGCACCAGCACCGCTGAGTAAAGTCCACATTGAATTCCAGCCGGTAGCGAACTTATCCATGGCCTTGTCAACCTCTCCTGCAAAATCGCGTTTGGCCAAGGCCTGGAGCAGCAAAACATAATCGACCAGTTTTGCCAAAGCCGCCTCGCGAAGGCGGAGTCTTGGTCTAAGATCCTCACCAGATGAAGGCAAAAACATGTTTGGTTGTAATGGATCTGTTTTGTTAAAACCCTTATTTGTAAATGCTGCCGCAGAGGCATAAAAACGCTGCTGTAATTTCTCAATCCGAGTGTACGTTTCCGTAGTGCCTTTCAGTATCTTCTGGGTCGATTGCGCCAGAAGGTCAAACTTGCCCGTAGGAACCTTGGGAGCGCAGCCGGCGGCCAGGCAGACGACCACAGCCAGGGCCAGGTAACGGAAACTCAGGCGCTTCATCAACGCGGTCATCTCCCTACCCCTTCCGCAAATTTCATTTTACTATCAGTGTATAATCTAAAGCTCCATGCCATGCGATTTGTCAAGCCCTTTTTTGTTTATTAGTGTTATTTTAATACCATAGCTATCTGGTCATGGAATAACAGGACCCGTCCCAGGAGCTATACCTTCACCACCATGAATCAATAGTGCTCGCCGCGACCCTCCAGGGCCGCCGAAAACAGGGACATGAGGTCGCCCGGGACCGGTGCCGACGAGCCTTGTTCGTGCCCCGCCATGCCAGGAGTTGATGGCGTGCGCGTGGCTCGGGAACGTGTCCCTTATTAAATGGAAAGAAAGGGGCGGACTCACCACATATAACGCATCTATATAATTAACTTATCTGTTCGAGCGGGGCCAGGCCCCGCCCGACCGGTCAGGCGGCCCGGGCTACTCCTCCAATGTCGAGGTGTCTCCCTCCGGTAATCCCAGTTCCCGGGCCTTCAAGAGCCGCCGCATGATCTTGCCGCTGCGCGTCTTGGGCAGGCCCGGCAGGAACTCGATCTCCCGGGGACACGACAGGGCGTGCAGCTTCTTCTTGGCGAATCGTTTTATATCTTTTTTGAGTTCCTCCGAGGGCTCGAAGCCGTCCTTGAGGGACACAAAGGCCTTGACCACCTCCATGGCCAGCTCGTCCGGAATGCCGATCACCCCGGCCTCGGCCACGGCCGGATGCTCCACCAGGGCGCTCTCCACCTCGAAGGGGCCGACCAGGTGCCCGGCGGTGTTGATCACGTCGTCGGCCCGGCCCACGAACCAGAAATAGCCGTCCTCGTCCATCCGGGCCCGGTCGCCGGTGATGTACCAGCCGTTGACGAACCGGGATTCGTACAGGTCCTGCCGGCCCCAGTAGGTCCTAAACATGGACGGCCAGGGGGGCTTGAGGGCCAGGTGTCCCTCCTCGCCGGGCGCGAGTTCCTGCTCGAACCTCTCGTTCAAGATGGCCGCCGTCACCCCGGGAAAGGGCCGGCCCATGGACCCGGGCCGGATGTCCATGATGGGGTAATTGGCGATCTGGATGCACCCGGTCTCGGTCTGCCACCAGTTGTCGTGGAAGGGCAGGCCGAAGGCCTTTTCGCCCCAGACGATGGCCTCGGGATTGAGCGGCTCGCCCACGCTGCACATGTACCGGAGACTGGACAGGTCGTGCCTCTTGACCACCTCTTCCCCGGCCTTCATCAGCATCCGGATGGCCGTGGGCGCCGTGTACCAGGCGGTGACCTGGTACTTGTCGATGACCTGGTACCACCGGCTGGCGCTGAAGCCGCCCTCATAGACCACCTGGGTGACGCCGTTGCTCAGGGGGCCGAAGATGCCGTAGGACGTCCCGGTGACCCAGCCCGGGTCGGCGGTGCACCAATAGACGTCCTCGGGGTGGAGGTCCAGGACGTGTTTGGCCGTGGCCAGGTGGCCGACCACGGCCTGGTGCACGTGGACCACGCCCTTGGGCTTGCCCGTGGTGCCCGAGGTATAGTGCATGATGCAATAATCCTCGGGGCCGGTCGGCTCGATTTTAAAATTTCCGGGGTCATCGGGCAAAACCTGGTCGTAGCCGACCTCCCGCTCACCCGGGTCATAGGCCTTGTTCCGACGATTGACGATGACGATCCTTTTCAGGTCAGGAAGCTCGGAGATTATGGGCCGGATGTTTTTCATGAGGGTCGGGGTGGTGATCAGGATCTTGGCTTGACTGTCCGCCAGGCGGTCCTTGACCGCGTCCGGACCAAAGGCCGAAAACAAAGGCCCGATGATCCCGCCCGCCTTGGGCGCGGCCAAGAGAGCAATGTACAGCTCCGGAATACGTCCCATGTACGTAAAGACCCGGTCGCCCCGGCTCACCCCCAGGGACCGGAGGGCCGAGGCGAAGCGATCGCTCAGCCGGGCCAGTTCGGCAAAGGTGTAGGTCTCCGACTCGCCGTTCGCCCCCTCCCAGAACAGGGCCACCTTGTCCCGGACCGGGGTCGTCAAGTGCCGATCCAGGGCCTCGTACGAAATATTCAGGCCGCCGCCGGGCAGGCCGTGGACCTCGCCCTCGAAATCGTTCCAATTCAAATCGCGTCGAGCCTGCTGATAGTCGGCCAGATTGGGAGGCAGCTTCATTTGATCCGAAGATTCCTTGACGATCGGGGGGTAATCCATGCCGACTCCTTCCCGGGTTGAGGGGGGACTATTTGACGACCTTCATCATGGTCTTGAATTCATTGGTGCCGGCCCGCTTGAGCATCTGGAAGATGACTGTTTCGGCCGAGGTGATCGTCGCGCCGGCCTCTTTCATCAGGTCGAGGCCGACGCGCCAGTTGTCCTCGGTCCGCGAATCCACCGCGTCCCGGGGGACGTACACCTGGTAGCCCCGGGCCGCCAGGGTCTGGGCGGTCTGGAGCACGCAGACGTGGGACTCGACCCCGGTCAGGATGACGTGTTTCGGGCCGGTCTCGGCCAGGGCCCGGTTGAAATGATCGACCGCGCCGCAATCAAAGTCCAGCTTCTCGATGGGCGCATAACTCGGCAGGACCTCCTTGATCTCGGGCACGGTCGGGCCCAGCCACTTGGAATACTGCTCGGTCAGGATCAGCGGCAGGTCAAAGGTTTGGGCCAGGTGACACAGCTTGATCAACCCCGCGGTCATATCCCCGCGCCGGCCCATGACCCCCATCAGCTTGTCCTGGACGTCGATGATCACCAGGGCGGTGTCGCCGGGTTCCGGTCTCGACGGTTTGGCCTCGGATCGGGCCGCGGGCGGCATGTCCCCTCCTCGTTCCACCGGCTGCCGGCCGGCGCTGAACGCACCTAGCCTACCAGATGACTGGTCATGACGCCAGCCGGAAATGGGGCGCCCGACCGCTTCGTCTCTCGCGGAAATCCCTCTATTTCCCCGAGGTGCTCCCCGAGGCTTGGCCCGAGGACTGACGTCTCCGCATTTGCAGGTACCTGGCCATGTCGGCCCCGGCCTGGGCCTTGTTGCCCATCCTTCGATAGATGATGCTCCGGGTGTAGTAGGACACGGCCCGGGCGGGATCGAGCCTGATGGCCTGGTTTATGTCGGCCAGGGCCTTTTGTAACTGGCCCATCTCCCGAAAGGCCAGGGCGCGGTTGACATAGTAGTTGGTCTTATTGGGATTGATCGTGATCGCCCGCGCGGCGTCACGGGCGGCCGCCTGAAATTGCTTGAGCTTCAGATAAACGAACGCCCGGTTGTTGAAGGCGTCGGAATTGGAGGGATCGATGCGAACGGCCTCGGAATAATCGGCCACGGCCATCTGGAGTTGGTTCAGGCGCCGGTGGGCCAGGCCCCGGTTGTAATAGGTGCGGGACAGGTCTTTGGGCGACAGCTCCTGGGACTGGATCGCCCGGGTGAACCACTGGATCGCCGTCTGATTGTCGCCTCTTCTCTGGGCCGCCTCGCCGGCCCGGGCAGAGTCCAGGCCGCCGGCCAGGGCAACGACCGGCACCAGGGTCAGGAACAATCCGGCCAGAATACAAATTGCGAACCTGCGGTCGAGTTTCATTTGCCTCCTCCGTTTCAGCACTGGGGGTGTCATCAAGATGTCCGCCGCGGGCCGGGGCACCTGCACCTGAAGGCCACCGGGACTGGTCGGTCTGGAGGAAGCAGACGTGGGTCTCGACCCCGCTTGGATCACACTCGGCCGGACCGGTTTCTTCCGGCCCCGAGCCGGCCGCCAAGCCGCTTATTTTTTATATCATACTAACTTACCGGTCATAAAGGCAACCGGAAAGGCCCCTTGGGGGGTATCACTGCCCCTGAGGCCATCGCCTCTGCCCAAAAACCGGCATTTTCATACCTAATAGTGATAATGTTATCGGCATGAGTGCGCGGAGCGCGATGAACCGGCCCGCATCAATAACAATTATTATTATATTTAATTTGTATGGCCTATCAATTGTCTCATTTCTTGCTATAGTATCTATGTAATCGTAATTCGATATTATTTGATTTGACAACGATTCGCATTCATAGAAAAAATAATAGTAATTCAATTGAACAATGGTGGCGCGAGGCTGGGTTTTGGGGGGGGAATGTCTTCGGCCGAACCGACCAGCCAGGGTCAGGCGTCCCCGGACAAGGGGCCGGGGCGTTCGCGGCCGGGTCTGATCAGACGCCTGTGGCGCCGGCGGCTGGTCAAGGCCATGGTCTTTTTGGCCCTGGTGCCCATCGTCGGATTTCCAGTCTTCAGCCTGTCCTACTACACCATGGTCCGGACCTCGACGCCGGGCTTCTGTTCCAGTTGCCACGAGATCGTCCCGGCCTACAATGAGTGGCGGCTGTCCAGCCACGCCAATAATCGCAGCGGGGTGGTGGCCTACTGCATGGACTGCCACCTGCCGGCCCCGCAGCAGATGTTCCAGTTCTTCTACGCCAAGACGTGGCACGGGCTCAAGGACGTGGTGGCCCACTTCGCCGGGAAAAAGTACGACCGGAAAAGGGCCCGGGAGGCGGCCTACGCCTCGATCAGCAATGATCAGTGCCTCAAGTGCCACGGCAACCTGCTTTATATCCCGAACAAGCGGGGGGCGATGCTGGCCCACCGGACGGTCCTCTGGCCCCGGCCGGGCTACGAGAAGAAGTGTTTTGATTGCCACCGGAATTTGGTTCACAAGCCGCGGACGGGGTACGAATACCGCTAGTGGCGCCGGGAGCGGGCGTCCCTGGCGATCGATTTCAAGGGGGGAACGAGATGAAAAAGATTTCGGTCATGATCGGGATCACGGCCGCCCTGGCCCTTATGGCCTGGGGCTGGGCCACCGGGGCGACCGAGCGGCCGGGACCGAACCTGCCCAAGGTCAAGGCCCTGCAAATCGTGCGGAGCATGCCGCCCCAGGCCAAGGCCTGTCTCGAATGTCACCGGGTCGAGACGCCGGGCCTGTTCGCCGACTGGGCCAACAGCCGGCACGCCAGCGCCAACATCACCTGTTACGACTGCCACAAGGCGGCGGACACGGACAAGGACATCAGCCAGGACCACTACAAGCATTACCAGCGCTCGGACAACAAGTGGGGCACGGCTAGGTATCGGACGCCGGTCTCGGCGGTGGTCACCCCCAAGGACTGCTCCCGCTGTCACCCGGACGAGTACAAGCAGTACTCCCGCAGCAAGCACGCCAACACCCTGACCATCATCTGGCAGATCGACCCCTGGCTCAGAAAGGGCATGAACAGCGACTTCGAGCGGGCCTCGGGCTGCTATTACTGCCATGGGACCATCCTCAAGCTGGATAAGAAAGGAAGGCTCCTCCCCTCGACCTGGCCCAACGTGGGCGTCGGCCGGATCAACCTGGACGGCAGCCGGGGGAGCTGCACCTCGTGCCACACCCGGCACCGGTTCAGCGTGGCCGAGGCCCGCAAGCCCGAGGCCTGCGGCCAGTGCCACCTGGGACCGGATCACCCCCAGATCGAGATCTACACCGAGTCCAAGCACGGGGCCATCTACAACGCCAGCGGCCACAAGTGGCGCTGGAACTCGGCCCCGGGCACCTGGACCCCGGGCGTGGACTACCGGGCCCCGACCTGCGCCACCTGCCACATCTCCGGCGCGGGCAGCGTGGCCACCACCCACGACGTCACCGAGCGCCTGGCCTGGGAACTCCAGGCCCCCCTGACCATCCGGCCCAGCCAGTTCAAGCCCTGGCCGGCCCGGACCAACTATGTGGTCGAGCGCAAGAAGATGAAGCAGATCTGCCTCCAGTGCCACGGTCAGGCCTGGACCGACGGCCACTTCGCCCGTTTAGACAGAGTGGTTCGGGAATATAACGAGGTCTATTTCAAGCCGGCCAAGAAGATGCTCGATCTGCTCTACGCCAAGAAGCTTTTGGACAAGAAGAAGATGTTTGACGAGCACCTGGAGATCGAGTTCTACGAGCTGTGGCACCACGAGGGCCGCCGGGCCCGGATGGGGGCGGCGATGATGGCCCCGGACTACACCTGGTGGCACGGCTTTTACGAGTGCAAGAAGCGGTTCATGAGCTTCATGGCCGCGGCCAAGCGGCTGCTCAAGAGCGGCAAGCCGGCCCATCGGGAGGCGGTGCCCAACGCCACCGGCTCGACCGTCCGGCCGCCGGAGACCATTCAGAAGCCGCGTTAGCCGCCTTCGTAAATCCCCAATAAACCCCGCCCTCCCCCCGGGCGGGGTTTTTCATGACCGGCTCAAAAATCTTGCCGCCGGCCCGGATTAATGGCTTGCAACCGGCGCGGACTCCATTGTAATAATCGAAGAGCACCCGGCAGGGGGGACGGGAGTGACACGATTCTGGATTCGATTGACGCTGGTTGGTCCGGCGGCGGCGCTGGTCTTGTTTTGTATTTTCTGGCCGGCGTCCCCGGCCGGGGCCACGCCCTATTTCGCGGCCCAGACCAATCAAGCCTGCACCTTTTGCCATGAAAACCCGGCCGGCGGCGGGAGCCTGACCAGGGCCGGTCATCTGTTCAAGGCCCGCGGCTTCTCCCTGGATCCCCGGACCCTGCCCTCGCCCTGGCGGCCCTGGCTGGAGTTTATAGCGGGATTCCTGCACGTCCTGGCCGCGATAATCTGGTTCGGGACGATCTTTTTCGTCCACCTGTTTGTCAAGCCGCGCTCCTTTGTCAAGGGCCTTCCCCGCGGGGAGCGGATCCTGGGTCTGGTGTGCATCGTCACCGTGGGGGTCACCGGGATCATCCTGACCTGGCTGCGGGTGCCCCGGCTGGACTATCTGTGGACCTCGACCTGGGGCCTGGTGTGGATGGTCAAGGTTTTTTGTTACCTCTGCCTGGTGGCCATCGGCGTGGTGACCACGACGGTCATCCACCGCCGGCTCAAGCGGGCGTCATTGAGCGGTCCGGCCGACCCCCTGGCCGGGGCGGACGGCCGGGAGGGCCGGCCGGCCCACGTGGTGGTGGGCGGCGAGCTGTTCGACGTGAGCCACAGCCGCCTGTGGAAGGACGGCCGACACATGGGCGAGCACTCGGCCGGCGCGGACCTGACCGCGTCCCTGGAAAAGGCGCCGCACGGCCCCGAGGTCCTGGAGCGGGTGCCCAAGCTCGGCCCGGCCCCGGCGGCCGGCGAACCTCAGCCCACGCCGGCCTCCCGCACCTTTGTGGTCCTGACCTACGTTGTCCTGGGCCTGATCCTGATCGTCGTGTTGTGCCTGGCCTACTGGAACTGGGGGCCGCCCCTGGTCTCGGCCGCCCCGTCATTTACGCCCCGGGTGGCCCGGGCCTGCGTCCAGTGTCACCAGCGGGCCACGCCCGGAATTTATGCGGACTGGGCCCGCAGCCGCCACGCCCGGGCCAAGGTCAGTTGCCTCCACTGCCACCAGGGACAGCGCGGCGATCTGGACCTGAGCCGCACTCACGCCCGATACGTCCGGTTCCGCAACAAGGCCTGGCCCGCGGCCCTCAGGAAAATCGCGGCCGTGGTCACACCAAAGGACTGCGGCCGCTGTCACCTCCGGGAAACCACCCAGTACGCCCGGGGCAAGCACGCCAACACCTTGACCATCATCTGGCGAATCGATCCCTGGCTCAGAAAGGGCCTGAACAGTAATTTGGAGCGGACCTCGGGCTGCTTTTACTGCCACGGCACGGTCCTCAAGCTGGACCGGAAGGGAAAACTCCTGCCCTCGACCTGGCCCAACACCGGCGTCGGCCGGGTCAACCTGGACCACAGCCGGGGGAGCTGCACCTCGTGCCACACCCGCCACCGGTTCAGCCTGGCCGAGGCCAGAAAGCCCGAGGCCTGCGGCCAGTGCCACCTGGGACCGGATCACCCCCAGATCGAGATCTACAACGAGTCCCGCCACGGAACGATCTACCAGGCCGAGGGCCGGACCTGGCACTGGGATTCGGCCCCGGGCACCTGGACCCCGGGCCTGGACTTTCGGACCCCGACCTGCGCCACCTGCCACATGTCCGGCGTGGGCGGCGTGGCCGCCACCCACAACGTGACCGAGCGGCTGGCCTGGGAACTCCAGGCCCCGCTGACCATCCGGCCCAGCCAGTTCAAGCCCTGGCCGGCCCGGACCAGCCACGTCGTCGCCCGCGACAAGATGAAGCGCATTTGTCTGCAGTGCCACGGCCGGGCCTGGACCGACGGTCACTTCGCCCGTTTAGACAGAGCGGTTCGGGAATATAACGAGGTCTATTTCAAGCCGGCCCGGAAGATGCTCGAACTCCTGTACCGAAAAGGGCTATTGGACAAGCACAAAAAATTCGACGAGCGCCTGGAGATCGAGTTCTACGAGCTGTGGCACCACGAGGGTCGCCGGGCCCGGATGGGGGCGGCGATGATGGCCCCGGACTACACCTGGTGGCACGGCTTCTACGAGTGCAAGAAGTTTTTTGTCAAATTCATGGCCGCGGCCAGGCGTCTGATAAAAAGCGGCCGGCCGGCCCATCGGGAAAAGGTGCCCAACGCCATTGGCTCGACCATCCAGCCGCCGGAGACCGTTCAGAGGCCTCGCTAGCCCAACCTTTCCCCCGACGAATTGCCTCGGTCCCCTTCCGGCGGGTTACAATATTTAAAAAATGGGACCGAGGCATGACCATGACTTCTTCCACTGACCACCCCACCCGACGAGGTTTTCTCCTGACTGCCAGCCGGGCCGGACTGGCGGCCCTGGGCGCGGCCCTTTTTGGATGCAGCCGCGAGCCGCCCCTGGGCGGCCGCCCGCCCAGGCCGTTGATGTTTGCGGGCAAGGGCCCGCCCTTTATCGACACCCACGCCCATTTTTTCGCCGCGGTGCCCATGGGCTCCGGGACCCCGATCCAGGACTTTGACGGTGCGGCCCGGGTGGCCCTGGGGTTCATGGACCGGCTCAATATCCTCGAGACCTTCATCATGCCCCCGCCCTTCACCTATCATCAGGCACACGGCTACGACTTTCCGGCCTTTATCGACGTGATCAGGAAATACCCCAGGCGGTTCAGGTTCCTGGGCGGCGGGGGGACCTTGAACGTCATGATCCAGGAGGCGATTCGCGACGGCCGGGTCAGCCGGGCCCTGGCGGACCGGTTTCAGGCCCAGGCGCGGCGCATCCTGGACGCCGGGGCCCTGGGATTCGGCGAGCTGACGGCCGAGCACTTCTCGTTCGACGCCCGCCATCCCTACGAGACCGCCCCGCCCGATCACCCCTTGTTTCTGCGGCTGGCCGATATCGCCGCCCGGCGGGGCGTGCCTATCGACCTGCACATGGAGGCTGTACCACGCCGGATGCGCCTGCCCGGACATCTGTCGTCGCCGCCCAACCCGCGCTGGGTCGAGGCCAACATCGACCGCTTCGAAAGGCTCCTGGCCCACAACCGCCGGGCCAAGATCATGTGGGCCCACGTCGGCTGGGGTCACACCGGTCAGCGGACCGCGGCCCTCTGCGACCGATTGCTGGGACGGAACTCCAACCTGTACATGAGCTTCAAGATCCACCGCCACAGCGTGCCGCGGAACCGGCCCATCGCCCGGGGGGTCGGCCTCAAGCCCGAGTGGCTGGCCCTGATTACGAAACATCCGGACCGGTTCGTCATCGGCACGGATCAGTTCTACCTGGCCCCCGGGGCCCTACGGCGCCTGCCGACCAGCGTCTATGGTCCGGCGGCCCTGATGCGGTTTCTGCCGCCCGGGCTGGCCCGCCGGATTGGCCTGGACAACCCGCGCCGCATCTATAATCTCGAGGCCGCGGGTTGAGTGCCTGGCGCCGGGCGACCGGAAAAGACTGGTTTTGTTGCCGCCCTGATGATATTTATCACGGCCATCGGAGCGACAGCAGTATTCCGGAGGCCACGACATCATGAGCGACAACGAAAAATTTTTTTCCGGAAAGGCGGCCCTGATCACCGGGGCAGGCAGCGGCATCGGCCGGGCAATGAGTTTCGAACTGGCCGGGCTGGGAGCGAACCTGGTGCTGGCCTCGAGGTCACGCTTGACCCTGGAAGAGACCGCCCGCGAGGCGGCGGCCCGGGGCGCCGGGGAGATTTTGGTCCAGCCGACCGACGTCCGGGACGAGGCCCAGGTCAAGGGCCTGGCCGAGGCGGCCCAAAAGACCTTCGGCCGCCTGGACGTGTTGATCAATAACGCCGGCCTGGGCTACGCCGGCCGGATCGAGACCTCGGAGCCGCGCCGGGTCCGGGAGATGATCGACGTCAACGTCTGGGGGGCCTACCTGGTGGCCCGGTACGGCCTGCCGCTGATGCCCGGCCCGGGGGACGTGGTCAACGTCTCGTCCGTGGCCGGCCTGAAATTCTCGCCCGGCTTTGCCATGTACTCGGCCACCAAGTTCGCCGTCCGGGCCATGTCCGAGGCGATGCGCAACGAGGTCCAGGACCGGGACATCCGGGTCCTGACCGTGTATCCGGGCATGACCCGTACGAAGTTTTTCGAGGGTTTCGTACCGGGCGGCAAGCCGCCCGTTCCAGTCGATAAAGGCGACATCATGACCCCCGAGGCCGTGGCCCGGGCCGTGATCGGGGCGATCACCCTGCCTGGGGGCACGGCCGTGGGCGAGATCGTCCTCCGTCCCACCTGGCAGGAACGCTGACCCCATGCCCGGCCTGATCGACTCCCACTGTCACCTGGACCTGATCAAGCCGCCGGGTCAGGTGGCCGCGATTTTGGCGCGGGCCGCGGCGGCCGGGGTGGACCGGGTGGTGACCATCGGCATCGACGCCCGAACCTCGGCCTGGGCGGTCGCCTGCGCCGAGGAATTCCCCGAAACATTCGCCACCATCGGCGTCCACCCCCACGACTCAAAAACTATCGACCACAAGACCTATGACGACCTGCGCCGCCTGGCGAAAAGCCCGCGGGTCGTGGCCTATGGCGAGATCGGCCTGGATTTCTTTCGGATGCACTCGCCCCAGGGCGTCCAGATCACCCGGTTCTACGAGCAGATCGAACTGGCCGCTGAACTGAAACTGCCGCTGGTCATCCACTCCCGCCAGGCCGTGGACGAGACCCTCCAGGCCCTCGAGCATACGGGCGGTTTTGACCGCCCCGGGATCTTCCACTGCTTTCCCGGGGACCTGACCCTGGCCCGGCGGATCGCCGAGCAGGGCTGGCTGGTGTCCATCCCGGGCACGGTGACCTACCAGAAGGCGACTCGCCAGCAAAAGGTGGCTCGCGAGTTGGACCTGAACCACCTGATCCTGGAGACCGACGCCCCGTTTCTGACGCCCGAACCCCTGCGGGGGCGGCCGAACGAACCGGCCTACGTGTCCCTAACCGCGGACAAGGTGGCCGAACTGCGGGGGATGGATTTCACCGAGCTGGCCGCGGCGACCACGGCCAACGTCGAGCGGGTCCTGGGCCTGACCCGGCCCGGGGAGGCCTGAGGCGTGGCCCGGGGATCGTTCAT
This sequence comes from uncultured Desulfarculales bacterium, assembly GCA_964569795.1. Classification (GTDB taxonomy): domain Bacteria; phylum Desulfobacterota; class Desulfarculia; order Desulfarculales; family JAHJDS01; genus JAHJDS01. Next base: position 26,597 of record CAZMVB010000034.1, on the reverse strand, counting down.
CCTGGCCTCGGCCTCGGAGCGCCGCCGGGAACTTTTAACTCGGATAGGCCTCGACTTCGAGATCGCCGTCGCCCCGATCCAGGAGAAGGGCGACGGTCCCGAGTCACCGGCCGAGCGGGCGGTGATCAACGCCAAGCTCAAGGCGGCGGCCGTGGCCCGGCGGCGTCCGGATTGCCTGGTCCTGGGCGCGGACACGATCGTCGTCCTGGGCGAGGTGGTCCTGGGCAAGCCGGCCGGCCCGGACGAGGCCCGGTGGATGCTGTCGGTCCTGTCGGGCCGGGTCCACCGGGTGATCACCGGCTTTGCCCTGATCCACCGGGCGGCCCTGATCGACCACGCTGACTTTGTCTCGACCCAGGTGAAAATAAAACCCCTGACCGAGGCCGAGATCAAGGCCTACGTGGCCACGGGCGAGCCGCTGGACAAGGCCGGGGCCTACGCCATTCAGGGCATCGGCGCCGGCCTGGTCGAGTGGATCCGGGGCAGCTACACCAACGTCGTCGGCCTGCCCCTGGCCCAGGTCCTGGACCGGCTGGACCGTCTAGGCGGCGTCCGCCCCCTCATGGGTTCCGGCCGCTAGAGGCCCTCCCTTCCCCCGAGCTTTCCTCTCAAAAAATTCCGGTAAAAACACCCGCCGGATGGGACCCGGTCCGAACCTCAACGGTGGGGCCGGCCCGGCTCGGCCAGGGCGGTCATCAGCCGGCCGAACAGGGTCCCCATCCAGTACTCGGACAGGGCCCACAGCCGGTCGGCCACCGGGTGGTTCGGACCGGCCAGGGCCTCGGCCACCCGGAGGTGAAAGATGGGCACCACCGCCTTAAAGCCCATCTTCTGGGCCCGGAGGATGGATTCGCGCAGGTGCCGCCGGGCCGACCGGAGCATGGGCTCCAGGTACTGGGGTGACCCGATGCTGACCAGGGCTCCGTGCTGGTCCAGCCGGGCGTCCAGCTTGGTCCACTTGGCCACCACCAGCGAGGTCAGGGCGAACGAGGTGGTCGTCCCGCCCAGGATGGCCGCCGCCTGGTGCACCCCCCGGGGCAGACGGGCCGCCACCGCCCGGGTGGCGATGTGACACAGCCGGCCCATGAGGTAGTGCATGTCCCGGGTCATGACGAATACCCGCACCAGGTTGGGCGAGCGGTTGAGGCGGTTGGCCATGGCGTTGATGAACACCCGGTCAAAATAGCCGATGTTGGCCTCGGCGGCCTTGGTCATGGCCCAGGACCAAGTGGCCAGACGCTTGAGGTCCGGCACCGGCGGCCCCCAGTAGTTCATGCCCATGTCGAGCAGGTCCCGGGCGAAATAGAGCAGGTCCCGGGCGACCAGGTGCAGCAGGGCGGACCGCATGATGATGGCCGCCTTCTGATCGTCGGTCTCGGCCTTACCCACGAAAGTCATCTGCTGGGTCGCCTGCCAGGCCACGCCAAAGGCGGTGCTGACATAGGCGTAGGCCTCGGCCAGGGTGATCAGATCGTTGAGGTTCTTGACCGGCCGGCGTCCCAGGGACTTGAATTGCTTCACCAACATCGCCCCGGAGACCCTCAGTCCCCGGTAAACTTTGAGCATGGCCTTGATCCCGCCCGCCTTCCGGGCGATCCGCAGCCGGGCCCCGGCCACGCCCTGACCGGCCATGGCCGCGGTCTGGAGGACCAGGCCCAGCGCGGCGCACAGCCGCCCCTGGCGCAGGTAGTCCTGGGCCAGGGCGAAGCGCTTGGCGGCCGTTTTGATCAGGCCGGTCACCTGGCGCCGCTGCTCGGCCGTCAGTTGGGGCATCAGTTTCTTGAGGGAGGCCAGACGCTGCCGGTGGCGCTTCACCCAGGCCTCGTAGGAGCTGGTCAGGGATTCCCGGGCCTTGCGGGGCAGGACCAGCTTCTGCTGGAAGTCCAGCTCCTGGGGCAAGGGCTTGCCCGTCATGTAGAAATAGGCCTCGAACACGTCCCGGACCGGGATCAACTGGAGGCCCAGGCTCTTGGCCCGCTCGAACAGGTCCACCCGCTCCCCGGTGAACAGATTGCCTCTCTTGGCCCGGCCGCACTTGCGCTCCCACTTCATCCCGGCCGGGATGAGGACCGTGTTCATGCCGGCCCGCTTGGCGGCCAGCAGCTTGTAGTACACGCCGCCCACCCGGCCGATGGTCCCGTCGGGATTGATGGTCCCGGTCATGGTCACGCCGGGAAGAAGGGGCTGGTTCAGCACGGCCGACAGCACGGCCACGGTCATCAGCCCCCCGGCCGAGGGCCCGTCGATGTAACCCTGATGCTGATAGACGATCCGCCAGTTCATGGGCCGGCGGGTGACCAGCCCGGAGATGATGCCGGCCATCCAGTAGGCGGCCCGCTCCATGTCGCCGTGGCCGAAGAACCGGTCCTCGAGGATGCCGATGCGCAGCTCGCCGTCCGTGGAGGGTCTGACCCGGACGATGAGCACGGCGCTGGCGCCGTCACAGCCGTCCGCGGTCTGCTGGAAGGCGATGGGGAAGATCTTGCGGACCCGGTCGGTGCGCCAGGTCTTGTCCGCAGTACCCGAGGCGACGCCCGCCCCGAGAATCACCAGGACCAGGACCACCCCGGCCGCCGCCAACCTGCCGCCTCCCCGCCCGCGCTTGATCATGAGCCCTCCCGCGCCCCGCCCGGCGGCCCCGGGTCAGGCGCCGGCGCTAACCTCGTCCTTGCCGGAAATCTGGCCGACTCAGCCGCCGATCCCCTTGAGGTCGTTGATCAGCCACCGGCGGCCCCGCTTGACCAGTTCCAGCCGGTAGTGCGGCGAGAAGCGGGACCCGAGGCTCCAGGAGAAGGCCCGGCGTTTCTTGACGTCGCTCAGGGCGTACCTGTCCCCGTACTCGTCCAGGTAGCGACTGAGCTGATTGAGGGCGATGTCCCGATCGACGCTGATGACCACCGTCGCCGTCCCGCCGTTCACCTTGGGCGGAGCGACCCGGGACTTGCCCAGGGCCACGGCCATCAGGGGCAGGTAGGCCCGATTCTTGGGAGCGGCCTTGTTCAGTTTGGCCTTCAGCTCGGGGGTGAGCAGCTTCTTGAGGACGTCGAGCTGGTGGTCGTTCCCGGCCGCGATCAGGGACTTGATCGTGGCCTCGGGCGTCGCGGTATCGGGCTGCCCCCCGCACCCGGCCGCGCCGACAAGCAACGTCGCCAACAACACCAGCGCGGCGGACCGCATCCACGTCCCAATCATCGCCGAACCTCCCCTGGTGAAGGTCTGAATCATCCCCGGGTCCGGGCCCCGGACGAAACCGGCTTCGATGTTAGGCCACCTCCGACCCGGTGTCAAATCAGACCCCGGGCGGCCAAAGGCGGGGCTGTTCCCCCTTCTACCGGTCGGGTGGTGGGGCCTGCGTCCGGCTCAGCGGCCCGAACTCCAGGCCAGGTAGCCCAGGGGGGCCTTGAGGGTCACCGTGTCCCGGTACAGGCCGGAGGCCTCGGTCGTGGCGGTCTCCCGGACCACCCGGGCAAAGCGGATGCTGCGGGTGGACCAGCCCGGAATGTGACCGGTCAGGGCCTGGAACCGGTCCACCAGTTTGAGGAAGGCCATGTGCCGGGCGATCATGCCGACCATCAGTCGGCAGTTGGCCGGGCTGTAACAGGCCCGGCGGGGCAAGGACGCGGTGGCGGTCACGTAGGCGTAGCGGCCGTCTTGGGGCCGGGCCGGGGACGGCCCGGTCGCCACCGCGATCAGGACCAGCCCCAGGACGATCAACTGTCGCATCTAACAGATCTCCTCACCAAGCGATCCCAAGGTCTCAATCCCCAGTGTACACCACGGCCTCGATCTCGACCAGGGCCCCCTTGGGCAGGGCGCCGACCTCCACGGTGCTCCGGGCCGGTTTGTTCTCCGAGAAAAATTCGCCGTAAACCTGGTTGACCTCGGCGAACCGGTTCAAATCGGTCAGGTAAACGGTCGTCTTGACCACCTGGTCAGGGGACAGACCGTTGTCTTCGAGCAGCCGGGCCAGGTTTTCCAGGACCTGTCTGGCCTGGGCGGCGTGGTCCGTCCCGACCAGTCCGCCGCCGGCCGGATCGAGGGCGATCTGCCCCGAGACAAAGACAAAATCGCCGGCCCTGACCGCCGGCGAGTAGGGGCCGACCGCGGCCGGGGCCCGGCTGGAAAAAAGAGGCGTGGGCATGAGGCTCCCCTTATCCTTCAGGGTGTGGGGCCAAGACCCGGCGCGCCGCCGCCAGGACCGAGGCCGGCCCGACCGTCGCCCGCGGTGCGCCGCTTTTTAATCTACTCCTTTCCGGCCGGGCGAGGCAAGTTCGGTCGTACCCTCAACCGCCCGCCCGCCTCCCCGATAAGGTGTTGACACGAGGGAGCAACACTCAATACCATTAACTGACCGCGGCCGTCCTGGTCCGGGCCTCGGGGGCGCGGCCCGGCCGGCGGGAACCTGAAAAATCCGGAGGCCCCTTGCCGCCAACTTTCGGCTCAACCACACCGTGCCCGAGGCCGGCCGTCGTGGTCATCCTGCTCCTGGTCGCGTCCGGTCTGCTGGCGGGCTGCACCGGCCTCCAAAAGCCCACCGTCCTGTCGCCGCTCCAGCACGGCATCAAGGCCCTGGCCAACGAGAACTACAAACTGGCGGTCAAGCTCTTCACCGAGGCCATCGAACGCAATCCCAACAGCGCCGTCGCCTATTTCAACCGGGGCAACGCCTACCAGGCCCAGAAACGTTACCTCCGGGCCATTTCGGACTACGACCTGGCCATCAAGCGACAACCGCGAATGGCCCAGGCCTATCAAAACCGGGGCCTGGCCAAACGCAAACTCGATCGGATCAAGGACGCCATCGCCGACTACACCCTGGCCATCAAGTACCAACCCGGTTACTTCCAGGCCTACAACAACCGGGGCTACGCCTTTTACCTGATCAAGAACTACTTCCGGGCGGTCAAGGATTTTTCCCAGGCCTTGACGCTCAATCCGCGCCTGCTCATCGCCCTCAACAACCGGGCCGTGGTCTATATGGACTGGGGCAAGTACCAGCAGGCCGTGGATGATTACTCCCGGATCATCGAGCATGACCCGAGCGAACCGGGGATCCTTTACCAGCGGGCCCTGGCCTATCATCATCTCAAAAAAGACCTGCTGGCGGCCCGGGATTTGAAAAAGGTCCTGACCATCGAGCCCGGGAACAAAAAGGCGGCCGGGCTTTTGGCCCGACTGAAGAAGAACGGCCTGCTCAAGCCCCGACCCGAGACGCCGCCGGCCCCGGGAGGCATGACGCCCCCGACCCTGGTCGCGGTGAAAAAGATTTCCCCCGCGACCACACCGCCCCCCGGTACGCGCCCCGGGCTCAAACCGAAACCCGGGCCCAAACCCAAACCCAAGCTTGAACCGAAACCCGGGCCTGGACCAAAACCCCGCACCGGACCGCCACCTGGACCCGGACCGACGGCCCCCAGGCCGCCCGCGGCCGTCCGGCAGACCATGGACATCTTCACCGCGGCCAGCACCGGTAACCTGGCCCAGGTCCAGGCGGCCGTTCGTCGCCAACCCCAGGCCGTCCGCCAGCGCGACCAGAACGGGTCCACGGCCCTGCACCTGGCCGCCCAGTCGGGCAAGACCGACGTCATCCGCTTCCTGGTGTCGGTCGGGGCCGAGGTCAATGCCCGGGACAGGGGCGGACACACGCCCTTGTACTGGGCCATCAAGGCCAACCACGCCGCCGCCGCCGCCCTGCTGGCCCGCCTCGGCGGTCGGGAGTAAATCGCCGTTGACAGGGCGGGCCGGTTGTGCTACAAGTCACGACTAATTCGACTCGCTTCCAGTGACCGCGTCAGGGGGACCGATCACCCCATCGATCGATCGGGTGAGGGTTCAGGGGCGGTTTGACATCTGATTGAATCTCACCTTGGAGCTGTTCGTGCCCTCCCGCACCGCCCCAATCCTCGTGGTCTTTTGTTTGTTTCTGGCCGGCTGCCTCGAGACCGGCCAACTCCCCACCTCATCGGGCCCGGTAAACTATCCCTGGCAGACCGCTCCGGTCCTGGGTCGGTTGATCAAGATCGACGAGTACCGGCCCCTGACCGACCGGGAAAAAGTGGTCGCCGTGGCCCGGTCCTGCCTGGGAATGCGCTACCGCTACGGCGCCTCGGGCCCGGATCGGTTCGACTGTTCCGGTTTCGTGCGGTACGTCTTCGCCCAGGTGGGAATCGACCTGCCCCGCCGCTCGCGGGATCAATTCGCCGCCGGCCAGCGGGTTAAGGTCGAGGACCTCCGGCCCGGCGACCTGGTGGCCTTCAAGATCAGGTCCCGCCGCCGGGTGACCCACGTCGGCATCTACCTCGGTCACGGCAAGTTCATCCACGCCAACCGGCGCGGCGGCTCGGTCCGGATCGAACGCCTGACCAAACGCTACTATCGACGGCGGCTGGCCGGTTTCGCCCGCATCCTGACGCCATCGTCCCCGTCCCGCTACGCCGGGTCGCTTCCCAGCCTCTCCCTTCCCCAACTCCCCTTCCACCCCTGGTGAACGCCGGCCGGCCCGGCCGGGCCCAATGACCGTTTGCCCGGGTGTCGGCCAGTGTGATATGAAGGGGCAACCTTTCAGCCGGGTGAGTGGATCATGAAGCGGTTTTGGTGGTTGGGGCTGATGATGGTGGTGGCGGCGATGTCCGTGGGGGGGTCGGTCCGGGCCGCCGACCTGGCCCGTCTCGAGCAGATGGCCCGCCAGTTTCAGCGCCGGATGGGGCCCACCGGGGCGATCGTCATCCGCGTCCCGGACGGCCGGGTGATGCTGGCCCTGAACGCCGACCAGAAATGGGTCCCGGCCTCGACCATCAAGATCGTCACCGCCTACACCGGGCTCAAGGTCCTGGGGCCCGCCTTTCGATTCCAGACCCGCGTTTACGCCGCCGGCCCCATCCAGGACGGACGCCTCCGGGGCGACCTGGTCATCCAGGGGGGCGGCGATCCGCTGCTGGTGGCCGAGCGGCTGTGGCTGCTGGCCCTCCAGATCAGGCGCACCGGCCTGAAAAGCGTCGGCGGCATCCGGATCGACAACTCATACCTGAATCCGCCGGTGACCTCGACCGTGGGCCGCTGGGACCGCAACCGGGCCTACGGCGCCCCGCTGGCCGGGTTCACCGTCAGCTTCAATGTCCTGGTGATCGTCGCCCGGCCGGGCCCTGACCCTGGTGCCCCGGGCCGGGTGTTCGTCACCCCGGACGTGGCCGGCCTGGCCATCGACAATCAGACCACGACCACCCCCGGCCAGGGCGGCATCATCTCGGCCCGGTGGCAAGGGCGGACCCTGGTGGTCAGGGGCCGGGTCGGACTGGAGGCCCCGGCGGGCCGTCCCCGGACCCTGCTGGCGGTGTATCATCCCGCGACCTACGCCGCCCGGGCCCTGGCCTTCTGCCTGCGCCGTCTGGGCCTGAAGGTGGGCGACCGGTTCACCTCCGGACCCGCGCCCCGCGGCGCCAAGCTGCTGCTGACCCACCTCTCCCAGCCCCTGTCCTTCATCCTGTCCCAGATGAACCGTTTTTCGTCCAACGTCATGGCCGAACTGACCCTGGACGCCGTCGGGGCCAAGGTCTTCGGCCGCCCGGCCTCCCGGGCCAAGGGGGCCCGGGCCGCCGGCCGTCTCCTGGTCAGCCTGGGCATCCCCCGCTCCGATTTTCATCTGACCTGCGGCTCGGGGCTCCTCCGGAGCACCAGGATCACCCCCCGGGCCCTGGCCCGGGTCCTGCTCGCCGCCGCCAAGGACCCGGACGTCGGCCCGGACCTGGTGGCCTCACTGACCGCCGAGGGCCGGCGGGGGACCCTGCGGGCCCGGCGAAACATGGCCGGCGGCCGGCACTACGTCCGGGGCAAGACCGGCTCGTTGTCCGGGGTCCGGGCCCTGGCCGGCTACGTCTCCAACGGCCGGGTGACCTACGCCTTTGCCTTCATGTCCCGGTCCAACGCCGCCCGGCGCGGGTATCATTTCGCCATCGGCCGGATCCTGAAGGCGCTCTATCACTAATGCGGCCTGATCCGCATCACCAGACGCCCGGCCGGAGCGCTTCGGCCGGTTCGGTCAACCCCGTACCCGGTCAAATATAGGAACGGCCCCGCCCCATGGTTGGGAACGGGGAATCGCCACCGTCACCTGGACCGGACGAAACCTCAGAGCCCAGGCCCCGGTCCGGGGCGATCGCCGCTGAAAAACAGGAGCTGAGCGTGGCCGATCCCTCTCAAAAAAAGACCGCCCCGAAACCGGACCGCCCCAGCCTCTGGCGGCAGATCTTCAGCCGGAAGATGGTCGTCGCCTTTGTCATGGGTTTTGCCTCGGGCCTGCCTCTGCTGCTGACCCTCTCCGTGCTCCAGGCCTGGATGAAGCGCCAGGGGGTCGATCTGCGGGTCATCGGCCTGTTCGCCCTGGTGGGCCTGCCGTACACGCTCAAGTTCGCCTGGGCCCCGCTCCTGGACCGCTACACCCTGCCCTTTTTGGGACGCCGCCGCGGCTGGCTGCTGGTCTCCCAAATCCTGCTCATGGCCGCCATCGCCGGCCTTGGTCTGACCAACCCGGGCGAATCACCCTGGCTGGTGGCCCTGGCCGCCTTTTTCGTCACCTTTTTCTCGGCTTCTCAGGACATCGTCATCGACGCCTACCGCCGCGAGGACCTGGCCGACGAGGAGCTGGGTCTGGGCTCGTCGCTGTACGTCAACGGCTACCGGGTCGGGATGCTCCTGGCCGCCAGCGGCGGCCTGGCCCTGGCCGACGTCATCCCCTTTTCCCTGGTTTACCTGATCATGGCCGTCTGCCTGCTGCCCACGCTGGTGGCCACCGTGCTCACGCCCGAGCCAAAGGTCCTGAGCACGCCCCGGTCCATCCGGGAGGCGGTCGTCGGCCCCTTCCTGGAGTACTTCAGCCGCCGGGGCGCCTGGATCATGCTCGCCTTTGTCTTCTTCTACAAGATCGGCGACCAGATGGCCTCGACCATGACCACGCCCTTCTACCTCGAGATCGGCTACTCGCTGACCGATATCGCCGCCGTGGTCAAGCTGTTCGGTTTCTGGGCGACCATCGCCGGGGGGCTGCTGGGCGGGGTGGTCATCCTGCGCCTGGGCATCGGCCGCTCGCTGTGGGTCTTCGGCGTGCTCCAGGGCATCTCCACCGTCGGGTTCGCCCTCCTGGCCAACGCCTGCGTCGGGGCCTCCCAGCTCTTTCCGAACCTGCCGTTCCACGTCTTCGGTCACTTCAACCAGCAGCTCTATACTGCCGGGGTCGGTGGTCCGATCAGCGCCCTAGCCGCGGTCATCGCCTTCGAGAATCTTTCATCCGGGATGGGCACGACCGCCTTCGTGGCCTTCATGGCCGCCCTGACCAACAAGAAGTTCACCGCCACCCAGTACGCCCTGCTGTCCAGCTTCATCGGCGTCCCCCGGGTCCTGGCCTCGGCCCCGACCGGGTTCATGGTCGTGGCCATGGGCTGGACCTGGTTCTTTGTCTTCTGCGCCCTGATCGCCATTCCGGGATTGCTGCTTCTGGTGAAATTCGCGCCGTGGCGCCAGAAGGAACTGGACGTGGCCGTGGATTACCAGCCGGCCTGAACCGATTCGGCCCGAACCTTGCCGTTGGCCGGTTGTTGTGTCAACCTTGAACCAGGACCTGACAGGGGGCGAGGGTGAGCCTGGTCTTGACCCGATCACAAATCGCCGGACTGCTCGACATGGACCTGGCCCTCGAGGCCGTGGAGGCCGCCTTTGCCGCCCACGGCCGGGGCGAGGTCAACATGCCGCCCAAGTGCTACCTGGACCTGCCCCGCGGCGACTTCCGGGCCATGTTCGGGGCGATGACCTTGGCGGGCCGGCCGATCTGCGGCCTGAAATGGGTCAACGTCCATCCCCAAAACTCCGAAGCCGGCCTGCCCACGGTCATGGGCAAGATCCTGCTCAACGACCCGGACACCGGCCGGGAATGGGCCGATCTGGACGGGACGGTGATCACCAACTTCCGGACCGGGGCCGCCGGCGGGGTGGCGGCCAAGTTTTTAGCTCGGGAAGGGTCCACCAGCCTGGGACTGATCGGGGCCGGGGTCCAGGCCTGGCACCTGTTCCTGGCGGTCAGCCGGGCCTGCAACCTGACCCGGGTCCACCTCTATGACCATCGCTGCCGCCGCTGCGAGGATTTGGCCGAAAAGATCGCCGCCGAGGGGGTCCGGACCCACATCGTCGGAGACGAGATCGAGGCGGTCCGGGACCTGGACCTGGTGGCCACCTCGACCCCCAGCCGGGCGGGTCACGTCCTGGCCGACTGGGTCAGCCCCGGGACGACCATCCTGGCCATCGGGGCCGACGCCGCCGGCAAGCAGGAGCTGGATCCGGCCATTTTGTCCCGGGCCAAGGTGGTGGTGGACGACCCGCCCCAGGCGATCCACTCCGGCGAGATCAACGTCGCCCTGACCCAGGGCCTGTTCGCCGCCTCCGACGTTCACGCCACCCTGGGACAGGTCGTCATCGGGGCCAGGCCGGGACGGACCGACGACCAGGAGATCATCGTCTTCGATTCCACCGGGTTGATCATCCAGGACCTGGCCCTGGCCCGGGCGGTCCTGGATCGGGCCGCTGGCCTGGGCCGCGAGATCGATTTCCGGGCTTGATCCCCGGGGTTCAGCCGAAAATTTTGGTCAGATATTCCCCGAAACGCCGGCCGAAGCGCCGGCATTCGCCCCGGGCCCGCTCGTCCGGGGCGCCGATGGACACCGGGCCGTAGTGGTCGCCCTCGGCGTCGCCCAGGACCAGCATCCCGTGGATGAGCAGGGCCTGCACCAGGGACAGGACCGTGGTCTCGTTGCCGCCCCCCACGTTGGCCGAGGACGCAAAGGCCCCGCCCAGCTTGCCGGCCAGGCGACCGTGAAACTTGACCGACCGGTCGATGAAGTCCTTCATCGGGCCGGCCATGACCCCGTAGTAGGTCGGGCTGCCCAGGATGATGCCGTCGAACCGGGGCAGATCGTCCACGTTCACCTCGGCCACCGGGGACAGGACCACCTCGTGGCCGGTCTTTTCGAGGGACTCGGCGATGATCTCGGCCATCTTTTTGGTGTGCTTGGTCCGGGAATAATAGGTGATCAGGGCCTTGGCCATGCTTGCCTCCCCTCAAAGCTGTAATTTGTATTCTAACCGTTCAGGGGCGATTTTCAAAGCGACGGCACTTCCCGGGCAAGGGGAGGAGAACCCGTTTCCCCGGGATCGGAGGCGGTCAGCCGGCCGCGGTCCAGGCGCGCGGTCTCGTCGGCGACCAGACGCAACTCCCGCATGGAGTGGGAGACGTAGATCATGGTCAGGGACAGGTCCCGCCGCAGCCGGACCAGATACGGCCCGATCTCGTCCTTGGCCTCCCGGTCCAGGGAGGCCAGGGGCTCGTCCAGCAGCAGCAGGCGGGGACTGGTCAGCAGGGCCCGGGCCATGGCGACCCGCTGCTTCTGCCCGCCGGACAGCTGATTCGGCCGGCGGGTCAAAAGCGGCCCCAGGTCGAGCATGTCCACCATTGCCTCCAGGCCCAGGCGGCGCCGGGACTGCGGGGTGCGCCGCCAGCCGTACTCCAGGTTGCGCTTAACGCTCAGGTGAGGAAACAGCCGGCCGTCCTGAAAGACGTAGCCCAGGGACCGGCGGTGGGGCGGAACAAAGATCCCGCGGGCCGTGTCCTGCCAGGTGGCGCCGTTCACGGACACGAAACCCTGGGGCGCCCGGAGCAGCCCGGCCAGACAGGACAGCAGGGTCGTCTTGCCGGCCCCCGAGGGGCCGGACAGCCCCAGGACCCGGCCCGGGGCGAGCGTAAGCGCCGCGTCCAGGACGAACTCTCCCCGGTCCAGCCGGAACCTAGCCTCAAGAAAGGCCATGACCCACCCGGCGGTTGAGGCTGTACAGGGCCAGCAGCACCACAAAGGAAAAGGCGACCATGCCCGCCGCCAGCCAGTGGGCCCGGCCGTACTCCATCCGTTCCACGTAGTTGAAGATCAGGACCGAGGCCACCTGGGTCCGGCCCGGCACGTTGCCGCCGATCATCAGCACCACCCCGAACTCGCCGACCGTGTGGGCGAAACCCAGGACCGCCGCCGTCAGGAACGACGGCCGGCTCAGGGGGACCGCCACGCTGAAAAACCGGTCCAGGGCCGAGGCCCCCAGGGTGTCGGCCGCCCGCAGCAGGTCATCGTCCACGGCCTGAAAGCCGTTGCGCAGGGGCTGGACCACGAAGGGCAGCGAGTAGATCACCGAGCCGACGACCAGGCCGGAAAACGTGAAGACCAGGGACCCGCCGAACAGTCCCTGCCAGACCCGGCCCAGGGGGCTGTGGGGGCCCAGGGCGATGAGCAGATAAAAACCGAGGACCGTGGGCGGCAGGACCAGGGGCAGGGACACCACGGCGTCAATTGCCGCCCGCAACCTGGATCGGGTCCGGGCCAGCCACCAGGCCAGGGGCGTGGCCAGGACGACCAGGACCACGGTCGAGACCGAGGCCAACATCAAGGTCAGCACCACGGCCTGGAGGTCTGTACCGAGAACGCCCGTCATCAACGCCGTCAACCGCCGGTCAGGGGATCCGGTAGCCAAAGGACCGGATCACCCGCCGGGCGACCGGTCCCCGCAGAAAACGCCAGAAGGCCACGGCCGCCGGATTTTTCCGGCCGCGCGCAAGCAGAACGGCCTGCTGGTCCAGGGGCCGGTACCAGGTCTGGGGAGGCAGCCATCGGGAACCGCCGGCCTTGGCCGCCGGGCCCGAAACCTGGGACAGGGCGATGAATCCCAACTCGGCCGCGCCGCTGGCCACGAACTGATAGGTCTGACTGACGCTGTGGCCCCTGACCAGGCGGGGGCCCAGGCGGCGCCAGAGCCCCATTTTGACCAAGACCTCACGGGCCGCCTCTCCGTAGGGGGCCGTGGACGGATCGGCCAGGGCCAGGTGCTTGAAGGCGCCTCTACGTAAAACCTTGCCCCGGGCATCGACCAGGCCGGGCCGCGGGCTCCAGAGTACCAGGCGCCCCTGGGCGTAGGTGAAGCGGCTCCCGGCCACGGTCAGTCCCTGGGCCTCGAGCCGCCGGGGCCGGGCCTTATCCGCCGCCAGAAACACCTGGAACGGGGCGCCCTGAACGATCTGGGCGTAAAGCTGCCCGGTCGAGCCGATGGACAAGCGGACCTGATGTCCGGTCCGCTGTTGGAACAGCCGGGCCAGTTTTTCGGCCGTCAGGGCAAAGTTGGCGGCCACGGCCACCAGGGTCTGGCCGGCCAGGGCCGGCCCCGACCAGATGGAACAGGCCAGCACCAGACAACAGGTCAACTTCCGCAACACTTGCCCTCCCGCATCAGACTCAATGATCCAACCAGGCCAAAATCGCCTCCACCATGACCAGGCGCAACTGGCCGGCCTGCCGCTCGACGCCGGTCCGGGCCTTCCTCAAGCCCTGGCGCAGTTCCTTGGCCTTTTCCCGGCAGACCCGCCGCTGGGCCCGCTTGAGCCGCGTCTCGGCCCCCCGGCCGGCCAGCCGGGCGAAGTGCAGCTTGGCCAGGAACTCGAGACGGATGTCCCGGACGTGGGCCACCGGCGTCTCGACCCAGTGTCGAAACGTTTCCCGCCCCGCTTCCGTCAACTGGAACGTCTTCCGGTCCGGACGGCGTCCCCGGGCGATCCGCTGGTGACTGACCAGACCGTCGGCCTCCAACCGGCCCAAGAGGGCGTAAACCTGACTCAGGCCCAGGGACCAGATTGAACCCAGGTCTTCGGTCAAGAACCGGAACAGATCGTAACCGTGGCTGGGACCCCGGGACAGGGCCCCCAGGACCACGTATTCGGCCGGATTCCGGGCCGGTCCCTCGGCGGAACTATTCAGTGATTGAATATTCACGATGTGAATAATAGCCGGCGCTTCGCCTGGCGTCAAGTCATTTCTCACCCCGGCTTGCCGCCGGTTGGCAAACCTGCTATGGTGAGGGCCCATTCGCGGCCCAGATAGTCATCAATTGCGCCCAGCAGGGGGGAGCCATGTCCAAGCCTTTGTGGGAGCCGTCCGCCGAGCGGATCAAACAGGCCAATATGACCCGGTTCATCGAGTTCGTGAACCAGCGGTACGATCAGAATTTCAAGGAATACGCCCAACTCTACCACTGGTCCGTGACCCAAATCCCCGACTTCTGGGCGGCGATCTGGGAGTTCGGGGGGGTGAAGGCCTCGCAGCCCTACACCCAGGTCGTGGACGACGTGACCAAGATGCCCGGGGCCAAGTGGTTCAGCGGGGCCAGGCTCAACTTCGCCGAGAACCTGCTGCGCTACCGGGACTCGTATCCGGCCCTGGTGTTCACCGGTGAAAACGGCAGTCAGAAGCGGATGACCTACGCCGAGCTGTACGCCGCCGTGGCCAGGACCGCGGCCGCGCTCCGGGAACTCGGCGTCACCGTCGGCGACCGGGTGGCCGGGTTCATGCCCAACATGTGTCAGACAGTGGTGGCCATGCTGGCCACGACCTCGATCGGGGCCATCTGGAGTTCCTGCTCGCCCGACTTCGGCTTCCAGGGGGTCATGGACCGCTTCGGCCAGATCGAGCCCAAGGTCCTGTTCACGGCCAACGGCTATTTCTACAACGACAAGGCCCACGACAGCCTGGGCCGAGTCAAGGAGGTCATGAACGCCATCTCGTCCATCAAGCGCGTGGTGGTCGTGCCCTACACCCAGGACGACCCGGACCTGACCGGCCTGCGCGACGCGGTGAGCTGGCACGATTTCCTCCACGGCCGGGAGTCGGGCAAGATTGACTTCGAGCAGCTCCCCTTTGACCACCCGATCTACATCATGTACTCCTCCGGGACCACCGGCGTGCCCAAGTGCATCGTCCACGGCGCGGGCGGGACCCTGATCCAGCACCTCAAGGAGCTGTGGCTCCACACGGACCTCTGCCGCGAGGACCGGATCTTCTATTTCACCACCTGCGGCTGGATGATGTGGAACTGGCTGGTCAGCTCCCTTTCGTCCGGGGCGACGGTGATGCTCTACGACGGCTCGCCGTTCATTCCCGAGCCCGGGTCCATGTGGCAGCTGGCCCAGGACGAAAAATTCACCGTGTTCGGCACCTCGGCCCGGTACCTGGCCGCCGTGGAAAAGGCGGGGGTCAGTCCCGGCCGGGGATTCGATCTGTCCACGATCAGGACCATCCTGTCCACCGGCTCGCCCCTGTCGGTGGAGAGCTTCCACTTCGTGTACGACCAGATCAAGCCCGACGTGCAACTGGCCTCGATCTCGGGGGGCACGGACATCATCTCCTGCTTCGCCCTGGGCAACCCCATCGGCCCGGTGCATGCGGGCCAACTCCAGTGCCGGGGCCTGGGCATGGCCGTGGAGGCCTATGACTTCGAGGGCAAGCCGGTCCTGGGCGAAAAGGGCGAGCTGGTCTGCACCAAGGCCGCGCCAAGCATGCCGATCTATTTCTGGTCCGACCCGGACGGGCAGAAGTACCGCGACGCCTACTTCGACGTCTTCCCCGGGGTGTGGCACCACGGCGACTTCATCGAGATCACCGACACCGGCGGGGTGATCATCTACGGCCGCTCCGACGCCACCCTCAACCCGGGCGGGGTCCGGATCGGCACGGCCGAGATCTACCGCCAGGTCGAGAACCTGGAGGAGATCGCCGATTCCCTGGTGGTCGGCCAGAACTGGGAGGGCGACGTCCGGGTGATCCTGTTCGTCCGGCTGCAGCCGGAGGTCGAGTTCAATGAAGACCTTGTCAAAAAAATAAAAACCACCATCCGCGTAAACACCACCCCCCGCCACGTCCCGGCCAAGATCCTGCCGGTGGACGACATCCCCTACACCATCAGCGGCAAGAAGGTCGAGATGGCGGTCGGAAAAGTGATTCACGGCCAGGAGGTCAAGAACAAGGACGCCCTGGCCAATCCCCAGGCCCTGGACCTGTACGCCGATCTGGCCGAACTGAAATCCTGACCTTTTGGAACGAGGTAGTCATGTCCGACCCTAAACCGATCGCCCTGATCACCGGGGCCTCCAGCGGCATCGGCCGGGCCACGGCCCGGGCCCTGTCGGCCAAGGGGTACCACGTCATCGGCGCCGCCCGGCGCCTGGAGCGACTCGAGGAGCTGGCCGCCGAACTGGGCGACTTCACCGCCCGTCAGGTGGACCTCAGCGACCCGGCCCAGGTCGAGGATCTCTGTGCCTGGATCATGACCCTCGACCCGGCCATCGACGTGCTGATCAACAACGCCGGGTACTCCTGGCGGGGCGTGGTCGAGGCCGCGCCCAGGGACCCCCTCCTGCGGATGTACCAGGTCAACGTCTTCGCCCTGATCCGGCTGACCCAGGCGGTCCTGCCCGGGATGAGGTCGAAACGGCGGGGGACCATCGTCAATCTCAGCTCGATCGTCGGCAAGTTCACCTTCCCCGGCTCGGGCCCCTACGCCTCGACCAAGCACGCCGTGGAGGCCATCTCCGACGCCATGCGCCACGAACTGCTCCCCTTCGGCATCCGGGTGATCACCATCCGGCCCGGGCCCATCGCCACCGAGTTCAACGACACGGCGAGCGAACTCTCGGCCCCGGCCACGGCCAACACCCCGGAGGCCTACCAGCCGGTCCTGGCCGCCGCCGGGGCGGCCTTCGGCAAGATGTTCGGCGGAATCCAGATCCCCGGCCCCGAGGTCGTGGCCGAGGTCATCGCCGCGGCCGTGACCAGCGACGATCCCCGGGCGGCCTATACCGTGGGCCCGTTTTCCGACGACCTGCTGCCGCTGAGGAACAAACTCGACGACGACCAGTGGCTGGAGCAGATGAACCGCCACTTCGGACTGGCCGCTCTCAAGGTCTAGACCCCGGTCCGATGCCTGATCCGGCCGCCGGGCGTTACCGGACTATCTAGGAGAAAAATCTAAGAAATTTAAATGGACAGCCGGCCTGAATTGAGTTAACCTGGGCGACAACTTTGGGGCTCGTTTGGAAGCGCACTCGATGATTCCGGACATGCCGTGACGGACGAGAGCTGAGACGCCCAAGTGTCTGAACCCAACCTTACCGCGGAGCGGCTCAGGGCGGAACTGGCCGCGATCAGGGACAAGACCAGGGCGGCCGTGTCCCGGAAATCCTCCCCCACCGACCTGTTCGGTCAGATCTTCATCAATACCCCGGAGGCCATGTCCATCCTGGACCTGACCGGTCATTACCTGGTCCAGAACCAGGCCCACGGCCGCCTGACCGGTCACACGGACCAGGACCTCGAGAACCAGACCCCGGCCATCCACCTGGGGGACGAGACGTTCGGCCGGGTGGCCAGGACGCTGCTCGAGACCGGTTGTTTCTCGGGGATGGTCGAGTGCGTGACCAAGACCGGCCGCCGGTTGCAGGTGGAACTGACCGCCTTTTCCGTCCGGGACGAGGCCGGCCAAACCTTGTGTTACGTGGACCACAAGCGGGACGTGACCGACGCGGTCCAGGCCCGCGAGCAGATCTCCGGGGAAAGGGCGGCCCGGGAAAGCGAGGAGCGTTTCCGCAAATTGACCGAGACCGCCTTTGACGGGATCCTGATCCACGAGGGCGGCCGCCTGGTGGACGCCAATCTCAAGCTGGCGGACATGTTCGGCTACCAGCGGAAGCAGATGATCGGCCTGTCCGTGTTCGACCTGGTCCCGGCCAAGTACGCCGACGCCATCGGTCTGGAGGTGGAGACCGGACACGAGGAATCGATTTACATCGAGGCGCTGCGCGCGGACGGTTCGACCTTCCCGGCCGAGTTGGTGGGCCGGGCCAGCCTGTACCACGGCCGGAACGTGATGGTCGTGGCCATCAGGGACCTGTCCGAACGAATGGCCGCCGAGGCGGCCCTGAGAAGGGAGCGGGACTTCAACCAGACCCTGATCGATTTCTCGCCGACGTTCGTGTTGGCCCTGGACCGGGAGGGAAAGATCATCCTGATGAACCGGACCATGCTCCAGGCCACCGGCCTCGATCCGATTCGGATCAGGGGCGCCGAATTTCTATCCACCTGCGTGCGCCCCGAAGACCACCCCCACCTGCTCGAATCCTTCCGCAATGCGGTCAAGAACAAATGGCCGACCTTTGACGAGTACCCTGTCCTCGCCGTTGACGGCCGGGAACTGACCGTCCAGTGGCACGGCCGGGCCATGTTCAAACAAAACGGCCGGTTCGACTATTTTATCGCCTCGGGCCTGGACATCACCCAGCGGCGACGGGCCGAACAGCAGCTCGAGACCGAGCGGGAGACCTTCCTGTCCATCCTCAATCGAATCCCCGATGGCATCGTCCTGGCCGAGCCGGACGGGCGTTACATCTTCGCCAACCAGGCCTTCACCGAGCTGACCGGGTACACCCTCGAGGACGTGCCCACCGGCCGGGAGTGGCTCCGCCGGGCCTGTCCCGATCCCGAGGACCGGCGGGAGGCAATCGAAATCTGGCGGAAGGACGCCTTGACGGGCGTCGAGGAACGGACCTTCAGCATCACCTGCCGGGACGGGGACCGCAAGGACATCAGCTTCCGCCCCCTGGTCCTGGCGGACAAGCGGGCGATCATGACCCTGTTCGACGTCACCGAGCGCCGCCGGGCCGAGGCCGCCCTCCGGGAGAGCGAGGAAAGATTCCGCAACCTGAGCGAAAACGCCCCCGACCTGATCACCACCATGGACCTCGAGGGGGTGGTCAGTTACGTCAATCCGGCCTGGCAGAAATCGCTGGGGCACGGGCGGGACGAGGTCGTCGGCAAACACTTCATCGATTTCGTCCGGCCCGAGGACTCCCCGCGGTACGTTCGGGTCTTCAGGCGGATCTTCCGGGACAAGGAGACCGTCACCGGGCACAAGGGATTCCTGATCCACAAGGACGGCACCCTCCGTCGCTTCGAGCTGAGCGGCGCGCCCAACTTCGACTCGGAGGGAAACGTCACCGGGGTCGTCCTGGTGGGCGCCGACACCACCGAACAGAGCCGGCTCGAGGAACAGCTCCGGCACGCCCAGAAGATGGAGGCCGTGGGCACCCTGGCCGGCGGCGTGTCCCACGACCTGAACAACGTCCTGCACGCCATCTCCGGATACGCCCAGTTGATCCTGCGCCACAAGGACCCCGACGATCCGGACTACCGGCACCTCCAGTTGATGAACCGCTCGGTGGAACGGGGCGCCGAGCTGGTCAAGCAACTGCTGACCTTCTCCCGCAAGGTCGAGGCCAAGATGCGGCCGGTGGACATCAACGCCGAGATCCAGGACGTCTGCCGACTCCTGGAGCGGACCATCCCCCGGATGATCAAGATCGAGGCCCGGCTGGACCCGGACCTGCGACCCATCCAGGCCGATCCGGCCCAGATCGAGCAGATCCTGATGAACCTGGGGTCCAACGCCCGCGACGCCATGCCCGAGGGGGGCACCCTGCTCTTTCAAACGGCCAACTTTCACGTCAAGGGCGACTCGGCCCTGACCCGGCTCGAACTGGACCCGGGCCTCTACGTCAAGCTGACCGTGGCCGACACCGGTCACGGCATGGACGACGACACCCTGGACAAGATCTTCGAGCCGTTTTTCACCACCAAGGGCTTTGCCGAGGGGACCGGCCTGGGACTGTCAACCGTGTACGGCATCGTCAAGAACCACGGCGGACACATCGCCTGCCGCAGCGCCCCGAACCAGGGCACCACCTTCGAGATCTACCTCCCGGCCTGGGAACTGGACGACGATCAGGTCTGGACGCCCCCGCCCGAGCGGACCGAGGTCTCCGGCGGCACGGAAACGATCCTGATCGTGGACGACGAACCGGCCGTGGTCGAGATCGCCGCCACCATCCTCCAGGAGCACGGGTACCTCACCCTGACCGCCGACTGCGGCGAACGGGCCGTCGAACTGATGAGGGAGCGGGGGGAAGATGTCGATCTGGTGGTCTTAGACCTGAGCATGCCCGGCATGGGCGGCCACAAGTGCCTGCTCGAACTCCTCGGCCTGGACCCTGACCTGAGGATCATCATCGCCAGCGGTTATTCGGCCGAGGCCCAGGTCAACGATGCCCTCACCGCCGGCGCGGCCGCCTTCCTGAGCAAACCCTATCGCCTGACCGAACTGCTGACCGCCGTCCGCCGGACCCTGGACCAGACCTAGACCGACCGATCAGGAATACAAAAAACCCCCGGCCGGGTCAGGGGCCGGGGGCCGGATCAATGTTACTTTGGCATGCCGACCAGGAACGACACCGAGGCCATCTCCCGGCCGTTGCTGTCGGTGTCGTGCATCCGGACGGTCCAGGCCCCGGTTTTCATCGGTGCCTTGAAATACATCACCCCCGAGGCCCGCTTGCGGATGTACTGGTAGGCCACGTCGAACCGGTCGTTGACCGCCTCCGAGCCGTGGGGCACCCGGGCCGGGATGATCCCGATCCAGGCGTTGCCCGGCCAGGACGGATTGGCCGTGAACTTGACCGTGATCCGCTCGCCGGGCTGGTAAACCTTTTTGTCGAGGATCAAGGGCTGTACCGCCGGGCCTTGGACCATGAACGACACCGAGGCCACTTCCCGGCCGTTGCTGTCGGTGTCGTGCATCCGGATGGTCCAGGCCCCGGGTCGCCTCGGCGCCCGGAAATACATCACCCCCGAGGGGCGCTTGCGGATGTACTGGTAGGCCACGTCGTAGCGGTCGTTGACCGCCTCCGAGCCGTGAGGCACCCGGGCCGGAATGATTCCGATCCAGGCGTTGCCCGCCCAACCCGGATCGGCCGTGAAGTGAACGTTAATCTGCTCGCCCGGGCCATAGCTCCGCTTGTCGATGTTGAGACTCGGCCCGCCCTTCTGGGCCAGGGCCGTTGACCAGCTCAGGGCCAACACCAGAACCAAGGCCAGAAACAGGGGAAGCGTGGGGCATGCCAGCGAACGACGGGTCATGTCCGTACCTCCTGTAGTTTCGGTCTGGAAAACGGGCCAGGGCGGGAAGCGCGGCCCGGCTTTCGATCAGACATTGTATCATGAGGGATAATCCCGGGCCAAGGCGGACCGGCGCCCCTGGGGCACGGCCAGGGCCGGCCGGCCTTTCACGCTGTCAGCCCGGCCGGTTCATATTGGTTCGCGGCCAAAGGCAAAACCGGACACCGTTTAGCTGATAACGGGACCCGGCCTGACCCCGATTCAACCGATTCAATTGGGCCCCGAGCCCGTCTCAAGCCACTGTTAACGAATTAGCCATCCCGGCCCCCAGGTGATACAGGTTGTGGCAGTGATGGAACCATTTCCCCGGGTTGTCCGCCTCGAGATCCACGGCGATCCGCTGCATCCGGTGGACCACGACCGTGTCCTTGTGGATCCACCACCTCTCAGGCAGGCGGGGGTTGGCCACCCGGAAAAAATGACCGTGGAGGTGCATCGGGTGGGGCATGGGGCTGCGATTGACGTAATCCAGCCGGACCCGGTCGCCCCGGCTTGCGGTCAGGGTCTCGGCCCGGGGCCAGACCCGGCCGTTGATCATCCAGTAGGACGAGTGCATCCCGCCGCTGAGCAGCTGGGAGTAATACCTGCCCCGACCGCCCGACGGCAGGTCCCGGGGAACGGACGACCTCATGTCCCAGTAGGTGGCGAACACCAGGTTCTCGTCGAACGAAGGCGGGGTCGGGACCTTCTGCCGGGAGCCCTGGTACCTGACCTGGATCCGAAGACCGCTCTCGCCCCAACCCATTTCCCGGGCGGCCAGGAGCCAGGCCCCGGGGTTGTCCGCCCTGAACTCGACGTCGTAGCGCTCGCCCATGCCGATCTGAACCAGGTCGGTGGTCACCGGCTGGATGGGCCGGCCGTCGGTGTGGGTGATGGTCAGCCGGTGACCGGCCAGGCGCAGGTAGTAGATCGTGGCCGACGAGGCGTTGATCAGCCGCAGCCTGACCCGGTCCCCGCGCTTGACCGTCAGGGTCTGGGTCGCCGGCCAGACGCAGCCGTTGATTGCGTAGCCGTCATAGATCGGCTCCCAGAGCGGGCCGCCGACTCCGCCGCCGCCCCGCCTCATGCCCATCATGCCCCCCATCATCGGCGGCCGGCGGCGCGGGGCCATGGGCCCGCCGCCGTTGACCATGGCCCAGTCCTCGAGCACCAGGGTGTATTCCCGGTCATAGGGCCGCCCGCCCCGGGCCTCCTCCACGATCAGCGGGCCGTACAGCCCCTGATCGAGCTGATAACCGACGTGGGAGTGATAGATGTAGGTCCCGGCCGGCCGGGCCGAAAACTCGTACACAAAGGTCTGGCCCGAGGGAATGGCCTGCTGGGTCAGCCCGGGAACGCCGTCCATGGCGTTGGGCACGGGCAGGCCGTGCCAGTGGATGGTCGTCTCATCGGGCAGGCCGTTCTTGAACAAGACCCGGATGGTCTCGCCCTCCTTGACCCTGATCTCGGGCCCGGGGATCCGACCGTTGTAGCCAAAGGCCAGAAAGGTCGGGCCCACGCCCAGGTTCCACTTGACCGGCCCGGCCGTGAGCCGAAACTGCCGGACATTGGGCCGGGCGGCCCGGGCCAGGAGCCCGGGACCCATCATTCCCGTCACGGTCCCGGCCATGAGGCCGGTTTTTAAAAACCTTCTACGACTTATAGACATCTGCCATCTCCTATTGGTAGGCGCCGACTTAGTGGCGCGGCCTGACGGACAAACCGGCCGCCCCCTCGAGTCCACACCGGGCGGTGCGATTCATGTTTTATTATCCGGTAATGGCAACCCCTGTGCCACATCGGGACCCCGGTCCTGGTCAAGGGTTTATTTCCCACCTAAACCGGGTAGTTAATATTTATCACAGCCAGGTTAAACCAGGCCTTGGGCAATGATTGTTGAATAATTTTTTTACAGGAGCGGGCCTGAACGAGTAAATATTACCCGAGGTCCGATCAGAATGGGGACACCTTTCGTCCCGGTTGTTTGGCGTTATTTCAACCCCTTCCCCGGCCAAGGCGCTCGCCCTGGTCACTGGCATTAATCGTGCTTATATTATGAATGGCAGAAAAAGGAGGGTAAAGGGATGAACCAACATGCGCTGGGTGACTATGAGGGACCGGTGATCAATCAACTGCTGGCCGCCGGACATGAACATAGTTCCGTTCCGACCACCCTGGGAGACCTGATCACCGCCCTTCAGGAGGCGACCCCGGATGACCGGCTGGTCCTGGCCGCGGTAAACGACCTCATGACCCACGGCCGCCTCAAGAAACGGGCCGACCACTGAGGTGGCCCCTGCCCGATGAATTTTCGCCGCCTCCCCTTGCGGGAGGCCGGCGGACACCGAATTATATTTTTGATTGACCCGCCGTCTGAATTGGTTTTAGCCTGATAGCGGTTATCGCCGGGCCGGTGTCCAGAGGAATCGGCCCCCGGCCGTCCGGGAAACCGGACGGCGGCCTGATTCGACCCCCACCCGGATAGGCCTTGACCCAGTCGCTTCCCCTCCAGACCGACGCCGAGCAGGCCCTGGCCTGCATCCGGCCCGGCACCCGGGTATTCATCGGGTCGGGCTGCGGCGAGCCGCGCCACCTGGTCGAGCACCTGGCCGCCCGGGCGCCGCGCCTGTACGACGTCGAGGCCGTCCAGGTCCTGTCCGCCCGCTCGCCCCAGGACGGCCCGGCCACCCTGGGCGACCGGATCAAGCTGAAACACTTCTTCCTGGTCGGCCACGGGGCGCGCGAGGCGGTCTATCAGGGCCGGGCCGAGTACGTGCCGGTGTTCATGTCCGACGTGCCGCGGCTTCTGGCCCAGAACAAACCCGATTACGCCCTGATCCAGACCTCGCCGCCGGACAACCACGGCTACCTGAGCCTGGGCGTGGCCGTGGAGGTGGCCAAGGAGGCCATCGAGGCGGCGGGGACGGTCATCGTCCAGGTCAACCCGTCCATGCCCCGCACCCTGGGGGACAGCTTCATTCATTTGAGCGAGGTGGATTACCTGGTCGAACACCAGGAGGATTTACCCGAACTGGTCGAACGCGGGCTGGACGAGATCGACCTGACCATCGGCGCCAACATCGCCCGGCTGATCGACGACGGGTCCACCATTCACGCCGGACTGGGGCACCTGCCCGCCGCGGTCCTGCGGAGCCTGGGCGACAAGAGGGACCTGGGCGTCCACACCGACATGTTCAGCGCCGGTTACATGCGCCTGATCGAGCAGGGCGTTATCACCAACCGCCGCAAGGAGCTGAACCGCAACAAGTGCGTCGCCGCCTATGCCCTGGGGACCCGGGAGCTGTTCGATTATCTGAACATGAACCCGTTCGTCGAGTTTTTCCCCTGCGCCTACACCAACAACGCGACCATCATCGGCAGCCACGACCGGATGGTCTCGATCCACGAGGCCATGGAGGTGGACCTGACCGGACTGGCCTGCACCGCCAGCCGCGGCAACCGGGTTTACACCGGGGTGGGCGGGCTGGTGGACTTCATGCGCGGCGTGGCCCGGAGCCGGAACGGCAAGTTCATCATCGCCCTCCACGCCACCTCCCGGGACGGCCGGGAGTCCAACCTGGTCCCCCTCAACTCGGCCGGCTCGGGTCTGATGGCCAGCCGGGGCGCGGTCCAGTACGTGGTCACCGAGTTCGGCTCGGTCAACCTCCACGGCAAGTCCCTGGGCGACCGGGCCATCGCCCTGATCCAGATCGCCCACCCCCGCTTCCGGGAGCAGCTCAAGAACCAGGCCCAGGACCTGGGCCTGATCGGGGCCGGCGAGCCGATCTCCCTGTTCGCCCCGGTGGTCTATCCCCAGGAGCTGGAGCGGACCGAGACCCTGGGCGGGGTGTCCATCCTCTTCCGGCCGGCCCGGGCGACCGACGTCCGGGCCATCCAGGAGTTCTTCTACGGCCTCAACGACAAGGACGTCTATTTCCGCTTCCTGAGGACCATGCGCGCCTTCCCCCGCGAGGAAATGGCGGCCATGGCCTACATCGACTACCAGGAACGGATGACCATCCTGGGCCTGGTCGGGGAACTGGGCTTCGAGACCGTGATCGCCATCGGCCGCTACGTGGCCGTACCCGGCATGGACCTGGTCGAGGTGGACATCGCCGTGGACGAGGAGTTCCGGCGGCACGGGGTGGGCGAGTACCTGCTGCGCTACGTCTTGGACATCGCCCGGGACAAGGGCTTTGCCGGCATCCTGGCCCACATCGCCTATGACAATCCCCAGATCATCAAGCTCATCCAGAAGATGGGCTACCGGGTCACGGCCACCCTGGACTGCGGGGTCTATGAGATCCAGATCCGGTTTTCCGAGAAAGTGGACAAGCCCACCTTTGAGCTGACCTACCCCGGCCCCTGGCAGCACAAGCCGCCGGCCCCCCCGGAAGAGCGCTTCTGAATCTGGCCCTATCTTGTAGAAGATGCTGGCCCCGGAGGGCGATCATCCCGCATCAGACCCGCCCGGATCGCCGAGCGCAAAATAGTATAATAGTTCATAGCCACCACTTGGCACGGCCCCATTTTTTGTGCCACAATGGAGCCTGCTCGTATGCGGCGACACAATTCTGATCCAGCGTCGACAAGCGGCCTTTGTGACCAATGTTTCCGCCTCGCCAGCCAAGCTCAATGGCGTCTATCATGGCAACATGGGTTCACGGCCATTTCATCAACCTGTCTGCCGGTATTACAATTGTCGAACGTGCACGACGATTTGTAGGACCAGTGAGGAGTCTATCAGGGCCAACTACAACTCATACGGCCGATGCAAGCCGTGACAAAGTCGGTGCTGATCGAGGCCTCCCATTTGTATCTCAAGAAAAAAATATTAGTATATGGTGGTGAAGCTAATGCGTCAGCGATCCCAACAGAATGTAATCGAGCATCTAGAACGACATGTTCTCAGATCAATCAAGGATGATATTTCAGATGTTCTAGGTTTTCAGGCAACGAGAGGTCCAGGCGGAATTCATAGCATCCCGCGAGATGTGTTTTGCTATATTGATTATTTGGGAAGTGTCCGTTATGGATTGAGAGATGAAAACAATAATCCAGCTACTACTGAGCACGCAGTTAACTTTATTGAGGAATACTTTTTCAAAGTCAATCCAAAATACAAAGATATTGGCCGACTCATTTACACGATGTGGCGGCATGGCACGGTTCATGAGTATGATCCAAAAGTATTGATAAATTCTTCCCAAGATTCTTTAATCGGTTGGCTGGCCAATAAAAGCCCCAATCCGAACAACACTGCTTGTCATTTAATGTGCTTAAAATATGATGATAGTGACGATGAATTTACCATCGTAATGAACTTGTTTCAATTAGTCGAAGATCTTCTTTCTGCTTTAAAAATATTTATTAAAGAATTGAAATTATCCGATAACAACAATTTACTCCAAAAAGTTCAAAATTACTTTGATGAAATACCGGATTATATTTCAATTGATAAATTGAAGATGAGTAAAGCCAATAGGAAAATTATTGACCAACAGATGGAAAAAGCCGTTAGGGAACAACACCTTATTATTGACCGCCACGGTAATATTCTCAACGGTCCGTGTTGAGGATGACCAAGCATCCCTATTTTCGATTGGTTGAACCTCAGAACCGGCCTCGGTCGGGCCGGGAGAACCATTCAAAAAAACGCGATTATTTACTTGACACCACAAAACAGGCGTGGTAGGTTGTTTACATGAG
>CAZMVB010000033.1:0-43856 GCA_964569795.1 uncultured Desulfarculales bacterium | reverse complement strand
TTGAAATCAATTGGCGTCCCCAACGGGATTTGAACCCGTGTTGCCGGCGTGAAAGGCCCGGGATAGAATTTTTTGGGTTGACCTGACTTCTTGAAATTGCTGTAATTTTAGGGTGATGGAAAAATGGGCCAGTTTACGTGGAAGTAAATTTCACCCCGTTTTTCACCCCTTTTCCGGACCTTTTTACTTCCAGATTTACTTCCACTTCACCGGTCTGAAGCAGGTCCAGAGTACCCCGTAAATCCCGGTTGAGGCGCTGAACGTAGCGCTCGGTCGTGGCCATGCTCTGGTGCCTGAGAATTCGCTGAATCACCTTCGAACTGACCTTCTCATGATCGGCCAAAATGGATGCCACGTAACGCCTCAGGGCGTGGAACCCAAACGCCTTCACGCCCGCCCTCTTGCAAAGCCCAGCTAAAAACTTCCGCCTCACCTTGAACGGCCGGCCGTAGTTCGGTCCCGGCTGATCGCAGACAAAGACCCACGGCTGATCTTTGAACTGCCGGTCGGGACTGCCGAACCACCACTTCAATTCCCGGTATAATTCGTCCGTCATGGGTAGGCTGTCCCGGCGTGCCTCCCCACCTTTGGTTTTTCGAGTCTCGAGGGTGATGGTGCGGGCGGAGAAGTTGATATCATCCCAGGTCAGCCGAAAAATTTCCGTCCGCCGGGCTCCGGTCTGAAGATAACAGCTGAGGAAGACACGCTCTGTCCTGGTCGTCGCGGCCAGGACCTTGAGGACGTCCTGCTGCGGCGGTGTGTACTGCCTGGCTCTACGGTGGGGCAGGGGGGTGACCGCCCTGACCGGGTTCGTGGTGAGGCCCAAGAATTTCTGACCCCAGTTGAACAAGGCCATCAGATTCTTGCGGTCCTTGTTGGCGGCGTTATTCGAACGAGCCCTGGCCTGGGCGACAAGGTATTCTGATACCAACGCCGGCGTGACCTCGTCGGCTGTCAGGCTCCCCCATTCCCCGAGCGCTTGCTGACAGGCCGATTTCTTTTCGTCGTAGACCTTTTTGGTCACACGCGGCTGAACGTAATCCAGGTACCTGTTACAGAGGGTCAAGAAGTCCGTGACGGTTGGGGTCTTGTCCGGGCTCTGGATGCGCTCTTTTTCGGCGGCTTCCCATTTGAGGGCCTCGGCCCTGGTGTCGCACTGTTTCTGCCGGCGAAAACCATCCACCATGACCTGGGCGATCCAGATCACTCTGCCTCTTTTGGTGGTCTTGTAGGGCATGCCTCACGCCTTCAACGGTGAATATCCAGGAACCGCCGATCTTGGCGCCCCCCAACTTGGGCGCATGACTGTAAATGTACTTCTTTGACTTGCCCAGCAGGGCGGCCACTTGCTTGACCGAAAGGCCCTGAAGGGAAGGGCCCTCGCCAAGGTCACTCGCCAATGGGTCAATGCAGCTTTCGGCCATCCGCGGCTCACCGCCGCGGGCGGACGACCGGGCTTCACGGTGGGTAGTGTGTTTTTCAGGTTAGGGTATGGGCCGGCAGGACCTCAAGAAGAAAAATAGGGCGTAAATTCAGCAGAAGATAGGGCGGATCAGGTGAGGGTGCCGAAAGGTCAAGAACCACGCGTCATCCTTCCCGCCGGCGCCGGCAGTGCGTCAGACGACCCACGCCCACATCCCCCCGGGCATACGCCGGCGGGGCCGGGTGGGGGTGGGCCTTCCGGTGTTAGGGTCAGGTTGAAATTTAAATGCCGGAGTTGGGGAATTGGGGCAGGCCTAGACCTGGCACTTGGATGCCGGTGCCGAAGTCGTGATCGAAGGCAATCGAGTTTGACTGCCGGATTGGAGCAGAAAAACCGGACCATGAATGGTCATGTTTGACGCGGACTACTCGCTTGGCTCAAGATATTTATTAGCTCTTCCCAGAAATCTTTTACTGCAGTCACATAGGCCTGAAACTGATCCGAAGAAACAAAAATCCCTTGACCGGCCAAGGGAGTGAAAATGCGAGGTGTATGTCTTCCTACCTGGATGTTAAAAGGCGCCGGGCGTTGAAAAAGGTCGGGCCTTCGAGTGCGCAGATCATCGCAAGACCGTCCTTCAGCATGTTTAATACAATTTGCTAAAACTTCTAATTCTTCTGTCTGGGTGTACGTATTTATGTTCTTTAGATCAATCCCTTTTGCTTTCAGGGCTTCAACTCCTTTTCGAAAGCTACCGGGAGATTTTTCCTGAAGGTCCCTGATTTTACCCGGACCAACTAGCAAATACCTTATCATTTCAAGAAATTTCTGCTCAAGTAAATGGAAGAGTCCCATGGTAAATTGATTGATTATTGCCTGCCGTGTGTCCATCATAATAACCAGGTAATCTACTCCCTCCTCTTCGGCCTTCTCCGCGAATGAGGCGGGATCAAAACTATCGTCTCCCGGTAAACTCATCAAACGTTGCCATTCATTTTCAGACACTCCATCAGCTTCCTGTTGTATCTTTTCCAGATCGAATGCAGGTAGAGACCTTTCGACAAGGGCTGCCTGAAAAGCGTCAAACTGTTGAATCGCTTCTTCCCGCCAAACACGCCACAGCCAGTCCGGCTCATTAAACATAGCTCACTTCTCCGATTCGGGCTGAAGTTCCTCAAAGATGGCCGTGAAATTATCAAGGGCCGCCTCGAGGTTATCAACGATCTCGGCGGCGATGACGTCGGGGTCGGGCAGGTTTTCGGTGTCCTCGAGGCTTTCGTCCTTGAGCCAGAAGATGTCCAAGCTGGCCTTGTCGCGTTTGACCAGCTCGTCATAGGTGAAGGCCTTGAAGCGCTCGGCCTCCTTCCGCCGGTGCCGGTTCTGGGGGTTGTAGCACCTGATGAAGTCCGCCAGGTCCTCATACTGCATCTGCTTGGTCTTGAGGGTGAAGTGCATGTTGGTTCGGAAGTCATAAATCCACAGCTTCTCGGTCCAGGGAGTCTCGCCGGCGGGCTTGTTATCGAAGAACAGGACGTTCGCCTTGACTCCTGGCCGGTAGAAGATGCCGGTCGGCAGGCGGAGCAGGGTATGGACGTCGCAGGCGGCCAGAAGCTTGCGGCGGACGATCTCGCCGGCACCACCCTCGAACAGGACGTTGTCCGGGATGACGATGGCGCAGCGACCGCCCCCTGCCTTCAAGAGCGACCGAGCATGCTGCAGGAAGTTCAGTTGTTTGTTCGAGGTTGTGGCCCAGAAATCATCCCGCTCGTAGATCAGGGCCTCTCTGTCGCCCTTGCCTTCACCGTTGGTGATGGTGACCTTGCTCTTGCGGCCGAAGGGTGGATTGGTCAGGACCAGATCGAAGAATTCGCCCGGGTGCTTGATCAGGCTGTCGTCCACGGTCACAGGTTCGTCGTCCTCGCCGATGCCATGGAGAAAGAGGTTCATGGCGCACAGCCGGGCCGTACCGGGGACAATGTCCCATCCCCGGAAGGTCTTGGCTTTCAGGTCGCGCTTCTGTTTCTTGTCCAGCTTGAAGCTGTTGACCAGGTAATCATGGGCCGCCAGGAAAAAGCCGCCGGTGCCGCAGGCTGGGTCACAGATAGTCAGACCCGGCTCAGGGCACATGACTTCGACCATGGCCTTGATCAGGGCCCGGGGGGTGAAGTACTGGCCAGCACCGGACTTGATGTCCTGGGCCATCCGTTCGAGGAGGTCCTCATAGATAGCCCCTTTAACGTCCACCTTCAGACCCAGCCAGGTTTCCTCACTGATCATCTCAATAAGACGTTTGAGTTTGGCCGGATCGCGGATGTCGTTCTGGGACTTGCGGAAGATGAGGCCCAGCAGGCCCCGGCCTTTGCCCAGGCTGTCAAGGATATACCGGTAGTGATCCTCCAGGGCGGCGCCGTCGGCTGCCAAGAGCGTGGGCCAAGTGAACTCCTTGGGTAGGACTGATTGCTCGTTGAAGGGCTTTCGGGTGCGCTCGTCGGCCATTTTGAGGAACAGGAGATAGGTCAACTGCTCGACGTAGCCCTGATAGGATACCCCGTCGTCGCGCAGGACGTTACAGAAGTTCCAGAGCCTCTGGCCGATAGTCGATTCAGGCGTCACTGGTGAACAACTCCGGTTGATCGGCCGACTTGCGTCGGCGTCGTGAGGTCTTCTTCTTGCGCCTTGTCATGGCTCGTTCGGCCGCGATACCTTCCAGAAACTTCTCTGCTGACTCGTCTTTCGGGTCTTGAGGTACAAGCTTGCCCTCGAAGGCACTTTTTAGGATGGATTGGCGAACTCTGCTGGACCGTCCTAAGTCTACCAAGATTGATTTCTCCAATTCGTCTATGACGGAAAGCAAACGCTCTACCTCTGACACTATCCTGGCCTGTTCAGTTGTTGGGGGAAGGGCCACGGGAAAGGCCTTTAGTTTGGTCAAATTTACGGAGGCCAAATTGGTTGTTTGCGTTCCCTCCTTCATGAAATATTCTTGTCCCATGACATTCCCGAACCAGGAGATAAACTTAGGTTGAAGTTCCGCAAGATAAAGCCTTGCCCTAAATATGTGGTTTTGGTGGATGCACTCAGGTAGTTCGTCCTGCCAAATCCAACCACGTCCCAACTTATCCCGATCGCCTCCCTCCGTGAAAAGTATATCCCCTGTTTGCAGCTCCAAGCCTTGAATTACCTGTTCATCAACTCTAATTGTCTTAATGAACTCCATGTCAAGGTAGCCTCTCTGTACGTTGGCCACCCGCAGATACGGAACTTCGCGACCATTTGATACTTGCCGCTTTTGGTCCTTGGTTACACCGCCCTTTAAATCGGATAGACAATCGAGATTCGTCCACACCCACCCTTTCGGCAACTTCGGTAGTTCGTTGGTATCGAGTGCGGCAGGCTCCTTGTATTTGGCCTTCCATTTTTCGTTATTGGGCGTCCGGCCACTAACCTTCATCTTGGCCAGTTCGATCTCTTCCCACTTGTGGCGACGTTCCTGGAGGATGCGCTTTAAAAGTTGGTCGGCCGGTTCGTAATCGCGGTTTTCCAGGCGGGCCAGTTCCTCCTCGGTGGGCACCAGCCGGCCCTCGCAGGCGGCCTTGAGGACCGAGGCGCGGTATTGCTTGAGCAGGATCTGGACTTTTTCCAGGGCTTCTATCCCGGCATTCACCTTGCTGAAAAGCTCTTCGATCTTGCCGACGATACGCCTTTGTTCAGCTGGTGGGGCCAGAGGTATTTTGTATTTCATAAATTCAGGAACGACAATATTGTCTACAGTGGTACCGCTTTTTGTGCATCTGTGCAAGATGTCCTGTTCGTGGGTTTTCAGAGCAAAGGAGACATAATCGGAAGATATGCCCTCGTGCGGTGTTAATGCCTTCATATCTTGATTGATAGTGACGTCAACTTCATTAACGGCCACAGGTAATGTGTGTCGTAAAATCCCACTCCGTACAACGACCAATGTTGAGCCGCGCACGACAGTTTTTGCAGGTGATGAACCAAGGGCTTCCGGCGTTATGTGATCAAACGTGTCGTAAATTCTATCTGTTTTCATGTCCTTTGGTGATACCCAAGGGATAGTGCCGTCCTTCCAGAAATCATCGTTTTGCTTGCTTGGTGTTCCACCCCCACTCCAAGTGCCCAGGTCACCCGAAGATACCATGGTCCATGAATCGGGTAACACAGGCTTTTTACGCTCGAAAGTCATGCCGCCAGGGCCTCATTCAAATCGTTAATGATCGCATCCAGCCTTTCCCCAAAGACCTCATGAGCCCGGTACAGGCCGCCCCTCTCCTGAAAGGGCGCGTACCCGAAGTCGGCCCGTTCCACCCGCAAGCTGGTGGCGATGTGGTCCTTGATCAGTTGCAGCCACTCCATCTGCTCGGGTGTGAACTCCTGGCCGGCCGTCCGCTGTTGCTCGATCCATTCACCGAACCGGAGATCCACCACGTCCGACCAGGGCTCCAGTTCTTCGGCCTCGCCCAGGGAGAACCGGATCAGGGATATCAGGTCGGTCAGCAGCCTCTGCGGACCGGCCCGCTTGACTCGGGACTCCTCCAGTCGCTCGTAGGCCTGCCAGACTACTTCCGGCGTCAGGCTGTAGGGCGGCTTTTCCACGGCCGCGGCCAGTTGCTTGATCGCCTCGAAGGTCAGGTGACGCCGTCCATAGGGCACGCTGTAGATGATCTGTAGGGCGGTCAGCTCGTCCTGATTGTCATCGATGAACTGACGCCAGGACCGGACCACACCCCGGGCCCACTCCTTGGCCTGCTCATCGTGTCCCGCAAATAAAACCCTATCCCGGCTGATGGTGTCAATGGTCTGCTCGTTGCGCCTCTTGATCTCGATCAGTTTGTCCCGAAGACCAGGATCATCAAAGGGGGTGCAGGCCTCGTTGGCCAGGTTCCGCCCGGTTTCGGAAATCTGGTCGTCAGACGGCACCTCGACGTTAAACAGCTCCCGGGCCCGCTCGATCTTTCTGTCCGGGTCAACCGCGTCCAGAAGTCGGTTGATGATGGTCCGAAGTTCAAGCCCGCCGGCGGCCGCCTCGATTTCCCGGCGGTCGTCCCCATCGATCTGCCGATCGAGACGGGCCAGACGGCCGGCCAGGCTGGTCAGGGTATCCTCATCCCGCTTGCCCAGGGCGACTTGGTGTAACAGCTTGTCAAAGGGCACCGTCGGCTTTCGCTCGAGGGGTCGGGTGTCGCTCTTGTCCCTCTCGCACACGCCCACGGCGTCGACGATGACGAAATGGGTCTTCTTGACGGGATCCTGGTTGACCCTTCTGAGTTCATTGTCGTCGATCGTCCTGGTCCCGCGGCCCTTCATCTGCTCGAAATAGCCGGCCGACTTGACCGATCGCATGAAGATGAGGCATTCGAGCGGCTTGACGTCCGTGCCTGTCGAGATCATGTCCACGGTGACCGCTATCCGTGGGTAGTAGTCGATGCGAAAGGCTTTGATCAGGGTCTCGGGTTTCTCGCCCGTGGTCTTGTAGGTGATCTTCTTGGCGAACTCGTTGCCCTTGCCGAAGACCTCCCGGACGATGTGGACGATGTCCTCGGCGTGGCTGTCGTCCTTGGCGAAGATGAGGGTCTTGGGCACCTCGCCCCGGCCGGGGAAGATCTCGGGCAGTTTGTCGCGGAAAGTCCGGATCACGGTCCGGATCTGGTCTTTGGCCACGACGTCTCGATCGAGCTGGCCGGCGCCGTATTCAAGGTCGTCATCAAGCTCCTGCCAGGTGGTCCGGCGGGTCAGCTTGTCCCGCTTATCGACGTAGTACCCGGCCTCGACCCGGCTTCCCTTTTCAGTGATCTCCGTCTGGATTCGGTAAACCTCGTAACCGACATTGACGCCGTCGGCCACGGCCCTATCGTGGGGGTATTCCATCACCAGATTCTGGTTGAAAAAGCCCAGGGTCTGCTTGGACGGCGTGGCGGTCAGGCCGATGAGGAAGGCGTCGAAGTACTCCAGGACCTGGCGCCAGATGTTGTAGATCGAGCGGTGGCACTCGTCGGTGATGACGAAGTCAAAGGTCTCGGGCGGGATCTGCGGGTTGTAGGCCACTTCTTTGGGCCGGTCGTCGATGGGGCCGTCCTCGAAGGTGGACCGCTCGTCGAAGCTGGCGTCATAATCCGCCTCGCCCCGGAGCATCGAGTAGAGTCGCTGGATGGTGGTGATGCAAACCCGGCTGACCATGTCCAGCTTGTTGGTGGTCATGTGCTGGACGTTGTAAAGCTCGGTGAACTTGCGGCCGTCATCGGGCGTGCCGAAGCTCTGAAACTCGCGCAGAGTCTGGCGGCCGAGGGTGTTGCGATCCACCAAGAACAGGACCCGCCGGGCGTCGGCGAACTTGATCAGCCGATAGACGAACGATACCGCGGTGAAGGTCTTGCCCGAGCCGGTGGCCATCTGGATCAGGGCCCGGGGGTGCGATTGGGCAAAGGACGTCTCCAGGTTGAGAACGGCTTGACGCTGAACCCGCCAGAGCCGGTCATCATCGAGGGGCGGAAAGTGCTGGAGCCGGGCCCTCAGGGTTTCCGGTTGTCCGGCCCACTCGGCCAGTGTCCCGGGACAGTGGAAGGTGTAGATCCGGCGGGACCGGGCGTCAGGATCACGATCGTCGCGGAAGAACGTCTCGACCCCGGTGGACTCATAGGCCAAAGGCAGCGGTTTGGCCACGGACTGAGGGATGTCGGGCGGACCCTTGAGGTATTTTTCGGACTGCTCGGCGACACCGCTGAGGGTGGTTCCGACGGGCTTGGCCTCGATGACACCGTGAATCTTTCGGTCGACGATAAGGGTGTAATCTGGTGTGCCGGTGCTGAATGGGAACTCGCGAACGGCAATGCCCCGAGCAGCACTGAGGTTGAGCGCCTGATAATCCTGAACTGCCCAGCCCGCACCCTCAAGCTGGCGGTCGATTATCTGCCTGGCCTCTTGTTCAGGCTGCATCCCCACCCCGCCCCATAAACCGTGAACGAGTTTACCACCGTGTGCGAGAGGGAACAAGGATCAACTGCTTGTATTCGAGGGGCCTAGGCAGCTAAGACCTCGGTCTCCCGGTAGTTCCATTGGGATGTCCGACGCAGACGGATATCCTGGCACCCTGAAAAGTCCGGACAGTCTTTAACGAAGGGTTGTTGAAGCAGAGCGGTGGTTGGGCTATTTCTCCGAGCGCCGGCCAACCTTCACTACCCCTCTTTCCCCATCGCCTTCGCCGTCCACCGCTACGCCCCGATTTGATCTGGAAGAATGGTTGGCCTCCTGGGCCATTTCTATGATATGAATTACCCTGTGGATTAATCGATAGACTCCCCCAGGGGAGGATCACCTCAAGTTTACGACCCTGAGGCTTTCTATTGGCCGCGAGTCCAGACAGACCGCCCCAGCTCGATGGCTACTTTTGCCTGCGTGATTTTGAGTATGCCCAGCCGCTCTATGATCTAGCCTTCCTGCTGAAAATAATAGCAGGCGTGAATTCCTCAAAGGCTCCAACGTATAGAACGCTATCCCTAAATCGGGCTGCCCACAACTTTGACAGCTATGCCTCGAGCGTCGATGATTGGATTTCCGGAGGTTCGGCAGATGATTTGGACGATGTCCCTTCTGCCCGAATCAGGAAATATCTCCAGTCAATTCGCGGTAGTGGCACGATTGAAGAACTCAACGAGTTGGCCTCCGACCATGCCCAAAGCTGTCTGCGTCTGCGGTCAATTCGAGGGCTTGGCCCAAAATTGATTCAGCGATTTTACCAAGGGGGCGACCGTCCCTCATCCGAAGTATTGGCCGAGGCGTCCCGACGATCTGGTTTGACCGAGGACATGATCCTGGCCGCGTGGTCAGGCCAAGCGTATGGACGTTGGCAGGCTGCCCACATCGTCCCTCCAATGCTGCGCTTCATGCGGGGTCTCGATGATGCGACCTCAACCCCACTGAACTGGGGGATTACAGGCATAAAAGATGGCTTATCAACGGTAGATGATCAATTCACTGTTTTTACTTCGGCTGCGTCGACCGAAATTGGTCCGAAGGTGATAAACTCGGTTTTGAAAAGTGAGCCATTGTTTAGCCTGAGGCCGAACTCGGGTGGAGAAGTAGTCCTTCAACATCAGATGGGATGGCATTTCCGACTGGTTTCGACATCTGCGGGAAAAAGGGGGTTTGCATTAGAAAGACTGGTTCGGGCGCTTGACCCTCTGGCAGCCGATTTGCCTTCCTCCATAAAGTCCGACCTCCATGTTCACACTTCCTGGTCAGATGGGTTGGCCACGCCAGCGGCTATGGCCACGGGAGCCGCGGCTAACGGACTGAGCTACATTGCTATTACGGACCACAGCAGGTCATCCAAAATTCAGGGTGGATTGGCGCCTTGGGCATGGTTACGGCAGGCCATTGCCTTGGCTGACGCAAGACTCGAGTGTCGTGTCCTCCACGGGCTCGAAGTAGACATCCTGCCAGATGGCCAATTGGATATGCCGACGGGCATTCTTCAGGGCATGGATTTTGTCGTTGGATCGGTCCACTCCGCCTGGGGCAGGTCCAAGGACGAAAACACGGATCGATTGGTCAGGGCCATAGAAAGCGGAATGATTGACGTCCTCGGTCATCCTACTGGAGCGATGATCGGTAGGCCGGGTGAGCCCTCGTATGTGCGTCCGCCGGCCGATGTTGACTGGGATGTGGTCTTCGAGCGATGTGCGAAATGGCGAGTCGCCGTAGAAGTGAACTGTTTTCCGTCCCGCCTTGATCTCTCGGGTGAGCTGCTGGCCCGAGCCGTTGACGCTGGTTGCTCCGTGGCAATTGGAACCGACGCCCACTCGCGCCACCATCAAAACCTGCTGAAGTTCGGGGCGGAGATTATTCGCAGGGCTGGCCAACCGCAGGTTCTCAACCATCTGTCGTTCGATGAAATGAGACAGTGGCTGATGGAGGCCCGTCAGCACCGTGAAGCCCGACCCAAGACCCGGTCAGGTTTGGGCCAAGCCCAGCTATTTAAAGGAGGTTCATGGCATCCCCAAGGACGTTCCCCCTTGGCCGCTTACCCAAGCCGACGCCCATGGCTTCCGGAAGGCCGGGATGTGGTGGGCCTTGACCTGACTGCCGGAAAGAATCGGAAAACAGGGGTAGCCAGGCTATCGGGGACCCGGGTAGAGACGTTGTCCCTGGGAACTGATGGAGATCTTTTAGCATATATAAAGGAGGTCCGTCCGGCAATTGTGAGTATTGACTCCCCCCTGGGTCTTCCAGGAGGCGGGGACCGGATCAATCCTCGGGCCGGCATTGTCCGTGTGGCGGAACAGGACCTGGCCAGCGTGGGAATTCATGCCTATCCGGCCTTGATCGATTCGATGAAGGAACTAACACTTCGAGGAATTCGGTTACGTAAACAAATTGAAGCCATGGACAATCCCCCCGAGGTAATCGAATCCTATCCTGGGGCGGCACAGGACCTGCTATGCATACCTCGGAAGCAACGTGGGCTTGGCTTGTTGCGGGCGGGGCTCGATAGCTTGGGATTGAGCGGATCCGGCCTGGCCACGAAGTCACACGATGAGATGGACGCTATCACTTCGGCTGTCGTTGGCCGCTATTATGACGCCGACCAATACGAGGCGATGGGGGTAGAGGCAGAGGCCCAGCTAATTGTGCCCAGGGTTCAGACACTTCGCTTCGAGGTCAATCCTGTTCTATGCATCGCTGGGAAGACTGGTGCCGGGAAATCTGTTGTCAGTCGGTATTTATCACTGTATTATGGCATTAGGTGGATCAAGACACGGGATATCATTTGCGGTCTGATCCGGGATGACTTCGACGGTATCGCGTCTCAAAGGCTTCGTGTCATGGACAGGCAAGCACCGACCGAAGAGGATCAGATAAAGTTCGGTCGAATCATTATCGAGGAGTACGACCAAGCGCCCCTTAGGCAAAGGTTGAGTGAATCCGTGAAGACCAGCGACGGTGCTGTGGTTGTGGATTCAGTGCGTACTATGAACGACCTTGATAGATTTGCACTTAAGGACCGAGTGATATTAATTTGTTATATCGAATGCTCTGACGAGATTATTCGCCAACGCTTAGTTGGGCGCAATGGTAAGAACCTGAGAGATATCAGCGATTATGAACCAATTGATCAATGCTCGTTAATACTCTATCCAAATGCTTTTACATTACTAAAAAATATAGGTAGCCTACAGCAGTTTCACTTTTTAGCCGACGACATGATGTTTGCCCATCTTTCTGAATTGTTGGGATCAAATCTGAGGTGTACTAATGATGGTTAACATTAAAGTAGTTCTTAGTTACGAAGATATTGGAGCTAATGAAGGGGGGGGTACACAGTGGAGCCGTTGACCTTCGATGAGAAATGGTTGTTTGTCGATCCTCTTGAGAGTGACGAAAGCTATAAAGACAAATTGGGAGCTGTATTGTTAGCGGATGAAATTCGCGATTATGTGCTTAAATACGGTTTGTTGATAGCCAATAGGGAGACTTTTTTTGAACAGAATCTAAAGGGTGCTAGTTACTCAATGAAACCTGACTGTTGTGGAGGATGGGAGTTTGATGACAAAAAGGAGTTGTCGGAACTAAAAATCGGTAGAGACAATAATGGACCATACTATTGTATCCGAGAGAATTCACTAGTATATATTCGACTTCAACAACGCCTTAGACTCCCTTTTTACATTATTGGTAGGCATAACCTCACAATCAAATATGTCTACCAGGGTTTGTTGCTCGGCACTGGCCCACAAGTAGATCCTGGATGGGTCGGAAAAATTCATATACCGCTTCACAATTTAACTAACCGTGAAATCAAATTGTACCTCAATAAATCATTTGTAAGTATAGACTTTGTACGTACTTCAAAGATTAAATTCGAAAATGATACTCCTTCTAATGTCGCTGATTTCTACACAAAC
The DNA here is from genome assembly GCA_964569795.1 of uncultured Desulfarculales bacterium. GTDB lineage: Bacteria > Desulfobacterota > Desulfarculia > Desulfarculales > JAHJDS01 > JAHJDS01. The sequence goes on along the minus strand of CAZMVB010000033.1, from coordinate 31,514 downwards.
TATCCGGGAAAAAAGCCAATTAACAGAGTAAAAATTGAACGAAAGACGGTTCCAGACTATCTGAACGGAGTAGCCCCACGAACTTCAATTGGTGAGTGGATTCCTAAATTTGCAAAACAGAGCGAGGAAGTAAGAGAAGGTATAAAGGAAAATAAAAAAATCTCTAGATGGTCTAGGGCAGTCGATATAATTGCAATAATTGCTATTTTTGGATTAGTGATTGGAATTTTGGCATACCAATCTCCAGTAAATCGCGGGCAAGCTGCCGATATAACTAAAAATACGATAGGTATATTAAGGGTCAATCAACAGTTATTGGAAATGAAAAAAGGGCAGGCCTTTCTTAAAAAGTATTATAACTTTCTAGAAAGTCAAAAAAAATTGAGTGAGGAGACTGCAAAAATTAGGCGAACGCTAACTAGGATGAAAAACAGAATAACTGAGTTGGAGGGAAAACTTCGTGCTAATAAAATTGTAAAATAGAAAGTAGATGGGTCGTTCGTGCCTTTATTATGTCTCTTAGCTTTGAGGTGGAAATGGCTGTAATAGTTGTCACTGGAGGGCAGTTTGGGTCTGAGGGAAAAGGTAAAGCTACCTCAATACTGGCTCGTGATTGTGGTAAGAATACTGCGGTTGTGAGGTGTGGTGGACCAAATTCTGGACACATAACATATGAGAAGGGGCGTGAATACTGCTTACGGCTTATACCTTCGGGTGTGATGTGGGGACGGCGGATGTTCCTGGCGCCGGCATGCGTGGTTGACCTAGAAGTACTTTATTCGGAAATCACTGAATACTGCGTAAATCCCCGAGAACTGACAATAGATCCATATACCGTAATAATTACCCAAGAAATGAAAAAATCGGAAACGCACCTAAAAAAATCGATATCTTCGACGGGTACAGGGACTGGTGCAGCCATGTCCGCTAAAATATCTAGAAACCAGGGCACTCTGCTAGTAAAAGACGTCCTGAGGGATTATACTTGGTTAAAACATTTCGTCGGTGATGTGCGCTCACAACTGCACGATTTATTAAAGGAGGGTTACAGAATCATTTTAGAGGGAACACAAGGATTTGGCCTTTCACTGCACCATAGCAAGATGTATCCTTATACAACCAGCAAAGATACTACGGCAGCCCAGTTTGTCATGGAAGCTGGCCTCAGTCCCTTGTTGGTCGACCACGTAGTGATGGTAATCAGGACTTTTCCGATTCGCGTAGCTGGTAAAAACGCTGGTCCACTAAAAAATGAAATAACTTGGGAGACCCTACGTCTCGAATCCGGGTACCCACACGACATCACTGAAATGACCACAGTGACAAAAAGGCCTCGTAGGGTGGCAAGATTCGACATTGAGATTGTGTTGGACGCTTGCCGAGTAAACAGGCCCACTGCCCTTGTGGTTCACGGACTGGACTACCTGGACTACAGAAACCATGGGGCATCAAGATATTCTGATCTGACACCAAGCGCTAAGGAGTTCCTGGATATGATCGAAGAAACAACAGGCGTACCAATAAAATATGCTTTCACAGGTAAGCCTAATAGCGCAGTCGTCGATATGCGACCTGACCTATTGTTAAAAGAACAAGCATGGCGCGGACGGCAATCGGATATTTTTTCACCTAGACACGTGAATGGGCAAACCTAGGAAAGGCAAATGACAAATCTAGGTCAGGATGATGATAGCTACCACTACTGCAGGCAAGTTGACAAAACACATGACCTAACGGAGTATAATCGTGACTGTTATTAGTTTCGAGGGATCAATCGGCGCAGGAAAAACCTCCCTGACCAATTTTTTTTCAAGGGAATTTAATGGCGGAAGGGTCTTAGAAGACTTTGAGGCTAATCCATTTCTTCACCGTTTTTATGACAAACGTGATTGTGACTTCGAAACTGAACTTGCTTTCGTTTTGATCCATTATTATCAGATTAGGCAAGGTTTGAAAGGCACTAATAGCGGACTTCTTTTTTTGGATTTTTCAATTGAAAAGGATCTTGTGTTCGCAAGAATGAATCTACAAGGCGAGGAACTACGTTTGTTTGAAAGTGCGTATGAATACGTTATCCGGATGATTGGCTTTCCGAATATTGTAATTTACATTGACATATCGCCTAAGGTCTGGAGACGGAGGATCTTTCAACGTGGTCGGCCATACGAAATGGACCATGACCCACACTACTTTGACAATTATAACGAGCGCAACAAGGAATACTTCCTTAACAATTCAAAAAGCGATGTCGTTTATTTTAATGTGGATGACTTAGTACTCGAGGCAACTGACCAGAAATTGTCTCAGATTCGGGAGGAGATTAACAAACGCCTCTAGTTAGAGAGTTGAATTGTTTTCGGGCCTCTCAATATTCACTATATTACCTCGAATCGGACATAGCCTCGCACTCTTAAATGGTATAGGCAACTCGAACTAGCAAGAAATAGACACTCGCCTTACCGACCGAACCTCTTTACGGCATCAGAATACCCCAAGTGCCAACGTTTCCGCTTCTGCTCCGGATTGTCGGCCGAGTTGCGGGAGCGGATGTAGGACATCATTGGCAAGCGCAGCAGGAATAGATCGCCGGCGAGGGCCCTGGCCTCAGATTCGATCGGGGGAAAAAGCTTCATCATCCTGGTATCCAAAGCCTTGATCCGCGGGTTCCAGACTTTGTGGCAGTAAAGGACGAACCGAGGCGACCCGTCACGCCGGCTCAGATTAGCCTTGTACTGTCGGACCAGATCGCGGTAAAGGGCACCCACTTCTCTGAGGGCTCGCCTTTGGGCGGGAGTTGATTTGATCCGTTTGATGGGGCCGCCTTCCGGGCCGTCATGGTCACCGGGCGAAGCGTCGGAGTACCATACCTTGAAGATCGTTCCTCCACCGGGACCACTGCCCAGGTCCGCCTTGGCCCATATTTTGGTCTTGCCGTTACGAACGATCCGGATGAACGCTCGCGACTTCTTCATCCGTGCTCCGTACCAGGCCAGCCTAGCCGGCTTGCCAGTGACAAACTGCTCGACGGTCGCTAGGATGAGAGCCGGCGTGCCCTTGTCGGGCCTTTCGCTCGGATGCAGATACAACCCGATCATGATGTCCCACAGCGAGGTGCGGTAAAAAGCGATGTAGTGGCGGCCGAGGCTGTATCTGATGGCCTTCCGGTTCGACCAAATCTTTTTCAACTTGGGGCTCAGGCCGGCTTTTTTCAGGGACGCCAGCATATCGGCCGCCTTGAATCCCTGACGGGTGACGAAAGGGAGCGTCTTGACCGTGGCCGGGCTGCCCGATTCGGCACTTACGACGACCTGCCTTTTTTCCCCGGGGATCTCGACGATCACCACGACCGGCGCTGCCTTCTTGGCTACTCGACTCGACCCCGGTGTCTTGGCCGGCGCAGCCCTTTTTACTACTCGGCTCGAGGCAGGAGTCTTAGCCGGCACCGTCGCATGTTGGCCAGCGGTTGACGGGATGGATTTCGGCTTCTTCTTGGGTCGATCCTTATTGTCCTGCACATTGCCGATTACTCCCGCTAAGACAAAAAGGATCAACACCCCGACACCGATGTATAGCCAACGCCTTTTCTTGCGCGCGCGCTTTGTTTTGCCTCCACCCGGCTCCGGGGCGGCTGCTGGGCTTTCGACCGGGTGGCCACAGTGGGGACAGGCCGCCGCCGCCGAAGACACTTTGCCACCGCACTCAGGACACTGATTCAAACCCATGTCTGCCCCCCCACCAAAAGGACTCGGTATGATGTTGCTCCAGCACCTTCAGCCTAAACCTGGCCAAGTGGAGCGGTATTTCGAAATGACCGCGTAACAAATTTGGGTCCAGGCGGCCAACCTCGACGCCTATCTCCATCAACCTCGGCGTCGGCATGACGGCGATGGCCGCGTACATGGAGGCCCGGAACTCCGCGGGGTTGAGATAGTAGGCGCCCAGCAAACGAAAGTCATCCCCATCGTACCCGTGAAAGTACTCGTGCCACCCGATGAAACATTGGTGGCCATTCTTCAGGCGGGAATTGACTATGATCGTTCTGCCCTGCCCTTTGGCGGCCGGGACGGTCATGCCGTCGATTGTGGATGGTATGATCACCACCTGGCCATTTTCCCGATGGATCACCGCCTCCAGGTCTTTCAGGTCCAGTGGCCGCCTGTTGAACCCAGGAATATTTTTGAGGCGGCTATTTACCACACACACGGGGCTCACTAAAGACGCATCGAGGCAATAGGAAATAACATGGCCGCAATAGTTGGCTAAAATATACGGCAGGGAATAAGTTGTCAAGAATTAATTATTAATTAAATTCTAACACAATCCGACCGACTGGCCATCCTTGATCAGCTCGCGCAGCCTGGATGCGCTGAAGGTGAACATTTCTTCGAGCTCGAAACCATGAAACATCACGCCCTTCTGGACCACCGTTTCCTCGAACTGGGCCAGCTGGGCGACCTCTTCGTCAGTGAGTTCTGCCTGTACGTCCGGCGCGAATTTCCGCCGGTACCCATCCAGGTCGATTACGTTGCCTGAGCGGAGGGTATAGGTGGAAGCCGGCGGGGGCGCTGGTTCAGGCTTGGGTGTCACCCCAGGGGCTGTCTGGGCCACCTTTAAAAACTGCTGAACGACCTCGGACACGGTCTGGCGCTGCTCTGGGGTGAGACGGCTGATCTCAAAGGCAAGCGCCAATATTTCGGGAGACATAGTCTGTAGTATCGAGGCATCAGACAGCTCCCTCGGGCCTTTTCCCGTTAGCAGCCATTCCTTAGAGACACAATATTTTTCAGATATTAATTGAACTGCTGATCGGTTCGGGGTGTGCCGGTTCTTTTCCCACGTATTAACTGTACTGGGTGATATACCTAAATTAATTGCAAATTCCTCCTGAGTCTGTCCGTGCTCGGTACGAACAAGACCGATTCGCCCTCCGAGGGAGTCTCCGGAAAAATCTTTAGACTCTAATTTTTTTCTTGACATTATATTTAGAGTCCGTATATAAGTTGATCAACACAGTAATGGCGACCTTGATGAAAGGGAGAATACCACGTGAACGCGTTGACGAAAAGCGAAAAACTCAATTTGATCCGCACCCTGGGCATCCAGGAGGGGATCAAAGCCATCCTCAAGCGGGATGTCTCGGACGAAAGGCCCGAAGGCAAGACCCTGGCCGACATGGCCCGCCAATGGGGCACGCACCGGTCGATCATCAGCGACATCCTGGTCGGCGGCCGTCCCAAGCACCGGGTCCGGGACCGGATGGCCCTGGAGCTCGGCCTGACCTGGGACGAGATCCGCCAGGCCGCGGCCGAGCAGAACCAAGCCGCCTGATGCCCTCTCTCCGTTCATACCTCCAGGCTAATGACCCACTGACCGCCATTTCAGCAGAAGTGGCAGGGGGGTTTCCGCCGTGTGCATGAAGCGGATGCATCCGGACATGGCCGAGGTGATCTTCCGCACGGCCCGAAGCGGCCAGGTTTCGGCCAAGGAAGGGGCCCGGCGACTCCGCGAGGACTTCGGCCTGAACGTCTCCCACAAATACCTCCTGGCCCTGACCGACCGGCCCGATGCCAACGACGCCGAGCGGCCCTTCAAGGCCCAGCTCTTCTTCCCGTTCATGGCCGCCTTCGGGAACTGGTCTGCGCTTCACACCCTGAACCGGATCGCTCGGGACGACTACGAAGTGCCACTAGACCGCCAGGTGGCCGGCCGGCTTGCGACCAAGGAGAGCGCCGAGGCCATCGCAGCGATCAACAATCCCGAGGCCTCGGACGAGGAGCGGATCAAGGAGATCGATGAGGCGATCGACGCCCTGTCGGCCAAGCGCGAGGCGATCCGGGGAAAGGTGGACTGAGGTGCGGAGGGTGTCGGCAGAGACGGTTTATTTCAGGCGGGACGAGGGCTGGCCCACGGTCGGGGTCTGGCCGGACGGTTCGGGGCAATTCAGCTGCTTCAAAGCGGAACCGGACGACGACGTGGACCTCGAGGCCTACCAGCCGGCGGCCCTTTTGGCGGGACCCTTCCCGGGCTATTTCAAGGCCGAGCGTGAGGCCCAGCGTTTGGCGGGACAGATGAGCACACCATCCGACACGTCGGGGCCCGGGGAAGCCAGGCATGAGTGAAGATCTTTTCGTTCTGAAAAACGGGGACGCGGAAGTGGTCCACCTGGAGATGACCCCCAGGGAGGCCGATCTGCGCAACCAGTATTTGGAGAGAACCGGCTCCCAGTTCCGCTGGCGGCCGGATGAAACCCCTAACCCTAACTGAGCGGGCGGGCGGCCGGGCTTCACGGTGGGAGACGGTCGTCCAACCCCGCAGAGGACACAACCTCTGATGGATCAGGCCGCACCTATATGCCGGGACCCAAAGACGATCAATCCAGGATCGCCAGAGTCCTGCGCGGCCCGGGCCGATCGGATGCCGAAAGATTCATTCACTCGCGACTACTGCTTCGGCGAAAAGGACGATCTCGGCCTCTGCCCGCGATTGGTTGAGGGGAGAAGGCTGCGGAAACAGAAGACAGGCGTTGCAGGAGGAGGACAGGAGGCCATGACGCAATCCGGATTACAGCAGTCCGCGCCGGAGCAGACCGCTCCGGAGCAGTCCACTCCGGCCCCTGAAAGTCCGACCCAGGCGGTCCGGGTCTGCAGGACCGAGGGATGCGGCCGGCCGGTCAAGAATCCCGATGCCAAGGCCGGTCCGTCCAAGAATTTTTGCGCCGAGTGTTTCCAGAAAATTATCGACAAGGGCGCGCAGAACCGGAAGGCCAAACGGAAGACGCCGGCGACTTCTCCACCAGCCGCAGTTACCCCCCTTCAGCAGGCCCCATCACAATCGGGACCGGCCCTGGCGGACCAGACCCTCACTGATGGGTCAGGAATGCCGTTTTGCCGGACCAAGGGCTGTACCAACACGGTGGCGTCTCCAGAGGCCGATGGCCCGGGAAGAATCTACTGCGAGGCATGCCTGGCCAAAAGGGCGCCGGATGAACCGCAGACGAAAGGCGCGGATACGGTGATCGAGAGGCGACTCACGGCGGCGGGCGGACTGGTGGGTATGTTGGAAAACCTCGAAAAGCAACTGGCTCTCGACCACGAGACCCTGAAACACATGGCCGATCGCCGCGCCCAGGACCTGGCGACGATCAAGGGGATCAAGGCGCAAATTTTCGGCCCGGCATAATGCCGCGCCAAAGGAGGGACACATGGACAATCAGACTCCCGTGGCGGCGGGAACCATCGGCGGACGCATCCGATCACTGCGACGGCAGACCAATCTGACCCAGGAGGCCTTCGCCCCGACCATCAACGTCAGTCGCGGCTACCTGGCCAAGCTCGAAGCCGACATTCGGGAGCCGTCCCGAAAGCTGATCCGCTTCATCGCCGAGAAGTACGGGGTGACCATCGAGTGGCTCATGACCGGCCAGGGCAACGGGGGGTCGCCGGACCTGTCCCAGTTGCCCGGTCCGTCAACGACCGAGATCCTTCGTCAGCGGTTGGCCGAGGCCGAGCAGCAGATGGTCGAGGTCAAGGCCCTGCTGGCCACGGTCTCGGCGGATGGTTCTGACCCGCGACTCCAGGCCATGGTCGGGCAGCTGGCCCGCATCTACGCCGAAGGCGACCCCCGCAAGCTGATTCCGTTGACGGCGATCTTGGCCGGGAGTGACCCGCAGGCCGAGGCGGCGTAATGCCGGCGGGGCTGCCACAATTGGAGTTACCCCTGAGTGATCCGGACGTGGTGTTCGATCAGGGCCGGGTCATTGATCGGGATCGGGCCGTTGAGGAAGTTGCGGCTGCTCTGAACCTGACTGGTTTCCAAGCCGCTCACCCGGCCGGGTATCCCGAAACGATCCAGGCGGTGGTCAAGCTGTACCGGCGTCTCTACGATCAGGCCCCGTCCTGGACGATCTTTCCCGACAGCTTGAAGGTGTTCCTGGCCGCCCTGCGTTCGCCAAAAGACGGCGAGGGGCCCTATCTCGAGGCCATCAAGCCCTTCCTGGACGGCGGCCGGAACCCCGCCCTCGACCTTGTCTCGGCAATCTTCGGCCACCTGATCGGATGGCACGTCGCGGGGGAGCAGTACGCCGACGTCCTGGGCTCGGTTTACATGGAACTCGGCCACAGCGGCGCCAAGTCCCTGGGCCAGTTCTTCACTCCCTGGAACGTGGCCTACATGATGGCCCGGATGATGGCCCCGGACAACGAGCCGCCGTCCGAGTTCGTGAGGCGGGAAGGGCGGCGGTTGTCGATCTGCGACCCGGCCTGCGGCTCGGGGATCATGCTCCTGGCGGTGAGGGCGGCGGTGGCCGACCGCTGGGGCCGGGACGAGGTCAGGCACCTGGCCCTGTTCGGCCAGGACCTGGACCCCATCTGCGTGGCCATGGCCCGGATCAACCTGACCCTGACCGACGACCGGTACATGCGGGACTGGCTGATCATCAAGATGCACGAAATCCGGGAGCAGGCCCAGGCGGCCTGAAGGAGGGACGAGATGCGGATGCGCCTCATGGTTCTACCCCGCCAGACTCCGCGCAAGGTGGTCGAGGGCGAGTTGCTGGCCGTGGGGAATTCCGTGCTGCGGGTCTCCCGCCACTACACCCTGGGCCGGCCGGGGATGGTCTTTTTCCAGCGCCTGAGCGAGCCCGAGATCACCGCGGCGGTGAAGGCCCACGTGCTCTGGCGCATGGGCCAGTCCCGGGCGTTGGTCCACCAACACTGAGTAAGGGGGGCGGCGGTATGGCAGGTGACATCACGACGGTCACAGCCGGGTCATGCTGGCTAGCCCTGGTTTTGGGCGTGATCGTCTTTGGTGCCCTGGAATTGATCAAGGCGGCTTTCAAGGGGAAAGGCCAATGAACCTGAGATTCGTCTCTCGCTGTAATTGCCGGGCATGTGAGGGCCTCGGACCACCTGAGCCGCCGGCCTGGCTAGTTGGGGCCGAAGAAGAGGCTGGCCGATGTATCGAGCGCATCACAGAGATCCTCGAGGAATACGGCCTCAACCCGGAGTGGCCGGGACTCCATTGGGCGCTCGAACGCATCCAGACGATCCTGATCGAGGACCGCCGGGAAAGGGTTGAAGAGTATGTCTGACTCAGGAGTCATCAGTTTTCGGGCCTCGATGGCCGGGGTGTGCTCGCGGGCGATCGCGGCCCGGGCCCTGGGCTACCAGGCCGACCAACCGTCGTCGGATCAGATGGTCACCTTCGGGATCGGCCATGCCCTGGAGCAGATCGGCCGGGATCTGGCCCGGGTGATCGGCTGGGAGGTGATCGACCCGAAATCGTCCGACGACTTCGAGTGCATGTTGCAGGGCGCGGACTGGTGGCTGCTCAAGGGCCACCGGGACGGCGAGGCCTCGAGGAACGGGGACCGCCTGGTGGCCGAGATCAAGACCATGGGCTGGTTCGCCTCGTATCGGGACGCGGTCATTCACGGGGTGCGCGAGGCCTGCCCCGAGTATGACGACCAGTCCCAGGTGTACATGGCGGCCGACTTTCTGCCCCGGACCCTGTTCGTGCTTTTGGACAAGGACCACCCGCTATACACCCTGGCGGTGGCCCTGCTGAACGGGGCCCAGGTGCCTGATTGGACCTACCAGAAGGTCCTGGAAAAGATCGTCCGGGACGAGCGGGTCAGTTTCCAGGTGGTCGAGGCCGATCAGCGCCGGGTGGAACTGATCCTGGACAAGCACGCCCGGATCGCCGCGGCGGTCCAGGCCGGCGAGCTTCCCCCGGCCGATCCGAACCCCAAGTGCACCTGGTGCTCCTATGGCCAGGTCTGCGAGGAGCGGATCGAGCCGGCCGGTGACAAGGTCCTGACCGCGGCCGACGACCCGGAGATCGAGGCCATGCTGTTTGAATTCGGGCTGGCCAAGGCTGAGGCCAAGGAGGCGGAACAGAGGGCCAAAGAGCTCGGCCAGAAGCTGCAGCTGCACGTCGCCGCCCAGGAGGCCAAAAAGGCGGTAGGCGCGGCCGGGACGGCAACCCTGGTTCACAACAAGGGCCGGAGCACGCTCGACAAGGATTTGATACCGGCGGACATCTATCAGGCCGCGATCAAGCCGGGCAACCCGTTCTGGTCGCTCCGCTGGACGCCGGCGAAAGAACAAGGAGGGACATCGTGAGTTCGTTCGTAAAAGCGGAAAGGAAAAAGAAAAAGGCCCGGGTCGGATTCGACGGCCCGGCCGGGTCCGGCAAGACCTACTCGGCGCTGCTGTTCGCCTTTGGCCTGGGCGGCCGGGTGGCGGTCATCGACACCGAGCACTCCAGCGCCGAACTCTACTCGGACCTGGGCGACTTCGACGTGGCCATTCTCAAGCCGCCGTTTTCGCCCCAGCGCTACATGTCGCTGATCAAGGAGGCCGAGGCGGCCGGGTATGACGTGATCATCATCGACTCCCTGACCCACGCCTGGGCCGGGACCGGTGGAATTCTGGACATCAAGGATCGGCGCTCCAAGGTCGGCGGCAACAACGACTTCACCGCCTGGCGGGAAGTGACCCCCATGCACAACCAGCTGGTGGACGCCGTGCTGCAGTGCCAGTGCCACATCCTGGTGACGATGCGGACCAAGACCGTTTACGAGGTCCAGGAGAACAAGAAAGGGAAGATGGCCCCGGTCAAGATCGGCCAGGCCCCGATCCAGCGGGAGGGCATGGACTACGAGTTTGACCTGGTCTTCGACCTGAGCGTGGACGGCCACGTGGCCACGGCGACCAAGGACCGGACCAGGCAGTTCCAGGACGAGCCGGTGTTGATCGACACCGAGGCCGGGCGACGCCTGGCGGCCTGGCTTGACTCGGGGGCCGAGCCGGCCGCACAGCCGGAGGCTCCGGAGACCACCCGGACTACCGGCCAAGAAGCGGCTCCGTCCGAGCCTTCGTTCTCCAGCGGACGCCAAGCGGAGCCGTCCCCGGTCCAGGCCTCTCCGGAGACCATCGACCGCCTGGAAAAGGCACTGATCCAGCACGTGGCCGAACCGGCCGAGCAGTCGGCCGGACGCCCGATCGAGTTGGGGCAGGTCCTGGACTGGCTGGTGAAAATCAAACGTTTGCCGGCCAAGGGTGTCGAGCATCTGACCGAGTCCGCGGCCCTGAGCCTGATCAAGGCCGCCGAGGAAAAGATCATGGGGAAAGTCTTCCTGGAAAACCTGGCCGCGGGCAGCGAGTCCAAGGCGGCCTGAGCCTCTGACGGCATTTTGGAGGGACACAGATGAGCCATAACGGCAAGGGACTCCACGTGGCGGCGCTGGAGATCCAGGACTTTCTGTCCATACGGGAAGCGCAGATCGCCCCGGGCAAGGTAACCCGGATCGAAGGAAAGAACGGGCAGGGCAAGACGGCCTGTCTCAAGGCGGTGGTGGCCGCGTTCAAGGGCGCCGGCGCCGAGGTGATCAACCTCGAGGCCGACCGGGCGCAGGTCCTGGTCCGGCTGAGCGACGACACGACCATCCAGCGGTCGTTCATCCGGGGCAGCAAGCGCCAGCCGCCCCGGATCACCACCGGCGACGGGATGCGGCCGGCCAGCCCCCAGACCTTTCTGGACCGGCTGCTGGGTCCGACTGTGTTCAACCCGGTCCAGTTCCTGCTCCTGCCGGCCAACGAACGGCGGCGGTATCTGCTCCAGGCGGTGCCGGCGACCATCTCGGCCGCGAAGATCGCCGAGGCGACCGGCGACCTGGTGGAAGACACCTCGGGTCACGCCCTGGACGTCCTGGACCGGTTGAGGGTTGCGGCCTACTCGGCGCGGACCGAGGCCAACCACCGACTCAAGCAGGCCAGGGCCCATCACAACAGCGTCGCCCCCCGGGTCGGCCCGGAGCCGGACGGAATGGAGGAACACCTGGCCGCGGTCGAGGGCGAGATGGCCGAGCGGGGCCCGGCGCTGGCCCGGGCCGAGGCCGCCCTCGAGTACGAGGCGGAGAACGATGAGCGGCGGCAAAGGCTCCAGGCCAAGGTCGATGAAATCGAGCGAGACCTGGGAGACGCCGTGGCCTACGGCGAGGACGAGTTAAGCGCCCAGGATGCCAAGGTGAACGACCTTCGCCGTCAGCTGGAGGAGGCCGAGGCCCGCCTGGAGTCGATGTGGGACGTCAACCGGGCGGTCACCGAAAAGATAGACGAGCTGGCCGAGGCCAAACGCGAACTGGGCGAGATCCCCGAGCCCAAGGTCACCGCCGCCCAGGTCGAGGAGATGAGGCGATACAACGCCCAGCTCAAGACCCGGATCGAGACGGCCCGGAAGTGGGCCCGGTGGCGCACGGCCAAGAGCGCCGCCGACCAGGCCGAGGCAGAAGTCGCGGCCGCAGAGAAGGCCGTGGCCGAACTGGACCACAAGGTCAGGGCCTACGCCGAGGATCTCCCCAGACAGGTCATGGCCACCCTCGAGTTTCCGGTCCCGGGCCTGGCCTTGAGCGAGGACCGGATCACCGTGGACGGCAAGGACCTGGACCAGCTCTCGACCAGCGAGCAGATGAAGGTGTCCCTGGCCCTGGCCAAGAGCCTGGCCGGCGACCTGAAGGTGATCCTGGTCGATCGGGCCGAGTCCCTGGACGCCGGGAGCTTCGCCGCCCTGGTGGCCGAGGCCGAGTCGGAGACGGACGGCTTCCAGTACCTGGTCACCCGGGTGACCGATCAGCCGTCCCCGGGGGCCTTTCACGTGGAAGACGGCCGGGTGAGCCTGGTCGGGGAGGTCGGCTGATATGGCGGGCGTGAATAAAGTCATTCTGGTCGGCAACCTGGGCAAGGACCCTGAGATTCGCTACACCCAGGGCGGCACGGCTATCGCCCGGTTTTCCCTGGCCACCAGCGAGCGGTTCAAGAACAAGGACGGCGAGTGGGAGGAGAAAACCGAGTGGCATCAGGTAATCTTTTTCGGCCGGCTGGCCGAGGTCTGCGGCGAATACCTGCACAAGGGCAAGCAGGTGTACGTCGAGGGCCGCCTCCAGACCCGGAAGTGGCAGGCCGAGGACGGCACGGACCGCTACACCACCGAGGTGGTGGGCCAGGTGATGCAGATGCTGGGCAGCCAGCAGGATGGCAACGGCGCCGGCCGCGGCCGGTCCGGCGGCGGGACTCGGGGCGGCGGTCGTCAGTCCTCGCCGCCGCCTTCAGGCGCGCAACCTCCTGACGACGATATTCCGTTCTGATGAGCGGCCCTGATGAAGTCATCTGTCCGGACTGCGGGGCGCCGATGGTCCTTCGGGAAACCAGGAGGCTCACCTACCACAACGGCGATCCCCGCAAGTTCTACGGGTGCTCGAACTGGCCGGAGTGTTCCGGCGTTCACGGCGCCCATCCGGACGGGACACCCATGGGGATCCCGGCCAACAAGGAGACCAGGCAGGCCCGCAAGGAGGCCCACCAGGCCTTTGACGCCTACTGGCTGGGCCGGGGCTGGGGCCGGGACGAGGCCTACAACTGGCTGGCCTGGAAGCTCGATATCGATGGCGACGACTGCCACATCGCCATGTTCGACCTGGCCACGTGCAAGCGAGTGATCGAGATCTGCACCGAGGGGGAAGTGGTTTGAGACGAGGCACGGCAACGCTCCTGTTCGGCTGTCACCAGTTCATCCTGCATCCGATCTACGTGGCCCGGGCCTGGCGGCGGCTTTACGGCCGGCCGGGCCCGGGCGACCTGGTGGCGATCATCATCCACGACTGGGGCTACTGGGGACTGAAAGACGTCGAGGGACCAGAGGGCCTGCATCACTCCCGGCGCCCGGCCCGGGTCCTGCGCATCCTGGGCTTTAAACGCCTGGCCCGGCAGATCGAGGGCCACTCCGGGGCCTGGTGCAATGCGGCCGGGATCGAGCGCTCCTGGTTGTATGCGGCCGACAAGCTGGGCACGGCCATGATGCCCTCGAGGCTGTGGGCCCGGCTGGCCCGGGCCACCGGCGAGATCGAGGAATACCAGGGCCATTTTCGGCTCGCCGGAAACAGCCTGATCCGGAGAAGTCCGAGGGCCTGGCACAGACTGATCTACCGGCCGGCAGCCACCGGGGCCTTTAACTGCGGTTAAGAATCGGGAAGTGGGCGACCAGTGAGCAATGCACGCGGGAAGTACCGAGCGGTCTTTACAGTGATGTTCGAGACGAAAGAGTTTCTGAGTCTGTCGGCGGATGCCCGGCTGGTCCTGCTGACTTTGCGACTCTGCCCTCAGAACAATATCGCTTCGATCTACCGCCTTTATGAGCCGATCCTGGCCGAACTCGCCGGCTTGAGTCCCGCCCGGGTGAAAAGCGCTCTCGATACCCTATGCAATACCCCAATAGATAGCCCCTGGATAGTCTATCGAGAGGGTATCGTTTGGGTCAGAAATGGCCTGAGATTCGAGCCTGGCTTTAGTCTCAACAACCCCAAACAGCGGAAGGCGGTCGAAAACGTCCTCATCGGCCTGCCCAAATGCAGCATCGTCAAAGAGTTTTGTGATTACTACGGGTTGGATACCCTATCTAATACCCTATTCGATAGCCTATCCGATAGCCCCTCGACAGGGACTCGTTCTCCAGATCCTGAACCAGATCCTGAACCAGAACCAGATCCAAGAAGAGGGGCGCCTGACGGTGCCGCCCCCCCCTCGCTTTTTCCCGGTCCGGCAAATCCGCCCCCGAAGAAGTCCAGGACCCCGCCCGAAGTGACCCGGGCCGCGGCCGAGGTCTACGACCACTGCGCCCTGTCGGACGCCTTCGAGGTCCCCAACGCGGAGACCGCCTCCGGCCAGAAGGTCAAGCACCGGACCCTGAACTCGATCATCGACCGGCTGACCGAAGAGGCCCGGGCCGCCCGGACAAAAAACCCGGACCTGACCGAAGACCAGGCCCTGGGACTGACCGTGGACCGGTTCAAAGCCGCGGCGGACGGTTACATCGCCGAGTACCGGCGCCGGCGGCAGGGGCGACCCGACGCCTGGCGCTACAAGCTGGCCAACTTCTGGGGCCAGAAGGCCCACTGGACCTATCACGACCCGGAAGCACCCCGGGCCCGGGCCAGCCCGGATCACGAAAATTTCCCAGTAGGCGAAGGTGCGGTCGAGATGGGGTGACAGGAGGCTCGGATGGATCACATAGGCGCGACGGTGGCACAGGCGATGGCTGACATGGCCGGGCCCGAACGTGACCGGTGCCGGGAGTGCGGGGCGCCGACCAGGGTGATCGGCATCATCGGCGGCCGGAAATATTACGCCCGGCTGTGCCCGGAACACGCCGCGGCCGAGGAAGCCGCCCGAGAGAAGGCGCAGGCCAAGGCCGAGGCCCTGGCCCGGGAACAGGCCATGGCCCGCCGGCGGGAACGGATCCTAGACCTGATGGCCGAGGCCGGGGTGCCGCCTATCTTCCGCACGGCGAGACTGGCCGACTGGACCAAGGTCCCGGTCCCCTACGGCCGGGGCTGGTACGGCTGGGGCCCCTGGGGCTGCGGCAAGACCTACCTGGCCGCGGCCCACCTCAGGGAGTCGTTACTAAAAACCGGCTCCGGGCTGTTCGTCGAGGCCCCGATGTTTTTCCTCGAGCTGAACAGCACCTTCGGCCGGGATCGGGACGAGACCGCCCTGGACGTGTTCAGACGGTACATCGAGACGCCGCTGCTGGTCTTCGACGACCTGGACAAGGTCAAGCTCAGCGAGTGGGTCTGCCGGGGCCTGTTCCTGATCCTGAACGGCCGGTGGTCGGCCGGCCGGCTGACGATCATCACGGCCAACGTCCGGCGGACGAAGATGATCGAGCGGATCGCGGCCGTGGACTGGGAGCTGGCCGGGGCGATCGACTCAAGGCTCAAGGCCCTTTGCCCCGAGGTGCCCCTGAACGGCCGGGACCGGAGAAACGAGACATGATGCCGGGCTAATGCCTGGGCGACAACGGAGGGAACTGATGCAGAAAGAGGTCATGGAACTGCCGGTCAAGCTGACCGACGATCAGATGCTGCGCCTGGGCCGTCAACTGGCGGCCAAGGTCCAGGAGATCGCCCAGGTCGAGGCCGAGAAGGCCGCGGCCAACAAGGAGTTCAACGACCAGCTGAAGGAATTGGACGCCGAGCTGAAGGACCTGGCCAAGCGCCACCGCCGCGGCGCCGAGGACCGGCCGGTCGACTGCGTCTGGAAATTCGACTACGGCCGGGGCGTGAAGCGCCTGGTCCGGCTGGACACGGGCGACTCGGTCAGGGGCCCGGAGCCCTTGACCGACGAGGACCGGCAAGGGGCGATGAAGTTCGCCGAGGCCCAAGAAGCCACGGACGTCTGGGCCTCGTCGTCCGAGGTGCCGCCGAACGTGGCGGTCCGGATGGACCGGGACGAAGCGGGCCAGACCGTCTGGCGGCGGGTGAACAAGGAGGCCGACCAGGCCAAGCCGGCCAAGAAGAAACCCGCGAAGGCGGCCTGAGACGTTTCAGTGGGAGTTTGTCATGGCCGAGGTGAGCGAAGACATGGTCTATCCGCACGGCTACTACGCCGGACACGAGGTTCGAGAGATGCCCTCGGACTATTTGCGGTGGATGGTCCGAAAGTGGGACACCGCCGGCGGCTTGTACGGACGCCTGGCCGACTCTGCCCGTCGGGTGTTGATCGGGCGACATCAGCTGGCGGCGGACAGGGCGGCGTGACGAGGGGGCTATGACCTGGCGTCAGTTGATCTTGGTCTATTTCTGGATCGCCGTGGCCCTGGTGGTGGGTTTCGGCGTCGGCCGGGCCTGGGGCGGCCAGGACGTCGTCAAGGTGACGGTCACGGCCTACTCGCCCACTCGGGCCGAGACGGACTCGACGCCGTTCTACGCCAAGTGCGGCTGGGTGCAGTGCCGGACGGTGGCTTTGAGTCGGGATC
Source organism: uncultured Desulfarculales bacterium (assembly GCA_964569795.1). Taxonomy (GTDB): domain Bacteria; phylum Desulfobacterota; class Desulfarculia; order Desulfarculales; family JAHJDS01; genus JAHJDS01. The sequence continues at coordinate 14,705 of CAZMVB010000033.1, read as the reverse complement.
TGTTTCGTCTGCTCAATGTCCGTTGCGGCGACCTGGTCTTCATCACCGGCGTCGGTTTCCGGGTGATCAATGACACCATGGCCCGCCGCTGGCGCCGGAGAGCCGATCTCTTTTTTTGGGACCGGCGCTACGCCAAGTGGTTTGGCCGGCAGCGGGCGGTTCTGGTGGTGGTTACCCGCAAGACCGGCCTGGGATGGTCCTGGGCCCGGGCCGGCTCGCCGGCGGCGGTTGGTAGAGGAGGGCGATAGCCTTGAACGTTGACCCGAAAAGAATAGCCCGCGGCCTCTACTGGGACCGGGCCTGGTCGCTGGTCTCGGGCTGCACCAAGGTCTCGCCAGGGTGCGATCACTGCTGGTCCGAGAAGCTGACCCGCGTCCGGGGCCGTCAGGCCAACGAGAAGATGCGGGCCCGGTACGCCGGCCTGACCGGCCCTGACGGCCACTGGATCGGTCAGGTTCGGTTGAACGAGCAGGACCTGGGCCTGCCGCTCAAGGTCAGGAAGCCGACCGTCTGGGCCATCTGGAACGACCTGTTCCATGAGGACGTGACCTTCGATTTCCTGACCAATGCCTTCTCGGTCATGACCCGCTGTCCGCAGCATGTGTTTCTGGTCCTGACCAAGCGGCCGCACCGGATGGTGGAGTACGCCGGCGAGGCCGGCCTGATGCCCCTGGGTGGTTACGCCGGATACGGGCTGACCGGCTCGGGTGAGATATGGCCGCCGAACGCCTGGGCCCTTACCACGGTCGAGAGCCAGGACCAGATCGGCCGGCTGGACGACCTGCTTCGGGTCCCGGCCGCGGTCCATGGCGTCAGTCTGGAGCCCCTGCTGGGGCCGGTCAGCCTGGAGAGAAGGTTCGGTCTTGATCGCTGTAGGTGGTGTGGGGCGGAGATCGTCTACGGGATTCACGCCAAGCATGATGGCCGGTGCTCCGAGGGGCGGTGCCCCACTGGGTGCTCGGGCTGGTGGGACTTCGTCGAGAAAGGCCTCGATTGGGTGATCGTCGGCGGGGAGACCGGCCCCGGGGCCCGGCCGATGCACCCCGGCTGGGTCCGGGCTGTCAGGGACCAGTGCCAGGCCGCGGGCGTCCCGTTCTTCATGAAGAAAATGGCGGGCGGGGGTGATCCACCAGGGGACTTGATGGTGCGGGAGTTTCCGCATGGCCAGTAAGTCAACCTACTACCGGCGTTTGAAGCGCGCCGAGGCTTTAGGCTGTAAACCCGATGATCTTCCAGATGGGCGCGGGCGACACTCGAATCATGTGCGGGGTTCCATGCATTATCGATGGAACTCAGGGCGAATTGTGGACCAAGCGGGTTATGCCAAGGTTCGTGCCGGCCGGAGCCATCCGCTGGCTGACCCCAATGGGTATGTGTTCGAACACATCTTGGTCATGGCCTCAGTGCTCGGGCGATCATTGACCGGCGACGAGGTGGTTCACCATAAAAACGGCGACAGAGCGGACAATCGCATTGAAAACCTGCAACTTATGACCCGGGCGGAACACAATGCTCTTCATAATTCGGAGCGGGGCCGTGATGAGAAAGGCTGTTTTCAGCCATGATCATCTGGTCCGGGCCCTGGCCGCGGTCGATGAGGAGCTTGGTCAGTTTGCGGAAGGAGAAGCCGGGGGGTAGCGCAGCCTGGTAGCGCGCGTGCTTTGGGAGCACGGAGTCGGCGGTTCAAATCCGCCCTCCCCGACCAACAAAGGGAGCAGACATGATCCTAGTCAAGCCGTCGTTTTCCATAGAGCACTGTCCGGACGGTGATGAGGTCCTGGGCCTGATCGAGCGGGCCGGCCGGACCTGTTACAAGTCCGAGGGCAAGATGACGCCCGACTCGGCCCGGGCCTTCGTCCGGAAGATCCTCGAGAGCGGCCACCACTCGGTCATCGAGCACTCGATGATCGCCGTCCGGTTCATCGTCGACCGCGGGGTCTCCCACGAACTGGTCCGCCACCGCCTGGCCGCCTTCTCCCAGGAGTCCACCCGGTACTGCAACTACGCCGGCGGGGTCGCCTTCGTCATTCCGCCGTGGATAAAGGAAATCAAGCCCGGACCTTACGGCAAGGAAGACCTGTACGTGGTCGAGGATCGGGTCGCCAAGGTCCGTTTTCCGTTCAATTCGTTCGAGTGGGCGCTCCATCTGGTCGAGTCCGAGGCCACCTATTTGAACCTCCTGAAGCATGGCTGGTCCCCCCAGCAGGCCCGCGCGGTCCTGCCCAACTCCCTCAAGACCGAGGTCTTCATGACGGCCAACGCCCGGGAGTGGCGCCACATCCTGTCGCTCAGGTGCTCCAAAGCGGCCCACCCCCAGATGCGCGAGGTGATGATCCCGCTCCTGGGTGAGTTGTACAGACGGATCCCGGTCCTGTTCGAGGACCTGGCCGAGAAGTACTTGCCCGGCCACCTCCACCCCGTAAGAGCCGAAGATGCCTGATGCCTATCCCCAGGAGTGGCCCCAGGGCTGGCCCCGGACGCCGGCCAGCCGGCGCCGGCGGAGTCGGTTCGAGACCCCGTTTGGCCAGGCCCGAGACGGCCTGCTGGATGAACTCCGGCGGCTGGGGGCCCGGTACATCACCCTGTCCACCAACGTTGAACTCAGGCTGGACGGCCTGCCCTACGCCAACCGGCGAGAACCGGATGATCCGGCCGTGGCTGTGTACTTCCAGCTGAAGGGTACGCCCCACGTCCTGGCCTGCGACAAGTGGGATCGGGTGCAGGACAATGTCCAGGCCATCCGTCTGCACATCGGAGCGATCCGCGGCCAGGAGCGATGGGGCGTGGGCACGCTCGAGCAGGCCTTCTCGGGCTACAAGGCCCTGCCTGACCCGGCTGGTCCCCCCTGGTGGGAGGTCCTGGGCGTCAGCCGCCACGACTACCTGGAGGTAATCGAGGCCGCCTACCGGCACAGAGTGAAAACAGCTCATCCCGACGCTGGCGGCGATCCCGAGGCGTTCAAGCGTCTGACCGCGGCCCGCGATCAGGCCCGGGAAGAGAAGCGGCATGAGTCGTCAACCAGTTGAATATTACCTGAAGCGGCTGAAGAGCCGATGCTGCACCTGCGGCGGGAAGAAACAGCCCGGGCGTTCGTTTTGCTGGTACTGCTACCGGGCCCTGCCCCAAAGGAAGAAATGGGCGCTCTACTTCAGGATCGGCCAGGGCTACGAGGCCGCCTATGACGCTGCTTTGAACCACCTGGGTCATGGTCATGAGTCAAAGCGGTTCGTTCGGACGGAGAAGAACCATGAGTAGCCAATCGGATCACGGTGGCAACCCGACCTTCACGGGATTGATGGTATTCAGGCGCGGGCAGTGTCTTCAAGACGGCCCTATATTGCCGAGATCGTCACATGGGGGCGGGGGATTTTATCTCGATCATGAAAGGCCGTGGGCCCAGGAATTTGCCGATGGGTTGACGGAAAGGTACCGGCGAGAAGGCGGATCTGTTTACGAGCCTCTGCGTGTCAGGGTTGAGGTCCTAGGGCAAGGCACCGACGAAATTCTCATGGCTCGCCCCGGGGTGATCGTGCGCGAGGATCCGTTCTGCCGGATGATCCGGGCCTTTTCCAGCCTGTGGCCGGACAAGTCGGCCGACATGATGTGGACGACTGGCATGCAAGAGGAGACCGGTGGCTGGGGCCTGACCATCTTCCCGGATACCGGCGGGCCGCCTTTGGTGCAGATCGACATAGAGGCCTCGGTCAAAGACGCCGTCGAGCTTCTGGGGCACGAGCTGGCCCACGTGGCCGCGGGTCCGGACGCGGAACACGGTCCGGAGTGGCAAGCGGCCTTTGATCGGATCCACGTGAAGTACCACGAGCTGCTCGAGCAGAATCACGATTGAGGTCTGACCATGGAAGTTCTCGAAGTTAAAGTCCGTCGCCGGCTCGATCCTTGCCCGACCTGCAAAGGTTCAGGTGTCCAAATCAATCCGTTGTGGGAGGAATTTTGGACGGCCGCGCCCCAAGACTGGACTTGGGAAGATGCAAAAAAATGGTGGGCCGAAAATCATGGGCGAAATATCGACAAGGTCCCGGAACCAGAAGAACTTGAGTGTTGCGACTGCGAGGGGCGCGGCCAGCAGATCGCGGAATCATGGGTCGCGATCGCCGAACTCCAGCGGATGCTGTCCGCGGCATTGGCCCAGCCCCAAACGCTCGAGGTTCCGGGGGAAGATCCCCGGCGGGCCGTGGCCGAGGCGGCCCGGCGTCACGCCGCCCGGCACAAGCTGACCTTCACCGAGGCCCTGCGGGCCGTCCTGGCGGCCGATCCCGATCTGGTCCGGGCCTATCAACACTTCATGCCAGTGAGAGATGAGGAAGATGGCCGATTCTGAACCGAAAGAGGCCCCGATTCTGTTCCAGGCCCCCATGGTCCGGGCGACTCTTACCGGTCGCAAGACCCAGACCCGGCGCCCGGTGACCACGCGCAACAGCGTGATCGGGACCGAGGGGGTGAAGTGGGCCGACCTCGACTTTGACCGGGCCAGGCCCGACCACCTGGGCGACAGCCACTACCTCAAGGTGCCGCACCGGGGCGATGCCGAGGGCTTCATGGACGGGACGATCCACCGGGTCTATCCCCGCCGGCAGCCTGGTGATCGACTGTGGGTCCGGGAGACCTGGGCCATTCATGACTGCGGTAGGCGTGTGAGCCTGGCCCGGGAATCCTGGCCGGACGGGTGGCCCACAGATCGTCTACGTTACCCGGCAACAGATGAGGCGCCGAATTATACCTCAAGAGGGAAGCCCTACTGGTGGAACAAGCGGCCCTCGATCCACATGCCCCGGTGGGCCAGCCGGATCACCCTCGAGGTGGTCCGGGTCTGGCCGCAGCGGATTCAGGATATCACCGTGGACGAAGTGGTCGCTGAAGGCCTCTGGCGATTTTACGCTCCTGAAGTCCGAGAGGATCTGCCCAGAGACGATGCGCTGGAGAAAAACCATCCTGCCAGAGTTCGTATCTGGCAACCCTTTTGGGATGGTCTGTACGCCAAACGCCCTGAACTGCAGTGGGACTCCAACCCCTGGGTCTGGGCGGTCGAGTTCAAGAGGATGGCCCCATATGTCAATCTACGGGAAATCTCTGGATGACGCTGTTGCCCATCCCCCCAGACGGAGGTATAGCCATGCCCGCCAAAATCGGCCCGAAAACCGCCGAACGTCGTCGCCGGCACAACTACCGACGTGCCAGGAAAGGAGAAGTGCGATGTCCGGGGTGCTCCCATGCGTTCGACAAAAGGCGGGTGGTGGAACGCGGGTGCTGTGGAACCAGGGTCGTCTTTAAGAGGGCCTGTAGTCTGGGTATCGGGTGGGCGAAGAACACGACCTGTGATTCGGTCAATGCAATAACCAAAGGGGAGCAATCGTGAACCCGCCGGAGCCGTGGCAGATGACGCGGGCACAGTTTCGGGCCACCCTGATCAAGGAGAAAAATCTGACACGTGAGGAATATGAACGGACAGGCGGCGGGGTCTTTGCCCACCAGCCCAGCGCCAAGACCCTTAAACAAAGGCGCCGTCTGCAAACGCATTATCACCCCGACGCCGCATCGAGGGCGGGAGAAATATGGATGCGAGCGGCGAAGCGTCTTGATGCTTTCGACAATGACTCTTCGGAAACCAATGAACACAGGCTCGCAGTGGTAAAAGCTCTGGCTGCGGGATGCGATGTTCCGGTCGAGGTATTGAACGACTACCCCGAGATACAGGAGAAATCATGATTCGTCTAGGATCAGTGGCCGCGGCGGTGACGTTCTACTTCGAGCGGATGGCCGCCGGCGACGCTCGGGCCCTGCCGCTCGAGCCCAAAGAGGACACTCACGCCAAGTGGACCCCGAACCCGGCGCCGTTCCATGACGCCCTGCTCCTGGTCGGCGTGATCGGCCGGCTGCTCCGGACCGAGCCCTGGACCGACGGCCAGGGTCGTCATCACCAGCCGCTGCTCAACCGGGACGACCTGCGGCTCCTGTTCGAGGTCTACGCCAGCCCGGGCGGGACGACCCGGCGGCTGGCCCTGGACCGGGCCCGGCGCCTGGCCGAGGTCGAGATCCGCCTGGCCCGGGTCATGCTCGAGGCCGGGGTGATCCGGGCCGACCAGCTCCTGGACGGTTTTTCTGAACTCCGGGAGTTCGTTGGGGCCGATGCGCAGACGCTCCGGCGTTTGATTCGTCGGCACCCGCTGCGGCGCATGAGTGGCCGGAAGTTCAAGACCCTCATCCCCTGGGTCGAGGCCTGGATCGACGACCTGCCTCGCCAGTGGCGGCGGAACTGGGAGCGGTGGGCCCGGCTGCAGGAGGTGCAGGTGTGACAGGAGATGACGGCGTGAGCCCGGTAACTACCGACCGCGGCCAGGAGGTCTATGAGGCCATTCAGCGGCTGTCTTCGGACCGGCGGGACCGGGACCTCGAACTCGGGGCCCTGCTGGTCGAGACCCAGGACAACCGGTTCTGGGAGGGCCGGGCCGAGTCGTGGCGTGAGTTCCTGGCCTCGCCCGAGATCAACATCACCGATGCTCGGGCCAGACAGCTGGTCCGCATCCACCGGACCTATATCGATCAGCTTGAATTCACCCTTGACGAACTGCGTAACGTTTCATGTGACACACTCGACCGGCTGCACCCCTACGTCAAGGACAAGACCAAGGACATCGCCCGGGCCTTTCTGGACCAGGTCGACGGTCTGGCCCAGGCGGACGTCAAGGCCGTCTGCCGGGAGCTGGCCGGGGGCGAGGTGGTTGAGCCGGACCGGATCGCGGCGGCGGTGGCCACGTACAACCAATGCGTCAGGCGGATCAAGGCCCGGCTGACGCCCGAGGAAATGATCCTGGTCCGCGAACACCCGGACCGCGAGCCGCTTTAAGGAGGGACAAGGCATGAGTGAGGCAGCCCCAAAAATCGAGACCGAGGCCGGATTCGAGTGGATCCCGCCCGACAGACTGAGCCCCAGCCCGACCAACCCGCGCAAGAAATTCGATGGTCCGGAGATGGACGAGCTGACGGCCAGCATCCGGGTTCACGGCGTGCTGCAGCCGCTAGTGGTCCGGCCCAAGGGGGAGGGCTTCGAGATCGTCGCCGGCGAGCGCCGCTTCAGGGCGGCCAAGACGGCCGGCCTCGAGGTGGTGCCCTGCATGGTCCGGGACCTGTCCGATGAAGACGTCCTGGAAATCCAGATCATCGAGAATCTGCAGCGCCAGGACCTGAACCCCCTCGAGGAGGCCCGGGGCTTCAAGATCATCCTGGATCAGGGCCGCCTGGAAATCGGGGACCTGGCCGAGAAGATCAATGTTTCGGCCCAGTACATCGGCCGGCGGGTGGCCGTCCTGGACCTGCCCGAGCCGATGCTCGAGGCCTGGGGCGAGGGCAGGCTGAAGTTCGGGCACCTTGTCCAACTGGCCCGGATCAGGGACGAGGCCGTCAGGCAGGAACTGTTCGAGACGACGATTGAAGACGACGAAGGGGTGAGCTGGGAGGGCGGTCCGGCGCCGGTGTCCTGGCTGCGGGAGGAGGTGGCCAACCTGTCCCCCAGGCTGGACAAGGCCCCCTTCAAGACCAGTGAGGCCGGATGTCATACCTGTTCAGACAACAGCGAGGTCCAGAAAACGTTCCTGGCGCCCGAGGACCTGGCCGAACACCAGAAAGGGATCCACTGCCTCAACCCCAAGTGCTACCGCGAGAAGCTGCTGGCCTGGGTCGAGGCCAACCGTGACAAGATCATCGGTCTGACCGGGGCCACGGGGATCCGGCTGGCCGCTGATTTCGAATGGGACGGACATCGTAGCTTCTATCGCGTGGAGAAACCGCCGGCCCCTTGCCAGGAGTGCGAGAACCTGGTGGTCCTGATCGGTCTCGATGGCAAACCGTATCAAGGAAAGGGGGCCCAGTGCATCGGTGATGCCGCGTGCCACCGGAAACATGACCGTGCCCCCCGGGCGGGCGATGACGCGGGCGGGGACCCGGCCGAGGACGGCAATCGCCGGGGACGGATCGGCCGGGCGGAACTGGACGGGTTCCTGCAGCGGGCGATCATGGACGGCACGCCCGATGCTCCGGCCGATATTCAGGCCCGCCTGGCCGTGGCGGCCCTGCTCGCGGCCATGACCCACTCCTACACGTTCACGGACGAGGTCCTGGTCATCCTGAAGGAAGAATTCGACCGGACCGCGGACGATCACGAAAGGTTCTGGCCGGAGGCGCTGATCTACCGGACCGTGCTGACCGGACCACTCGAGGCGGTCAAGAAGGCCTACGTGCGCGTGGTGAGCTGGCACGCCCACCACGTGGGGACGAACCTACTGCCCGTGGTGGCCCAGGCTGTGGGGGTGGATCTGGCCCGGGACTGGCGGATGCATGAGGCTTACCTGAAGCAGCTTCGCAAGGGTGAGCTGGTGTCCCTGGGCGCGGAGATCGGCCTGTGGGAGTCCCAGGAGTTCCAGGTCTGGCAGACGGAGAAGAAGCTCCCCGACCAGACCAAGATGAAAAAGGGCGACCTGATCAGGGCCTTCCTGGAGTCCGGTTTTGACCTGGCCGGCAAGGTGCCTCGGGAGATGGTCGAGGCCTTTCGGGAAGAGCCAGCAGAAGAGGCGGCCTGAAAAGGCTTTGGGCCCGGCTGCTGGCACAGCCAGGCCCGAGAAACAAAAAATCGATCAACGCTTAACAGGAGGGTAACGGGACCGAAAAACGGAGTCAAGAAGAAATGCCGAGGAAAAAGCGGGTGGTCATTGAGCGGGAGTCCTTCCTCTCGGGATGGGATGAAATTGAACTCTACACCGGTCGGGGTCGTGATTTCTTATTGCGAGAGATCAAGGCCGGCAGGCTCAAGGCCAAGCACATGGGCCGCCGCTGGATGACCAGCAAACGAGACTGTGACGATTGGTTGAGGAAACACCTGGCTGACGCCTGACTTGGCTTGCTGGATTTATCGCAATGGGTTATAAATAGTTGACCCGACGATGGAGCGGGAAGATGAAATACCACGGCATCGAATTCCCGAAAGACAAGATCGCCGAGTTCTGCCGGCGAAATCGCATCAAGAAATTGGCACTGTTTGGCTCGATCCTGGAAGGCAAATTCAGGCCCGACAGCGATGTCGACGTATTGGTCGAGTTCGAGTCAGGCCATGCGGTGGGGTTGCTGGGCATGGCAGGTCTGGAACTGGAGTTGTCGGAGATGCTCGGCCGGAAGGTTGACCTTCGGACGCCCGCCGAACTCAGCCGGTACTTCCGGGATAACGTTCTGAGCAGAAGCGAGATCCAATATGCCGCAGGATGACCTTATTCGCCTGAGGCACATGTATGACGCCTCTTTGGAGGCGATGGCCTACCTCAAAGGCCGGGACCGATCCGATTTGGACCAGGATCATATCGGGACGCTTGGCCTGGTCAAATGCCTGGAGATAATCGGTGAGGCAGCGGCCCGGGTCGAAGAAGAAACCCGACAGAGATTTCCCCAAATCCCCTGGGTCCGGATCATCGCCATGCGAAACCGGCTGGTCCATGCCTATTTCGATGTCGATTTGGACCAAGTGTGGCTGACCGTGACCGAGGACCTACCGCCTCTGGTGTTCGAACTCGAGCAGATGCTCAAGGACAAGGAAACCTGAATTCCTACCGGCGTCAAACCCAGTCAGCAGGCGTCAACCGCAGTCGGCCGGCGTCAAACGTAGTCAAACGGTGATGGGATCGCTTGACTTTTGGTCGGGAGACCAGTGAGGATGAATTATCATTGGGCGCGGTTCGGGAGAAGAGCCGCTGATTCTTTTTCGGAGAGCATCATGGACTGATCCTCGATACCCCAAAGCAGGGGGCCCGGTCAGAGCGGAAGCGCCGCACCGGGCCCGTAGGAGAGTGCCCCCGGGAGACGACAGGTCCCCGGGGGCTTTGTTTTCGAGAAATACGCCGCCCGCCTCGGTCGGTCCGGTCCCTCCGGCCGGCCGGGGCATTTCTTTGAGGTCAGGCATGGCCCGCAGCGAACCGTTCCGGGATCAGGACTATCTGGCCTACATCCGGAAGCAGCCGTGCCTGGTCTGCGGCGGCGCCCAGGGTCCATCAGTGGCCCATCATGAGGGCAACGGCGGCAAGGGCCTCAAGGCCAGCGACTACGACACGGTGCCGCTCTGTCCTGTCCATCATGGTGAGCGGCACAGCAGGCCCAGCCGGGAATTTTGGGATGATCACCGGATCAATCCCTGGTTCGAGATCAGGTGGTTTATTTCCTGGTATCTGACCTACACCCTGACCGGCCGGCCGCCCAGGTCCCCGAGTCGCCGGCCGCCCGAGCGGCCGGGATAGCAAAACGTTGGTCAACCAACATCCGAACTGCCGGACCTGTCAGCGTCCGGCCTTTTGATAGATGTCCTGCCGGTGGCCGATCCTGACGACCAGGATCAGCAGGACGTCGTCATGCACCTCGTAGATGATCCGGTAGTCGCCGGTCCGGATGCGGTAGCGGTTCTTCTGACCTTGGAGTTTTTCGACCCCTCTGGGGCGGGGGGTCTTCGACAGTGACTCTATCCTGGCCGCGATTCGCTTCCTGACATCGGCCTCGAGCTTGGCCAATTCCCGGAAGGCGGCCGGCCTGAATGCAATGCTATATTCCATTTAGGACAGGCCGAGTTCGGACTTGACCTTTTCCCAGGGGATGGACTTCCCGGGCTCCCGCAAGGCGGCGTCGGCGGCCTCGTTGTCAACCAGGTCCTCGAGGCGGCGCAGAAGCTCCAGGTCCTCCATGGAGATCAGGGCGGCCACGTTCTTGTCCCGGCGGTGAAGGATGATCCTTTCACCGGTATAGGCGACCCGGTTGAGGATCTCGGCGAGTTCCTTCCGGGCGTCGCTGGCGCTGAGGCGGGTCATGATTTCAACCTCGCGTACATGATGGACATTATGTCCTTCATGTACAATTTGACATGGCCGGGCCTGATTGTCAAGAGTTCTGACTAATCCTTCACCGTCCCCGGGACCGGATCACCGAATTCCCTGGCGATGGCGATCCACCCGCGCACGGCCTCGGCCCCGTTCGCAATGGCCTCTTCCGCGGTCTCGCCGTCGGACATGCAGCCGGGCAGATCGGGAAAAGTTATCAACCAGCCGCCGCCCTTATCCTCGGAGAGGCGGCGCAGTTCAAAGGGATACTCGGGAACGTCCATCTTGGACCTCCAAGTTGGTCGATGATGGCCGGTAACTCCATCACATGAGGATTTGAAAAGGAAGGGACGAAGGGGAGGTGGCACTCCCCCTCGTCGCCCTGGACGATAGCGCGTCCAAAGCAGGCTGAGCCCCCTTCCCGTGTGCGGTACCGCACGGCGTGAACACTATCACGACGGGGGCAACGGCTTCAAGGGAGGTGCGTCGTCTTGTCCGAGATATGGAAAAACCGCATTGTCGGCCACGCCGACGTTGACCCTCATGAGCTTCTGGCCAACCCGTTCAACTTCCGGGTCCACACCGAGAAACAGGGCTTGTGGACCACGGCCAGCCTGAGTGAGTTGGGCTGGATTGACGAGGTCAAGGTCAACAAGAACACCGGCCACATGGTGGACGGTCATTTCCGGGTCGAGCTGGCCATCCGGGAAGGTCAGCCCACGGTCCCGGTCACCTATCTGGACCTGAGCGAACAGGAGGAAAAACGAGCCCTCGCCATATTCGACCGGATCACGTCCATGGCGGCCGAGGACCCGGACCTGCTGGCCAAGCTGCTGGCGGATATCGAGGTCGGGGCGGACGAGGCCCTGGCCGAGATGCTGGGTGAGTTGAAGGCGGCCGTCGAGATCCCCGAGGTCGAGTTCAAGGAATTCGACGAGACGGTTGAGGACGACGTCGAGTTCATCGAGTGTCCCCAGTGCGGTCACCGGTGGCCGAAGTGAGGCTGGTCAAGCAGACGTTCTGGCCGCCAGCGATGACATCGCAGTGGCTGATCTGCCCGGTGCCCCTTCACCTGGACACCTACAAGGGGTGTCTTCACAACTGCGTTTACTGTTTCGGGCGGGACATCACCAATTTCCACCGCCGGCGCCAGAGGGCGGGATTCCAGGACCTGACGGCCAACGACCCGGACCGGTTCAAGGACTGGCTGAAGGGGATCTACGGCCGGCCGCGTGATTTCACCCGGGCGATCACGGTGGCGATCAACTCCCGGTACCCGATCAAGATCGGGGCCATCAGCGACCCGTGCCCGGCCATCGAGGAGAAGTACCGGACGACCGAGGCCTTTCTCCGGATTCTGCGTCTGTACGATTACCCGGTCCAGATCCAGACCAAAAATCCGGGCGTCCTGTTCCGACTGCTGAAGCGCATCGGTCCTGGGATGAACCTGACGGTTTCGGTGACCCTGATCAGCCTCGACCGGGAGTGGCTCAAGAAAATCGAGCCCGGGGCGCCGTCACCGGAGCAGAGGCTCGAGGCCATCAGCCGGATCGTCGATCTGGGCTACCCGGTGATGGTCAAGGTTCAGCCGGCAATCTGGCCCCGGGTGACCAAGGAACTGGCGGCCCTGGTCGAGGCGATCAAGGAGGCCGGGTGCTGGGCCTTCAACACCGAGTGCCTGAAGCTCCGTCAGAGCATGGGCAAGGCCGAGCAGACCCTGTTTGCGGAAGCCTTCGGCAACGTCCGGGACCTGTATCGGACCAAGATCGGGACCCGGGAGGCCAGCGACTGGGTCCTGCAGGACGGCCTGAAGCTCGAGTACATTCACTTGGCCCGGGACCTGGCCGCCAAGTCGGGCCTGAAATATTTTTCGGCGGACAACACGCCCCTGGGGCATGGTGACGGATTCGAGTGCTGCGGCACGGAGAGGCTGCGGGACTACCGAGTCTTTACCTACAACCTGCGCTCCCGGGCCTTCGGGGTTTTTCGCCAGGACGACCTGTGTAAGTGCGTCCTGAACTTCACCCGGGCCACGACGGGCGACAACTCCCGGACCCTAGGCCAGGCGGTTGACGAGCATTTGCGTCCGGGGGTAGCGGCGTGAGCTACTCGGACCTGCTCGATACGGCCTGGGCCCGGCACGCGGCGCCGAAGGAGCCTGAGGCCCCGACGGTGGTTTCGGCCTTTGCCGGGTGCGGCGGCTCGTCCTTGGGCTACTCCATGGCCGGCTTCCGGGAACTGCTGGCCATCGACTGGGACGACAATGCGGTTGCTACCTTCAGGCTGAATTTCCCCGAAGTCCCGGTCTTTCACGGGGACATCGCCAGCCTGACGGTCGATGAGGTTTTCCGGACCACCGGCCTTGGTCAGGGTGATCTGGACGTCCTGGACGGCTCACCGCCGTGTCAGGGGTTCAGTACGGCCGGGACCAGGGACCTCGAGGACGACCGGAACCAGCTTTTTCGGGAGTACGTCCGGCTGCTCGAGGGTCTGAGGCCCAGGGCGTTCCTAATGGAAAACGTCTCGGGCATGGTCAAAGGCAAGATGAAGCTGGTCTTCGCCGAGACCATGCGTCTCTTGAAGGCTGCTGGCTACCGGGTCTCGGCCCGGCTGATGAACGCCATGTACTTCTCCGTTCCCCAGTTCCGGGAGCGGATGATCTTCATCGGCGTCCGGGAAGACCTGAAGGTCAAGCCGAGTCATCCCCGGCCGCAGAGCCGGCCGGTGACCGTGTTCCAGGCCATCGGGCACATCCCGCCGGGTGAACCCGGTGGTCATTCCGAGGCGGTCCTCGAGGCCTGGCAGGTGGCGGATCCGTATGAGGACCTGCGCAAGGCCTCGATCAAGCGACCAGGCTGTCAGGGTCACTACGTCGGGTCGTTCCACTCGGCCCGTCTCGATCCGAACCGTCCCAGCCGGACCCAGACGAAATCCCATCTACACTGGCGTTGGGACGTCCCCCGGCAGCTGACGACCCTTGAGGCCGCGATCCTGGGTAGCTTCCCGCCCCAATTCAAGTGGGTGGGCACCCGGACCCAGGCCAAGGAGCGGATCGGCAACTCGGTCCCGCCCCTGTTCATGAAGGCCCTGGCCGAGCACGTCCGGACCCACCTGCTGGGTGCGGCGTCATGAGTCGGGGTGACAAAGGTCTCGACCCGGCAGACATCCGGACCCGTCTGGGACAGGCTGGCCTGGTCAACGTAGTCGAAACCCTGAAAAAGAACCAGGGCACGCTGAAGCCGGGCGAGCTGGCCAGTCTGGGGTCGGCGGCCCGGACCTTTTTGAACCTGGCCGGGGGGCAGAGACGGCCCATGGTCCAAGCCGAGGCGGCAGAGAACGGGATCCACCTCGAGGGGACCGGGATAGTTGACGCCCCCGAGGCGAAAGCCATTGGCGAAGGGTTAATCAAAGAGTTTCGGAAAGACTTGGGCCACCTGGACGGGGTGCCGATCGCCTATTTCCAGTACGCCGACGCCTTGAAGCTCCGGGGAGCGGACGCCGCGGCCATCGCCTGGGTCCCGCAGATCCAGGGTGAGGGATGGAAGCGGGCCATCTTCGAGGAGGCCCTGGCCGTCCTGGCCGGCTTCCCTCCGTCCCTGTTGGTCATCGTCCAGATGCAAGAGTGGACGGTCCGGGACCACGAGCAGCGCCGGCGGCTGATCTTTCACGAGCTTCTGCACTTCCGCCAGGCCGAGGGCCCCAACGGCGAGCCCAAGTTCACCAAGTTCGGGGAGATCGTCTGGAAGACGGTCCCTCACGATGTGGAGCAGTTCAACCGGGTGGTGGAGCTATTCGGCCCGGACGAGGCGGACATGAGTCACTTGGGCGCGGCCGGCAGATGGTCGC
>CAZMVB010000032.1:0-44416 GCA_964569795.1 uncultured Desulfarculales bacterium | reverse complement strand
GTTTCAATCCACGCCCCCGCGCGGGGGGCGACCAGGCATCCCAGGAGGGCCGTTACCGGGACCCGAAGTTTCAATCCACGCCCCCGCGCGGGGGGCGACGTGGGTCAGGTCCGTCTGATCCAGGAGGTCATGAAGTTTCAATCCACGCCCCCGCGCGGGGGGCGACTGGCCCCCTGCGCCTTGACAATGCCCCAAAATCCTGTTTCAATCCACGCCCCCGCGCGGGGGGCGACAAGAAAATGCCAATGCGGCTTGGCGACAACTCGGTCAAGTTTCAATCCACGCCCCCGCGCGGGGGGCGACTCGTGGGCGCGCGGCGAGGGCGGGTGTCCCCTCAATGTTTCAATCCACGCCCCCGCGCGGGGGGCGACCAAGACGACCCGCAAGGCCCGGGATATGTCCACACAGTTTCAATCCACGCCCCCGCGCGGGGGGCGACGGGCGATGCTCACCCTGGCCCTCTGGCCCGAATGGCGTTTCAATCCACGCCCCCGCGCGGGGGGCGACCCAGAGGCCCCGGGTGGATCGCCACCCGACCCAGAAGTTTCAATCCACGCCCCCGCGCGGGGGGCGACTGCGGAAAGCCCACCAGAGTCTTGTCGGTGCCCTTGTTTCAATCCACGCCCCCGCGCGGGGGGCGACCCAGATACTGGAGGGCATGGAACCCCCAAAGAGGCGTTTCAATCCACGCCCCCGCGCGGGGGGCGACGACTCGTCCTTGACATACAGGACGGCCCTGACGGGGTTTCAATCCACGCCCCCGCGCGGGGGGCGACCTGCTGGTAATCGTCCAGGCCCTGGGCGGAGGTGGTGTTTCAATCCACGCCCCCGCGCGGGGGGCGACCGGAACTCGATCGTCGCGACCGGTGAAGAGGCGCCGGTTTCAATCCACGCCCCCGCGCGGGGGGCGACTGGCGATCATTTCATAGACGTCGCGCGGGTCGTCCAGTTTCAATCCACGCCCCCGCGCGGGGGGCGACTGTATAAACTGGGCGTGGTGGTCAAGGATACGGAAAGTTTCAATCCACGCCCCCGCGCGGGGGGCGACTTCGGAGATCAGTGGCGTCCACCGAAGATTTTGTTGTTTCAATCCACGCCCCCGCGCGGGGGGCGACTTGGCCTTACCAAAGTTTTTACTGGTATCAACATAGTTTCAATCCACGCCCCCGCGCGGGGGGCGACGGGACCTGGCGGACAAGATGGCCCAATGGTCCATGTTTCAATCCACGCCCCCGCGCGGGGGGCGACTTGACATTACGGCCCACCATGCCATTATGTTGCTGGTTTCAATCCACGCCCCCGCGCGGGGGGCGACTGATCCGGGGTGACGGCCCAGGCCCCAATGGCGGTGTTTCAATCCACGCCCCCGCGCGGGGGGCGACCCACACAAAAGGTCAGTTATGGCCGCCCCCAGGATGTTTCAATCCACGCCCCCGCGCGGGGGGCGACCCGCAAAAATAGGTGTCGTTGAGGATGGAGTCTGTGTTTCAATCCACGCCCCCGCGCGGGGGGCGACCTCCCAGGCCCTGGTCGATATGACCCTGGAGATCATGTTTCAATCCACGCCCCCGCGCGGGGGGCGACTTGCTGATGTGGAGCACGGTGCTCCGGACCATCACGTTTCAATCCACGCCCCCGCGCGGGGGGCGACGTGAGCGATGCTGTCATTCGTGATCGGCTTCATCAAGTTTCAATCCACGCCCCCGCGCGGGGGGCGACGCCACGGCCACGTCAGTTTCCAGTTTGATTCCGTGGTTTCAATCCACGCCCCCGCGCGGGGGGCGACTTGGCTTTTTGGGCATGTATAATAATTACTCGCATGTTTCAATCCACGCCCCCGCGCGGGGGGCGACCAGGATGTCCACGGCCCTGATGAAGCCGAAATAGGCGTTTCAATCCACGCCCCCGCGCGGGGGGCGACTTCTTGGCCATGTCGCCTCCTTTCCCTTTTCAGGGGTTTCAATCCACGCCCCCGCGCGGGGGGCGACATGTCAATGATATCATCTGGTTACTGACCGGGCCTGTTTCAATCCACGCCCCCGCGCGGGGGGCGACCTCATTTGTCAATCGGCCCTTGTGGACGAACTGTTGTTTCAATCCACGCCCCCGCGCGGGGGGCGACCCGGACGGGTCCGCTCGACCCCCGAAGCCGGGCGGGTTTCAATCCACGCCCCCGCGCGGGGGGCGACTCGCCCCGCTCGATGATCACGTCGGCCTTGGTCTTGTTTCAATCCACGCCCCCGCGCGGGGGGCGACGCCTGGTCCTGCCCGAGGACATTATCGTCGACACGGTGTTTCAATCCACGCCCCCGCGCGGGGGGCGACAGATCGTCATCGGACAAGCCCTCGATCCGACGTTCGTTTCAATCCACGCCCCCGCGCGGGGGGCGACAGGCAATACCCCGGGGCCTGGCCTTTCCACAACGTGTTTCAATCCACGCCCCCGCGCGGGGGGCGACCCGGCAAGGCCAAGTCAGAATTTTCCCAGGCCATAGTTTCAATCCACGCCCCCGCGCGGGGGGCGACCTTCCTTGACGTGGCCGGCCCTGGTTTCAAGCCGGTGTTTCAATCCACGCCCCCGCGCGGGGGGCGACTGATGACTGTTCGGCATTTGCCAAGTCACGTTTTCGGTTTCAATCCACGCCCCCGCGCGGGGGGCGACACGGAAGTGGATGAGCAAACCGCCCGGAAAATGGCTGTTTCAATCCACGCCCCCGCGCGGGGGGCGACTGGATGGAGGGTCCCGATGATCCAACATCAGCATCAAGTTTCAATCCACGCCCCCGCGCGGGGGGCGACAAAAAAAGGGGTGACCATGACCATCAAGTCGTACAAGTTTCAATCCACGCCCCCGCGCGGGGGGCGACGACACCATCCATGGGGGTTTAACTATGTCCGACAAGTTTCAATCCACGCCCCCGCGCGGGGGGCGACCGGATTTAGGGGGTGAGGACCATGAGGCGAAATAAGTTTCAATCCACGCCCCCGCGCGGGGGGCGACATCGCTGCCCTGGCCGACACCACGGCCAAGCGGATGTTTCAATCCACGCCCCCGCGCGGGGGGCGACAAGTAACCGCGAAAGACGATGCCTTGTCGTTTAAGGTTTCAATCCACGCCCCCGCGCGGGGGGCGACCACCGGCCGGATCTCCTCTTCAGGGTCCACCAGGATGTTTCAATCCACGCCCCCGCGCGGGGGGCGACGCCAGGGGTTCGCCCGTCCCAGGGCGCTGAAAGACGTTTCAATCCACGCCCCCGCGCGGGGGGCGACTCAATTTTCATGGCCGGCGTACACCGGTCACACTTGTTTCAATCCACGCCCCCGCGCGGGGGGCGACTGATCGGCCCTGACTGGATCTGGTATGTCTGCAAGTTTCAATCCACGCCCCCGCGCGGGGGGCGACATCATCAAAAAATTGGTAACCCATGGTCGGTTTGTTGTTTCAATCCACGCCCCCGCGCGGGGGGCGACTTCAATCCCCTTGCCAATATATTCGGCCAGGGGTTGTTTCAATCCACGCCCCCGCGCGGGGGGCGACCCGGTTGTCGCCATCGGCCCGGTGGGAGATGTGAGCGTTTCAATCCACGCCCCCGCGCGGGGGGCGACATATATGAGGCCATGGCCCTGGTAAACAGCGTCATGTTTCAATCCACGCCCCCGCGCGGGGGGCGACGGCTTTTTGTCCGGGCATAGTCACGGCCAGGGCGCGTTTCAATCCACGCCCCCGCGCGGGGGGCGACAGACGTCCTGGCGGAACTCGATCGTCGCCACCGGTGTTTCAATCCACGCCCCCGCGCGGGGGGCGACCTCACGCCAGACCTGCGTCGCGCGGATCATGCCCAGGTTTCAATCCACGCCCCCGCGCGGGGGGCGACATCACTTCGGCGATCAGGCCCGGGGTCACCGTGCCGTTTCAATCCACGCCCCCGCGCGGGGGGCGACTGATCGGCGGCCGCCCCAGGTTATCCATGATCGGGTTTCAATCCACGCCCCCGCGCGGGGGGCGACCAGGGCCGGCATGACGTCCGCCTGAACCGAATTCCAGTTTCAATCCACGCCCCCGCGCGGGGGGCGACCGATCGCCGGCCCTTCGTCTGCCGGCGGGTACAGGTGTTTCAATCCACGCCCCCGCGCGGGGGGCGACACGGGGACGGTTTCGCCCCAGGCCGACCAGGGCGCGTTTCAATCCACGCCCCCGCGCGGGGGGCGACCTCATGGATGCAGTCCAGAGGGTCAAGGCCAACCAGGTTTCAATCCACGCCCCCGCGCGGGGGGCGACCGGACAGCCACCAAAACCTATCTCACTCGGATCAAGTTTCAATCCACGCCCCCGCGCGGGGGGCGACGAAGGTAGACCGCAAAACCTTTCACATGGTATATATGTTTCAATCCACGCCCCCGCGCGGGGGGCGACCTGTCGGTAGTTTCCCCAACCCCAGTCACCATAAAAGTGTTTCAATCCACGCCCCCGCGCGGGGGGCGACCGACTGTCAAACCGGAGGAGGGACATGAGAGGGACAGTTTCAATCCACGCCCCCGCGCGGGGGGCGACAGTATCTAGTCCAACCTAACGAAACATCTTCATAATTTAAAGCAAAAACGCCAACCCCACCAATTAGTCCCTTCAGGTATCCCAGCGAAGGGACCTGTAATCGCGTTTAGGTAAATATTGTGTATGGTTGTCGCCAACGCCAACCTCCCAGGGTTTTGGCCGCCACTTGCGGTCGGCGGTCAGACGATCAAGGGCCTCTCGGGATCAAAGCTCTTCTGAACTCCCTGGTACTCCAGCCGGTGTCGCCAGTTTTTGCCTAGAAAGTAGAACCGCAGGCTGTCCTCTTCCAACTGGGCCTCTTCAATCAATCGCGCCCGAAGCTGCACCCATTCCGCCGGCTCCAGCAGACATTCAAACACCGAGTTCTGGACCCGTTGGCCGTAATTGTTACAGACCTGGGCCACTCGGCGCAGCCGACGTTGCCCGCCTTCAGTGGCCGTGGACACGTCGTAACAAACCAGAACCATCATCGGTGGTCCCCTCAAGAGCGGTGAAAGTATGGCGGATAGGCATCCAGGTCACCACGTAGATGGCGGGCCAGCAACAGGGCCTGGACAAAAGGCAGGTGACCCATGGGCAGTTTTTCGTCAAGGAATCCATGCTGCACTTCCTCCTGTTTGCGCTCTTGATAGGCCTTGATGACCGTCTTGCGACAGGCTTCGCTCATGGTTACCGCTCCCGAGCCACTGGCGGTAAAGCCCTTAGCGCCAACCTGGCGCAGGTTGACCAAACGCAGCACCAATCGGTCGGCCACCTGGGGCCTAAGTTCTTCCATGAGGTCCAGGGCCAAGCTGGGACGGCCGGGTCGGTCCCGGTGCAGGAAACCGACCTGGGGATCCAGACCCACGCTCTGGCACGCCGACGAAACATCGTGCACCAGTAAGGTATATACAAAGGACAAGAGCGCGTTGACCCGATCCAACGGCGGTCGACGACTTCTGGCTCGAAAAAAGAAGTCAGCCTTCTGCTGGGTTATCAGGTGGTCGAATACGCCGAAATAGGCGGCCGCCGCTTCTCCCTCCAAACCCCGGATGACGTCCAGGTCACTTGGCTTCTCCAGCCTCTCCAGTACCGACCTCAAAACCTGGACAGCTTTTTCGATAGCCTCGCCACCATCTCCGGCCGTTCCGGATCTGGCCGCCCGTTGAAGCACTAGCTTGCAGTTGGCGGCCTTGGCGGCCACGGCCGAGCGGGCCACGCCGGCCGAAGCAACGGGATCGTCAGCCGTCCTGTATTGCCGCCGCCTGAGCAGCACATTGCCGGACACCGGGCCCTGCACCCGGGCCAGAAACCGGCCGTGTTCGCTCAGGAAGCTGACCCCGACGTCATGTTTGGCGCAAAGGGCCAGGGCCCGGGGGGTGATGTAAACGTGACCCAGACACACCACACCCGATAAAAGGCTGACCGGAGTCCGCAACAGCACTTCCCCCCCGGCCTTGACCAGAAGGCAATCGCCGTCCTTGACCACTCGGGCCTCGGCCCGGGTGATGAACAGGGTGTTGAGCAGCCTTTTCATGAATCCTCCTGGGCCCGCCGAAGTTCCCTGGTCAGATAACGGCTCGACGCTTGCGGCGACTTGGTACGATCGGGCAGGCACGAGGGCCGCATCGAACAGGATTTACATAAGGGGCCGGCCCGGGGCGGCGGGGTCAGACCGGAGTCCAACATGTCGTGCACCTCCCCGGCGGTCCGGATCACCAGCGAACGCAGATCAGGCTCGAAGACGACCTCCTCCCGTCGGCGGCTGTCCCCATAGAACAGGGCCCCCGTGGGTATCTCCACCTCCAGCATTTCCTCGAGGCACATGGCCTGAGCGCAAACCTGGACGCGGTCCGCGTCGTGGCTTTTTGGTCGGCCGCGCTTGTACTCCACCGGAAAGGGCCGCCAGCCGCCCTCGAAAGGATGAAACTCGACCACGTCGGCCTTGCCCGTCAGCCCCAAGGAGAGGGAGCGCAGGGCCAGGCCCCGTTCAATCCTGACTTGGCCCTGACGCTCCGCGCCGGCCTGATGAGCCTTTTCATGAAGCAGCCGTCCCTGGGCGGTGAATCTATTCTCCCCCCACTGACCTTCCAGGTGGATCAGCCCGCACTGGCGCGGACAGAACACCCAGTGTTGCAGGGCGCTCAGGGGAACCAGCTCATCCTCGGTGTACATGGCTCACAACTTGGCCACCAGTTCCACGTTGTCGGGCACCTGGTCGTAGCCCACCCTGACCTCGTAGTCACTGAAGTCCCGGGCCGGCCCCCGGCGACCCTCGGCCGGTTCGACCTCGATCAGATCGAACAAAACCTGGGCCGGGGCGTTGCCCAGCTTCGAGGCGTGCTTGAACACGAACAAATTACGGGCGGACATCTTGCCTCTGGCCGCGGACCGGTCGTGCTCGAACATGTTCGCCAGGGCGTCCCACAGCAGGTCCAGGTCGTCATCACTGAAACCGGTCCTGGCCGCCAGGGGCGCGGACACGTAACCCTCGGCCCGGTACAGGGCGTAGGGTACGATGTGCTTGCGGCCAATGGTCCGCTCCTTTTCCAGATCGCGCTCGTTGGTGACGGCCATGCGGGTGATGCCCACCTCGAGGGGGACAATGGGCTCGATGCTCCGGGCGAAGTTCAACTGCACCGGCCCGCGCACCTGGCCGCAGTTGACCTCGGTGGTCATCACCGCCCCAAAGGTCCGGATGTCGAAGAAGTTGTCGCACATCCAGCGGGTGATTTTTTCCGCCTCATCGGCCTTCTTGGGCAACTTCTTGGCCGCCGGCTTTTCGATCTCCGGATTGTTGGTATAGGCCAGTTCGTGCTGCCGGTTGAGCACGGCCTTTTCCTTGACGTAGATCTTGAAGCCCTCGGCCTCTTCCTTTTCCAACAGGACGAAGTTGCGCACCTTGCGCTTGAGGCAGACGTCGGTCACCAGGCCCCGGCTGGTCTCGGGGTCCAGGCGGGGCAGGTTGCCCGCGTCGGGGTCGCCGTTGGGATTGCCGTTTTCGACGTCGAACAGATAAACGAACTCGTAGCGGTTTGTAATCGTCTGGCTCATGTCAGTCCTCCTGGGTCGGGGCGTTTTCGGTCTGGTCGTCGGCGACCTCGGCCTGGTCGGCCTTGGCCGGGCGATGGGCCTTTTGGTGGTAGTAGCCCAGGAAGAACAGGCCCTGCTCCTCCAGGTCGAGGGTGGTGGGGAAGTCGGTCACGCCTTCGAGAACCTGTCCGATGTCCCGGTCGTAGCGACCGCCCCACTGGCTCTTCTTGATGTGGGCCTGGGCCAGGCGCAGCAGTTGAGGAAAAGTCGCCCGCGGCGCGCTCGAGGCCGAGGACAGGTACTTGTCGCGGATGGTGGCGCTCAGGCCCGGTAGGGCCGACCGCTGCAGGTCCTCCAGGACCGCGAACAGCCGCCCCAGGCGATAGGCCGGATTGATGCTTTGGGTATCCAGGCTCACGGTAACCTCCATGCTTTTGGGGTTATGACGATAGGATTCGATCAGTCGATAGGCCCGGCTGAGGTAGGCTTTGATGAAGGCCGCCCGGACGTAGCCGACCTGCTTGTCCGCCCGGGCGCGGGACACCAGGGCCACCAAGAGGCTGCGGGGATAGGGCCGACCCGAGAACACGGCCTGGGCCACTTCCCCGGCCAGCTGGGGCGGGACGTTCTCGGTCTTGTGCTGGGCGGCGGTCTCGTTGAGGACCATCCACAAGGGCGGGTCCTCGGGTTGATTGTCGTACTGGCGGACAATCTCCAGGTCCTGGAAGTGCTGACCCAGCCGGTCGGTGATCTCGCCTACGGTGCTCGGCCACCAGAAGCGCACTGAGATCCGGCTGGCGTTGGGGCTCAGACCCAGAATGTAAAAGGGGTTTTGGGGGTCGATCTTCGGGGGGCGCCGCCCCGCCTTGGCCGCCTTCACGTACTCCCGCACCTCCTGATTGAGGGCCTCGTCTTCGGCCTGGTCCGCGCGCAGGGCGAACCCGAACCAGTCTTCGACCGGCGATCGGTTTTCGCTCCAGAAGACCACCGAGGCGTCGCCGATCTGGAGGCGCTGGCGGCTGCCCTTGGCCAGCAGGCGGTTCAGGGCCGTGGTGTAGGCAAAGGCCGCTCCGTCGCCCACTGGGGCGTTGTAGCTCTGGTCCTTGCCGTACGAGGTGAAGGCATCCAGGTTGAACGACACCAGGTTGGCCCCGCTGCTCTGGGCCCCCCAAACGCCCTTGATGGCCGGGTGCAGCCGGGCCAGGGCGGTCATCTCGCCGGTGACCAGGCATTGGCCCTGCGCTTCGGCCTCGGCAGAGGCCCAGTGATCGAACCAGGCGTCCTTTACCACCCGGGCGTCATGAACGAAACCCCGCTCGCCGTCCAGGCGGAAGCAGACGTTCTGACCGGCCATTTCCTCCCAGGAGTCAAGTCCTCCGGCCTCACCCGGTTGCCAGGCATCAAGAAAGGCCAGGACCGCTTTCATGCCCGGATCATCCAGGCCGTCACCCAGCTGGTGGGCCAGGGCGCGGAAATCATCAAAGGCCTTCCTCGCCCTCTCGGGCTTGTCCTTGTTGTCCGCGCCCAGGACGTAGCCGGTGTTGTCCCACAGGAAGTTGGCCTTGATGCCGACCGACCGCTTGACCGGCTGGGGGGCCAGCCGGGGCGGGGCTTCGAGTTTCTTGCCGCTTTGCTCGCGCAGGTCGTGGACGTCCACCAGCTTCCCCTTGCGGTCCAGCACCAACGCGAAGCCGATTTTCACCTGGCCGAATCCGGGCGGGGCCACGTCCGCCTCGGGGTCGTCGGCCAGGCGTTGGTAGTAGCGGTTCAAGGCCTGAAGAATCATGAGTGCACCTCCGGGCCGTCCGGGGCCGGCACCTCGAGCACCCCGTCAACCAGCGCCGCCCGGAAGAATCGGGGCCGGATGTCATCCGGGGACCGGTAGTCCAGGTCCCACAGCATCCAGCCCAGGTCCTGCTCGCCCCTAAGCGACGAGGGGGGCGGCGGTCCCTCATGAGGCTCGAACCGGGCGGCGAACTCCCGGCAGCCCAGATAGGGCCGGTGAAAACACTGGCCCTTGGCCACCCGCCGGTTGAAGACGTCCAGGTGCTTGCCCGGATTGTTGTCTTCGTCCGAGGTGAACTCGAACTGGGCCTCGATCAGATAGTCCACGTCCTTGAGGACCATGGCCGCCCGCTGCTGGCGGTCGTCCTCGATGAACACCTCCAGAGGGCCAACCCCGCCGGCCATGACCTTTTTCACCGTGCCCGCGGCGATCTTGTGGCCCAGTTCGTTGCGGCGCAGGTTGGTGAACTTGATGGGTTTCAAGACGTGAATTCGCTTGACCACCCAGGCGATGGCCGGCTTCCAGTAGATGGCCTCGAGAATACCCCGGGCCGCCGAGGGGGTCATGACGTCGTACGACACCCGCTCGACCTTCATCTCGGGCCGGGTGAAACAGGCGTAATCGCCCTTCACCCGGACCTGAACTCCCATGCCCATGGACTACCTCCTTTCTCCTTAGAGGAATCAAAAAATCGACTTCTCGGGATCGAGCCACCCGGACCGGTCCGAGACCAGGCCCAGATCGTCGTCATAGAGACTGAGGTTGGTAAGCACCGGGAACATCCCCTCGCCGACGCGGATGAGGTCACCGGCTTTTTCCAACAGGTCCAGTTCGTGTGGATAAAGCTGCACCGTGTAGGGTTGGGCCTGACGCAGATAAAGCCCGGGGGTGGAGCCGTAGGTCAGGCCGGCGATGATTTTTTCCCGCAAGGTCATGTCCGGGCAGACCAGCACTGCCTCCCCGGGGTTATCGAACAAGCCGAAATTCCGGGCCACTTCGGCAAAGGGGATGTTGCCCTTGGTCCATCCTTCGTCCATCAGTGTCACAATCTTCTTGCTGTCCAGCAAACCTTCCTGCCGCCAGAATAGGTTTGCGAAAAACCGGGCCACGGCCTCGAGTGACAGGGCGTCTTCGCAATTTCGCAGCACATCCCGGGCCTCCTCGGCCGGGGCGCGGAGGCTTGGCGGCAGCTTGCCGTCTTCCGGTTCGAATACATGCACCCGGCCCTTTTCGTCCAGAAAGCCCTCGCGGTTGCACCGGCCGGCGGCCTGGGCGATGGAGTCGATCCCGGCCAGGGCACGCCACACCACTGGAAAATCCAGGTCCACTCCGGCCTCAACGAGCTGAGTGCTGACCACCCGGCAGGGGTGGCCTTTTTTTAGGGCATCCCGGATCTCGTCAAGCTTGCGGGCCCGGTGGCCAGGGTACATCAGGGCGCTTAGGTGATGGGTCCCTTCCGGGTCGACTTTCTGGCGCAGTTTTACAAACAACTCCCGGGCGTGGCGTCGGGTGTTGACAATGCACAGCACCCGGTCCTGTTCGGCCAGGCGGGCGACCAGGGCCGCGTCGTCCATCGGGCCTTCCCGGATCAGTTCCACCCGCCTGAAGTCTTCGTAAAGTTGCCCGGGATTGGGGGACAACTCTCGCGGCCGGATGGCCGCGTCCCGAAAAACCTCGGCGTCGGAAAGGGCCGGCTGGGTGGCGGTGCACATGACCACCGTGGCGCCGTAGTCGTCCACCAGGGCCCGCAGGGCCTCGATACAGGGCAACAGCACTTCCCGGGGCAACATCTGGGCCTCGTCCAGGATGATCACGCTTTGGGCCAGATTATGCAGCTTGCGGCACCGGGACGGCCGGTTGGCAAACAGCGACTCGAACAACTGGACGTTGGTGGTGACCACCACCGGGGCGTCCCAGTTCTCGGCGGCCAGGCGGTTTCGCTGCCAGGCCGCGTCCTCGTCCTGTGCCTCGTCCTCGGGTTGGGGCAGATTGGAATGATGCTCCAGCACGGCCTCATCACCCAGGATGTCCCGGAACACCTTGGCATTCTGCTCGATGATGCTGGTGTAGGGGATGGCGTAGACGATTCGCTTCAATTCATGTTTGCGGGCGTGACCCAGGGCAAAGGCCAGCGACGAGATGGTCTTGCCGCCGCCGGTGGGCACGGTCAGGCTAAAGAAGCCGGGGCTTGCTTTGGCCTGCATTAGGCAGGCGTCCAAGATTTCGTTTCGACGAACGTTAAGAGGGGCGTCGCCAGCCATGGCCCGCAATCCCAACAAATATGACTGGAGACGGTCGTGGAGTTGGTCCAGGGTGGGCCGGCCGCCCCGCCAGGCCGCCTTGTCGGGGTCCACAAAGCGCTCGGTGTCCAGGTAGTCGGCGTCCACCAGGCACGAGAAGACCATCCGCACGAAAAACCCGATCCGGAACCCGGCGGGGACGTTCTTCGTCCTGAGTTGGGGACGCGGCAAGGTCAGTCCGGCCACGAGGTCGGGCGGAAAGTGTCGGTAGTTGGGCAGGTCCTTCTTTTCCAGCCGTTTTTCGAGGGAGGGGCGGCTGGAAGAGATGCCGTCGGGCAGGCCGCCATGATGCCCGGCGATGGCGTAGGCCAACAGCTTGCCGGCCTGAGGGCCTAACCGGGCGTGCGCCTCCTGGGCCCCGGCGGTGGCGTGATCGACCCGCGGCCCGCCGCGCAATCGATCCTGGAACGCCTGAGAATACTTGCCCAGGTCGTGCAGCCTGCCCGCGGCTTGACCCCACTCGTCGGCCCCGAAGGAGGCGGCGAAGCCGGCCGCCAGTTCGGCGACTCGATCGAGATGATCGTCCAGTTTTTGCCACGACTCTTGGCCCTGGCCATCCTTGGTGTGGGCGTAGTATTCCATTTGATACTCCATAACGTGAGGTTTGTCGCCCCCGCGACCTGGTATAACCGAGGGAGTTGGAACAACAGGGCCGCCAAATAGAGACATGCTACAATTTGGTGGCCCTCTAGGTAAGTATTTTGACGAAGGGTGCATTCGCCGCCTCATGAAATTTATAGAACTATACTCTGAAGTCAATGGTTCGTCAAGAAAAAAATGAACATGTTGTCTCTGGTTGAGATAACATGTTCATTTTATTATAGAACTATAACTCTGTTTCAACCCACGCAAAGCGTCAACCCACGCAAAGCGTCAATCTGCGCAAATCGTCGATCCACGCTTGAGCGTCATATCAACTTATACGATAAGCGCATCGTAAAAGTCAAGAGCATAAGAAATCTGGACCGACCAGTCCGTCGAAGAACCGGGCGAAAACCTCCTTATGCCCGAAGCACTCCAGACCAAGCACCTCTCCGTTGATCGCGAACAGGGCCCCGACCTGCATGTCAACCAGTTATGGGTTTGCCTTCGGGCCAGCCGGGCTGGCTCCAAGAAGGCTCTGATCCGGTCCATGGGGCACCTCCTGAGTTTACATGGAGGCTACCCGACTTGATTGTCAGATCCGGTCAAGCAGGTGTAAAAATGAATTCCGGGCCTGGGCCAGGGCAGGGAAGTGTAGCCGGTCGGGTGGCTGGCGGGTCCAACCAGAAAGTCAACGGTCAAGGTACGCGCTGTTCTGGGACACGAGTCCTGTCCGCCCTCAATCACTGGCCCACCAGGCCGAGCAGGACCTTGACCTGCTCCCAGGGGATAGACTCGCCGGGCTCGAGGAGAGCGGCCTCGGCCGCCTCGTTATCGACTTGATCTTCATGGTTACGTGTGTTGGACATGGATCCGTTCCGCTTCCGGACCTCAGCCGGTCGCAGCCTTTTTCTTTTTCGATCGTTTGGACTCACGATCAAGAAAGGCGCCCCTCGAAATCGTGGCGCTGCTGGCCAAGCTGAGGGCCTTGACGATATAGGTGTTCATGGTCACGCCTTCTATGCTGGCGGCTGAAGCCACAGCACTGTGGAGTTCTGGCCCCAGCCTGACTCGTAACTGCCCTGACCGCGGCTGATCGGGATTCTGGCCCAACTCTTTGCAAAAGGCCAGATAGTCCTCGACCGAGTCCTTGAAGGCCTGCTTGAGCTCGTCAACGGTACGGCCTTCGAAAGTGATCACGTCGTTGACGTTGACCACCCGACCATGAAAAATCTCGGCTTCCGGGTCGAACTCAACCCGGCCGATATATCCCTTGTAATTCAAGGCACTCATGGTGTCACTCCCGCCTTGACCATAAAATCCCTTATGTCCTTGAGGGTGCTTCTGTTTATGACGTCCCCCGGGTGCGGCCGGTGAAGCACGGCTCTGACGCCGTTGAGTTCTATTCCGACGCGCGACCCTCGCCTTTCCTGAACCATTGCCCCACAAGCCTCGAGCAGAGACCTGAACTCCGACCAACGAATGTCCGACCTGATAGGATCCTCGAAGATGCCGACCAGAGTTTTCCGCTGCCTGTTGTTCATGGGTGATTTAATGGTACCAAATAGTGGAACCATCTGTCAAGAAGGGCCAACCGACCTCCTGGCCTGGGGACTGGCCAGCCAGGGAGATTGATTGGCCCCCTCACAACCACCCCCGCCTCGCCCTCAACAAATTCTGATACCCGTCCAATACTTTGAGCCTGAACCGCGCCAGGTGATTGGGCACCTCGAAATGGCCGCGCAGAACCCCAGTGTCCAGGAAGCTGGCCTCGTGGCCGATCCTCATCAGCACAGGCGTCGGCATGACGGCCACCGCGGCCAGGATCGAGGCCTGGAGTTCGTTCTTGCTGTCGAAGTAACCGCCGCGGCGGTAGTAGGACGGCTCGCCCGGGTGGAGCTTGTGGAAGTACTCGTGCCAGCCAACGAAGTCGCGGTGGCCAGGCATGAGGCGGGAGTTGACCAGGATGACCCGGCCGCGGCCGTCCTCGGGCGGGACGTGCAGCCCATCCACGGGCAGAGGTTGGACGACTAGGTCAAACCCCTCTTCGCTGGCCAGGGCCTCGAGGTGGTGGAGGGTCAGCGGTTGATGATTGTAATCCGGGATTTCGGTTTCAAGGCGGCTGATGACCTCTTCGGTTACCGGCACGGAACATCTCCCCCAGGCGAAGAAAACAATTGATCTCCTGCCGGACGCTTTAATAAATCAATGAACGAAATTTGTCAAGTTATCTTTTCAGGAAGAATTAACAAAGGTCGACTTGGCGCCCCATATCTATCAATTCCCGAATCCGGTTGGCCGAAGAGGTGAAGATTTCAGACAAACTGAATTCGTGGAATTGCACTCCCCTGCGAACGCACGACTCCTCGAATTGTGCAATCCCGGCCACTTCCTCATCCGTCAGATCATCCTGGGCATCCTCTGACAGCCGGGCCCGGTACTCGTCGATTTCGATGACCTTGCCTGAGCGAAGGGTATGGGTGGGCGCTGGCGGCGGCTCCGGCTTGGGCTTGGGCGCGGGTTCTGGCCTGAGTTCAGACTCGGTTGCCTTCAAAAGCTGGGCAACTATTTCAGCTACAGCTTGGCGCTGATCGTGCGACAGACGGCTGATGGCCTCGGCCTGTTCCTGAATCATGGGGTCCAGGGTTGCCCCCTCCTGACGCCTCGCCGGTGATGCCCAGGGATCACCCTTGCCGGTGAGTAGCCAATTAATATTCAACCCCACTGAAGAAAACATTCCAATGGCAATGCGAGTAGAGATCTCTACTCGGTCCTTTTCGATTTCGGTGATTAAGCTTGGCGAACAACCTAATATCGTTGCTAATTTCTTGCCGGTTAAGCCTTTCTGAGCCCGAGCCCAACCGAAACGGCCACCTGCCGATTCAAGCGAGAATTCAGTTGGGCTGGATTTTTTTCTTGACATGCTACAGCCACACTGTATATAACATAGCCAACACAGTAACCATGCCAATAACTGCCAAGCAGGAGACTACCACGTGAACCCGTTGACGAAAAGCGAAAAACTCAATTTGATCCGCACCCTGGGCATCCAGGAGGGGATCAAGGCCATCCTCAAGCGGGACATCTCGGACGAATGGCCCGAGGGCAAGACCATGGCCGACATGGCCCGCAAGTGGGGCACCCAGCGCTCGATCATCAGCGACATCCTGGTCGGCGGCCGCCCCAAGCACTGGGTCCGGTACCGGATGGCCCTCGAGGTCGGATTGACCTGGGAGGAAATCCTCCAGGCTGCCAACGGCCAGTACCAGGCCGCCTGATGCCTTCTCTCCGTTCATACCTCCAGGCTAATGACCGCCGGACAGCCATTTCAGCAGAAGTGGCAGGGGGGATTCCGCCGTGTGCATGAAGCGGATGCATCCGGACATGGCCGAGGTGATCTTCCGCACGGCCCGGAGCGGCCAGGTCTCGGCCAAGGAGGGGGCCCGGCGACTCCGCGAGGACTTCGGCCTGAACGTTTCTCACAAGTATCTCCTGGCCCTGACCGACCGGCCCCACGCCAACGACGCCGAGCGACCGTTCAAGGCCGAGCTTTTCTTTCCATTCATGGCCGCCTTCGAGAACTGGTCGGCGCTTCACGTCCTGAACCGCATTGCCCGGGACGACTACGAAGTGCCCATAGACCGTCAGGTGGCCGGCCGGCTTGCGACCAAGGAGAGCGCGGAGGCAATCGCCGCTATCAATAACCCCGAGGCCTCGGACGAGGAACGGATCAAGGAGATCCAGGAAGCGATCGACGCCCTGTCGGCCAAGCTCGAGGCGATCAAGGGACGGGTGGACTGAGGTGCGATCGGTGGCGCCGGAAACGGTCTATTTCAGGCGGGACGAGGCCTGGCCCACGGTGGGCGTCTGGCCGGACGGCTCGGGGCAATTCAGTTGCTTCAAGGCCGAGCCGGACGACGAGGACGTGGCCCTCGAGGACTACCGGCCGGCGGCCCTTTTGGCCGGTCCCTTCGCGAGCTATTTCAAGGCCGAGCGTGAGGCCCAGCGTTTGGCGGGACAGATGAGCACACCATCCGACACGTCGGGGCCCGGGGAAGCCAGGCATGAGTGAAGATCTTTTCGTTCTGAAAAACGGGGACGCGGAAGTGGTCCACCTGGAGATGACCCCCAGGGAGGCCGATCTGCGCAACCAGTATTTGGAGAGAACCGGCTCCCAGTTCCGCTGGCGGCCGGATGAAACCCCTAACCCTAACTGAGCGGGCGGGCGGCCGGGCTTCCCGGTGGGTGGTGTAAGGCGGTCGCCCAACCGCAGGAGAGACAGGGCATGGCCCAGCAACTGGGCTTCAGCTTCAGCGCCGATTCGGCCGAGGTGGACGTGGTCCTGCCTGCGCCCGGGCTGGCCGAGGCCTCCGTGGCGAACCCGATCATGCCCGGTCCGGGGATGGAAGCCGCCCACCCGGCCGGGTATCCCGAAACGATCCAGGCGGTGGTTAAGCTGTACAGGCGGCTCTACGATCAAGCCCCGTCCTGGACGATCTTTCCCGACAGCCTGAAGGTGTTCCTGGCCGCCCTGCGTTCGCCAACAGACGGCGAGGGACCCTACTTCGAGGCCATCAAACCTTTCCTCGACGGCGGTCAAAACCCCGCCCTCGACATCGTCTCAGCGATCTTCGGCCACCTGATCGGATGGCACGTCGCGGGAGAGCAGTACGCCGACGTCCTGGGCTCGGTTTACATGGAACTCGGCCACAGCGGCGCCAAGTCCCTGGGCCAGTTCTTCACTCCCTGGAACGTGGCCTACATGATGGCCCGGATGATGGCCCCGGACAACGAGCCGCCGTCCGAGTTCGTGAGGCGGGAAGGGCGGCGGTTGTCGATCTGCGACCCGGCCTGCGGCTCGGGGATCATGCTCCTGGCGGTGAGGGCGGCGGTGGCCGACCGCTGGGGCCGGGACGAGGTCAGGCACCTGGCCCTGTTCGGCCAGGACCTGGACCCCATCTGCGTGGCCATGGCCCGGATCAACCTGACCCTGACCGACGACCGGTACATGCGGGACTGGCTGATCATCAAGATGCACGAAATCCGGGAGCAGGCCCAGGCGGCCTGAAGGAGGGACGAGATGCGGATGCGCCTCATGGTTCTACCCCGCCAGACTCCGCGCAAGGTGGTCGAGGGCGAGTTGCTGGCCGTGGGGAATTCCGTATTGCGGGTCTCCCGCCACTACACCCTGGGCCGGCCGGGAATGGTCTTCTTCCAGCGCCTGAGCGAGCCCGAGATAAACGCGGCGATGAAGGCCCACCTGCACTGGCGAATGAACCAGTCCAGGGCATTGGTCAACCAACACTGAGTAAGGGAGGCGGCTGCATGGCAGGTGACATCACGACGGTCACAGCCGGGTCATGCTGGCTGGCCCTGGTTTTGGGCGTGATCGTCTTTGGCGCCCTGGAATTGATCAAGGCGGCTTTCAAGGGGAAAGGCCAATGAACCTGAGATTCGTCTCTCGCTGTAATTGCCGGGCATGTGAGGGCCTCGGACCACCTGAGCCGCCGGCCTGGCTAGTTGGGGCCGAAGAAGAGGCTGGCCGATGTATCGAGCGCATCACAGAGATCCTCGAGGAATACGGCCTCAACCCGGAGTGGCCGGGACTCCATTGGGCGCTCGAACGCATCCAGACGATCCTGATCGAGGACCGCCGGGAAAGGGTTGAAGAGTATGTCTGACTCAGGAGTCATCAGTTTTCGGGCCTCGATGGCCGGGGTGTGCTCGCGGGCGATCGCGGCCCGGGCCCTGGGCTACCAGGCCGACCAACCGTCGTCGGATCAGATGGTCACCTTCGGGATCGGCCATGCCCTGGAGCAGATCGGCCGGGATCTGGCCCGGGTGATCGGCTGGGAGGTGATCGACCCGAAATCGTCCGACGACTTCGAGTGCATGTTGCAGGGCGCGGACTGGTGGCTGCTCAAGGGCCACCGGGACGGCGAGGCCTCGAGGAACGGGGACCGCCTGGTGGCCGAGGTCAAGACCATGGGTTGGTTCGCCTCGTATCGGGACGCGGTTATTCACGGGGTGAGCGAGGCCTGCCCCGAGTACAACGACCAGTCCCAGGTGTACATGGCGGCCGATTTTCTGCCCCGGACCCTGTTCGTGCTCCTGGATAAGGACCACCCACTCTACACCTTGGCCGTGGCCCTGCTGAACGGGGCCCAGGTGCCTGATTGGACCTATCAGAAGGTCCTGGAAAAGATCATCCGGGACGAGCGGGTCAGCTTCCAGGTGGTCGAGGCCGATCAGCGCCGGGTGGAACTGATCCTCGACAAGCACGCCCGGGTCGCCGCGGCGGTCCAGGCCGGCGAGCTTCCCCCGGCCGATTCGAATCCCAAGTGCACCTGGTGCTCCTATGCCCATGTCTGCGAGGAGCGGATCGAGCCGGCCGGTGACAGGGTCCTGACCGCGGCCGACGACCCGGAGATCGAGGCCATGCTGTTTGAATTCGGGCTGGCCAAGGCTGAGGCCAAGGAGGCGGAACAGAGGGCCAAAGAGCTCGGCCAGAAGCTGCAGCTGCACGTCGCCGCCCAGGAGGCCAAAAAGGCGGTAGGCGCGGCCGGGACGGCAACCCTGGTTCACAACAAGGGCCGGAGCACGCTCGACAAGGATTTGATACCGGCGGACATCTATCAGGCCGCGCTCAAGCCGGGCAACCCGTACTGGTCGCTCCGCTGGACGCCGGCCAAAGGAGGGACACCCAATGACTGAGACGCCGAAGGGCACCCCGAACATCTACGAGCGGCTGTTCGCCGTGATGGGCGACGTTTCGTTCGTCCGCAATGACGGCAAGGCCGACCCCAAGATCGGCGGTTTTCACTACGCCTCCCACGACGCCGTGGCCAAGGCGGTCAGGCCGGCCCTGATCAAGCACCGCATCTTCAGCCACGCCTTGAAGGACTCGTTCCAGTGGACCCAGGACGGCAACCGGACCACGGTCTGCTTCACGGTCCGGTTCGTCAACGTGGACAACCCCGAGGACTTTATCGATGTGCCGGCCTTCGGCCAGGGCGTGGACGGTTCGGACAAGGGCCCGGGCAAGGCCATGAGCTACGCCTGGAAATACGTCTGGTTCAAGCTGCTGGCCCTCGAGACCGGCGACGACGCGGACGCCGGGGCCGAGGAATACCAGCCCGGTGATCGGACCTCGGGTCGGCAGACCTCGACCTCGAGGGACCGCAGCCGCCAGGAACCGGCCCCGGCCCGGGCCTCGGAGGCGACCATCGACCGCCTGGAAAAGGCCCTGATCCAGCACGTGGCCGAGCCGGCCGAGCAGGCCACCGGACGCACGATCGATCTAAGGCAGGTCCTGGACTGGCTGGTGAAAATCAATCGCCTGCCGGCCGAGGGCATCACGCATCTGACCGAGGCCGCGGCCCAGAGCCTGATCAAGGCGGCCAAGGACAAGCTCATGGTGAAGATCTTCAAGGAATACCTGGCCGCGGGCAGCGAATCCAAGGCGGCCTGAGCCACTGACGACAATTTGGAGGGACACAGATGAGCGACAACGGCAAGGGACTCCACGTGGCGGCGTTGGAGATCCAGGACTTTCTGTCCATACGGGAAGCGCAGATCGCCCCGGGCAAGGTAACCCGGATCGAAGGAAAGAACGGGCAGGGCAAGACGGCCTGTCTCAAGGCGGTGGTGGCCGCGTTCAAGGGCGCCGGCGCCGAGGTGATCAACCTCGAGGCCGACCGAGCCCAGGTCCTGGTCAGGCTGAGCGACGACACGACCATCCAGCGGTCGTTCATTCGGGGCAGCAAGCGCCAGCCGCCCCGAATCACCACCGGCGACGGGATGCGGCCGGCCAGCCCCCAGACCTACCTGGACCGTCTCCTGGGCCCGACCGTGTTCAACCCGGTCCAGTTCCTGCTCCTGCCGGCGAACGAACGGCGGCGGTACCTGCTCCAGGCGGTGCCGGCGAGCATCTCGGCCTCAAAGATCGCCGAGGCGACCGGCGACCTGGTGGAAGACACCTCGGGTCACGCTCTGGACGTCCTGGACCGGTTGCGGGTTGCGGCCTACTCGGCGCGGACCGAGGTCAACCATCGACTCAAGCAGGCCAGGGCCCATCACAGAAGTATCGCCCCCCGGGTCGGCCCGGAGCCGGACGGAATGGAGGAACACCTGGCCGCGGTCGAGGGCGAGATGGCCGAGCGGGGCCCGGCGCTGGCCCGGGCCGAGGCCGCCCTCGAGTACGAGGCGGAGAACGATGAGCGGCGGCAAAGGCTCCAGGCCAAGGTCGATGAAATCGAGCGAGACCTGGGAGACGCCGTGGCCTACGGCGAGGACGAGTTAAGCGCCCAGGATGCCAAGGTGAACGACCTTCGCCGTCAGCTAGAGGAGGCCGAGGCTCGCCTGGAGTCGATGTGGGACGTCAACCGGGCGGTCACCGAAAAGATTGACGAGCTGGCCGAGGTCAAACGCGAACTGGGCGAGATCCCTGAGCCCAAGGTCACCGCGGCCCAGGTCGAGGAGATGAGGCGATACAACGCTCAGCTCGAGCGGCGGATCGAGACGGCCCGGAAATGGGCCCGGTGGCGCACGGCCAAGAACGCCGCCGACCAGGCCGAGGCCGAGGTCATGGCCGCAGAGCAGGCCGTGGCCGATCTGGACCACAAGGTCAAGGCCTACGCCGAGGACCTCCCCAGACAGGTCATGGCCGACCTCGAATTCCCGGTCCCGGGCCTGGCCCTGAGCGAGGACCGGATCACCGTGGACGGCAAGGACCTGGACCAGCTCTCGACCAGCGAGCAGATGAAGGTGTCCCTGGCCCTGGCCAAGAGCCTGGCCGGCGACCTGAAGGTGATCCTGGTCGATCGGGCCGAGTCCCTGGACGCCGAGAGCTTCGCCGCCCTGGTGGTCGAGGCCGAGTCGGAGACGGACGGTTTCCAGTACCTGGTCACCCGGGTGACCGATCAGCCCTCCCCCGGGGCCTTTCACGTGGAAGACGGCCGGGTGAGCCTGGTCGGGGAGGTCGGCTGACATGGCGGGCGCGGCGCAACAGTTACCGACGACCCCGGGGTGGTACCTGGTCGAGGACCTGGCCGACGACAGACTCTTCCCCGCGAAGCTGCGGCTCTTGGGGGATGAACTGACTTACGTCGGTCCGGACGGTCGATGGTATCGGCCCGCGGTTAACGAGATATGGCACGGTCCGATTGAGGACTGGCGGGCCGTGTTGGCGTTGATCACCGAGAACCTGGAGGCCGCCCATGGCTAGCGTGAACAAAGTCATCCTGGTGGGCAACCTGGGTCGCGATCCTGAGATTCGCTACACCCAGGGCGGCACGGCCATCGCCCGGTTCTCCCTGGCCACCAGCGAGCGGTTCAAGAACAAGGACGGCGAGTGGGAGGAGAAGACCGAGTGGCACAACGTCGTCTTCTTCGGCCGCCTGGCCGAGGTCTGCGGCGAGTACCTGCACAAGGGCAAGCAGGTGTATGTCGAGGGCCGGCTCCAGACCCGGAAGTGGCAGGCCGAGGACGGCACGGACCGCTACACCACCGAGGTGGTGGGCCAGGTGATGCAGATGCTGGGCAGCCAGCAGGATGGCAACGGCGCCGGCCGCGGCCGGTCCGGCGGCTCGGCCAGGGGTT
The DNA here is from genome assembly GCA_964569795.1 of uncultured Desulfarculales bacterium. Lineage (GTDB taxonomy): Bacteria > Desulfobacterota > Desulfarculia > Desulfarculales > JAHJDS01 > JAHJDS01. Next base: position 22,584 of record CAZMVB010000032.1, on the reverse strand, counting down.
CGGGACGAAATGATCGGCGGGACCCGGGACAAACCGAGCGTGAACATGACGATTCAATTCCCTTCTAACCGACTTCCGACAAAGCGCTGTCAGGAGTGTGGGCGGCTGAAGCCGATCACTGAGTTCTATCCGGACCAGCGAATGCGCGACGGTCGGCTCAACAAGTGCATGGACTGTGTCCGGGAGCGGGTTCGAGCCCACCGGGAGAAGAACGTCGACTCCATCAGGCAGTACGACCGGGACCGGGCGAAACGTCCTGAGCGCCTTCTGGATCTCGTCGAAACGATGAGACGAATCCGGCGCGAACACCCTGAAAAATACAAGGCCCACAACGCACTATCCAACGCCGTGCGCGATGGTCGAATCATGCGTCAGCCGTGCGAGGTGTGCGGCCGGAAGGACGCTCATGGCCACCACGAGGATTATTCCAAGCCTCTTGACGTGATCTGGCTTTGTCCGGTCTGCCACAGCGCCCTTCATCACCAGAAGCTTTGTCTGCAGCCAGAGGGAGATTCGGTCCGGCAAATCCAGGGCAAAGAGGGGGCGGCCTGATGGCCGGCCCTGATGACGTCATCTGTCCGGACTGCGGGGCGCCGATGGTCCTTCGGGAAACCAGGAGGCTCACCTACCACAACGGCGATCCCCGCAAGTTCTACGGGTGCTCGAACTGGCCGGAGTGTTCCGGCGTTCACGGCGCCCATCCGGACGGGACACCCATGGGGATCCCGGCCAACAAGGAGACCAGGCAGGCCCGCAAGGAGGCCCACCAGGCCTTTGACGCCTACTGGCTGGGCCGGGGCTGGGGCCGGGACGAGGCCTACAACTGGCTGGCCTGGAAGCTCGATATCGATGGCGACGACTGCCACATCGCCATGTTCGACCTGGCCACGTGCAAGCGAGTGATCGAGATCTGCACCGAGGGGGAAGTGGTTTGAGACGAGGCACGGCAACGCTCCTGTTCGGCTGTCACCAGTTCATCCTGCATCCGCTCTACGTGGCCCGGGCCTGGCGGCGCCTCTACGGCCGGCCTAGCCCGGGCGACCTGGCGGCGATCATCATCCACGACTGGGGTTACTGGGGTCTGCGCGACGTGGACGGTCCCGAGGGTCTTCACCACGCCCGGCGCATGGCCCGGGTCCTGCGGGTCCTGGGCCTCCACCGCCTGGCCCGGCTTGTCGAGGGCCATTCCCGGGCCTGGTACACCGCGGCCGGCCTCGAGAGATCCAAGCTCTACGCCGCGGACAAGCTCGGTACGGGTCTCATGCCCTCAAAGCTCTGGGCCCGGCTGGCCCGGTGGACCGGTGAGATCGAGGAATACAGGGGCCGTCCGGACAATAACGGGGCCATGACCCCTGACCCCGAGGCCTGGCACGGCCGGATTTACCGACCTGCAGCAATGCAGGCTTTCGCTTGATCGGCGGGTGAACAGTGGCGCGATTTAGGAAGGTTCCCCCCAGGTTGTGGAACGAGACGTTGTTCAGAGAACTCTCCAGTCCCCAGGCCAATGCCCAGTCCCTGCTGATCTATCTCCTGACCGGGCCTCACACTACCCGGCTGCCGGGTCTGTTCGTGGCCGGTGAGGCCGGCCTGGCCGAGGCCCTCGGCTGGCCCTTGAAAGCCTTTCAGAAAGCCTTTGAGGAACTCTTCCAAAAGGGTTTGGCAAAGGCCGATTGGCAGGCCCGGGTGGTGATGGTTCCCATGGCCCTGGCCGACAATCCGCCCGAAAACCCGAACGTCCTCAAGGGCTGGCTGTCCGAACTGGATGAGATACCGGATTGCCCCTTGAAAAATCAATATTTGCACCTGCTTAAAGCCTTCATCGAAGGGTTGTCGAAAGCCTTTCAGGAAGTCTTTGTTAAACGCTTTCCAAAGGGTTTGGCAAAACAGGAGCAGGAGCAGGAACAGGAACAGGAGCAGGAAGTAAGAGAGGCGCCGCCTGAAGGCGCCGCTCCTCCCTCGCTTTTTCCCGGTCCGACAAATCCGCCCTCGAAGAAGCCCAAGACCGCGCCCGAACTGACCCGGGCCGCGGCCGAGGTTTACGACCACTGCGCTCGGTCGGACGCCTTCGAGGTCCCTAACGCGGAGACCGCCTCCGGCCAGAAGGTCAAGCACCGGACCCTGAACTCGATCATCGACCGGCTGACCGAAGAGGCCCGGGCCGCACGGAAGAAAAACCCGGACCTGACCGAAGACCAGGCCCTGGGCCTGACCGTGGACCGGTTCAAGGCCGCGGCGGACGGTTACATCGCCGAGTACCGGCGCCGGCGCCAGGGGCGACCCGACGCCTGGCGCTACAAGCTGGCTAACTTCTGGGGCCAGAAGGCCCACTGGACCTATCACGACCCGGAGGCACCCCGGGCCCGGGCCAGTCCCGATCACGAACACTTCCCGGTGGGCGAGGGGGCGATCAACCTGGGGTGACAGGAGGCTCGGATGGATCACATAGGCGCGACGGTGGCACAGGCAGTGGGCGAAATGGCCGGGCCCGGGCGTGACCGGTGCCGGGAGTGCGGGGCGCCGACCAAGGTGATCGGCATCATCGGCGGCCGGAAGTATTACTCCCGGTTGTGCCCGGAGCACGCCGCGGCCGAGGAAGTCGCCCGGGAGAAGGCCCAGGCCGAGGTCGAGGCTCTTGCCCGGGAACAGGCCATGGCCCGCCGGCGGGAACGGATCCTGGACCTGATGGCCGAGGCCGGGGTGCCGCCCATCTTCCGCACGGCGAGACTGGCCGACCGGACCAAGGTCCCGGTCCCATACGGCCGGGGCTGGTACGGCTGGGGCCCCTGGGGCTGCGGCAAGACCTACCTGGCCGCGGCCCACCTCAGGGAGTCGTTACTAAAAACCGGCTCCGGGCTGTTCGTCGAGGCCCCGATGTTTTTCCTCGAGCTGAACAGCACCTTCGGCCGGGATCGGGACGAGACCGCCCTGGACGTGTTCAGACGGTACATCGAGACGCCGCTGCTGGTCTTCGACGACCTGGACAAGGTCAAGCTCAGCGAGTGGGTCTGCCGGGGCCTGTTCCTGATCCTGAACGGCCGGTGGTCGGCCGGCCGGCTGACGATCATCACGGCCAACGTCCGGCGGACGAAGATGATCGAGCGGATCGCGGCCGTGGACTGGGAGCTGGCCGGGGCGATCGACTCAAGGCTCAAGGCCCTTTGCCCCGAGGTGCCCCTGAACGGCCGGGACCGGAGAAACGAGACATGAAAGTCGATCTGAACGCCAAGACCCACGGCCCCGAGGGGACTGTCCACGTGGACGTGGGCCTCGATGACGGCCGGACCAAATGGTACGCCGGCACCCTGGGCCTGCGCCCGGGCCTGGTCCAGGCGCCGAGGACCGGCCGGTCGACTGCGTCTGGAAGTTCGACTACGGCCGGGGCGTGAAACGCCTGGTCCGGCTGGACACGGGCGAATCGGTCCGGGGCCCGGAGCCCTTGACCGACGAGGACCGGCAAGGGGCGATGAAGTTCGCCGAGGCCCAGGAGGCTACGGACGTCTGGGCCTCGTCGTCCGACGTCCCGCCGAACGTGGCGGTCCGGATGGACCGGGACGACAAGGGCTTGACCGTCTGGCGGCGGGTGAAGAAAGAGGCCGATCAGGACGAGCCGGCCAGCAAGGCGGCGTGAGGCGGGAAAAAGGCGATGGTTGACCCGAAAAGAATCGCGCGCGGCCTCTACTGGGATCGGGCCTGGTCGCTGGTCTCGGGCTGCACCCGGGTCTCGCCCGGGTGCGATCACTGCTGGTCCGAGAAGCTGACCCACGTCCGGGGCCGTCAGGCCAACGAAAAGATGCGGGCCCGGTACGCCGGCCTGACCGCCCCTGACTGCCGCTGGACCGGTGAGGTCCGGTTGAACGAGCAGGACCTGGGCCTGCCGCTCAAGGTCAGGAAGCCGACCGTGTGGGCGATCTGGAACGACCTGTTTCATGAGGCCGTGCCGTTCGAGTTCCTGACCAAGGCCTTCTCGGTCATGTTCCGCTGCCCCCAGCACGTGTTTCTGGTCCTGACCAAGCGGCCTCGCCGGATGGTGGAGTACGCCGGCGAGGCCGGCCTGATGCCCCTGGGTGGTTACGCCGCGTACGGGCTGACCGACTCGGGGGAGATCTGGCCACCGAACGCCTGGGCCATGGCCACTGTCGAGAGCCAGGACCAGATCGGCAGGCTGGATGATCTGCTCCGGGTCCCGGCCGCGGTCCATGGCGTCAGCCTGGAGCCCCTGCTGGGGCCAGTCAGCCTGGAGAGAAGGTTCGGTCTTGATCGCTGCAAGTGGTGCGGAGCGGAGATCGTCTACGGGATTCACGCCAGGCATGATGGCCGGTGCTCCGAGGGGCGGTGCCCCACCGGTTGCTCGGGCTGGTGGGACTTCGTCGAGAAAGGCATCGATTGGGTGATCGTCGGCGGGGAGACCGGCCCCGGGGCCCGGCCGATGCACCCCGGCTGGGTCCGGGCTGTCAGGGACCAGTGCCAGGCCGCGGGCGTCTCGTTTTTCTTCAAACAATGGGGGCGGTGGGTGCCCTACGAAGAGACCGCACCCCTGGGAAGTCAGTTCGACAGCTTCGTTTTTCAGGACGACCGGCAGGAGATGAACACCTGCCGCCACCAGCGGCGATGGCACGGCCGGAAGCTCGACGGCATGGAACACACTGCCTTTCCGGAGTTTGAACCCGAGGAGGCCCTTGGAACTGCCTGATATCGGGGAGTGGCGCAGCCTGGTAGCGCGCGTGCATTGGGGGCACGGAGTCGGCGGTTCAAATCCGCCCTCCCCGACCAACAAAGGGAGCAGACATGATCCTAGTCAAGCCGTCGTTTTCCATAGAGCACTGTCCGGACGGTGATGAGGTCCTGGGCCTGATCGAGCGGGCCGGCCGGACCTGTTACAAGTCCGAGGGCAAGATGACGCCCGACTCGGCCCGGGCCTTCGTCCGGAAGATCCTCGAGAGCGGCCACCACTCGGTCATCGAGCACTCGATGATCGCCGTCCGGTTCATCGTCGACCGCGGGGTCTCCCACGAACTGGTCCGCCACCGCCTGGCCGCCTTCTCCCAGGAGTCCACCCGGTACTGCAACTACGCCGGCGGGGTCGCCTTCGTCATTCCGCCGTGGATAAAGGAAATCAAGCCCGGACCTTACGGCAAGGAAGACCTGTACGTGGTCGAGGATCGGGTCGCCAAGGTCCGTTTTCCGTTCAATTCGTTCGAGTGGGCGCTCCATCTGGTCGAGTCCGAGGCCACCTATTTGAACCTCCTGAAGCACGGCTGGTCCCCCCAGCAGGCCCGGTCGGTCCTGCCCAATTCCCTCAAGACCGAGGTCGTCATGTCGGCCAACGTCCGAGAGTGGCGCCACGTCTTCTCGCTCCGATGCTCTAAAGCGGCCCACCCCCAGATGCGCGAGGTCATGATCCCGCTCCTGGCCGAGATGTCCGGCCGGGTCCCGGTCCTGTTCGACGACCTGGCCGAGGAGTACGTGAAGGATGCCTGAAGCCTACCCCTTGCAGTGGCCCCGGGGCTGGCCCCGGACCGCGGCCGGCCGGCGCCGGCGGAGTCAGTTCGGGACCCCCTTTGCCAAGGCCCGCGACGGCATGCTAGCCGAACTCCGGCGGCTGGGGGCCCGGTACATCACCCTGTCCACCAACGTTGAACTCAGACTGGACGGCCTGCCCTACGCCAACCGGCGGCAGCCGGACGACCCGGCCGTGGCCGTCTATTTCGAACTGAACGGCACGCCGCATGTTCTGGCCTGTGACAAGTGGGACCTGGTGCAGGACAACGTCCAGGCCATCCGTAAGCACGTCGAGGCGATCCGCGGTCAGGACCGGTGGGGGGTGGGCACCATCGAGCAGGCCTTCTCGGGCTACAAGGCCCTCCCGGACCCGAGCGAAAGGCCTTGGTGGGAGGTCCTGGGTGTTGATCGTCATGACCCACAGGAGAAGATCAATGCCGCCTATCGCCGCCAGGTCCTGACGGCTCACCCCGACGCCGGCGGCGACCCCGAGGCGTTCAAGCGTCTAACCGCGGCCCGCGATCAGGCCCGGGAAGAGAAGCGGGTGGAAGGAGGATAGACATCATGATCAGACTCAACAGCGTGGCCGCGGCGGTGACGTTCTACTTCGAGCGGATGGCCGCCGGCGACGCCCGGGCACTGCCGCTCGAACCCAAGGAGGACGTCCACGCCAAGTGGACCCCGGACCCGGCGCCGTTCCATGACGCCCTGCTCCTGGTGGGTGTGATCGGCCGGCTGCTCCGGACCGAGCCCTGGACCGACGGGCAGGGAGGTCGCCACCACCCGCTACTCAACCGGGATGAGCTGCGGCTCCTGTTCGAGGTCTACGCCAGACCGGGAGGGACGACCCGGCGAATGGCCCTGGACCGGGCCCGGAGACTGGCCGAGGTCGAGATCCGGCTGGCCCGGGCCATGCTCGAGGCCGGAGTGATCCGGGCCGACCAGCTCCTGGACGGCTTTTCTGAACTCCGGGAGTTCGTCGGGGCCGACCCGCAGACGCTCCGGCGTTTGATTCGTCGGCACCCGCTGCGGCGCATGGCCGGCCGGAAGTTCAAGACCCTCATCCCCTGGGTCGAGGCCTGGATCGATGACCTGCCTCGCCAGTGGCGGCGGAACTGGCAGCGATGGGGCCGGCTGCAGGAGGTGGTGGCGTGAGCCTGCCGGCGACCGACAGGGGCCAGGAGGTATATGAGGCTATTCAGCGCCTGTCTTCGGACCGGCGGGACCGGGACCTCGAGCTCGGGGCCCTGCTGGTCGAGACCCAGGACAACCGGTTCTGGGAGGGCCGGGCCGAGTCGTGGCGTGAGTTCCTGGCCTCGCCCGAGATCAACATCACCGATGCTCGGGCCAGACAGCTGGTCCGCATCCACCGGACCTATATCGATCAGCTTGAATTCACCCTTGACGAACTGCGTAACGTTTCATGTGACACACTCGACCGGCTGCACCCCTACGTCAAGGACAAGACCAAGGACATCGCCCGGGCCTTTCTGGACCAGGTCGACGGTCTGGCCCAGGCGGACGTCAAGGCCGTCTGCCGGGAGCTGGCCGGGGGCGAGGTGGTTGAGCCGGACCGGATCGCGGCGGCGGTGGCCACGTACAACCAATGCGTCAGGCGGATCAAGGCCCGGCTGACGCCCGAGGAAATGATCCTGGTCCGCGAACACCCGGACCGCGAGCCGCTTTAAGGAGGGACAAGGCATGAGTGAGGCAGCCCCAAAAATCGAGACCGAGGCCGGATTCGAGTGGATCCCGCCCGACAGACTGAGCCCCAGCCCGACCAACCCGCGCAAGAAATTCGATGGTCCGGAGATGGACGAACTGACGGCCAGCATCCGGGTTCACGGCGTGTTGCAGCCGCTGGTGGTCCGGCCCCGCGGGGAGGGCTTCGAAATCGTCGCCGGCGAGCGCCGCTTTCGGGCGGCCAAGACGGCCGGCCTCGAGGTAGTGCCCTGCATGGTCCGGGACCTGTCCGACGCGGACGTCCTGGAAATCCAGATCATCGAGAACCTCCAGCGCCAGGACCTGAACCCCCTCGAGGAGGCCCGTGGCTTCAAGATCATCCTGGATCAGGGCCGCCTGGAAATCGCAGACCTGGCCGAGAAGCTCAATGTTTCGGCCCAGTACATCGGCCGGCGGGTGGCTGTCCTGGACCTGTCCGAGCCGATGCTCGAGGCTTGGGGCGAGGGCAGGCTGAAATTCGGGCACCTGGTCCAATTGGCCCGGATCAGGGACGAGGCCGTCAGGCAGGAACTGTTCGAGACGACGGTTGAAGACGACGAAGGGGTGAGCTGGGAGGGCGGTCCGGCGCCGGTGTCCTGGTTGCGGGACGAGGTGACCAACCTGTCCCCCAGGCTGGACAAAGCCCCCTTCAAGACCGGCGAGGTCGGATGCACCACCTGTTCAGACAACAGCGAGGTCCAGAAAACGTTCCTGGCGCCCGAGGACTTGGCCGAACACCAAAAAGGAATCCACTGCCTCAACCCGAAATGCTACCGCGAGAAGCTGCTGGCCTGGGTCGAAGCCAACCGGGACAAGATCATCGGCCTGACCGGGGCCACGAGGATCCGGCTGGCCGCTGATTTCGAATGGGACGAATATCGCAGCTTCTACCGAGTGGAGAAACCGCCGGCCCCCTGCCAGGAGTGCGAGAACCTGGTGGTCCTGATCGGTCTCGATGGGAAACCGTATCAAGGAAAGGGGGCCCAGTGCATCGGCGATGCCGCATGCCACCGGAAACATGACCGCGCCCCCCGGACGGGCAATGAAGAGGGCAGCGATCCAGCCGAAGACGGTAATCGGTGGGGAAGGATCGGCCGGGCGGAACTGGACGGCTTCCTGCGGGGGGCGATCATGGCCGGCACGCCCGATGCGCCGGCCGATATTCAGGCCCGCCTGGCCGTGGCGGCCTTGCTCGCGGCCCTGACCCACTCCTACACGTTCACGGACGAGGTCCTGGTCATCCTGAAGGAAGAATTCGACCGGACCGCGGACGATCACGAAAGGTTCTGGCCGGAGGCGCTGATCTACCGGACCGTGCTGACCGGACCACTCGAGGCGGTCAAGAAGGCCTACGTGCGCGTGGTGAGCTGGCACGCCCACCACGTGGGGACGAACCTACTGCCCGTGGTGGCCCAGGCTGTGGGGGTGGATCTGGCCCGGGACTGGCGGATGCATGAGGCTTACCTGAAGCAGCTTCGCAAGGGTGAGCTGGTGTCCCTGGGCGCGGAGATCGGCCTGTGGGAGTCCCAGGAGTTCCAGGTCTGGCAGACGGAGAAGAAGCTTCCGGACCAGACCAAGATGAAAAAGGGCGACCTGATCAAGGCCTTCCTGGAGTCCGGCTTTGACCTGGCCGGCAAGGTGCCTCGGGAGATGGTCGAGGCCTTCCGGGAAAAGCCGGCAGAAGAGGCGGCCTGAAAAGGCCTCGGGCCCGGCTGCTGCCACAGCCGAGCCCGAGAACAAAAAATCAATCCACGCTTAACAGGAGGTTAACGAGACCGATCAAGGGAGTCAAGAAGAAATGCCGAGAAAAAAGCGGGTCGTCATTGAGCGGGAGTCGTTCCTCTCGGGGTGGGATGAAATAGAAGCATACACGGGACTTAGTCGAAAGGTCCTTCGATCGGAAATTAATGCAGGTCGCCTTAAAGCGGCGCGGTTCGGGAAGCGGTGGGTCACTAGCAAATCAAATTGTGATGATTGGTTGCAGAAATACTTGCACTAGGAAGTGAAATATTTTACTTTGGTTCTTAAGAATATGGGCGCCAACACATTTTTACCTGTATTATCAATTGGTTGTCATATTAAAATGGTTGAATCTATAATTCAAAAAGCCATTGACAAGCAGACCATTAGGGCATTAGTATCCCTCTGTCAACGCCTATTTCTACAAGTGTAATAGTCTAGAAAAAATTTTATTGAACTAGGGGTGCGTTCGATGACTAATTGGGATAACTACCGGAAGGAACTGAGAAATATTATAACAAACAGTTCAACCGGTATACTAATAAGTGCCGATCATTACTCGGGGGACGAGCCTGTCTCAGCCAAAGGAGCGGGTGAGTATTACTTCCAATTATCTTCCGGCAAACTTCGGAAGGAATTTATCAGTATCTGGGAATTGTTCGATGAGCGTCAATCGTTTAGAGAGTGCATGGAAAAATTGGCTGAAAAGGCATTGGAAATAAGGCGTAACGTTCCCTATAAGATAGTGGTCACATGTACCGACACAGCCAAAGAATTAATTAATCACATCCAGCCGGTAATAGAGATAGAACAAGATATTGTTGTCAGTCACTTTGGTCATTACCCTTCTTTAGCTGAAATTGGCCCAAATCCGTCCTTATTTTTAGACGCAAGTGTACTAATCCTAACTGATGTTGTCGCTAGCGGTAAGCTGGTGCGTATGCTAATAGAAATTCTGAATAAATTAGGTGCAAAAGTCGCCGCTGTACTTGCTGTTGTATTAACAAATCAGGACATGATAAACAAATTTGAATCTACGGGTGAACATCCAACTTTATCAGCGGGCGACAGTGAAGTTATCCTTCATAGTTTAACACATTATGCTATTCCAGATGAAAGTCCCGATCGTGTGGATCCACAAAAAATAGTCAAAGTGGATCATATCAGTATTTTTCCGCAAGAGCCTCTGCGTAAACTGACTGTTCATCAATCAATTTTTAGTAATGAGGAAATGTACCGACATTTCATTGAGGCGAACGCATTGGATTTTGGTTGTTTTATCGCGGAAGACAAATATTATACCCTCGCTATAAGAATGTCAAATTTATTATCAAATAAAGGAAAGGAAATATGGAGCAAGATCAGGTTTGATGTCGATGACGATACAGTAATTGTCTGTACCTATAAGAAAGAGGAGCTTAGATTCCTTGATTACGTGTTGGCCCAACTAGGAAGTGAAGGTTTGAAAAACGTACCTTATGTTATTCTCAAGCGGGATACAAATGATTCCCCACAATTGGCTTACACGCTGTATCCTAGTACGATGGATCTTAAAGGAAAAAAAGTAATATTACTGAGAACGACAGTCAGCACTTCCGAAGAACTGAAAAATATTGTGGCCCTTCTTACCGTAGAAGCGGTTAAAAGTATTAAAGTAATTTGTTTGATTAATCGACTGGGAGTTTATACTACCGAATTTATACGAAGGATAGAACAATTGCTTGCGGGTTTGGTTTCGAATAAAGAAAAAAATAAGCATAATAGAATGATTGATAACCAAGGCCATACCCTTTTCGAATATTTGCCTGTTTATAGTATAATAGATCTTAGAAAAAGTGTAATTTCAAAAATGAATGCTTCAATTAATTTGATTTTAGATCATTATCACCAAAATACAAACGCCCTTCAATTTAAGAAAAGGATCGAATGGTTAAAATCGTGGTTTTCACCTAAGCGATTAACCAGTAGATCATTTGAAAATGGTAATCAGGCGCAAAAACTATGGCGCACACGAGGAAAAGTAGATAGAGATTCTAAAAATTATGACCCATATACATTAAAGAAATTGTGTGATATAACTTCAGATATTATTAATAGAAAATTTGCGTCTCTTCTGCAAGAGCTTAAAAAAACGGATCGACGTAATGTTCTATATCATCTATATCGATTACTAATCAGCGACATTGATTTTATACGCATCTCTACGATCTTCAAAGAAGCGCGTGAGATATTAATAGAAAGAATCGATCAATCTCGTAACACTCGTCTTACCATGGAAAAACAATATGACGATGACCTCGATTTAAGAGGAAAAATTGATGACTTAATTCAATTAGAGATAGATCTAATTGTTGGAATTGCATTTTTAGCATTCTTTGATGATGATACTGATTATACTCTTATAGTACACAGATTCCTATTTAATGGGATGTCGGGAAAACAGTGGAATGAATACCCTATAAACATGGAATTACATTTTAGTAATTCCGAACTAAATTGGGCAAGTTGTTTTGTACTTCATTCCGCTATTCATGATTTTTACGATTTGGATGTAACAGATGATATAAACCTACTATTAAACACAACTGCTTTTAGTTTGCAAGATTTCATTATAGACGAATACTCAACGAATGGCGAAAGAATGAGTGATGAAACCTATCAAAAAATCTCTAAAATTCGGACAAATTTCGATTCATTATTTAAAGAGACTGGAGCCCACAGGAGAAAGGAAAAGCATGAGATAATAAGATTCTTACATAGAATGGTGATATCGGACCGTGTGAGGCACAATAGAATACATGTTGAATTGAATAATACGATAACTCATCTTGAAAAAAATTTTAGTAATATAGAGTCACATCGACTTACGAATGAAATACTAAATCAACGAATTAGTATACAGAATAGTGAAATACAAAAACTAGATCAAGCTGTCGATGCAATGATACTAATGCAAGAAATAGCAAATGCAGTACGCGACTTTTATCGTTTTACTCCAAACGACCCAGATAAGGATCAGCGTTACATTTCTGGGTCTTTCAACGATAGTTTTTCGGCAGACGTTGATCGACTATATGGATTGTTGATGTATGCTAGGGAAACGAAAGCTATTTCCTTTATTGAGTTGTCGGAAATAAAGCAACTAAAGTCTAAACTACTGGCCGAAAGTATCAATGTTGGGTCTAGACTTAGGACATGTTTAAATCGTTATGTAGTTCCTTTAGAACAACTGATTATTCAAGAACTTAAAGATGCGGAAGCAAGATTAACTGGCAAAGGCTACTTAAATGTATGGAAGGATGCCATAGAAAAAATTGAAAATGAAATTGAACTTGACGATATTGGAAATATACAACCAAAGTGGATAGTTTTAATAGATCCAGGAATTCTAAAGATGGTTTTAAGGAATCTATTTTACAATGTGAGACATAGTTTTAAGCCTGAATTTAAAGAAGGAAGGAATGTCGAAAATCCACAAAAAATTGCATGGATAGAAATTGAATCATATGAAATTGAGGAAGAAGAATTGCACCCGAGTGAACCGACTGACATGATTCAAATAAGAGTTTACTCAGTTGGAAAACAAATAGATGAAAACATTATTATTGACAGCGGAACAACTTTTTCGGACCAGCAATACCAGGTTTCGGAATACGGTGGAGAATTGTATATTCAGGGAATTGGTGGTAACCAGGGTACTCTTCAGGAACTCTATCTTGTGTCTAGGATGAGGCATTATTTAATTGAAAAGAAAGAGGGAGGACCTAAAAAATGAAAGCGTTAGCGTGGGACGATTTGCCAAAAGACTATATGCAACCTTTGGCGGAAACATTTTTAGAGTATGAAATTAACTTAACGGTAACCGATGATGAACATGAATTTATGGAAAAATATCGTAAGGATGGACCATGGCAATTTTTGGTTTTAGACCTTTTAAAAATGAATGAAGTACGTGGAAAGGATCCAGAAGATGACTACGGGTTACAATTGGCAGCAAAGGTACGCGATGTTGATGAAAAAATTCCAATATTTATTTTAACCTTATATCCACAATTGGTTAAAAAACCATTATTTTCCATGGCGCAAAACATCGTTTTAAAAAGCAAAGACGTATCTCGCGAGTGGATGGCATTCGAAATAGTAAGAGAATTACGAACATTTGGTGTTTTTGTAGATACCCAACGGGTATTTCTAATTTTTGGAAGAGATAGAAATGCTATAGGCACAAGGGGAAAGGTAGCAAAATATTTGGAAAATACTTTGGGTCTAAAAGTCGAACAAATAATGGCGGAGAATTTATTTAATGAGATAAACAGAGGACTACTACAGAAAATGAATAATTGCGCTGCTTTTGTAGCGGTATGCACTCCTGATGACCAAATTTCAAGCACTCCTGATGGAGACGTAGAAATGTATCAACCCAGACAAAACGTACTTTTTGAAATGGGAGTCGCGATAGGATTACGGCGTGGGCTAGAAAGACTAACAATTCTTCAAAGATGGGGTGAGGAACCAAAGGATAAGGCAATATTGCCATCTGACTTCGGGGGAGTTGTACCAATTAGATTTTATGATGATGTGAACTTAATATTCGATAAACTTAAAGAACATATAAGAAATAGCGGAGTACAAATATAGAAAAAACAAAGATAGCTAGAATAGAATTTTGTATTTACGAGTAAAAAAATTGATGGGGTCGCAATGGCCCATAACCGGGCGTATTAACCCGTAACGGGGCGCAATAACCTCTATTGGCCCGCATGGTTAGCTTGACTTTTGGTCGGTGGGCCGGAGAGAATGAATTATCATTGGGTGCGGTTCGGGAGAAGGACCGCTGATTCCTTCTAGGAGAGCATCACGTACTGATCCTCGATAACCCAAAGCAGGGGGCCCGGTCAGTACGGTAACGCCGCACCGGGCCCACAGGAGAGTGCCCCCGGGGGACGATGGCACCCCCGGGGGCTTTGTTTTTGAGAAAACCGCCGCCCGCCCTGGTCGGTCCGGTCCCTCCGGCCGGCCGGGGCATTTTTCTGAGGTCAGACGTGGCCCGAAGCGACCCGTTCCGTGACCCGGACTATCTGGCCTACATCCGAAAGCAGCCGTGCCTGGTCTGTGGCGGCGCCCAGGGCCCATCCGTGGCCCATCATGAGGGCAACGGCGGCAAGGGCCTCAAGACCAGCGACTACGACACCGTGCCGCTCTGTCCCATCCATCACGATCAGCGGCACGTCAGACCCAGTCAGGAATTCTGGGATGATCACCGGATCGATCCCTGGTTCGAGATCAGGAGGTTTCTGTCCTGGTATCTGGTCTTCACCCTGACCGGCCGGCCGCCCAGGTCCCCGAGTCGCCGTCCGCCCGAGCGGCCGGGATAGCAAAACGTTGGTCAACCAACAAATCGAGAGGTGAAAGAGGAAGGGACGAAGGGGAGCGGCAACTCCCCCTCGTCGCCCTGGACGCTCGCACGTCCAAAGCAGGCTGAGCCCCCTTCCGGTGTGCGGATCCGCACGGCGTGAACACTATCACGACGGGGGCGACGCCTTCAAGGGAGGTGCGTCGTCTTGTCCGAGATCTGGAAAAATCGTATCGTCGGCCACGCCGAGGTCGACCCTCATGAGCTTCTGGCCAACCCGTTCAACTTCCGGATCCATACCGAGAAGCAGGGCCTGTGGACCACGGCCAGCCTGAACGAGCTGGGCTGGATCGACGAGGTCAAGGTCAACAAGAACACCGGCCACATGGTGGACGGTCATTTCCGGGTCGAGCTGGCCATCCGGGAAGGTCAGCCCACGGTCCCGGTCACCTATCTGGACCTGAGCGAACAGGAGGAAAAACGAGCCCTCGCCATATTCGACCGGATCACGTCCATGGCGGCCGAGGACCCGGACCTGCTGGCCAAGCTGCTGGCGGATATCGAGGTCGGGGCGGACGAGGCCCTGGCCGAGATGCTGGGTGAGTTGAAGGCGGCCGTCGAGATCCCCGAGGTCGAGTTCAAGGAATTCGACGAGACGGTCGAGGCCGACATCGAGTTCATCGAGTGTCCCCAGTGCGGTCACCGGTGGCCGAAATGAGGCCGGTCAAGCAGAACTTCTATCCGGGTGTGGCGTCGTGAGCTACCCGGACCTGCTCGATGCGGCCTGGGCCCGGCACGCGGCGCCGAAAGAGCCTGACGCCCCGACGGTGGTTTCGGCCTTTGCCGGGTGCGGCGGCTCGTCCCTGGGCTACTCCATGGCCGGCTTCCGGGAACTGCTGGCCATCGACTGGGACGATAACGCGGTTGCCACGTTCAGGCTGAACTTCCCCGAGATCCCGGTCTTTCACGGGGACATTGCCAGCCTGACGGTCGATGACGTTCTCCGAACCACCGGCCTCGCTCAGGGCGATCTGGACGTCCTGGACGGCTCGCCGCCGTGTCAGGGGTTCAGCCTGGCCGGGTCGCGCGACCTTGAGGACGACCGCAACCAGCTTTTCCGGGAGTACGTCCGTCTGCTCGAGGGCCTGAGGCCCAGGGCGTTTCTCATGGAAAACGTCTCGGGCATGGTCAAAGGCAAGATGAAACTGGTCTTCGCCGAGGCCATGCGTCTCTTGAAGGCTGCGGGCTACCAGGTCTCGGCCCGGCTGATGAACGCGATGTACTTCTCCGTTCCCCAGTTCCGGGAACGGATGATCTTCATCGGCGTCCGGGAAGACCTACAGGTCAATCCCAGCCACCCCAGGCCGCAGAGCCGGCCGGTGACGGTGTTCCAGGCCATCGGGCACATCCCGCCGGGTGAGCCCGGGGATCATTCCAAGGCCGTCATCGAGGCCTGGCACTTCGCCCGACCAAGCGAGGATCTGCGCAAGGCATCGATCAGGCGGACTGGTTGCCAGGAGCACTATGTCGGGTCGTTTCACTCGGTCCGTCTCGATCCGAACCGGCCCAGCAGGACCCAGACGAGATCCCAACTCCACTGGCGGTGGGACGTCCCCCGGAAATTGACGACCCTCGAGGCGGCGATCCTGGGCAGCTTCCCGCCCCAGTTCAGGTGGGTGGGCACCCGGAACCAGGCCAAGGAGCGGATAGGAAATTCGGTCCCGCCCCTGTTCATGAAGGCCCTGGCTGAGCACGTCCGGACCCACCTACTGGGTGCGGTGTCATGAGCCGGGGTGACAAGGGTATCGACCCGGCCGATATCCGGAAGCGGCTGGGACAGGCTGGCCTGGTCAACGTAGTCGAAACCCTGAAAAAGAACCAGGGCACGCTGAAGCCGGGCGAGCTGGCCAGTCTGGGGTCGGCGGCCCGGACCTTTTTGAACCTGGCCGGGGGGCAGAGACGGCCCATGGTCCAAGCCGAGGCGGCAGAGAACGGGATCCACCTCGAGGGGACCGGGATAGTTGACACCCCCGAGGCGAAAGCCATTGGCGAAGGGTTAATCAAAGAGTTCCGGAAAGACTTGGGCCACCTGGACGGGGTGCCGATCGCCTATTTCCAGTATGCCGACGCCCTGAAGCTCCGGGGCGCGGACGCCGCGGCCATCGCCTGGGTGCCTCAGATCCAGGGTGAGGGCTGGAAGCGGGCCATCTTCGAGGAGGCCCTGGCGGTCCTGGCCGGCTTCACCCCGTCCCTGTTGGTCATCGTCCAGATGCAGGAGTGGACGGTCCGGGACCACGATCAGCGCCGGCGGCTGATCTTTCACGAGTTGCTGCACTTCCGCCAGGCCGAGGGCCCCAACGGTGAGCCCAAATTCACCAAGTTCGGGGAGATCGTCTGGAAGACGGTCCCCCACGACGTGGAGCAGTTCAACCGAGTGGTGGAGATCTTCGGCCCGGACGAGGCGGACATGAGTCACTTGGGCGCGGCCGGCAGATGGTCGCAACGGACAGAGGGAAGATGATGTGCCGCCGAAGAAGGGTGACAAGCGACTGTCCGAGGCCGAGTGGGCGGAGATCGGCCGGTACATCGAGGAGCATGCGGACGAGGACCTGAAGGCCATTGCCGAGCGGTTCAACGTCCGCTGGAACACCCTTCGGCTGAAGAACCGCGACCGTGGTTGGCGGTCTCAAAAAAAACATCACACCCCAAAAACATCACCGGCCCCGAAAACATCACCGGGGCCGAGAGTGATGTTTTTGACCAGGAAGGAGACAAGCCGGACTGGCCGCGGATCAGGGCATGGTACATCACCCACCCGAAGGCGAGTTTCCGCGTCACGGCGCAGCGTTTCCAGGTCAGCGAGAGCACCCTGGACAAGAAGGCCCGGGCCGAGGGGTGGTACGAAGAGCGGGTCGCCAAGCAGGTGCAGATTGAGGCAGAGGCGCGGCAGCAGGCCGAGAAAAACATCACCGCCCAGGTAGTTGCAGACCGGACCCTGGAGATCGTCACCACCGAGGTCCTGGTCAACGAGGCCCGCAAGGTGGCCTTGGACGCCCTGAGGGACTCCCAGGGGACCCAGAGGCTGTGGGCGGCGGCCCAGGCGGTGAGTGTCGCCAAGACGGGCCAGCAGGCCCTGGCCCTGGTCACCCCCGGCCCGGGGGATCAAGCCGGACCCGCGGCGCCGGTCTCCATCGAGCAGTACATCACGGACAAACCGGCCCGGCCCGGGCTCACTGACTTTCTGGAGTACGCCCCTCACCTGAAGATCCTGACCAAGACCAGGGGACTCCAGCCCTTTCACCCCAACCTGGAGCAGATCAAGCTCTGGAAGGCGGTTCAGGAGCAGAGAAAGGCCGGCCTGCCGGTCCGGATCGTGGTGGTGAAGTTCCGGCAGGTGGGCGGGACCACCGGCGGGGGCGGGATCATCTATCACGACGCGGCGACTCGCAGCGGCCGTCACGCCATCGCCATCGCCCACAAGAAGGAGGCCTCGGGCAACCTCCTGGCGATCTACAAGCGGTTCCACGACCACGCGGACCAGGAAGCCGAAATCGCCGGCCGCCGGGTCAACCTCAAGCCCCTGGCCCGGTACTCCAGCAAGAAAGAGCTGGTCTTCGAGAATCCTGACAGCAAGACCCGGAACCAGAACCCGGGGCTGCTCAGTGGGATCGCCATCGAGTCGGCCGAAAACGAGGACGCCGGCCGGTCGGGGACGTACCAGCTGGCCCATCTGTCCGAGGTGGGCATCTGGCCCAAGCACCGGGAGCGGGACCGCGAGGTTTTCACCTCGGTCATGGCCACGGTCCCGTCGGACCCGGATACGATGGTCATCGCCGAGTCCACGGGCAAGGAGCCCTCGGGGCTGTTCTACGACCTGGTCAAGGACGCCGAGATCGGGGCGAATGACTTCAAGCTGGTCTTCTTCCCCTGGCATGAGAACCCGGACAACGTCCTCCTCTTCAAGGACTTTGACGAGAAGCGGCGGTTCATCGAAGAGGTCAACCGGCCCAAGGTGATCGACGGCAAGCCGGGCCCGAGCGAGGAAAAGCGCCTCCACGACGAGCTGGGCCTCACCTGGGAGCAGCTTCTCTGGCGGCGGTGGACGATCCGGAACACCTGCGGCGGGGACGTCGACAAGTTCAAGCGGGAGTACCCGGCCACGGTGGACGAGGCCTTCCTGCACCGTGGGGCCTCGGCCTTCGATCAGGCGGCCATCGCCGAAGGGTTGCTCAAGGCCAGCCGGACCAAGCCCATTCGGGTCTGCGACCTGGAAATCCTAGACACCCCGGAGCGGAAATCCAGGCGGTTTGTCGACCTGGACAAGGGTCCCATCAAAATCTACGGCCTGCCCGAGAAGGGCGCTTTCTACATCATCGTGGCCGACGTGGCCGAGGGCGGCCCGGACGCCGAGGACAAGGACAATGACCGGTCCGCGGCTCTGGTCATGGAGTACCGGACCGGGAAGGTCGTGGCGGTATTCGCCGGGTATTGGGAGCCGGCCATCTACGCCAAGTACCTGGTCGAGGTGGCCAAGTTCTACAACGGCGCCCTGATCGCGGTCGAGCGGAACAACCACGGCCACGCCGTCCTGGCCACCCTCGGGGCCGAGGCCTACAAGCGCATCTACCGCCACCCGGACCGGAAACTCGGCTGGCTGACCAACTCCCAGACCCGGCCGGTGATGATCTCGGACGGCCAGGAGGTCATCCGGCAGGGCCTGGTTGACTGTCCTGACCTCGAGGTCTGGAGAGAACTCCGGGCCTTCCAGTGGAGCAAGGCCAAGAATCGGTACGAGGCCATGCCGGGCCACAAGGACGACCTGGTGATCGCCTGGCTGATGTTCTGGCAGGTGCGCAAGCTGATCCGGTTACCGAGGACGAAGTGATGAAGAAACGGCCGGAGAGGTTCTGCGTGGCGGTGGCCAAGAGCGGCGAGGTCCAGGAGGTCCAGCCGTCCCAGGTCAAGACCGAGGAGCAGGCAGGCCTCAACGATCAGGTCATCAGGCCCCGGTACTCCCCGGAGGTGCTGGCCCTTCTCCTGGACGAGAACACCGAGCACTTCCGGTGCTGCGCCCTGAAGGCCTCGGTCATCGCCGGCCTGGGGTTCTCGATCGCCCCTCGCGACCAGGTCGAGTCACCCTCGGAAGAGGAACGGGCCCGGCTCGACGATTTCCTGGACGAAAACGACCTGACCGCGGTCCTGGAGCCGTCCTGGCTCGACCGGGAGGCGATCGGCTTCGGGCTGTTCGAGGCCAGAAGGAACCTTTTGGGCGAGGTGGCCCTGATCGGCCACGCCCCGGGCAAGGATTTCAGGCTGACCAAGACCGGGACCTGGCTGCAGACCGTCAATCAGGGAGGAGTTCCGAAAAAGACCTGGTTCAAGGCGTTCGGGGACGAGCGGATCATCCGGGCCGACGACGGCCGCGAGGACCCTGATTGTGCCTGGGAAAAGCGGGCCACTGAGCTGGTCATCCTCCAGGCCTATCACCCCAACAGCCCGATCTACGGTCAGCCGGACATCGTGCCGGCCATCGGGGCCATCCAGCTCTCCCGACACATCCGGGACTGGAACCTGCGCACCTTTGACTCGGACTTCATCCCCGAGTACATCGCCGTTTTCGAGAAGGTGAAGCGGCCCGACGTCGGCGGTGATTACTGGGCCAATCCGTTCAGCGCGGCCGTCCAGCCGATTGATGCCCAAGAGGTCGGGATAGAGGAGACCGAGAGTCCCGAGACCTGGATGGACGAGGATCTGCGCGGGGCGGTCGAGAAGACCAGGAAGTTCCTCGAAGATCGGATCAAGTCCAAGAACGGGCCCAGACCCCGGGAGATCCTGGTGGTCGGGCTTCCGGACGGCTACACGCTCCGCCTTCAGCGCCTCAGTTCAGAGGTCAAGGACGGTTCGTTCCTCGACCTGCGGACCCTGAACCGGGACGAGACGGTCCGGGCCCACGGCGTGCCGCCCAGGCTGGTGGGGATCATCAGTTCCGGCCAACTGGGCGGGCAGGGCGACGCCGAGGGGCAGATGGACGTCTTCCTGACGACCATCGTCCGGCCCCGGCAGGTGGCCCTCGAGGCCCTGATCAACAACACCCTGGTCAAGGCCGGCCTGGGCGTCAACGACTGGGTGATCCGGATCACCGACTGGGACGTCGAGGACAAGGGCGCCGCGCTGGACGTCATCCGGAAGCGCTCCGAGCTGGGCCTGTTGACGGTCAACGAGATGCTCCAGGGGGCCGGACTGGCCCCGCTCGATGAGGACTGGGCCGATCGAAAGGTGATCCTCAGCGGCGGGCGTTTGATCGACCTCGAGGACTCGCTGACCGCGCCGGCGGTCCCGCTCCAGACGGCCGCCCTGGAAAAGATCGAGTGGGAGTCCGACCTCGAGAACATGATCACCGGGGCATGCGCCGCGGACTTCGATGAGGCCAAGCGGGACATCCTGGCCTATATGAAGAGCGTTCTCGGCCGGGGCGACCCCCTGACCGAGGCGGACATCGACCTCCTGGCGAACTACTTCGCCTCGGCCCTGGGCGAGGTCGGGGTCACCTCCAGCCGGACGATCAAGAGCGCCATCCACCAGATGTACGATCGGGCCAAGGCCAAGACGGCCCGCGACCTCGGGGTGGGTGATCTGGCCTGGAACCTGGTGGACGACCAGACCCGGGCCGTGCTGGGCGAGCACACGGTTTACTGGATCAAGACCCACGGCCGGGAGGTTCTTGCGAAGAACCTGGCGGCCACGGCCCAGGAGGCCCTGGAGAACGGCCTGGGCCGGACCGAGCTGGGCCAGATCCTGGAGAGTCAGTTCGGCCACCTGGCGGACAAGTCGGCCGCCTACTGGAAGATGAACGCGGCGTCGATGCTGTCGCGGTCAAGGGCCTTCGGCACGGTCGAGGCCATGAGCCAGGCCGGGGTCAAGAAGTACCGGCGCTACACCATGGGCGACCAGCGGGTCTGCCAGCGGTGCCGGGACCTCGAGGGCAAGGTGTACACCGTGGCCGCGGCGGTCAAGGTCCGGGACGCGGTACTGGCCGCCGGCGACGATCCCGAGGCGGTCAAGGCGCTGATGCCCTGGCCGACCGGGGATGACCCCAACCCCACCCCGATCCTGGGCGCGATCCACGGTAACTGCCGGTGCGGTGAGGAGCCGGTGATTTAGGCGGCCCTGCTTGCCTTCGAGTCGCCTTTTGCCTTCCGGTCGCTGGTGGCGGTGGGCTCGCTCCGGGCCAGGATCGTGGACACCCATTGATTGAGGCTGACGCCCTCCCGCTTGGCCCTTTGCTTGAGCCGCCGATGAAGGCTCACGGGGATGCGAACCGTCAGAGACCCTTTACAGGAAGCAAGTTCATCAGGGACCGGGACTGGCCAACCGTCTTCAAGCTGACCCCGAATCCATTCTTCCCGAAGGGCCTCGGCGTTTTTGACGACCTTATTATAAGTTGCACCGTGCGCAACTATGCCGGGCAGGTCGGGGTAGGTGGCGATGAAACCCGACTCTTCGCCAGGCTCGACGAAGATCGGGTACTTACGGGCCATGTATTCGTCAAGGGTAGGCATGGCAACCTCATTTTAGGTTGAGAAGTTCCAAGAGCTTCTTGACCGCGCTGGTGTCGACCTTGGAGTCGCCGTGCGGCCTGTGAACCGTAAAACGCAGCCGGTCGGACTCCCTTTTGAAGGTGTACCGCGAGCCATCACCGGACTGCATCTTAAAGCCTTCGCACTTTAGGAACCTGACAAGTTCTTCCCACCTCACGTCTTGAGGGGCGGTCTTGATCTTGGCCAGTAGCTTCTCGGCTTTGGTCATCGCTGGTTGCTCTTGAGCGTTCAGCAGAATGATAGCATATATGCTGTCTTTGTCAAACTCATTGGTGAGGATGATGGCAGTGCCGAAAACCTCAATCCGCAAGGCCGTCAACCCTCCCGGCGAGATCGTCGACCTGGACGTGATGTTCATCTCGATCGTCCCGGCCGGGGCCAACGGCCAGGTGGGGATCGCCAAGGCCCTCGAAGGCGGGCCCCTGACCATTGCCGTGGCCGAGTTCCAGAAGGGCGAGGCCCGGACCAAGGTCCCGGTCCTGGCCGACCTGGCCAAGGCGGTCATCCGCAAAGGGGACGAGGCCAAGCAGCTGTTCTTCTGCCCGGTGTATCTGCCGGACACCCCGGACGCGCACGGCGCCTGGGCCTCGGCCGAGGTGATCGAGAAGGCGGCCCATGCCTTCCTGGCCAAGGGCCTTCAGGGCAACGTGGACCTGACCCACACCTACCAGG
>CAZMVB010000031.1:0-45408 GCA_964569795.1 uncultured Desulfarculales bacterium | reverse complement strand
CGCTGGTGGTGGTCCACGGCGTGGGCCCGGCGACCACCGATCGGATCGTGTCCGAGCGCGAGGCCCGGGGGCGCTTTTCGAGCCTGGACGATTTTCAAGAACGGGTCCGGCTGCCGGCCCGGGTGATGGCCATCCTGGACATGGCAGGGGCGTTGCGGGGTCTGGGCGCGGGGGATCTGTTCGGAGCGGACCGGGCGGCTTGAAGGAGTTAGGAGGGGGTGATGACCGAAACCGGTAACACCGCAGGCGCCGACGTAGTGGCGCCGGCAAGCGCGGATGACGTGGTTTCACCGGCACTAATGGTCATCGCGAATTAAACGGCGGCCACTGCCGCCTGGGGGCGGGTGATCTATTCGGGAAAGATCGGGCGGCGTGAAGGCGTGGAGAGGGTGATGGTGAAATTAGAACGGCAGAGCCGAAACGTGGTGGAGGCGGCAAGCGCGGACGACCATGTATCACTGGCACGACAGGTCATCGCGAAGCAAGAGCGGCCACTGCCGCCGGCCGACGAAGTGGCCGCGGCAAGCGCGGACTCGGAGCAGACCCTGGTAGCAACGGTCATCGCGAAGCAAAAGGCGGCCACTGCCGCCCGGCGGGTCCTGGACGAGGCGCGGTCCATGAGCGTCTTTTGCACGGCCCACCCCCTGACCCCGGTCAGGCCCCTGATGCGACGGGCCGGGATCATCACCGCCGCCGACCTGCGGCGCACCCCCTCGGGCCGGCGGGTCAAGGTCAGCGGCCGGGTGATCCTGGTCCACACCCCGCCCACCCAGAGCGGCCAGCGGGTGATGTTCGTCACCCTCGAGGACGAGACCGGCCTGATGGACGTGGTCGTCTTCCCCCGGGTCCAGGCCCACGCCGTCCGGTGGGTGATGACCGCCGAGGTCTTGTCGATCTACGGCGAGCTGCAGCGGCTGGGCAAGGGCGGGCGGTCGATCTCGATCGTGGTCCAGGGCGTGATCCGCAACTGGAGCGGCGCCCTGGAGAAGCTGCTGCCCCGGGCCATGGACCTGGAAGACGACGAGGACCGGCCGAAACCGAGGGCCCCGGCCATGCCCCCCCGGCGCCGGGTCGGGCCGCGGTGAGCGCCGGGCCCGGCTTGTCTGGCCCCGGGCCTTGGCCTGTGATACGGTTAAACAACCGCCGGCCCTTTTCACGGTCGTTGTCCCCTGGAGGTGACATGCCCCAGCCAGTCGATCTCAGCCAGGCCGTCAAGGACTTCGTGATCAACGCCGGGGCCGTGGCCGTGGGCGTGGCGACCGTGGAGACCCTGGCCGGCGGTCCGCCCTCGGCCGATCTGACCCGGGTCCTGCCCGGGGCCAGGTCGGCGGTGACGTTCGCCCTGCCGCTTAACCAGGACCATATCGAGCCCTTTCTGGGCAAGAAGGATTACGCGGCCCACTGCCAGGACAACATCCTGACCAACCACCTGGCCAGCGGCCTCGCCCTGGACCTGGCCGGGTTCCTGGAGATGCGGGGTTCCCCGTCCGTGGCCGTGGCCTGCAACTTTGTTTACCGGAAGGACACGGCCCACGGCCCCCGGGAC
This sequence comes from uncultured Desulfarculales bacterium, assembly GCA_964569795.1. Classification (GTDB taxonomy): domain Bacteria; phylum Desulfobacterota; class Desulfarculia; order Desulfarculales; family JAHJDS01; genus JAHJDS01. Next base: position 43,862 of record CAZMVB010000031.1, on the reverse strand, counting down.
GAGTTGCCCGACGTGTCGCATCGTTACCTGGCGGTTCGCTCCGGGGTGGGGTACTTCGGCCTGTCCGGCAACGTCCTGCATCCCGAACACGGCGCGGCGATCATCCTCGGGTCAGTCGTGACCCAGGCCGAACTGGAGCCGACCGAACCCCTGGCGGACGGCTACTGCGACGAATGCCGGCTCTGCCTGGCCGCCTGCGCCTCGGGCCTGATGGACCCGGAGGAGAGGGCAATGGTCACCCTGGGCGGCCGGGAGTTTTCCTACGCCCGGCGGCGGGCCTATGTCCGCTGCGACTACGTGTGCGGCGGGTTCGCCGGACTGCACCAAAGCGGCAAGTGGTCCACCTGGTCGCCGGCCCGGTTTCCCATTCCCGAACGAGACGATGATTTTTACGGCGCGATCCGGGCCGCGGCCGGGCCGTTCGCCCGGCGTCCCAAGATGGAGGTCGGCTTCTATCACGCCATGATGCCCGGCTTCAGGGGCGAGTTCACCTGCGGCCACTGCCAGCTCGTCTGTCATCCGGACAAACAGGTCAGGCAGCGCCGCCACCGGCTGCTGGTCGAGTCCGGGGTGGTGGTCCAGGAGTCGGACGGGTCCCGCCGGGCGGTAGGTCCGGACGAGGCCCGGGCGCACCTGGCGGCCCTGCCGCCGGAGCAACGGGCACTTTTTCAGGCAGAATAGGAGGCAGCCGATGGAACAGACGGCCCCGGCAGTCGAGCCGGCTGAGAAGTCACGCGGCAAACACAACTTTGCCCCGGCCTTTTTCCTGGCCGTGTTTCTGGGGTGGCTCGGCGCCCATCGCTTTTACGCCGGCAAGATCGGCACGGCGGTGCTCATGCTCCTTACCGGCGGCGGGCTGGGCATCTGGTGTCTGTATGACCTGATCCTGATCGTCACCGACAACTTCACCGACCGGGACGGCCGCCATCTGAACCTCAACCTCAAGCCGGGCGACCGGGGACCGTATCGCCTGGACGTGACCGTCTTGCTGCTGATCTTCGCCGCCGGGATGCACCGGTTCTACGTGGGCAAGATCGGGACCGGCATCTTGTTCTTGCTGAGTTGGCTGACGATCATCGGCGGGTTGATCTGGCTGCTGGTCGATCTGATCAACCTGGGCACGGACCAGTTCACGGACCGGGAGCAGCGGCGGTTGCGCCGGGATTGATCCAGGCTGCCGCAATCTGGATCAGGGCCGGGGCCAGCGGGGCCCGGTCACGGCGCCCGGCAGACTTGTCAGACCGGGTCGTCCGCCTACTTGAGGGCCGCCAGGCCTTTCAGGTCCATGTCACCGATGACCTTGAGGCTGGTCGCCGGATCGACGGTCTTGTCCGCCCGGGTGATGATCAGCTTGTCCCCGACCTGAAGCCGGACCGAGACCTGCTTGTTGTCCTTCTGGACCACCAGTTGGCCGGGATAATCCTTGACCGTGACCGGCTTCAGGATCATGTGGCTGTTTTCCAACGAGATCTTCATCTTGATGGAGGCGGCCATCTGGACGGTGTAACCGCCGGCCCGGATCATGATCGTCATTCGGTGGTCCTTGTCGCCGTATTTCCGGGAGGCGTGAAGTATTTTTTTGTCCTTGATGGTCATGGACAGGGTGTCGGCCTTGGCCACGGCCTTGAGCCCCCCCAGGGTATCGGGCAGGAACTTGGCCAGGTCTTTGGCGTTGAAGGCCGAGGCCGGCCCGGCCAAGAGAAACACCGCGGCCACCGCCAATAGAACGACACGTTTCATTTGAAACCTCCTGGTTGCATCCCGTTCGGGGCTGATTTTCATGGGTTAATTTAACCAATTGTACCGCACCGCTGTCAACCGCGCCGGTTTTTTTTCGGGCTGATAGGCCGGCTCCCCGAAAAATTTGGCTTCCCTTGGCGGCTCGGGAATGATATAAAACCAACTTCCATTTACCTTGCGGACCCGAGGCCACCGGAACCTGGAGTCATGGGCAAGCTACCTCGCCTGAAATATCGGTTGACCCCGCCCGGAGCGGTCCAGGTGGTGCGGTGGGTGTTTTACGGGGCCATGGTCGGGGCGGTGGCCGGATTGGGGGCCGCCGCTTTTTTTTATTTGTTGGAGTGGGGCAAGTATTTCGTGCTCGAGCTCGGGGCCGGGCTGCACCTGGCCGCGCCGGCCGGCGAGCGGCTGGTCGAGGCCCACCTCGGCCTGAAATTCCTCGAGTTGCCCCTGCCGGGCCAGGAGTTCATCAACACCGCCGGCATCAACACCAGACAACTCCTGGCCCAGATGCGGGGTATCCAATATCGCCCCTGGATCCTGTTCTTCATCCCGGTCCTGGGCGGCCTGGTCAGCGGCTTCTTGGTCTATACCTTTGCCCCCGAGGCCGAGGGCCACGGCACCGACCACATGATCGAGGCCTTCCACTACAAGGCCGGCATTATCCGGGCCCGGGTGCCGATCATCAAGAGCATCGCCTCGGTCATCACCCTGGCCACGGGCGGCAGTGCCGGCCGTGAGGGACCCATCGCCCAGATCGGAGCCGGGTACGGCTCCTGGCTGGCCCAGGTCCTCAAGATGGACGTCAAGGACCGACGGCTGCTCCTGCTGGCCGGCACGGCCGGGGGCCTGGGGGCCATCTTCCGGGCGCCGCTGGGCGGGGCCATCATCGCCGTCGAGGTCCTGTACCATGAGGACTTCGAGACCGAAGCCATCATTCCCTGCATCATCTCCTCGGTGGTCGCCTACAGCCTGTTCACCCTGATTTTCGGCCACGAACCCATCTTCGCCACCCCCCAGTTCCAGTTCACCAACCCGCTGGAGCTGTTGGTTTACGCCGTGCTGGGCCTGGTCTGCGCCCCGCTGGGCATCCTGTTCATCAAGCTCTTTTACGGGGCCCGGGACCACGTCTTTCAAAAGATTCCGATCCCGCCCCACTTCAAACCGGCCATCGGCGGCCTGGGGGTGGGCCTGTTCGCCCTGTTTCTGCCCGAGGTGATCGGCGGCGGTTATGGAATCATCCAGTCGGTCCTTAACGGTCACACCGCCCTGTGGATCATGGTCGTGGCCATCTTCGCCAAGATGATCACCACCGCCCTGACCATCGGCTCGGGCGGCTCGGGCGGGGTATTCGGTCCGTCCCTGTTCATCGGCGCCATGATCGGCGGGACGATCGGTCACCTGGGCCAGTGGCTGTTCCCGCATCTGGTGACCCAGCCCGGCGCGTACGTTCTGGTGGGCATGGCCAGCTTTTTCGCCGGGGCGGCCTCGGCGCCCATCGGGGCCCTGCTCATGGTCTCGGAGATGACCCAGGGCTACGGCCTGTTGGCCCCGCTGATGCTGGTGTCGGTCATCGCCCTGTTGCTGACCCGAAAATGGTCCATTTACGAAAAACAGGTCGAAAACAAGTTCGCCTCGCCGGCCCATACCGCGGACATGACCATCAACGTCCTGGAGGAGATGAAGGTCGGCGACATCTTCCAGCCCAGCCGGGTCGAGGTCCTGCCGGCCTCGATGCGTTTCGGCGAGTTGCGGGACGTCCTGACCCGGTCCGGCCACAATCACTACCCGGTGGTGGACGGTCAGGGCCACTTGACCGGCATCTTCTCGCTCCGGGACGTCCGGACGATCCTGTTCGAGGACGCCATCCTGGACCTGGTGGTGGTCGGCGAGGTGGCCAAGGACCCGGTCTGGGTGACCACCGACGAGACCTTGTACTCGGCCCTGATGAAGTTCCTGGACGCCGGCCTGGGGACCATCCCGGTGGTGGACAGCGAGTCCGGGGCCATCCTGGGCCTGTTGAACCACGAGGACGTGATTCAGGCCTACCACTTCGAGATCCACCGGCGCCTGAGCGACGAACCGGACGTGTTCGGACAAGCCCGTTGATCGGGCCCCGGGCCGTCGCCTGGTAATCGTACCCCATTTCCAGCCGTAACCAAGCAATCCGACCGCCGGGCGGCAGGGACTGATCCGCGAAATTCGAATGAAACGGCCGGCCGCCTCGCCGGGGCGGGGACTGTGGTAAACTACGTGCGTAAGGACGCCTCCCGGACGGAACGCCAGGAACGCCCCATGGATCCTCAGCCCGACACCCTTCGCGCAGCCCCGGACGTCCCCCGGTCTCTGCCCCGGCTGGTCCGGCGTCGTTTGGGGCGCGGCTGTCTGGGCAGTCTGGTGGTGTTTGTCCTGGGGGTGGTGTTGCTCCTGGCCCTGGCCGAGGCGGCGGTCCGAATCTTCCTGCCCGCCCCGCCGCTGCTGGGCCGGTTCGATCCGGTCCTGGGGGTGTCGCTGCGCCCCGGGGCCCGGGGCTGGTGGCCGGGGGAGCGGCCGGTTTACGTGGCCATAAATTCCCTGGGATACCGGGACCGGGAGCGCGGCTGGCGCCGGGACGCCTCGGGAGGCTGGCTCAAACCGGCCGGAACCAGGCGCGTCCTGCTCCTGGGAGATTCCCTGGTGGCGGCCCTCGGGGTGAAGCTGACGCGGACCTTCGGTCAGGTCCTGGAGCGGGACCTCAGGGCCACGGGCCGCTGGCGTCAGTTCAACTGGGAGGTGATCAACGCCGGTCTCCCGGACACGGGCGTCACCCACCAGTACCTGCTGCTCAAGGACCGGGGTTTCAAGTACCGGCCCGATATCGTTATCCTGTTCGTCACTCCGCCCCAAAGTGAGCTGGAGGACAGCCCCGAGTTCGGGCGGACCGAGCGACCGCGGGTGACCATCGTCGGCGGCCGGTTAGAGGTCGGCCGGGGGTTCCGGAACCGCGGCCTCAATCGCCTCCGGAGGAGCTGGTGGGGCCGATTCCTGTATTGGATCACGCCCGAGTCCCACCTGCTCCGGTGGATCAACCACGAAAAATACGAGATCCTGGACCTGTACCGGCGTTACGTCCGGTCGGGAACGGGGGACGGCGACTGGGGTTTCCGCCGGGAGGTGGGTCGCCGGGCCGCGGCCGACAGCCTGTACCTTTACCTGACGCCCTTCACCTGGGGCGCCTGGCAGTTCGCCCGGATGCCCCTGGACTACCTGCGGCTTCTGGCCTTTGCCGAGCGGGCCCGCCGGGTGACCGCCCGGGTGCTGATCGAGATGGACCGGCTGTGCCGGGAACGAGGCGTCAAGTTCCTGGTGGTCCTGGTTCCCCGGCCCGAGCAGGTCGATCAGACCCTGCGGTCCGCCTGGCAACACGACAATCCGGCCCTGGATTTGAATCTGGTGGAGGACCGGCTCACGGCCGTCTGCCGGGCGCACCGCATCCCGGTATTCTCCCTGACCCCCGGCTTCATCCGTCTGACCCGGGACCGGGGCGCCGCCCTTTTTCGACCCGGGCCGGGGGCGGCCCCCGGGACCGAGGGGCTGAACGAGCGGGGCCACGAGGCCGTGGCCCAGCTCCTGCTCGCCTTTCTCCGCGATCATCACCGGGACTGGATTCGGCCGCCGAAACAGGCGGCGGCCGGCCGGCGGCGGCCTATTATCCAGCCCTTGACAGGCGTCCGTCGCCCCAGGATACAATGATTGGTAATTATCAGGGAGGTATGCCCATGTCTCGTCGCGTCAAATTGATTGTCTGGTGCCTGGTGGGGATCCTGGCCCTGACGGTCGGGCCGGCCCTGGCCCAGAAAGGGGGCGGGGACTCGCCGGCCGCCGTGGTACCGGCCAGGGTCCCGGGCCGGTATCTGTCCCTGTCGGCCGTCGTGTACCAGCCCGGCCAGCCGGTGACCGTCACCTGGCGCAACACCCCGGGCAACGCCAAGGACTGGATCACCATCGTCCCGGCCGGGACGTCGGACCGCAAGTGGGGTAAGTGGACCTATCTCCGGGGCCGGACCTCCGGAAGGTTCACGGTCCACAACCTGCCGCCCGGGGCCTATGAGGCCCGGCTGTACTTCAACTGGCCCCAGGGCGGATTCAAGGTCATCGAGCGGTTGTCCTTCCGCGTCGGTTCGGCCCTACCCGGACACGCGCTCCGAGGCCAATATTTGTCCCTGCCGGCCGCCGTTTTCCCGGCGGGCCGGCCGGTCACGGTCACCTGGCGCGGCACCTCGGGCAATCCCCGGGACTGGATCACCTTTGTCAGGGCCGGGGCCTCGGACCGCACCTGGGGCAAGTGGACCTACCTCAAGGGCCACGCCTCGGGCCGGTTCACGGTTCACAACCTGCCGCCCGGGAAGTACCAGGTCCGGCTGTACTTCAACTGGCCGCGGGGCGGATACAACGTCGTCGAGCGGCTGTCCTTCACCGTCCGGTAGGCGGACTGCGGCGGCGTCAGGCCGGGGCCGGGGGAGCCCAGCCGGCCGGGACGTAGAACACGTAGTGCTTGGCCACCAGGTCGAACTGGTCGTCGGTCTCGGCCCGGAGGGTGTCGTAGAAGACCTGGAGGTTGTTGATCACGGCCAGCCTCCCGGACAGGCGGTTGGGGTGATACAGCCGCGGGGACAGGGTGGGCAGGAATCGGTTGCTCTGACCCCGCCAGACCACCCCCAGGTCGGCCGACAGCGTCTCCAGGCGTTGATACACGTTACGGATCAGGTCGGTCCGGAGGATGGGGCAGGGGTGATTGATCATCACCTCCATCAGCCCGGCCAGGAACATCACCCGGCGCATGTTCTCCTCCGCCTCCCGGTGGCGGAAGACCCCCCGGATGGTGATCACCTGGCCCGCCTCGAGCGGGACCCCCAGGGGTAATTCCCGGATGTGAAAGTGCCCGGGCCGATAGACCTCGCGGCGATGGTCCTCGAACAGGGCCGCCTGGTGCAGGCCGCACATCAAGGGCTGGGCGGCGGCCCACTCGGCCCGGCGAAACCGCCAGGGCTTGTCGGTGAGGGTGTTGTCCGGGAGCCGGGGGAACTTGACCAGATCGGCCATGAGTCGATACCTCGAAGCCAGTGTATGTGAAACGCCGCCGGATGACAACCGGCGGCCGGAGAGCGGGCGTTGAACGGCGGGCCAAGGTTTGATGGGGCCCCGGCCGGGGGCCGGGTGGTGCTCTGGTTGATTTCGGCGGTTTTGGCCGCCGGGTTGAGCGGCTGTTATTCCCGGACCGCGCCGACTGCCTCGCGGCCCGCTGCGTCTCAGCCGCCCGCCCGCCCGTCCGGGCCGACCCGACCGACCCTGACCCGGCCGCCGGACTGGTCCCAGATCAAACCAGTTCCCCCCAACCAGAGGATCGCCCGGCTGCCCGCCTCGGGCCTGACCCCGGTCCCGGCGGCGGCCTGGCCGGGCGGCGCCTGGGTCTTCGCCGCCCTGAAAAAGAGGCTGGTGGCCTCGGGCTTCAAGCGGAAAAAGATCGACCGCCTCTTCGCCTCGCCCTCGGTCAGGTATCTCCCCAAAACGGTCCTGATCCGGCTCAGGGTCCGGGAGACCAAGGCCCTGTACAAGGGGTTCACCACGGCCCGCGTCGCCCGCCGGACCCACCGCTGGCTGGCGGCCCATCGCCGGCTACTTTTGAAAAACCAGAAACGCTACGGTGTGCCCCCGGAGATCATAGCCGCCCTGTTCATGATCGAGACCAGGCTGGGCGGCAACCAAGGAAGATTCCCGGTGTTCAACGTCCTGGCCACCCTGGCCGCCACCCGGGGCCCCCGGGCGGCCCGGGCCATCCGGAGCCGCCTGGACCCCAGGAGCCGCCGCAAGAGGACCCGGAAATATGTCGTGGCCTGGCTGGAGAAGAAGAGCGACTGGGCCTTTGGGGAGCTGACCGCCCTGATCCGCTACACCGACAAGAACCGGCTGGACATTCACGCCCTCAAGGGCTCGTTCGCCGGGGCCCTGGGCATCTGCCAGTTTCTGCCGTCCAACGCCTTGAATCTGGGGGTGGACGCCGACAAGGACGGCCGGGTCCTGCTCTTTCACCTCGATGACGCGGTGCTGAGCGCCGGCCGCTACCTGAAGCATCACGGCTGGCGGCCGGGACTCGATGCGGCCGGCCGGCGGGCGGTCCTGATGAAGTACAACCACAGCCGGCACTACGTGGACGCGGTGCTGACCCTGGCCAAGATGGTCCGCAACCTGGACCGGCCCTCTGCTTCGGCCGGGCCGCGGTGAGGCTCGACCGGTTACCGATTCCATCCCGCGGCGGTTTTTGCTTTACCCTTTTTTGCTGAATAAGTATGGTGCTCCTAACAACCGTTCGATCCCATCCGAAATCACGACGTGACGCCGCCCGCCGACAGCCTGTTCCCGCCGCCCGAGGGTGACACCCTCTCGGGAGTGGTCAAGCGTTTGACCTTTGTCAACTCCGAAAACGACTTTGCCGTGGTCCGCCTGGACGTGGCCGGACCGACCGGGAGCGTGACCGCGGTCGGCCCCCTGGGGGGGCTGACCGCGGGCGAGGAGGTCGAACTGACCGGCCGGTGGGACAAGCACGCCAAGTACGGCCGGCAGTTCGTGGCCGACTCGGTCAAGATCAGGCCGCCCTCGACCACCGACGGCCTGATTCGCTACCTGGGCTCGGGGCTGATCAAGGGCATCGGCCCGGTCATGGCTCAGCGGCTGGTCGAGCGCTTCGGCGAGGACACCCTGCGGGTCCTGGACGAGACGCCCCGGCGGCTGCTGACCGTCCCGGGGATCGGCGGCAAGCGGTTGACCCAGATCAAGCAGGCCTGGCAAGAGCAGCGCGAGACCCGGCGGGCCATGGTCTTCTTGCAGGGGCTGGGGCTGGGGCCGGCCCAGGCCCTCAAGGTCTGCCGGCGCCTGGGAGAGGACACGGTCGAGGCGGTCCAGGCCGATCCCTACGTGGTCTATCGGGAGGTGAAGGGCATCGGCTTTCTGACCGCCGACCGGATGGCCCGGGAGATGGGTTTCGCCCTCGACGCTCCGCCTCGCCTCGGGGCCGGGGTGCTCCACGTCATCGAGACCGCGACCGACGAGGGCCACGTCTTTGTCCCGCGGGAGCACCTGGCGGAAACCGCGGCCCAGGTGCTGGCCGTGGATCCGGGGCTGATCGATGAGACCATCGACCGCCTGAACAGGTCCGGGGACCTGGAGGTGGTGACCCAGCCCGAGGGCGAGGCGGTCTATCCGGCCTGGCTGGCCCGGTGCGAGCGGGAACTGGCCTGGCGTCTGGCCGCCCGGCTGTCCGAGGCGGGGGGCGCCCCGCCCACCCCGGCGGAATGGGACCTGGCCGGTCAGGCCCTGGACCTGACCCTGGCCCCGGACCAGGCCCGGGCCGTGGCCGCGGCCGTCAGCGCCCCGGTGGCGGTCATCACCGGCGGGCCGGGCACGGGCAAGACGACCATCGTCCGGGCGGTCATCGCCATCCTCCGCCGCCGGCACGAAAGATTCGTCCTGGCCGCCCCCACCGGCCGGGCGGCCAAGCGCCTGGCCGAGCTGACCGGCGCCCCGGCCCGGACCGTGCACCGCCTCCTCGAGTTCGATCCCCAGCAGGCCCGGTTCGGACGCGACGAGGACCGGCCCCTCGAGGCCGACGCGGTCATCGTGGACGAGGCCTCCATGCTGGACCTGTGGCTCAGCCATCACCTGCTCAAGGCCGTCGCCCCCGGGACCCGGCTGATCCTGGTCGGGGACGTGGACCAGCTCCCCTCGGTCGGACCGGGGGCGGTCCTGCGGGAAATCCTGAACAGCGGTCGGGTCGAAGCGGTATATCTGACCGAAATCCATCGCCAGGCCGCCCAGGGACTCCTAATCCCCGGGGCCCACGCCGTCAACCACGGCCGCCCGCCGCAATTTCATCAGGGACCCGAGCCGGGCGATCTCTACTTCATCGAGCGGGACGACCCGGCCGAGGCGGCCCGGGTCATCGAGGACCTGGTGGCCGAGCGCATCCCCCGCGGATTCGGCCTCGACCCCCTGACCGACGTCCAGGTCCTGTCACCCATGCACAAGGGCGAGGTCGGCACCGAGAACCTCAACCTGCGGCTTCAGGCCCGGCTCAATCCCGGCCGGCCCGGCCTTGACCGGGGACGTTTTTCGTACCGCCGGGGCGACCGGGTGATGTGCGTCAAAAACGATTACGACCGGGGCGTGTTCAACGGCGAGCTGGGCCGGGTCACGGCCGTGGACCCGGATCAGGCCCTGCTGGTGGTGGACTTTGACGGGCGCCGGGCGGCCTACGAGGCCCTGGACCTGGAGGCCCTGACCCTGGCCTACGCCGTCACCGTCCACAAGTCCCAGGGCAGCGAGTTCCCGGCCGTGGTCGTGCCCCTCTTGAATTCGCATTTCGTGATGCTCAAGCGCAACCTGCTCTACACCGCCCTGACCCGGGCCAAAAGGCTGTGCGTCCTGGTCGGCTCCCGGGCCGCCCTGGACCGGGCGGTCCGCACCACGGACGAGCGCCGCCGCAACACCTGGCTCGCCAGACGTCTCAAGGGAGATCTATAAACCCGCCGAAAACAGGAAAGACTCGATGACCCGTCTGGATTCAAATTTTTTAATTCAGGGAACCAGGTGCGCCGGCTGGCTGTTTCTGCCTGACGCCGGGCTGGGGGGACAAGATGAACGCCGCTGGCCGGCGGTGATCCTGGCCCACGGCTTTGCCGCCGAGCGGGCGATGTTGTTGGGCGAGTACGCCGCCCGGTTCAATCAGGCCGGGCTGGCCGCCTTTGTCTTCGACTACCGGGGATTCGGCGATAGTCGCGGCGAGCCCAGAAATCTGGTCAGTCCCCGAAGACACCTGGCCGACTGGGCCGCGGCCCTCACGCATGTCCGCGGCCTGGACCAAATCGATCCCCAGCGGATCGGTCTGTGGGGCACCTCGTTTTCCGGCGGTCACGTCCTGGTCACGGCCGCCCGGGACAGGGGCGTCCGGGCCGTGGTCGCCCAGGTGCCCTTTGTGGACGGACGGGCCACCCTGGCTCACGTTCCCCTGGGCCACGCCCTGGCCGCCTTCGGGCACGGCCTCCGGGACCTGGGGCGGATGATCACCTTCCGCCGGCCCCATTACGTCCCCGTGGCCGGCCCGCCCGACAGATTCGCCGTGCTCAACGGCCCGGACGCTGAACCCGGTTTTCAGGCCCTGGTGCCGCCCGGGTATGACTTCCCCAACCGCTGCCCCGCCCGGGTCCTGCTGACCATGGGCCTTTACCGGCCGATCAAATTCGCCCCGAAAATCGATTGCCCGGTCCTGATGGTCATGGCCGAGGACGACCTCTACATCCCGGCCGCGGCCGTGGCCAAAACGGCCGAGCGCCTTCCCCGGGCCGAGCTGGTCCGCCGTTCGGGCGGACACTTCGACGTGTACCAGGGCAAAGACTTTGAGGAGGTCGTCACCCTGGAGGCCGAATTTTTTGCCCGTCATCTGGGCCAGGCCTGACCCGGTAAAATTTATTTTAATCACGATCGAAATCTTGAAAACTATCGCCTGAGTATCCATAGGACGTTCAGAAAATGAACGGACGATTTTGGAGGTGTTACCATGGCCAACCTGACACTGATGCGTCCCCTGGGGACGCTGGACCGATGGTTCCGGGACTGGGACTTCCAGGACATTTGGGGTGAAGCCCTGGAAACGACCGACTTCGTGCCCAGCCTGGACGTGACCGAGACCGACGAGGCCATCGAGGTTCATCTCGAGGTCCCCGGCGTCGAGGAAAAGGACCTGGACGTCTCGCTGACCGATGACCTGTTGACCATCAGCGGCGAGAAAAGGTCTGAGCACGAGGACAAGGACGACAGGGTGCACCGGATCGAACGGCGTTACGGCCGGTTCTCGCGGACCCTGCGTCTGCCGGCCGAGGTGGACGCCGGCCGGGTCGAGGCCTCCTATGAGGCGGGCGTGCTCAAGGTGGTCCTGCCCAAGACTCCCGAGGCCAAACCGCGCCGGATCGAGGTCAAGAGCAACTAAGCCCAAGGGCCTGATCGGGCCTCCCGCCGCGCGGGGCGGGGGGCTTTTTTTTTTGGTTTCCTTTTGACGGCCCCCGGCCCCGGATGTTATGGATGGGGCCATAACCCGGCGCGGCGGGGGTGACGGTGAACGATGTCGGCCATGTGGTCCTGATCCATTTCAACGATCAACCGGCCTTCTTTGCCCGGATCGAGGACATCCAGCCCGACGTCAAGCCGGAGTGGTATCAGATCAGGCTGCTGGTGTTGCAGGTGCCGCCCAAGGAATTGACCTGGATCCTGAGGGGCGAGTACATCAACGGCCAGGCGTTCACCATGAGCGGCCACCCGGTCCGGATCGAGGCCCTGCCCGAGGTGGGTCGCTTCCCCCCCTTGGCCCTGGCCCCGGAAGACGAAAAAGAGGGCTCCCGGCCCGAGGCCTCCCGGCCGGATGACGGGGACAAGGTGATCAGCCTCCTGGACCGCCTCAAGCCCAAGGACGGCGGGCCCAACGAGGTGGCCTGACCCCCGGCCGGTCCATTCCGGCCGAGGTCCGTGGTCTTCCCGCCATCGTTTAAGGTGATCGACGGTCGGCCGGGTGCGGCGTGTCATCGTAAACCGATTGACACCTGGTCTCGCCGATGAACAGCGAGGCCGTCAGGGCCGCGGCCAGGCAGATCAACAGAAAGCTCAGGGCGAAACGCAGATCGCCGGCCGTCAGATCGGACAGGGTCGGATCGCTCCCGCCGGTGTGTCCGACGGCGGACAGCCAGCCGATGATCGGCAGGAACACGGCCGTGCCGCCGGCGCAGCAGGTGTTCACGAATCCGACCGAGGCCCCGGCCGAACCCGGCGGCCGGATGTCGTGGGCCAGGGCATAGCCCAGGATGAGCCCGTTGCAGCAGAAGCCCTGGACGAGCAGCAGGGGATACAAGGCCCAGATCGGAAGGTGGGGCAGGTAGAGTACGGCGGCCATGGTCGCCAGAGCCCCGGCCGCCGAGACGGTCATCGGCCATTTCCGTCGGGCCACCCGGTCGGACAGCCAGCCCCAGAGTACGCCCCCGCCGATCCCCCCGACAAAAAGCATCGACACCGCCCCGGCGGCGGCGACCTGACCCACCCCGTGGGCCTTGTGCACGAAGCTTGCCCCCCACACCCCGCCAAAGGCGGTGAAGGTGATGTTCATGCATGTCACGAACAGGCCGGTCAGCCAGGCCTGGCCCCGGCTGAAGACGTGCTTCAAGTCGCCCCACGTCTTGGCCAGGCCTCGGTTATGTTCGGGGTGCTCGGTCCACGGGTCGCGGCCCGTGGGATGATTGCGAACCACTACCAGGATAAGCAGGGCCAACAGACCGCCGAGCACCGCCAGGACCCAGATCGTCCCTCGCCAGCCCAGGTGCTGGGCCGCGCTGGCCAAAGGCGCGCTCCCGACGATGGCCCCGGTCATGCCCAGGGTGCTGGTCAGCCCGGCCAGGGTGGCGAATCGCCTCGGTGAAAACCAGTTGGAAACGAGCTTCAGACACCCCACGTAGGAAAAGGCCGCCCCGAAACCGATCAGGAGCCGGCTCAGCTCGGCCGCGCCCAGGGAACCGCTCAGGGCCAGGACCACGTTCCCCGCCGCGGCGACCACGGCGGCGATGACCAGCGGCCGGTGAGGACCGAAGTGGTCCACCAGGAGGCCGACCGGGACCTGCATCACCGCGTAAGAGTAGAAGTAAAAGGCCGATAAGATTCCCAGGGCCCCGGCGTTCACCTGAAACGAGGCCACCAGGGATGGACCCAGGACCCCGGGCGCCACCTGCTGGAGGTAGTCGTAGAAGAAATAAGTGGCCGCCACGGCCCAGATCAACCAGGCCCACCCGCTGGCGGCGGCCCGCGGCTTCATGGCGACCGATTTTTTGCCTGATGCTTCCTGCCTCAGACCGCTGATCCTCCCCGTCCGGACGGACGCCGCTTGGAAAGTTTTATAAAAAATCAGCCCTTGAAAAAGAGGGCCAGCTCCCGCCAGGCGTCCGGATCGACCCAGCACTCGATCCGCCGGCCCCGGCGTCCGGTCCGGATCAGACCGGCCTGGCGCAGTTCCTTGAGGTGGTGGCTTGCGGTGGACGGCGAGATGTTCAGGTCCCGGGAAAGATCCCCGACGCAGGTCCCCGGGACCTCGTCCACGGTGCAGACCGTGCCCGGCGCGCGGCACGATACCAGCCGGAGCAACAGCTCCAGGCGATAGGACCGGGCCTTGAATATCTCGGCGAAACGTTCGACATCCTCGATCATGCCCCGCACCTAATCAAACGCACCGCCCGCGGTCAAGTCCATTTTTCCCGACTCCTTGAACCGCCGTCAGCGGGTTTGCTAGAATTGACTTGAAACTATCCGCAGCGGGGAGGACCGGGGATGAATGCTTGGCGCCTGGGAACGGCGGTGTTGGTCGTGGTGACCCTGACCGGATGCGCGGCCACCTTGGTTGACAAACTGGCCCCTCAAAAAAGGGAATACGCCTCTCAGCAGCAGGCCTTCATGTCACAGTGGGCCGACCTGCAGCGTCACGCCCGGGTGGCCGACCGGTTGTGGCAACGGTTCCGGTTCGGCCTGAACCCGTCCCAGCGCCAGGCCTACCAAGAATTCAACCGGCGCGACGACCAGGCCTCCCTGAGCCGGCTGTGGTACTCGCTCTCCGACGCCCAGAAGGGTACCCTGGCCCGGTGGCACATGGAGTCCCGGATCTGCCGCCGGCTCTACGCAAACTTGACCCGGCAGGACCGTCAATTGTCCGAGCGATACGCCCGCATGTCAGACCAGGTCAATCAGTACCGCCTCAAAAACCCAGACTCCCAGAAGGACCCCGCCCAGAGGTCGGTCCTGGATCCCGAGTCATACGCCGAGCAGTCCCGCCGCCGGTTGCTGGCCTCGTTCAAGCCCGGTCCCACCATCTTCAACCGCCTGGCCGCCCGCCTGGACCTCATGCGTTGATCGTAATTCGCGGGGCAGGAATGTGGTTTACGTCGCGCCCGTCCGCGCCTTCCGCTTCCACTACGTTTCAGCTTCGCTGAGTCGGGGGTTGGTTGTTCTCCGTGCCATGGAGTAGATCGTTGGCAGGGTTTTCAGCCTTCTTCCACCCTCTCCCTCCATTGGGGGGAGGAAGGCCGGGTCCTAGGCCTTGAGGGCCTTCAGGGACTTGAGGGGGCGCTCGGCCGCCCGCTGGGCCAGACCGAACAGAAAGGCCTCGACCCGGTCGAGGGCCGGGGCGGAAAAGCGAAGCCGCCAGGCCGCGGGCAGTTCCGAGAGGATCGCCTTTTGCAAGGTGATCAGGCCGCCCCGGTCCAGGCCGTCCCGGACGACCTCCTCCCGGTCGCCGGCGCAGTCCGGACACACCGCCCCGCCCGACCCGGCCGCCAGACCGACCCGGTCGAAACCTTCCAGGGCCCGGCCGCAGTTCTGGCAATTGATCAGACGGGGGGCGAAACCGGTCAGGGCCAGCAGCCGGGCCAGACAAACCGCCACCACCGTCCGCTCGGTTGTCCGGTCCGGGGCCGCCTCCAGGCGCTCCAGGCCCTGGGACAACAGCTCGAAGATCTCGGGGCAGGGGTCGTTGGGGCCGATCAGGTCCAGGACCAGCTCGATCAACAGGGCCGCCCGACTCAGGGCCAGATAGTCGGACTTGAGCCGGGGACGGTCGGCCAGCAGGTCGCACAGGTTCAACCGCCACATGTCCCGCCCCGGAATCCGGCTGGCCTGGGCCGAAACCAGGACCCCCATGTCCAGGGCCCCGCCGAACCGCCTCAGACTCCGCCGGGCCGAGGCCGCCCGGGCCGCCAGCCGGCCGTGCCTGTCGGTCAACAGGTGAACGATGCAGTCGGCCTCGCCCACGTCCTTGACCCGCAGAACCACGGCCTGGAAGGTCTGGGCACTCATTTGAGGGAGGCGAGGAACAGCGTGGCGATGGACAGGTAGATCAGGATGCTGGTGCAGTCATTGGCCGTGGTCACGAACGGTCCCGAGGAGATGGCCGGATCGAACTTCAGCCTCTTGAACACGGCCGGGGTGATCGTCCCCACCAGGGCCGCCCAGGATATGGAACAGAACATGGACAGGCCGACCACCAGGCCCAGGATGGGATTGCCGGACCACAACTGGAGCTTGACCGCGGCCATGGCCAGCAGACCGACCACCAGCCCGCAGACGAGACCCATGGTCATCCCCACCCGGACCTCCTTGTACAGGACCGACCACAGGTTGTTGAATCCGACCCGGCCCACGGCAAAGCCGCGGACCATGATCGCCGAGGACTGGAGGCCCACGTTGCCGGCCATGGCCATCATCACCGGCAGGAAGACCAGCAGGACCACGATCTGGGCGAAGGTCGCCTCGAACAGCGCCAGGATCGAGCCGGAAACCAGGGACCCCAGCAGGTTGGTGATCAGCCACGGCAGGCGGACCCGGCTGATCTTGAACACCTGGTTGCCGTAAACGATCTCCTCCTCGGCCGTGCCGGCCATGCGCAGGACGTCCTCGTCCATTTCCTCTTCCATGACGTCCATGACGTCGTCCACGGTGATCCGGCCCAGCAGCTTGCCGTCCGCCGAGACGACCGGCGCCGACAGGAGGCTGTACTTGCGGAACTTGCGGGCGACCTCCTCCTGGTCCTCGTCCGGGGCGATGCTGACCGTGACCGGCAGCATGACGTCCTTCATCCGGTCCTCGGGACCGGCGATGACGACCAACTGGAGGGGCGCCATGCCCACCACCCGGCGCTGGTTATCGACCACGAAGACGTTGGCCACGTCGCCCACGTCCTCGCGCCGGTTCCGGATACGGGCGATGACCTGGGAGGTGGTTTCATCCTCCCGGGCGGCGATCAGTTCGAGCTGCATCCGGCCGCCGGCCGTGTCCTCTTCGTACTCCAGGAGGGTCTCCACCTCGGCCTTGTCCTCGGCGTCCAGGGATTCCAGGACGATGGACGCCTGGTCATCGGGCAGGTCGGCGATGATGTCCGTGGCGTCGTCCGAGTCCATCTCGTCCACCAGCTCGGCCAGTTGGGGCGGGTGCATCGCCTCGATGATCACCATCCGGACGTGAGGCTCCAGTTCGACGATGACCTCCGAGGCCGTCTCGACCCTCAGGCAGCCGAAGACGATCGAGCGCTGATCATCCGGCAGATGCTCGATGACGTCGGCCACGTCGGCCGGGTGCAGGTCGGCCAGGACCTCCCGCAACCGGCGGGTTTGGCCATCCTGGATCAGGGACTTGATCTGACCGATCAGCTCGTCGTGTTCCATGGGCCTGTTCCTGTGGGCGTCCCTGGCCTGGGGTCGATTCCCGGGGCGGGCCCGGGGGCGGCCTTGGCCGCGCCCCGGGCGGGTGAAGGTTGCGATCAGAGCATGATCTTGACGTGCGAGCGCTTCCTCAGATCATCGAGCCATTTCTGATAGGCCTGCTGCATTTTTCTCCGGAAAATGGCGGTCCGGATCTGCTGTTTGAGCTGCGGGGTCAGGCCGGTCGGTGGCGGAGGGGACGAGGACGGAGACGGGGACGCTGACGCGGAGCCCCCGGTTGCGTCGATCTTCTTGATGATCTGGAAACCGCGGCCGGTGCGAATGACCCGGCTGATCTGTCCCTTGGCCAGGCCCGCCACCAGGCGGGCCATACCGGGCCGCATCATGTTCATCTGGACCGTGCCCAGATCTCCTCCGTTTTCACGCATCCCCTCGGGGTTGTGTTTTTTGGCCAGGGCCGTGAAGTCGGCCCCCCGTTTGAGTTGGGCGTGGATCCGGTCGGCCAGCCGGCGGGCCTTGGCCACCGCGGCCCGACCCGACCCGGGTTCGACGGTGATAATGATCGCCGCCAGGTGCGCGCTGCCGGAACCACCGGCCGGACTACGCGTCGGATTACCGGATGGGACCCCGCCGCCTACCTGCCGCTGGTAAGCGTCCTGGATTTCCTGCTCGGTGATGATGATCCTTCCTTGGGTGACGATCCGCATCAGCCGCTGCCGGATCAGGAATCGCTTGATCTCCTTACGGTAATCGGCCAGGGTCTCGTTCCTGCCTTTCAATCGTTTCAGGAATTGAGCGAGGGTGACGTGGTTCCGGTCCAGGATCCGCTTCAGGGCTTTATCGATCTGGTCCGAGGTGATCCTCAGCTTCAGCTTCTTGAACTGCTGCTCCTCGAGCTTGTAGATGATCAACTGAACGAGCAATGCCCGCCGGGCCTTGGCCAGTTCCACGGGAAAGGTCTGGGGGGTCGTTTTCTTTTTCAGCACGGGGATGACACGCTGCATGACGTCATTGAGATCCTGGAGGGTAATGACGTCATCGTTGACCTCGGCCACGATCCGATTGATGACCTCGGCCCGGACCGGCGCCATCGAGCCGGCCACCAGGCCGGCGGTCAGTCCGACCGACAATAGAGAGACGGTCAGGTAGCGGAAGATCATGTTCGACTCCGTTTGGGAGGGGTGAGTTTCTTTTGATCCTCGGCCGGCAGGAAGGACCGGTTGATCCGGATGTCTGCCTGGCGGCGCAACTGCCTCATCCAGGCGGCCAGGGCCTTTTCCTGCAACTCGAGGTTGAGCTGGGTCAGGATGTTCTGTCTGACCTGGGCCAGGGGCTTCCGGCCCGAGCCGACCCGCTTCAGTATCTTGACCAGGTGGAAGCCGTAAACGGTCTTGATGACCGGACTCCATTGTCCGATCTTGAGTCGGTTGAGCTGGGCGTCGAATTTGGCCGGCATCTGGCCGAGCTGGAGCAGGGTCGGGCGTCCGTAGTAGGCCTGGTCGGGCTGAATGTGCATCGTCTTCAGCAGGCTGGCCAGGCTGTCCCCGGCTACCAGCCGGGCCCGGAGGCGCTTGGCCGTCTTCGGGTCCGAGACCAGGACGTGATAGGCGTAGATGGCCGCCGAGACGTGGTACTGGGCGTGGTGTTTTTGGTAGTAGGCCTTGATCTGGGCCTCGGTCGGTCTGATCCGGGCGTACACCTCGATGTTGATCACCTTCTCGATCAACAACTGGGTCTTGATCTCCTCCCGCCAGGCGTTGAAGTCGATGTACTGGCGGACGATCATGTCTTGAAAGGCCCGGTTGGTCCGGTAGTCGCGCCTGACCTCGGCCAGCTTGAGGGCCAGCTCCTGGGGACTGACCGTCAGGTCCATCTTCTTGGCCCGCTGGAGGATCAGCTTCCGGTCGATCAGGTCGCGCAGGACCAGGGCCTTGATCTTGGTGTCGATGACCACCGGCTGACCCGGTCGGGCCGGGACGAGCTTGAGGCGCTGGACGGCGGCGGTGAAATCCTGGACAGTGATGGGCTCGCCGTTGACCCGGGCGATGACGTTGTTGTCCTCGGCCGGCTGCCGCTGGCACCCGGCGGCGGCCAACAGGCAGGCCAGTCCGGCGGCCCCGATCAGCCCGGCCAGGGCGGCCGGTCTCGGTCGCGCGGTCTGAGATATGGTCCGATGGTGTCCCACTGCCCTCTGATCCCTTTTTTAAACCTTTAGGTTAGCAACTTACTCCAGGCCGTTCAAGAAAATCTTGGTGGCGGTGAAGGGGTCCCGGTCCCCCTCGGCCTTGATCGTCAGGTTCCCGTCCGGTTTGAGGCTGATCGAGCCGGACGAGGCCCCCAGGCGGGCGACGATGGCCTCGACCGGGGCGGTGCCATCGGCGGCGAAGGCCAGGCTCACCCCGCCGGGGCCGACCTGGGCCGAGGTGACCCGGTGTCTCATCAGGACCAGCTTCAGGTCCACCGCCCGGAGCAGGTTGTCCACCTCGACCGGGGGCCGGCCGAAGCGGTCCGCGATCTCCCGCTCGATGTCGGCCAGTTCCCCGGGCTCGATGATCGCCGCCAGGCGGCGATACAGGGCCAGCCGGAGGTCCTTCTGGGCGATGTAGTCCTCGGGGATCCGGGCCGGGAGGCTGAGTTTGATCTCGGGCTCGACCTCCGGCGGCCGGTCGGGATCGATCCGGCCGGACAGGCGCTTGATCTCCCGCTCGAGCATGGCCACGTACAGATCGTAACCCACCGCCCCGGCGTGTCCGGACTGGGCGTCGCCCAGCAGGTTGCCGGCCCCCCGGATCTTCAGGTCGTGCAGGGCGATCTGGAAACCGGCCCCCAGGTCGGTCAGGTCCATCAGCACCTTGAGTCGCTTGCGGGCGTCTCCGGACAGGCCGGCCCGCGAGGGAATGAGCAGATAGGCGTAGGCCCGGTGCTCGGACCGGCCGACCCGGCCCCGGAGCTGATAGATCTGGGCCAGGCCGAAGCGGTGGGCCTGGTTGATGATCATGGTGTTGGCCGCCGGGATGTCCAGTCCGCTCTCGATGATCGACGTGGACACCAGCACGTCCACCTCCCCGTCCACGAACCGTTTCATCTCCCGTTCCAGGGCCCGTTCGCTCATCTGGCCGTGGGCCACGGTGAACCGGACCTCGGGCAGCAGTTGCTGCAAATACCGGGTCAGGGCGCCGATGTTCTTGACCCGGTCGTGGACAAAGAAGACCTGGCCCCCGCGCGACAGCTCCTTTTGCACGGCCTCGGTGATGACCTCGGGCGAGAAGCGGGAGATGTAGGTCTTGATGGCCTGGCGGCCCTCGGGCGGGGTGCCGATCACGGACAGGTCCCGGATTCCGGTCAGGGCCATGTGCATCGTCCGGGGGATGGGGGTGGCGGTCAGGGTCAGGACGTCCACCTGCCGCCGCAGTTTTTTCAGCTTTTCCTTGTGAAAGACGCCGAACCGCTGTTCCTCATCGACGATGACCAGTCCCAGGTTCTTGAATTGAATGTCTTTTTGCAGCAGGCGGTGGGTGCCGATGACGATGTCCAGCTTGCCCTCGGCCAGGGCCTGCCGGACCTCTTTTTGCCGGGCCGGGCTCTTGAACCGGGACAGGCTCTCCACCAGGATGGGGTAGGGGGCCAGGCGCCGGGCAAAGGTCTGAAAATGCTGTTCGGCCAGGACCGTGGTCGGGACCAGGTAGGCCGCCTGTTTGCCGTCGGTGACCGCCTTGAAGGCGGCCCGGAGGGCGACCTCGGTCTTGCCGAAGCCCACGTCGCCGCAGACCAGCCGGTCCATGGGCCGGGCCCGCTGCATATCGCTATAGACGTCCTCGATGGCCCGGTGCTGGTCCTTGGTCTCGTCATAGGGAAAGGCGGCCTCGAACTCGCGCAGGTCGGCGTCCGGGGGCGAGAAGGCGAAACCGGGGGTAAGCTGCCGGGCGGCGTAGAGTTCGACCAGGTCCCGGGCGATCTTTTCGACCGCCTTCTTGACCCGGGCCTTGGTCTGCTGCCAGCTCCGGCCGCCGAGGCGGTCCAGCTTGGGAGGTTGGTCCGAGACGCCCCGGTAGCGGGTGATGACGCCCAGGCGCTGCACGGGCAGATACAACCGGTCGCCGCCGGCGTACTCGATCTCCAGAAAATCCTCGCCCGAGTCCAGGGTGGACAGGCCCCGGTAGAGGCCGATGCCGTGCTCCTCGTGGACCACCGGGTCCCCTTCCTGGAGTTCGTCAAAGGTGGTGATCAGGTCGGCCGGGGCCGTCTTGGTCCCCGGGCGGCGGGCCCGTTCGGCCCCGAACAACTGGGTCTCGCCCAGGACGATCAGCCGGCGCTCGGGCAGGATGAACCCGGCCGACAGGTCGCCCTCGGCCAGGACAAAGGACCCGGGGGCGGCCTCGGGTCCGGGCGGACCGTTCACCCGGGCCTCGAGGTCGTGCCCGGCCAGCAGGCGGGCCAGGTTGGCCGCCCGGTCCCGGCCCCGGCAGACCAGGGTGACGCTCATCCCCTCGGCCTGCCAGGCCCGGACCTGATCCACCAGGGGGGCCAGGAGCGAGGTCTCGGTCTTGGCCCCGTACAATTGCTCGCGCAGATCGTCCAGGTCCCGGGACCGGAAATCCTTCACCCGGGCCCCGGGGTCGCCCACGGCCAGGCGGCTCACCTCCAGGACCTCTCCTCGGGTCAGGCGCCGGGTGAGGCTGGCTGCGGACAGGTGGATCCGGTCCGGCGGCAGGGCGAACCGGCCCCGTTCCCGCCGGCGTTCGTATTGCGCGAAAAACTTGGCCTCGGCCCGGCTCAGGGCCGGGTCCAGGTCGGCCGGCTCGACCAGGACCGGGGTCCATTTTTCCCCAAAAAAGTCGAACAGGACCTCGGTCTCCTCGAAAAACATGGGGAGAAGTCCGGCGGCCTCGTCAAAGAACACCCCGGCCCCGAGGCGGTCCATCAGGTCGTTGCGCTGGGTCACGGACAGGCCCAGGTCCGGGGCGTTTTCCCGGACAAAGGCCTGGGCCCGCCTCAGGTTGTCCGGGCCGAACAGGACCTCCCGGGCGGGCAGGACGGTCAGTTCGTCCAGAAACCCCCGGGAGCGCTGGGTCAGGGGGTCAAAGGGCCGGATGGACTCGACCCGGTCCCCGAAGAAATCGAGGCGCAGGGGTTGATCAGCCAGGGGCGGGTAGAGGTCGATCACCCCGCCGCGCACGGCAAAGTCGCCCCGTTCCTCGACCAGCGAGGTCGGGAAGTAGCCCCCCCGGACCAGGCGGGCCACCAGGGCCTCGCGGTCGGTCTCCTGGCCGGCCTGGACCAGGTCCACCACCTCGGCCAGGGCCTGACGGGGCATCAGCCGGCTGGTCAAGGCCCCGATGGTGGTCACCACCAGGCTTGGTCCGTCGGCCGTGAGCAGGCGGTACAGGGCGCCTATCCGGCGGGCGGTCACCTCGGCCGGCGGGGTCAGCTCGTCGTAGGGCGAGACCTCGTAGGGCGGGAACAGGATCAGTTCGGGCGGCTCGGGCTCGTCGCCGCGGCCCAGAAAAAAGGCCAGATCGCCGCACATCCGCTCGGCCGTGGCCGGCTCGGCCAGGATCACCACCAGGGTCCGGCCCCGGCGGACGAACTCCTCGGCCAGGACCATGGCCGCCGCCGCCGGCGTCAGCCCGCCCAGGACCAGTCTTTCGCCCGGGGATATCGCTGTTTCTTGCTCCAAGGTCTCTCCGCGCAAACACACCAATACGTCAACCCCGGTATGGAAACCGGGGCGACGTTTAGGGGAAGCCTACCCCTTTCCGGGCCCGACGGCAAGGCGGCCCGGTCAGGGGCCGGTCCTCGTCAGTCGTCAATCTTAACCCATGGCCAAGATTTTTTTAAAACGGTTCGTATGACGAACAGGGGGCGACCAGGCTCAGGCCGAGGACTCTGATTGACTCGGGACGGTTTTGTCTGATTGACGCGGGAGGGTTTTGGATGCTACCTTCCGACTCATGATCGAACGTTACACTCGACCGGAAATGGGGGCCATCTGGACCCGCCGGGCCATGTTCGAATCCTGGCTGGCGGTCGAGATCAACGCCGCCCTGGCCATGGCCGAACTGGGCCAGGTGCCTCGAGAAGTGGCCGCCAGGCTGGTCGCCCAGGCCGACTTTGACGTCGAGCGCATCGACGAGATCGAGCAAAAAACGCGGCACGACGTGATCGCCTTTCTGGAGGCCGTGGCCGAGAAGACCGGGCCCGACGCCCGTTTTCTGCATCTGGGCCTGACCAGCAGCGACGTCCTGGACACGGCCTCGGCCTGGCGGCTGGCCCGGGCGGCCGACCTGCTGCTCAGTGACCTGGACGGCCTCCTGGCGGCCCTCGAGGCCCGGGCCCTGGAGCACAAATACACCCCCATGATCGGCCGGTCCCACGGCATCCACGCCGAGCCCACGACCTTTGGCCTGAAGCTGGCCGTGTTTTTTGACGAGTTCGTCCGCCACAAGGAGCGCCTGGTCGAGGCCCGCAAGAGCATCGCGGTCGGAAAAATCTCCGGGGCGGTCGGGACCTACGCCCGGGTGGACCCGTTTGTCGAGCGTTTTGTCTGCGACAAGATGGGACTCGCCCCGGCCAAGGCGGCGACCCAGGTCCTGCAGCGGGACCGCCACGCCCACTTCTTCACCACCCTGGCCGGCGCGGCCGCCTCGCTGGAGAAGCTGGCCGTGGAGATCAGGCATCTGCAGCGGACCGAGGTCCTCGAGGCCGAGGAGGCCTTTGCCAAGGGGCAGAAGGGCAGCTCGGCCATGCCCCACAAGCGCAATCCGGTCGGGGCCGAGAACATCACCGGCCTGGCCCGGCTGGTCAGGACCAACGCCCTGGCCGCCCTGGAGAACGTGGCCCTGTGGCACGAGCGGGACATCTCGCACAGCTCGGTCGAGCGGGTGATCATGCCCGATTCGACCATCCTCCTGGACTACATGCTGGCCCGGATGACGGGCATTATCAAGGGCCTGGTGGTCTATCCCGAGAACATGCGGCGCAACCTGGACCGGCTCAGGGGCCTGATCTATTCGGGTCAGGTCCTGGTGGCCCTGATCGAGACCGGCCTGGGGCGGGCCGAGGCCTACGCCCTGGTCCAGGGTCCGGCCATGCGGGTCTGGGCCGACGTCCAGGCCGGCCGGACCGACGGCCCGTCGTTCCTGGATTTGCTGACCAAGGAGTCCGAGGTGGTCGAGCGGTTGGGTCGGGCCGAACTGGCGGCCATGTTCGACCTGGAGGCCCAACTGGGCCGGGTGGACTACATATTCGAGCGCGTCTTCGGGCCCGAGGCGGGAGGAAACACATGAAACACCGGCATACCTGGACCTTGGCCGCGGCCGTGGCCGTGCTGACATCGCTCACCGGGGGGTGTTACTACGGCAAGGTGTTATGTCCGGAACCGCCCAGCCAGACGGCCTATGCCCGGGTGGTCAAGCAGTACACCCGCTCGGACCGGATCTACGACACCTTCAAGACCCAGCTCATGGCCTGGGTGACCTATCGCTCCGAAAAATTCAGACGGGCCTACGTGGCCCGGTACTCCGCGGCCTTCGGGCTGACCCCGGCCGAGCAGGCCAAGATGCTGGCCGATCAGCTGGCCGCCGACCGCCGCTACATCGTCTTTGTCCTGGCGGCCTTCACCTCGGAGCCGACCGCCAATGACTTTGACCGCAAAAAGTCCATCTGGCGCATCTGGCTCGAGGACGCCAGCGGCCGCCGGCTGGAGCCCTACGAGATCAGGCGCGTCCGCAAGGTGGACGACAAGTGGTACACCTACTACCCCTACCTGACGACCCACATGAAGGTGTACGTCGTCAGGTTCAAGCGGATCGACCCTCGGACCGGGCGACCGTTTTTGCGGCCCGGGACCAACAAGTTTTTCTTCTGGATCTCGGGCCTGCCCGGCCAGATCAGACTGCCTTTTAATTTATAGTGACAGACTGTCCGGAGGCCGGCTCGGGCCGCAAGTCTGTTTGGTTTACAGGGGGAGCCATGCGTTTTGAGGTCGGCTTGGGATTGATCGGGTTGTGCCTGGTTTTGGCTCAACCCGCCTGGTCGTCCGCTCCCGTCCGGGCGACGGCCAAACCGGCCGCAAAAATGACGCCGGCCGAGGCCGAGGCGGTCAAGCTGATCAAGGCGGGCCAGAAGGCCAAGAACATAAAGGACTATGACCGGGCCCTGAGGCTTTTCACCCAGGCCATTGAATCGGGTCATTTGAAAAACCGTCGGCTGGCGCTGGCCCTGATACAACGGGCAGGGGTGTACGCCTATCAAAAAAAGTTTCATCTGGCCCTGGCCGACGCTGAAAAGGCCCGCCGGGTCCGCCCATCTCAGGGGGCAGACTTTTTCTGCGGCGCGTTATATTACTGTTTGGGCGACTATCATAAGGCGCTCGATTACCTTCGCCAGATGGAAAAGTCGCCGGATAAAAAGGGGATGGGAGGTGCTCTTGTCTTCAGGGGTTGGTTGTGGCTGCTGACCGGCCACTGCCGCCGGGCCAGGGCTGACCTTCAAAAGGCCCGGAAGCTCAAACGCAACGCTCTGGCCCGGCGTTCCTTGATTGCTTCCACTTGTCCTGATCCCAAATTTCGTGACGGCGAGCTGGCGCTTCGGCTGGCCATGAAGAACTCGGAAAAAGTGCAAAAATTAATTAAAATGATCAGGCCTGAAAAGCCGATATTCTCGCAAGCCTGGTCCCTACTCGCCCTGGCCGCGGCCTGGGCCGAACTCGGTGACTTTGGCCGGGCGGTTGACCTCCAGCGCCGGGCCGTCACTACTTTGATCGAGGCGGGCGACCATTTAAATGAGATCCGGATCTTTCGGGAGATGCTTGTCTCTTTTCTGGCCAAACGGCCCTGGCGATGGCCGGTCAAAAAATCGGCCCAAAAGCAAACGGCCGGGCCGCCGCCCCAGACCCGAAATGTCGAGGTCACCCTCCGGCCGTTTATCG
This sequence comes from uncultured Desulfarculales bacterium, assembly GCA_964569795.1. Lineage (GTDB taxonomy): Bacteria > Desulfobacterota > Desulfarculia > Desulfarculales > JAHJDS01 > JAHJDS01. The sequence continues at coordinate 17,924 of CAZMVB010000031.1, read as the reverse complement.
TCAACCTGGCCGACCCGGGCGGACGGCGGTATCTGAAAATCCAGATCGTCCTGGTCGCCAGCCCCAGGCGGGCGGCCGCCGAAGTGAAGGCCCGCCGGAATGAACTGCGGAGCGCCATCATCTTGCTGCTCACCTCGAAGAAGTACGCGGACCTCGCCACCCTGGCCGGAAAAATCAAGCTCAGAAAGGAGCTGATCCGGACCGTCAACCAGCGACTCAAAAACGGCCGGGTGACCAGACTGTACTTCACCGAATTCGTGGTCCAATGACCGTCGGACCCAGCAGAAGGCCGAGGTCCCGGAGAGTTTTACAGGTCACGGAGTTCAGGAGGTTTCCCAAAAAGGGGCCTGAATGAAACTGAGAAGTCTGATAGTATTGATCCTGGTCGTTCTGACCTGGCCCGCGTCCGAGTCCCGGGCCCGGTTCCACCCGGACCAAAAGGCGTCCTTGACCGGGTTGCCGGGGGTATTCGTGGTCGTCGAGGACGTCGCCCCCGAGGCGGCCCGGGACGGCCTGACCACGGCCCTGGTCCGCCAGGACGTGCTGACCCGGCTGAGGGCGGCCGGGGTGCCCCTGCTCACCCGGGCCGTGTGGCTCAAGACCCCGGGGTGGCCCAGGCTGTCGGTGGTCGTCGCCGCTTACAAGTCGCGGCTGGGGGTTTACGCGGTTTACCTGAGCGTCCGCCTGCGCCAGGTCGTGGCCCTCAAGCGGTTCCCGGCCGTGGAAATGGCCGCCACCACCTGGAGCGACGAGTTCGTGGCCGTGGCCCGGCCCAAGCACCTGTCCGCCGTTCGGCGCTACCTGGGCGTCCTGATCGATCGGTTCATCCGGGCCTGGCGGGCGGACGGCCGGTAGGGCCCGGCGTTGGCCGGGTGTTGGTTGTTGACTCGAGCCCTGAGACCGGGGCTCTTTGATGCCGGCCCCGGCGGGGCGGCGGAGTGACCATGACTGACTCGCCTGAGAGGACCCCGGTTCCCGGGGACAACCCCGACCCGTCCCGGCCGGCCCCTGGGGCCGCCGGCCCGGACTGGCTGCTGGCCGTCCGCGCGACCTACCTGGCCATCCTGTCCGAACTGGAACTGGATCTGGATCCGGACTATGTCCGGCGACTGGGCGAGGTCAAACGGGCCGTGGCCGAGTGTCAGGGGACCGAGGACCTGACGGCCCTGCATCCCGGTCTGGAATCCCTGGTGCGCAAGTTCGGCCGGCTCATGCACCGGGAGCGGAACACCCACGCCGCGCTGGTGGCCGAGGTGGCCCGCCGCCTGGAAGAGCTGGACCGGGGCCTGGCCCAGTGGCCGACCGGGGACCCCGCCGGCCCGGGGACGACGGGACCCGAAAACCTGGAGGCGGCCCTGGTCCGGTGGCGCGAGGAAGTCGGCCACCTCAACGATGAGGTCCGCCGGGCCGAGGCCCAGAGCAAGGCCCTGGCCCACCGGCTCCAGTTCGATCCCCTGACCGGGGCCCTGACCCGGGCCGCCTTCGAGGCCCGACTCATCCAGGAACTGGACCGCTACCGCCGTTACAAGCGGGCCTTTGTCCTGATCCTGCTGGACGCGGACAGCTTCGACGAGATCAACCGCACCTTCAGCCCCGAGGTGGGCGACGGCTGCCTGGTCGAACTGGTGGGGCGGCTCAGACTCCTGCTTCGCCGGAGCGACGTCCTGGCCCGTTACGGGGGCGAGGAGTTCGCGGTCCTGCTGCCCGAGACCAACCGGGAGCGGGGCCGCACGGCGGCGATCAAGCTCCACCACCAGGTCCGGGAAAACCCCTTCTCGGTCATGGGGCGGTCCGTGCCGATCACCGTCTCGGTCGGCCTGACCGAGGCCACCACCCTGGACGCCCTGCCCGAGGACGTGGTCCGCCGGGCCGACCGGGCCCTGTTACAGGCCCAGCAGGACGGGGGCGACCGGGTGGTCGTCCTATAGCCCGACACTGCGGTCGAAGCGATTGCCTGAATCGAGCCGGCACACAGGCAGGTGCGGTGTGTCTCGTTTGAAAAATATTGTCGTCAATAGATGACCATGCTAATATATAATATTTTTTTCTAATTTCGCCGGGTCGGACTCCTAGGGCGGCAACGCCCGGGGACGTCCGCCAGCCTTTCGGCGAAAAACCCGATCATGACTGACAGGCAGGAACGACCGGGCCGCGGTGACGGCCGCTGGTAAACCCCTATGGGAGGAAAACGACCATGAGAAGCATGCCGGTTTCAGCGTTGAGGCCGCGGGCCAAATGGCTGGTCCTGGTCCTGGCCCTGGTGTCCCTGACCGCCACGGCCCGGGCCGCGGCCGACATCTTCCAGGCCGTCCGGGCGGGCGATCAGGCCAAGGTCAAGGCCATCCTCAAGGCCGACCCCAAGGCCGTGGGCGCCCTGGATAAATACAAGGGTACGCCGCTGTTGGCCGCGGTGCAGGCCCGGCGCAAGGCCATCGTCGCCCTGTTGCTGGCGGCCGGGGCCAACCCCGGCGCGGCCAACCAGTGGGGCTACACCCCGCTCCACATGGCCGCGGGCAACGGCCTGGTTGACATTGTCAAGTTGCTCCTGGCCAAGAAGGTCAACGTCAAGGCCGCCAACCAGGCCGGTTACACGCCGCTGCACATGGCCGTGGTCGGCTTTGACGGGGCCAAGCGGCTGGAAGTGGTCAAGCTCCTGGCCGCGGCCGGGGCCGATCTCTCGGCCAAGACCCGGATGGGCGGCACCGCCCTGCACGGCGCGGCGGCCTACGGTCACGTCCCGATCGTGCTGTATCTGCTGGCCAAGGGGCAGGACGTGAACGTCACCGACCGGATAGGCAACACGCCGCTGCACCTGGCCGCGGCGCGGGGCCAGGCGGCCGCGGTCAAGGTCCTGCTGGCCAAGGGGGCCAAGGTCAACGCCAAGAACCGGTTCGGCCAGACGCCCCTGGCCCTGGCCACCCGCCGCAAGAAGGCGGCGGTCATCCAGCTCCTCAAGGCCAAGGGGGCCAAGTAGCCGGCCGTTGACCGACGGCCCGGTCCGGCCGGCTCAGGCCGATTCGAGCTGAAGGACGTCCTCGCGGGGGATGACCTTCTTGACCCGGAGCGGCAGGTGCTGGCCGGCCTGGAGCTTGTCGGCGTCCTGGCGTCTGAGCCAGGTCAAGAGCATGTAATCGGTCAACAGCACCCCGACCCGATGGGGTCCGACCTCGAGGACCAGCGCGGGCGTGGTCTGCCCCTTCAGCTTGTTGAGGATCCTCAGAATCCAGTACCGCTGGCGGGCCTGGGTCACCCGGGCCGCCTGGCGGACCACGGGCTCGACGGCGGTGATGTGGGCCATCAGGTCCTCGGCGGAGTAAACCTGACCCCGGCCGGCCAGGCCCCCGGCCAACTGGCGCTGAACGATCAGGTCGAAGTAGCGCCGGATGGGCGAGGTGAAGTGGGTGTAGGACGGCACCCCCAGCGAGGAGTGCGGGGCCGGCGAGGTCATGAGCTCGACCCGCTGCAGCAGCCGGCGCTGGTTGAAATGCAGGAACAGGTCGTCCTCGTCGCCGGTGACGATCTCGGAGTGGGCCATGGCCTGGGTGCGGTAGATGCACGGCAGGTCATGGTCCTCGAGCCAGCAGGCGACCAGGTAATTGGCCAGGATCATCGCCTCGGCGACCATCTGCCGGGCCGGGGTCTCGCGGGTGTACTTCTTGACCTCGACGTTCTTGTCTTGATCGACATAGACCTGGACCTCGGGCAGGGGCAGGAAAAAGGCCCCCTGGGCGCCCCGCCAGTCCCGGAAGGCCTGGGCCGCCTCGAACATGGCCCGCAAGCGGGGATCGGCCTCCAGGTCGGAATCGGCCTGGTCATAGGTCAGCCGTCTGGAGATCCGGACCCGGCTGAGGGTGACCTCGAAATCCCGGACCCGGCCGTGGCGGTCGAGCTCGGCGAACACGGACACCGCCGGCCGGTCGCCGCCCTCGATCAGGCTGAGGCTGCCCTCGGACAGCCGGGGCGGCAGCATGGGAATCCGGTCGTCGGGCAGATAGAGGGAGGTGCCCCGCCGGGCGGCCTCCAGGTCCAGGGCCGAGTCGGGCTCGATGACGGCCGTCACGTCGGCGATGTGGACCCCCAGACGCCAGCCCGCGTCCAGGGGTTCCACGGACAGGGCGTCGTCGAAATCAGTGGTCAGGGCCCCGTCGATGGTCACCACGTCCAGGTCCCGGAGGTCCCGCCGGCCGGACCAGTCCGCGGCCGCGTTCGAGATCCGGTCGGCCTGGTCCAGGATATCCGGCGGGAACTCGCGGCTGATCTGGCACCGGAGCCGCTCCAGGTCCTCGTCCTCGTCCCAGACGCCCAGCTTGACCAGGACCTCGAACGACCGGTCGGGCTTGGCCAGACCGGCGCGGCCCAGCACGTCCTGGGCCTTTTTTTTCTGGGGGGCGTCGTCCCCGTACAGGACCCGGTCCATGATCAGCCGCAGGATCTGGTCCTGATCAGAGGGAGGGTCAACGGGCCGACCCTCCCAGGCGGCGGCCAGCCACTGGGCCGCCCCGGCCACCTCGGCCTCGTAGGCCAGTTCGCGCTGGCGCTGCTCGATTTTCTGCTCGACCTGCTCGCGGGTCAGGGGGATGAACTCCTGGCCGGTGAACCGAAATCTGATTCGATCGGCGAACAGGGCCCGGGCCACGGCCGAGACCTGATCCGGGCCGGGGGCCTCGGCCCAGAAAAGCTCGGCCAGCTCGGCCGGAGTCAGGCGCTCGTCCTCATCCGAGACCAGGTCCCACAGCAGTTCCACGTCCACCTCTTGGGCCCGGGCCGCCCGGTTCTCGGCCGCCTCCTTGAGACCGTTCAGGATTTTTTTCCGGGGCGACTCGGCCGGCCAGCCCGAGGGGGAGGCGCAGACCACCCGCTGCGGGGCCAGGGTGACCTCGCGGTTGGATTCGGTCACCACCCGGAGACGGTCCTTTTTCAGGCCGACGCAGAAGGCGCAGATGAACTGATTTTTGTCGATGAATTCGACGATATATCCCGGCCCGTACGAGCCCAAGGCGGCCTCCCCAAAATGAGACAAGTAAACACAAGGCGCAGGTGTTGTCAAATGAAGGGCCCGGGGCGGCGGGCTTGACTGTCATCACCGCCTTGGGCTAGCCTAAATCGGTCTTTCAGTCCTGCAGGGGGGCCGGTCTTGTCGTTGACCGATATCATCATCCTGATCAAGGGCGCCGGGGAACTGGCCAGCGGCGTGGCCTGGCGCCTGGTCCGGTCCCACTTCCAGGTGGTCATGACCGAGGTCCCCCGGCCCCTGGCCGTGCGGCGCCGGGTGTCGTTCTGCGAGGCGGTCCACGACGGGACGTCCGGGGTCGAGGGACTGACCGGACGGCTGATCGACCGCCCGGAGCAGGCCCGGGAGGTCATCGCCGCCGGCGAGGTGCCCGTTCTGGTCGATCCGGACCTGGACTGTCTGGAGGCGCTTAAGCCCGACGTCCTGGTCGAGGCCACCCTGTCCAAGCACAACACCGGGCTCACCCGGGCCATGGCCCCGCTGACCATCGCCCTGGGGCCGGGCTACGAGGCCGGCCGGGACGCCCATCTGGTCATCGAGACCAACCGGGGCCACCACCTGGGACGGATCATCGACCAGGGACCGGCCGCGGCCAACACCGGCGTTCCGGGTGACATCGCCGGGCAGTCCGCCCGGCGGGTCCTGCGGGCCCCGGCCGACGGCGAGTTTCTGACCGACCTCGATCTGGGGGCCATGGTCCAGGCCGGACAGGTGGTCGCCCGGGTATCCGGCCGGCCGGTGACCAGCCTCCTGGACGGGCTGCTGCGCGGCCTGATTCGCCCCGGGACCCGGGTCCAGGAGGGCGTCAAGGTCGGGGACGTCGATCCCCGGGGAGACATGTCCCATCTGGACACCATCTCGGACAAGGCCCGGTCCGTGGCCGGCGGCGTGCTCGAGGCCGTGCTCCGGGTGTATAATCGCTGAGGGGAGGCCGGTGGGCCCAAAACTGTGGGCGGCCGTGGGTCCTGATCGGGTGACGGCCATTATCGGCAGCGGGGGCAAGACCACGCTGATGTACGCCCTGGCCGCGGCCTGCCCCCAACCGGTGGTGACCACGACCACCACCAAGATCTATCCGCCGTCGCCCGCCCAGAGTCCGAAGGTGGTGCTCGAGGATCGGGCCGGCCCCGGATTTCGAGGCGAACTGGCCAGCGGCCTGGCCGAATACGGCCGGGTGACCGCGGCCCGGACGCTCCGGGATGACGGCAAGCTGGAGGGCCTTTCCGGGGAAGGGGTCTGCCGGCTGGCCGGCGAATTGAGGGACGCTTTTTTTTTGTCGAGGCCGACGGCGCGGCCGGTCGGCCCCTCAAGGCCCCCCGGGAGGGTGAGCCGGTCTGGCCGCCCTGCGCCGGGCTGGTCATCGCCGTGGTCGGGGCCTCGGGCCTGGGCCGGCCCCTGGTCGAGGAGTTTGTCTGGCGGCCCGAGGTCTTCGCCCGCCTGACCGGCCTGCCCCAGGGGGCAGCGGCGGACGCCGGGGCCGTGGCCCGGGTGGTGGTCGGCCCGGGCGGCCTGCTGGCCGGGGCACCGGCGACCAGTCGAAAAATGGTGGTCATCAACCAAGTCGATGGGCCGGCCCGGGAAACCCGGGCCCGCGAACTGGCCGAGGCCCTCCTGGCCGGTTCAATGGGCGCGGTCGAACGAGTGGTTTTGACCGCGCTTCGGACCGGCCGATTGGTCGGCGTTTTGGAGGATAAAGAGTGGAGCACTTCCTGACCCACGTTCGCCGGGTCCTGGGCGAGTCCCGGGCGGCGGTGGTGGCGACCATCATCAAGCAGGCCGGGGCCGCCCCCCGTCATCTGGGGACCCGGATGCTGATCACCGCGGATGGCGCTGGCCTGGGGACGATCGGCGGCGGGATGATCGAGGCCCAGGTCATGGCCCGGGCCGGGGAGGTCCTGGCCTCGGGCACACCCGAGGCCCTCGAGTTTCATCTGACCGGTAAGGACGCGGCCGAAACAGATATGCTCTGCGGCGGCCACGTCACCATCTCCCTCAACCCGCTTCCGCCCGGTGACGACAACCTATCCCGGGTCGTGGGCCGGATCGACCGGACCCTGGCCGCCGGCGGCGCGGGGCTGTTGATCGAGGCCGTCGGCCCCGGGGCGGCCGGGGACCGCTGGCTGTTCATCGACCGGGACCGGACCCTGACCGGCGATCCCGGCTCCAAGGCCCTCGGTCAGGAAATAGGCGGCCGGGTCGAACAGTGGCTGACGGCCGAGGAACCCTTCCTGCTGCCCCAAGGCAGCCTGCCCGATCAGGAGAGCGACCTGTTCCTCACCCCGCTCATCACCCGCCACCGGGTGATCCTCTTCGGCGGGGGTCACGTCAGCCTGTACGTCGCCCGCCTGGTGAAGACGGTCGGCTTCGGCCTGGTCCTGGCCGATGACCGGCCCGAGTTCGCCAACCCCGAGCGCTTCCCCGAGGCCGACGAGTTGTGGGCCCGGGAATTCGAGGGCATCCTCGACGGCCGGACCATCACCCCCAACGACTACCTGGTCATCATCACCCGAGGGCACCTGCACGACCTGACCGTCCTCCACCAGGCCCTGCAGACCCCGGCCGAGTACCTGGGCATGATCGGGTCGCGGCGCAAGCGGGAGGTGATCTTCAAGAAACTGCGGGAGTGGGGTGTGGCCGAGTCGGACATCGCCCGGGTCCACTCGCCCATCGGCCTGGACATCGGGGCCGAGACCCCGGAGGAAATCGCGGTCAGTATCGTCGCCGAACTGATCGCCTTCCGGGCGGCCAAGGTTCACCGCCCCAAGGACTGGCACGTCTGAGAGTCGATCATGGCCGATGATTGGTTGACCATCGGTTCCCGCCGCTTGCTGCGCCGTTTCGCCCGCCGGGTGGACTCCCGGGTCAGCCGGCCGGAGTCGGGCCCCCTGGACGTGGGGCAATTGTGGCGGGAACGCATCTTTTTCGCCGTCTTTTACTTCGGCCTGGCCCTGGGGCTGCCGGTCCTGGTATTTACCGGTCTCTGGGCAATATTCGGCGGGTTCTGGGACGGAGTGGTCATCTTCGGGTCGGCCTACCTCCTCGTGGCCGGGATCACCCTGTATCGTCCCCTGTCTTTCCAAACCAGGGTCGTGTTGGCCATGCTGGTGACCTACGCCGGCGGCACGTGCAGCCTGATCGCGGTCGGACCCCATTTCGCCGGACGCCTCTGGCTGGTGGCCTTCGCGGCCTTCAGTTGTCTGATGCTCGGTTTCCGGGCCGGCCTGGCCGCCGTGGTCCTGAACACGCTGACCATCATCGGCCTGGGGCTTTTCTTGGGCCTGACCATGAAACATCCGGCCGTCTTGTCGGGCGGCCTGGGCCGGGACGTCCCTTTCCCGACCTACTGGCTGCTGACGAGCATCGCCTTCGTGGTCTTGAGCCTGATTATCGTGGTCTCCATCGCCTTGCTCTTTCGGGGCTTGGAGAGTTCGCTCCGGAGCGAACGGCGGGCGGCCCGGGACCTGGAGGAGGAACGGGAATACCTGGATCTAGCCAACCGGGAACTGGAGCAGGAAATCAGGCAGCGACAGGAAGCGGAAGAGGCCCTGATGGTCAGTGAAAACCAGTATCGCTCCCTGGTGGAGAACATGCCCTTCGGCATCTTCATCGCCGAGGTCGAGACGGGCCGGTTCGTCTTCCTGAACCAGCAAATCTGCGAGCTATACGGGTACAGCCTCGAGGAGGGGCTGGGGCTGGCCATCTGGGACCTGGTCGCCCCGGCCGAGCACGACACCATACGTCAGCGGATGGCGGCCCGCCTGACCGGAGGCGATCCCCCGCCCCACCTGATGACCTATTCCGGCCTGGCCAAGGACGGCTCCACGATCAGGTCAGAGGTCTGGACCTCGATGGTCAGCCACCAGGGCAAACCGGCCGTTCAAGGCATTCTCCGGGACGTGACCGAGCAGGAGCGGCTGGAGAAGCAACTCCAGCAGGCCCAAAAGATGGAGGCAGTGGGCACCCTGGCCGGGGGAGTGGCCCACGAATTCAACAATATCCTGATGGCCATTCGGGGCTACACCCAACTCTTGTCCCTGGACGCCGACAGGGCGGGCAAGACGAACGCCTGCCTGGAGAAGATCGAGACCTGCACCGTCCGGGCGGCCGACCTGACCGAGAAGATGCTGACCTTTTCCCGGCTGGACAGCGGGGACAAGGAAGCCCTCCAGATCAACCAGGTCGTCCTCGAGGTGGCCGATCTGATCGGTCACACCTTTCCCCCCTCCATCAGCGTCGAGCTGTACCTCCAGGACGACCTGCCGCTCATTGCCGGCAACCCCTACCACCTGGAGCAGGTCCTGCTCAACCTGGCGGTCAACGCCCGGGACGCCATGGCCCAGGGCGGGGTCATCACCTTTCAGACCCGGTCATTCCGGGCCGACGCCGAGTTCCGCCGAGCGCATCCCGGGGCCCGGGCCGAGACCTTTCTCGAGATCATGGTCACGGACCAGGGCGCGGGCATGTCCCCCCAGGAACTGGCCCGCATCTTCGATCCCTTTTACACCACCAAGGAGCCGGGAGAGGGCACCGGGCTCGGTCTGGCGGTGGCCTACTCGATCATCAAGAGCCACGACGGGGCGATCACCGTGGACAGCGAGCCGGGCCGGGGAAGCCGGTTCACGGTTCACTTGCCCGTGGACCGGGTCCTGCCGGCCCGAGACGAGGTGAGCCGATCCTTGGAGGAAACGCCGGCGGGCGGCGGGCGAATCCTCCTGGTGGACGACGAGGACCTGGTGCGTGACGTGGCCCGGCAGGCCCTGGAGCATTACGGCTATCAGGTCGTCGAGGCGGGCCACGGCCGGGAGGCCGTGGAGGCCTATGGTCGGGCCCTGGACGACGGACGGCCGTTCGACCTGGTCCTGCTGGACCTGGCCATGCCGGTCATGGGCGGCCCGGAGTGCCTGGGCCGGCTGCGGGAGATGGACCCGGCGGTCCGGGTCCTGATCGTCACCGGTCACGGCGCTCAACCCGGGACCGATGCGGCCACGGGGTCCCTGGGCATCCTGCGCAAACCCTTTGACCTGAGCACCCTGCACCGGGAGATCGCCCGGGCCCTGGCCGCGCCGCTGCCGGACCTGACCGGGTGACCGTCTTCTTCAAAGACTTGGAAAAATCGGGCGCCTCCGGCCGGTGCCGCCTCAGCGGGCCCGTTTCAGGAGGGCGTTGCGGTCAAAGTAGTAGGTCACGACCTTTCCGGCGTGACTCCGGCAGACGTAAGCGACCAGGGTTTTCCGGGGATTGAACACCGGGTCCCCGCAGCTTCGCACCCCGAATAAGGTCAGGTAGGCGTACTCCTCGGCGAACAGGCCGTTCAGCCTGATGGGTCGGTCCTTGTCGCGTCCCATGGTCGGGTCGAGCCGGCCCCGGGCCATGATCCGGCGTTTGGTCAGTTCGAACAGGACCCGCTTGGCCAGGTCGTTTCTGGGGTCAAGCTTGAGGGCGGCCAGGCACGACGCGGCGACCCGTGAGTCCGGGGCCTTGATCCGCAGTCCCAGCAGGGCAAAGGCGGCGTGCCAGTTGGGGTCCTTGGCCCCGCCCAGCTTGAGGGCCCGGCGCAGAAGGCGCAAGGCCTCCTTTTGGTCGCCCATGGGCGACTGGAGTTTGTCCAGGGCCTTGGCGATGAGCCGGCCCACGGTCGTCTGGCGGTTTACGGTCGTCAGGCCGGGCCGCCGCCCCGGCTGGGGCAGGGCCGCCGCCGGCGCGGCCGCCAGGGCGCTCAAGCCCAGCCCCAGGCCGACGATCGCCAGGCTCCATGAATTCAGAGACGGCATGACACCCCTTTCCGGTTCGATCCGTGGACCTTCATACCACTTCCGAGTCGGCCGGGCAAGCCGGCCGGAAATGGGCCATCTCAAAGGACGGGTCCGCGACGTACTTCTCGACCATTCGGGCCATGAATTTCCCGAAAACCTCGGGCCGGGCCGGGATCCCGTTCTGGATCAGGGCCTCGGCAATGTCCGTCACCCGGGGCGGGCAGCCGGGGATCTCCACCCGGCGCTTGATCCGATCGTTCTTCTGGTTGTGGGCCACACAGCAGTCGCCCAGCAAGAACGTCACTTCGGCCGAGCCGTCGGCCGTCATCTCCTTGCCGGTCAGCATCTCGGCCCCGCCCAGGTCCTGGCCCTGGTTGGCCGACAGGATGAACATCAGGGCCGGGTTGTAGATCAGGGTGCAGCCCGTACACAGGGTGTGGTCGTGATTGGGCAGCCGGAAACCGGTCACTCCCTGCCGGGCAAAGGCCAGGGGCCCCGAGTTGTCGGGCAGCCACTCCCGGTTCACGGCGGCCTCATACCTCACTTCCTCCACCCCAAGACCGCGCACGTCGATCCTCGCCGGGTCCAAGACGCGGCCCCGCCGCCGGGCCACGGCCGCCAGGTGCCTGACCCGGCCCGGGTCTTGCCCCAGGACCGCCGCCCCGACGGCGTCGGCGTTGAGCGTATCCCGGGAGCAGATCAGCAGATCGTGCCTCTTTGCCCGGCCGGTGTGCAGAGGTCCCATCTCGAGCAGATAGGTCCCGTCGATCAGGGTCAGGGAGGGATACAGATGGTCGGCGAACAGGGCGATCATCTCGGACAGATCGTGCTTGCGGCCGTGACAGAACTGGCGCGACTTGTCGTTCAGGCCGCCCTTGATGTTCTTGAGCCCCAGGCTGACCGTGGTCTGGCTGTGGGTCTTGAGCGTGGGCAGGCTGATCAAGAAGTCGGCTCGGACCAGGTCCCGGGCGAGGCGAAAGGGCTTGTTGTCCAGTTTGACTAAATCGTGTGGTCTCTGGTTGAAATCGACCAGCTTGATCCCGTACCGCCGGACCAGTTCCGGGTATCCCAGGCCCTCGAAGGCGGCCCCGGTCGAGCAGCCCAGTTCACGGTTGATCATAGACCCCTCGCCGATGGTGATGTCAGTCAGGCCCATGTCCCGGAGGGCCCGGATCAGGGCCTCGATCACGGCGGTGGTGGTCACCACCCCAAAGGGCGGATAGGGGACCTTCCGGAGCCAGGCCACCAGGTTGGGCTTGATCAGGACCCGGCGGTCCGGGGTCAGCCCGGAAAAACCTTCGACCGCGGCGATGGCCCGGGCCACGGACTCCGGCCCCTCCTGACGGGTCAGGATGACCGGGGCCCCGGGGTCGTCTGGTCGGGGAAGGGGCATGGCTCGTTTCACCGTTGCCGCCCGGCGGGGGCGGGGCGCCGGGCCGGCGGTTCCAGGGGAGAGAGGCGCAGCCCGGCCAGCCAGTGCCGGATCAGGTCCAGGGGCAGCCGGGGCTTGACCGGCCGATCCAGCAGGTTCAGCCGGAGGTCCAGACGGGCCTCGTGACGGCCGTCCCACCGCGAGGTGATGGTCAGCCAATCGACCACCCGGCCCAGCTCGAACAGGGGCAGCACCCGGGAGGACAGGCCCAACAGATTCAGGATCGGGATCAGTCTCTCCGGTCGGGCCAGGATGCGGCCCGGCGCGATGAACAGCAGATACTGGACCCGTCGATTCTTGATGGCCGTCCGCCAGGCCGGGTCGTTGTCCCTGAGCCCGGGCCGCTTTTGGGAGGCGGCCAGCAGGGACAGATCATTGCCGGCCACCAGATAGGCCCCCGAGGCGGTCAGGCCGACCTTCATTCCGGGCAAGGCCAGGTAGTCGATCCGGCCCCGGGGGCCGGCCTGGTGGTTCAATCGGGAGGCCATCCGGGCCTTGAGCAGGTTGACGAGTCCGCTGTCGAGTTTTCGGGCCGCGGCCGAATCCTTCATCCGGACGATCGCGGCCAGGTTCGGCCAGGGCAGAAACCCGGGCGCGGACAGATCGACCACCAGGACGGCCAGCTCCGGACCGGCCAGGTCCAGGACTTCCCTTGCGGATTTCAGGCCCATCAGGGGGGCGAGGCCGGTCAGCCACCCCTTGATCAGGGGGGACCAGCCGGCGGCCGCCACGTAGGCCCCCGGCCGCAGGCCGGCCTGGCCCAGCCAGAGCAGGGGCGACCGGTTAAGCAGGTCCGGGGCGGTCGAGCGCCCGGCCGGGTCCAGGACCGCCCCGTAAATTTTGCCCAGGGCCGACGATCGGGGCTTGAGGGTCCAGACCAGGCGGGTGTGGACCAGGTCCGAGCCCAGCCAGACGGCGTCAATGGACTCGACGCTCTTCCAGGGATTATACAGGGCCGCCACCAGCGGGGCCGGCCAGGCGATCAGGTCCAGCGGGGGGGCCGGACGCGGCAGCCGGGCGGCCACCAGCCCGGCCAGGCGGGCCCGCCAGGCGGCCAGCCGGGGGTGACCCAGCCGCACGAATCCGGTCAGCACGGTTTGGCCGGGGCGGCCGGTCTCCAGTTTCTTGAAGTAGGGGTCGGCGGTCAGGCGCGGCGGTCCGTCCGGTTCGAGCCGGGCCAGCACGGCCTCGATCAGGTCGAGCGACCCGGCCAGGAACACGGTGTGGTCGCCCCGGACCCAGAAGAACACCGGTCCGGCGTCGGTCTGGATCCGGCCGACGCGGTGTCCCCGGCGGCGAAGATAGGTCAGTTCCGACCGGGAGGAAACCCAGGCCTTAACGTCCATGAACCACTTGAGCAGGATCAGGCGGTGATCCACCCGGACGGCGGCCAGCCAGTTCAGGCCGCCCAGACCGGGCCACCCCGGCCCGGAACGGCTGGGATACAGGGCCAGGCTGGCGTGCCGCCCCAGCAGGCTCATCAGATTGGACCGGGTCAGATCAAACCCCGAGGCCCGGCTGAGTTCCCGCCGGAGTCGCTCCAGGTGAAGCCGGATCAGGCGATCGGAAGCCAGTTGCCGGGTGAGGCCCTGCCACCAGCGCGACCTCTCGACCCGCCGCCAGCCGGATGACAGGTGGTCCAGCGACACGTACAGCACGGCCCCGGCGGGCATGACCCGGGCCGGAGGGGTGAAGCGGGACGGCCAGAATAGATCGACGGCCAGGTAGCCCAGGAAAACCATGACCGCGGCCAGCAGGCCCAGGCCGCCTCTCAGAAACCACTTGCCCATGCCCCGTCCATTGGCTGTGACCGGGTGTCGCCCGGATCGAAGCGCACCGGATCAGGCTAACACAGCCACCGGGGCGGCACAAGTCAGCGTTCGCCCGCCGCCCACAGCCAGGCCGCGGCCGTCACGCCCCAGACCGCGTTGAAGGCCACCACGAACAGGGGCGTCAGGTAACCGAGCTCGAGGCCCAGGACGCCCTTGTGGGCCTTGATCGGGAAGACGATGAACAACTGGACCAGGGTCGGTCCCAGGCTATACAAAAAACCCCGCCACCAGATCGACCCGCGCCACAGGGGCAACAGAAACAGAGCCCCCCAGATCCCGCCCCAGACGATCCGGGCGTAGAGCATGGCCGGCGTCAGCGGCGGGGCGATGGCCACCCCCAGCAGCTTGGTGATCCCGATCAGGCCGAACAGCCAGACCACCAGTCCGTTTATCAGGCCGCCCAGGGCGGCGGCGGAGAAGACCAGGCTGAGACGGGTTACGGTCGCGACCATGGTTCCCCCTGTCGAGATGGTTATGTACTCAATTCTACCGGGGGCGTCAGACGGCCGCCAGGGCAAGGGGGCCGGTGAGATTGACCCTTGATCAACGGGGTGTTATTAAGACCGCGGGAGGCGAGATGAGCATCGAACCCGGGGCGCTTGAACGCCTGAGGAAAAAATATCGGACCGAGGTGGGCGACGTCCGGATCGGCCGGACCGTACTAAAAATCCTGGACGTGGACCCGTCCGACGAGACGCTCCAGGGCGAGGAGGAGGCCGGGCTGGCGGGGCGGGCCGAACTGCCCTATTGGACGCGCATCTGGCCGGCGACCATGATCCTGGCCCGGGTGCTCCTGGAGCGCCGCATCCGTCCGGGCGAGCGCCTGCTGGAACTGGGGGCGGGCCGGGGCCTGGTCGGCCTGTTCGCCGCCACGGCCGGGTACCGGGTGACCATCACCGACGTCTCGGCCCGGGCCCTCGAGTTCTCCCGGGCCACGGCCGAACTGAACGACCTTCCAGACGTCGAGTTCCGGGTGGTGGACTGGACCGACCCGCCGAGCCTGCCCCGCTTCGACGTGATCGTCGGTTCCGAGATCCTCTACCTGAAAAGCCAGTTCCCGGCCATGGTTGCCTTCCTCCAAAAACACCTCGAACCGGGCGGCGAGGTCCTGCTGTCCCACGGCCGGTGGCCGGTGTCCCATCAATTTTTCGAGCAACTGGGCGATGACTTCGAAACCCGGGGCCGGGAGGTGCGCCTCCGGGGTTCGGACGGGGAGGAGGTTCGGGTGGCCCTTCACATGGTGAGGCCGGTTCGATCATAACCCCTTTGGAACTCGGATATTTTTTCGGCTTGACAAGCCAGGCCAGAATTGTTATTTGTCCCTTGTTAAAATCGTAACGCACATTGTGCGCACCAGGCAAGGTACCAGTGGGAGACTGGATTTTTAGGAGGGAACTGAATGCCGACTATTGAATACAGGGGCAAAACCTACGAGGTTGACGAAGACGGTTTCTTGTCCAACCCCGAGAATTGGGACGAGGATTTTGCCCAGGCCGTGGCCGACCAGGAGGGCATCACCGAGATCGGTGAAGAGCATTGGAAGGTGATCCACTACCTTCAGGACTACTACCAGAAAAACGGCATCGCGCCCATGGTCCGGATCATGACCAAGGTCACCGGCTACAAGCTCAAGAAGATCTACGAGCTGTTCCCGTCGGGACCGGGCAAGGGTGCCTGCAAGATGGCCGGTCTGGCCAAGCCCACGGGTTGCGTCTAGGTCGAATCGGCGGGGGACGACCCGTCCCCCGTCCATCTTGACCCCCGAACCTGACGGGCGGCGTCAGCGGTCTGTCTCGCCGGAGACAAACGGTCAGCCTCGGCCTTGGGCCGGGGCTGATTCATAGTGGCCGGATGCCCCCCGGGTCGGGACGGCGCAGTCAGGGTCGCCGCGGAATCACACCTGGCCGTTTAGGATCGACTGCCATCCCCCAACGGCTTCCGGGTGCGCCCTGAGACGGCCCACGGGCCGTCTTTTCGGCTCTTCCTTTTAGCTTTGAGCCCAATTCCTGGCGGCGCATATGAACGGACCAAAACACCACTAAAACGATGTAATATATGGCTAAAAGCATCACGCTCGGCGACGTCCGAAAAAAATACACCTTCGATCAGGACAAGGTCCGCGGGCCAAAGGAGACCATGGCCTGGGTCATGGACCGCTTTGACCGGCTGGACCAGCCCATCCTGGAGGAGGTCCGGCGCATCGATTCCGGGCGGCTGAACATCCCGGTCTTTGTCAGCATGTGCGCCCCCGGAGCGACCCTGTACACCGGCACGCCCAAGCAGATGGGCAAGGGGGCCACTCCGGACCAGGCCAAGGCCAGCGCCCTGATGGAACTGGCCGAGCGGTTCTCGTTCTTTCATTTCCTGAAGACGAGTGATTTCCAGCAGATGCCGGCCGTGGACCTGGCCGGGCCGACCATGCCCCTCATCGAACTCTGCAAGGCGGTCCACCACCCCTCGGCCGATCAAGACCGGGCCGAAAGGTTTCTGGCCGAAGTGCCCCTGGCCTGGACCGAGGCGACCTGCCTGACCACCGGCCGGACCGAGCAGATCCCCCTGTCCTGGTTCTACGCCATCAACGAGTTCAACGGCCCGGCGGCCGGCAACTGCCTCGAGGAGGCGGTCCTCCAGGCCCTGTGCGAGGTCATCGAGCGCCACGTCTCGGCCCTGACCTGGCGAGAGAGATTGTCCACCCCGGAGATCGATCCGGACTCGATCGCCGACCCGGTGGCCGTCGAGCTTCTCGGAAAATTCGCCGCCCAGGGGGTCCAGGTCAAGGTCCTGGATTATTCGCTGGACACGGGCGTCCCCTCGGTGGGGGCCATCGCCTGGGACCCGGCGACCTTTCCCGAAAAGAGCGAGATCGTCTATACCTCGGGCACGGCCACCAGCCCGGCCAAGGCCCTGATCCGGGCCCTGACCGAGATCGCCCAGCTGGCCGGGGACTTTCACCGCAAGACCGAGTACGTGGTCAGCGCCCTGCCCAAGTTCCAGTCCCTGGCCGAGGCCGACTACGTGCTGGAGAGCACCGGGCGGGTGGCCCTGTCCGACCTGCCCGACATCAGCGACGACAACCTGCGCCTGGAGATCGAGCGGGGAGTCGCGAGCCTGTCCGGGCTGGGCTTGAACGTCTATGTGGTCAACGTCACCCACCCGGTGCTCGACGTGCCGGCGGTGTACGTCATCATCCCCGGGGCCCATTTCTCGGATCGGACCTTTGACACCTCGGTGCCCTATCACGCCGGCCGGCTGCTGGTCCAGGGAGACGGGGCGGCCGGGGCGGCCGAGCTTTTGGGCGAACTGCAGGAGGCCTACCCGGACACGGTCTATCTGCCGTTTTTCGAGGGCCTGTCGTTGATGGAGCGGAGCGACTTCGAGACCGCCCTGAGCCGGCTGGACCTGGCCGAGTCGCGCCTGCCCGCGGACGACGAGCTGGCGGCCATCCTGGTCCAGCGGGCGATCTGCCTCCGGGAGATGGGGCGCTACAAGGACGCCGTGGACGTCCTGGCCCGGGCCAAGGGGCTGGACCCGTCCCAGAAGGAGATCTTCCAGCAGGAAGGCGTCTGCCTGTTCAAGCTGGGTTTTTACGAGGCGGCCATCGAATCGTTCGCCCGGGCCATCCGGCTGGATCACGGCTCGGCCATTGACTACGCCAACATCGGGGTCAACCTGGCCAAGCTGGGCCGTCTGGACGAGGCCCGGCAGATGCTGGAGTCGGCCCTGGAGCTGGACCCCGGCCTGGACTTCGCCCGGGAGCGCCTGGCCGAACTGGCCGCGGGATAGACCGGATTTTTGCCGAGGCCTGTCCCACGTCCCCGCCCCGGGTGCGGCTTTACATTCCACCCCCATTATGGCTACCATAGGCCACCGCGACCCGGCCGTTCGCTTATCCGCGC
>CAZMVB010000030.1:0-46405 GCA_964569795.1 uncultured Desulfarculales bacterium | reverse complement strand
GGATCGCCGGGACCGTGATCCGGCCCGTGTCCGGGTCGCCGTTCATGGACAGGGCTCCGCTCATGGCGCAGTAGCCGATGTCGTGCCCGGCCTGGAGCTTGAGCGGTCCGTCCTGGCCGTAACCCGAGATCGAGACATAGATCAGCCCCGGAAATTCCTGGCGCAGGGACTCGTAGTCCAGCCCGAACGAGGCCATCACCCCGGGCCGAAAGCCCTCGATCAGGACGTCGGTTTTTCGTAACAGCGTCAGGAAGGAGGCTTTCCCGTCGTCGGATTTCAGATTGAGGGTGATGCTTTTTTTGCCCCGGTTGAGGGTCACGAACCGGGGCGAGTCCTCGCCGCCAGTGCCCATGAAGGCCATGCGCATGGTGTCTCCGCCGCTCCGGGGGTTTTCAACCTTGATCACCTCGGCCCCGAGCTGGGCCAGGTAATAGGTGCACAGCGGTCCCGGCAGGTTCATGGTCAGATCCAGCACCTTCAGTCCTGACAGCGGCGCGTCCACGTTCAGCCTCCCTACCCTGGTTCACAAAAATTCCGGTCCCCTATCATGCCGCAGCTTGACCTCCAGTCAATATTTATTTACAAACATGGGGGATCGAATTTAACCTCTATCGCCACACGAGAGGAGCCGTCATGGACCAGCGGTACAAGGAACTGGCCTCGAGGATAATGTTGGGACACTCCGAGCGGATCGCCCGTCTGTTCGCCATGCTGACCGATGAGACTGACGCGGACCTGCTGCTGGCCATGCCCGGCCAGCCGGCCGACCTGGCGGCCAAGCTGAACCTGTCCGAGGACGAGGTCATGCGCCGGCTGGACGACCTCTTCCGCAAGGGTCTGGTATTCACCAGCAAGAAGACCGATCCGCCCACCTATCGGATGTGCCGGGACATGGTCCAGTTCCACGACGCCTCGATCCTCTGGCCCGAGGGCCCCCCGGAATTTCTGGACCTGTGGCGCGAGTTCATGAACGCGGAGTGGTACGACCTGGCGGCGACCATCTCCAAGAACGTGACCAAGCCCTTCACCCGGGTCATCCCGGTCGGGGTCTCCATCGAGGCCCGGCAGCAGATCCTGGACTTCGAGAGCGTCCGGGACATCGTCATGAAGTCATCCAACCTGGCCGTGACCAAGTGCACCTGCCGGCTGTCCATGCGCAACTGCGACCGCCCCCTGGACAACTGCCTCCAGGTCAACCGGGCGGCCGATTACGCCATCACCCGGGGCACCGGCCGCCAGTTGACCAAGGACGAGGCCCTGACCATGCTCGAGGAGTGCGAACAGGCCGGACTGATCCACGTCACCATCAACCGCTCCGACGTGGATCACTTCATCTGCAACTGCTGTCCCTGCTGCTGCCAGACCATGCCCGTGTTGATCGAAAAGGGCATCCGGGTCGTGGACCCCAGCCGCTTTCGGGCCCTCATCGACGTTGACGCCTGTTCCGGGTGCGGGCAGTGCCACGAGCGGTGCTATTTCGGGGCCATTTCCTGGACCGACGGCGAGGGCTCCCTCAGCCAGGTGGACGGGGACAAGTGCATGGGTTGCGGCCTGTGCCTGGTGACCTGCCCCGAGGAGGCGATCACCATGGAGGAGACCCGGCCGCGGGAATTCGTGCCCGGCGCGGCCTGAACCTGGCCGCATGAGCACGGCTGACCTACAAAATATTGGGGATATAAATAGGTATTGCCCCTAGGAACTGTTTGTTATATACTCACCCAAAGGACAGGTATTTTTATCGGTCGAGACGATCGAAATCAAAGAAAGCGGCGGGCCCCTTGGTCTTTCGTGGACCGTTCAGGATCGAGGCCTTGAGAGTTTGACCCGCCGGTCGGATCACTTCTGGGGGGAGAGATGCGCTTTCGGGCATGGGTGACGGTCGGCGCGGCGGCGGGCCTCACCCTGAGCGGATTGGTCCTGTTCGGATGGATCTCCGCGGCCGGGGCGGCCGACTCTTCGGCCGCCAAGCCGGCCCCCTCGACGGGTTTCAGGTACGTGGGCTCGCAAAAATGCGCGTCCTGCCACGAGGAAATCTACAAGCGCTTTATCAAGTATTCCCCCAAGAGCCGGTCTTACCGCAGCATTCGGCGCATGGAACGGGGCCTGACGCCCCAGGAAAAGCAGCACTGCTACGACTGTCACACCACCGGCCACGGCCGACCCGGCGGTTTTGTCAGCCTGGCCAAGACCCCTTACCTGAAAGATATCGGCTGTGAATCCTGCCACGGTCCGGGCAGCGGACACGTCAAGAGCGAGGACAAGAAGCAGATCAGGCGCCGGGTCCCCGAGTCCATCTGCCGGAAGTGTCACGTCTCGGCCCGGATCAAGGCCTTCAAGCACGTGCCGCTGACCTTTGGCGGGGCCCACTGACCGGCCGCGGAGGCAACCTGATGCGGTGGCTAACCAGGACACTCCTAGCCAAGACCCTGGCCGGGTTATTCATCGTGGTGTTGGCCGTGATGCTCATCATCTTCGTGGTCAACGACCGGAACCAGAGGCGAGGGATGCTGGGGTTGATGTCCCAGTCCGGCCAATACATGGGCAATATTGCCTACGCCGGGATCCTGAACGCCATCACCCGGGGCGACGACGCCGGGGTCAGGCGGCAAATGAAGGACATTCATCGCCACGTGCCCTCGGTGATGGTCATAGTCTGCGATTTCGGGGGCCGGGTGACCTATGCCACCCACCCCGGGGTGGAGCGGAAGACGGTCAACCGGATCATCACCGACGACCAGGTGCGCCGCGCCCTCAAGAGCGGCCTGTCCGGCCGGACCCTGTCCCACCGGGCGTTCATAACCAGCGGCCATCTGGTCAACCTGATGATCATTCGCAACCATCACGACTGCCATCACTGCCACGGGGCCACCCGCCGGGTCCTGGGGGCGATGGTCATCCGTCAGTCCACGGCCCAGACCTCGGCCCAGTTGCGGCGACTGCGGACCCTGGGGCTGATCCTGGCCCTGGCCGGGGCGCTGCTGGCCTGCCTGCTGCTGGCCCTGGTGACCTGGCGTCTGGTGAACCGTCCGGTCAAGCAGATCCTGCGGGTGTCCGAGGCCATCGCCGAGGGGGACCTGACCCAGGAGATCACCTACCGCTCGGGCGACGAGCTGGGCCAACTGGCCGACTCGCTGCGCCGGACCCTGGCCCGGATGATCGAACGCTTCGGCGAGGCCGAGTCGGTCCGGACCGGGATTCCCGACCCCTTCTTCTCGGTCGATCGGGAGATGACCATCACCTACCTCAACCCGGCCTGCGAGAGCCTGCTCGGGGTCAAGGCCGCGGAGGTCATCGGCCGGAAGAAGTGCCACGATCTGTTCAGCACCGAGGCCTGCGCAGAGGATTGTCCGGTTCGGCGGGCCATGGACACCCACCAGGCGGTCACCGGCCAAAAACTGACGCTGACCGTGGGCGGGCGGACCATACCGGCCGTGGCCAGCGCCAACTTCCTGGATGACCTGGAGGGCAACATCATCGGCGGGATGGAGGTCGTCCGGGACATCACCGCCGAGGTCGAGGCCCAGCAGTCCATTGAACAGAACCAGGAGACCATGCTCCAGGTGGCGTCCGAGGTGACCGAACTGGCCGAGCGCCTGGCCTCGGCCGCCAGCGAGATCTCGGCCTCGACCGACCAGATGTCCGCCTCGGCCGGCCAGCAGAGCGCCAACATGTTCACCATGGCCCGAACCGCCGAGCAGATGAACGACACCATCCGGCAGGCGGCGGAAAACGCCTCGTCCAGCGCCGTCGAGGCCCGGGCGGCCGGCGATACGGCCGAAAAGGGCGGGACCGCCGTGGATCAGACCATCGAGGCCATCAACCGGATCAACGGCGACATCCATGAGGTGGCCCAGACGGTGGGCGACCTGGCGGTCAAGTCGGACGCGATCGGACAGGTGGTCGGGGTCATCGAGGACATCGCCGACCAGACCAACCTCCTGGCCCTGAACGCGGCCATCGAGGCCGCCCGGGCCGGCGAGGCCGGTCGCGGTTTCTCGGTGGTGGCCGACGAGGTCAGGAAGCTGGCCGAAAAGACCAGCCAGGCCACCAAGGAGGTGGCCGACACGGTCAAGGCCATTCGGGAGTCCACCTCGGCCACGGTCAAGCGCATGGACCACGCCCGGTCCAACGTGGGCCAGGGCGTCGAGTTGGCCTCCGAGGCGGGCAAGATGCTGGATCAGATCGTGACCGGGGTGGCCACGGTTTCGGCCAAGGTGGAGCAGATCGCCGCCGCCGCCGAACAGCAGTCGGCCGCCATGAATCAGATCGCCCGGAACGTGGACGGCATGGCCACCGGGGCCCGGGAAACGGCCTCGGCCATCGGCGAGATCGCCAAATCGGCCAATGAATTGTCAGCCATGGGCGCCCGGCTCAACCAGATCGTGTCCCGGTTCAAGCAATAGGCCGTTCAGGCGGGCCGAATGAAATAAACAGTGGTCCGGCCCGGGCATGACCTGGCCTGGCCCCGCATTCCCCCGAAAATTTCAGGCCGGCAGCAGAAGATGGACGCCCGTCAAGACCGCGACAACGGAAGTCACCATTGGATGTCGAGCAGCTGTTTGACCCGGTTTATCTTGCCTTCCAGGTCGGCCTGCCGGCCGATCATGATCCGCTGGGCGGCCGGCGGCCCGGCGCCGTGCATGGACTCGATCAGATAGCCCACCGCCCCGGCCCCGGCCACCAGGTTCTCGATCAGGCGCAGGACCTTCATCCGATCCACGACCGGCACGCCCTCGGCCGCGGCCAGGTACTTCTCGATGTACGGCCCGGCCACCGGATCGGCCAGATCGGCCGCCGAGGGCATGGTCCCCAACAGCCCGCCGGCCACGTCCGTGGCCAGCCGGGCGATCTCGTAGGGGAACCGGGTGACATTGAGCTTGCCCACGTTGGCCAGGAGCATATCGACCTGATAGTTGCCCGCCGGAGTCTTGACGCCGCGGGCCGAGCAGGCGATGCCGCAGGCGAACAGGGTCTCGTTGAGGTGGATCATCTCGACGATCTTTTCCCGGATGTGGCCGGCCTTCTCGACCCCGTTCATCCGGGCGATCAGGGCCGTGGCCCCGATGAGCACGTCCCCTACCCCGACCTTGCAGCCGCCGTAGCTCTGGCGGTGATACGAGGCGAAGCGCTCGACCATGGTGCCCGAAAAGTCGATCTGCCCGTCCAGGAAGATCCGCTCCTCGGGGACGAACACGTCCTCGAAGACGGTCATCACCTCCTGGCCGCCGAAAACCGGGTTGCCCATGTCCAGGGCCTGGGCCTCGAGCTTGCGGGTGTCGCTGGCCTGCCGGCCGTAGATGTAGCGGATGCCGGGGGCGGTGGTCGGCACGGCGAAACAGACCGCCCAGGCCTCCTCGCCGGGCCGCATGGTCAGGGTCGGCATGACCAGGATCTCGTGGGAGTTGAGCATCCCGGTCTGGTGGAGCTTGGCCCCGCTGACCACGATCCCCCCGGGCCGGCGATCCTTGACCCGGACGAACAGATCGGGGTCGGCCTGCTGGGCCGGGCGCTTGCCCCGGTCGCCCTTGGGGTCGGTCATGGCCCCGTCCACCACCAGGTCCTCCTGCTGGATCCAGGCCCAGTATTTCTGGAAGCGCTCGTGAAAATCGGTGCCGTGCTTCCGGTCGCACTCGAAGGTGGTGCTGAAGATGGCGTTGGCCGCGTCCAGGCCGACGCAGCGCTGGAAGCAGCAGCCCGTGGCGTGACCGCAGTAGCGCTGCATCAGGACCTTCTTGACCAGATCGTCCGCGCTCTGATGCAGGTGGGTGAACCGGTTGACGTCCGAGGCGCAGAGGGGCGATTCCACCCGGAAGAGGTCCCTGGTGGCCGGATCAAAGGCCGCGTCATAGGTCAGGGCCACGGCCCGGGTCGAAGGCGACACCAGGCCGTGATCGGGCAGGTCGCCGGTCATCTGGCCCAGGACGTGGGCCTCCAGGTTCAGGTCCTTGAGGGACTGCAGGTACTGGTCACCGGTCTTGAGGGACATGGTGTTGATCTCCGCGGGGGATATGGCCGAGGATTCATTTGTTACTTACCACGAACCCGGTTTCGACGCCAGGTCAATCCGCGACACATCCCGGCCCGTCAAGGGACAGGTGTCGTTTTTGGTATGCTGGCGATGTTGAAGATGATATTGTAAAAAAATATGCCAGGAGGGCAAACATGACCCGGGCAGGTGTGATCCTGGTCTGTCTGTCGGTGTTGGTCGGACCGGCGGTCATCCCGTCGCCGGCCCCGGCCCAGAACTCCCTCATTCAACAAGGCGCCCGGGCCTATCAGGGCGGGGACTTTCAGGGCGCGGCCAAGGCCTTCACCGCCGCCCTGAACGCCGGAATGACCGGACCCAAACGGGCCCAGGTTCTGTGGTTCCGGGGCATGTGTTGGCACCGCCTGGGGAGGTACGACCGGGCCGAGACCGATTTTTCCCGGGCCATCGCCCTCCGGCCCGATCAGGGCAGCTATTACCTCAGCCGCGGCCTGTCCCGGCTCAAGGTGAAGCGATATGCCTCGGCGCTCAAGGATTTCGATCAGGCGGTCAGACTCAGGCCGAACTACGCTTACAGCTACCTCTACCGCGGGCTGACCCGGGCCGTCCTGAAGCAGTACCCGGCGGCCGTCTCGGACCTTGACCGGGCGATTCAACTGGATCCCAAGAACGTCACGGCCTACCGTCTCCGGGGCCTGGTTTTCCGTAAAATGGGACGAACCGCAAAGTCCCGGGCCGACCTGGCCAAGGCCAACCGGTTGTCCGCCCAGCAGTCCCGCCGGCAACGGCCGGTTCAGCCCCAAACCCAGTCGCCGGCCCCCCGGCCGCCCGTGACCACCACTCCGGCCTCGGCTCCGAACCCGGTCGGGCTGTGGTACAAGCGGCTCTACGCCCGGCACGCCCTGTACTTCAAGATCATCAAGCGGGCCGGCTCATGGCCCGCGCCCCATACCTATCAGGTCCTGTTCGTCAAGTCGTCCCTGCCGCTCGGTTACCGGCCCGGCACCCTGTCCATGATCTTCACCATCACCGGGCCGACCACGGCCCGGGGCATGACCCTTTACATCGGCGGCGGCGAGGTCAGCTGGTGCAAGTGCAAATTCACCTTTGTCGATCCCAACACGATCGTCATCACCATGACCGAGCCGGACCTGGCCCACGCCTTACCCTCGACCCTGCACCGGGCCAGGTAAACCGAGGCGGACAACCGGAGACGCCGAACAGGCCAATCAGTCGAACTTGAAGTGCTGGCCAATGGGGGCCGTGACCTCCCAGACGCATTTCAGGCCCCGGGGAAAGGTGACCAGATCGCCGGGCTTGATAGGGACCCGTTCCTCGTCGGTCTTGACGACCACCTCTCCCGCGATGATGTAGCAGGTCTCGGGGGCGTCACATTCCCCGTGGACACCTCGCCGCCCCGGGTGCCCCAGGAGGAGACGCCCCATCGATCTATCTCTTTGGTCGGCCGGGACCGTTTGATTCGACCGATTGCCTTCTCCCCCTGATCATGGGGCGTCGGCCTGGTTGCTGTAACCCCGGCGCTCCCAATAGCCCCGGTAGGGCTTGTCCGACAGGGTGATCCCGACCACCCACTTGACCCACTTGTAGCCCAGCTTGCCCGGGGCGACCACCTGGAAGGGAAAGCCCCGGTTCTTGTCCAGGACCAGGCCGTTGATCTTGAAGCCCAGCAGGACGTCCCGCTTCTTGACGTAGTCGTAACTGAGCGACGAGGTGTAGCCGTCCGCGGCGTGAAAGATGACCGTCTTGACGCCGGGCTTGGGTTTGGCCGCCTCGATGAGCTTGACCAGCCGGATCCCGTCGTAGAGCAGGATCTCATACCAGCCCTCGACACAGGGCATCTTCACCACCCGCCTGACCCGGGGAAATTTCAGGATCTGATCGTAGGTCAGGGTCTGCGGGGCGGCCACCTGGCCGTCGATCCTGAACCGGAGTTTTTTCGGGTTGACCACCTGGGGGCCGCGGATCGAGTTGTCGTAGGCCCGGTGGAAGGGGTGGAGCTTTTGTCCATTGTAGATGCGGATCTCGGCCGGCGCGGCCCGTACCGGGCCGGGCCAGCCCCAGGCCGCCAGGGCGGCCGTTGCCAGCAGCCAGGTCAAGGGGCGAACCTTTACCATTTTTCGTCTCCCGGTTGTGCGGGTTGGATCGGGGTCGTCTCCCCTAACTATAACCGAGGCCGGTACCCCCGGCCAGGGCCGGCCCAGGGGGCGCCGTGATCAGGAACGATCGGGGGGCGAAGAAAGGACGAGGCCGGCCGCACCGGCGGTTCAGGTCGGGATGGGGGGCGGATCCAGGTCAGACCCGGGGCACGGCCATCTTGAGGACCTTGACCATGAACTCCTGGGCCTCTTCGAAGTCGGGGTTGATCTTGAGGGCCTGCCTGATGGACACGCTGGCCAGGTCTTGATCACCGCCTTCATGGTAGGCCCGGGCCAGGTTGTAGTAGAGGATCTCGTTTTCGGGGTCGATCCCGAGGGCCCGGCGGTAGTTGTCGATGGCCTCCCGGATCTTGCCCTGTTTCCGGAAGGCGATGCCGAGACGATTGTAGAGATGAATGTCATCCGGGTCGGATTCGATGCCCTCCTGGAAGGCGATCTCGGCCTCCGCGTCCAGGCCGGCCTCGAGCAGGGCCTCGCCCACCTGGCGGGCGACCTCGGGCCGTTCCTTGGACTCGACCAGCTTGGTGATCCCCACCAGGACATCGCGGGCCTCGTCCTGGTGGCTGGCCAGGAGCAAGGCCTGTCCCAGATTCAACTGGCGCTGAACGTTCCGGGGACTGATGGACACGGCCATCCTGAGATGCCGGGCCGCCAGGTCGGGACGACCCAGGGCCGCATAGACCTGGGCCAGGCGGTCCTGGGCCCGGATGTACTTGGGGACCAGGGTGACCGCTTGCTTGTAGTACCGGCGGGCCGTTTCCAGGTCCCCCTTGTCCTCGTAGGCCTGTCCGATCCAGGTCAAGGGCCGGGCGCTCTTGGGGGTCAAATCCCGGGCCTTGAAGAACTCGCTCAAGGCCTGATCGTATTGCCGGCCCTTGAGGTACACCTGTCCCAGGTTGATGTGGATCTCGGCCGGGGACGGGTGACGACGCTTTTCCACGACCTCTTCGATCTTGCGTTGCAGGGCCTCGGAGGTGAACGGCTTGATCAGGTAGGCGTCCACCTCGCCCTCGATGGCCTGGGCCACGGTCGGTTCGGCCACCTCGCCGGTGACCATGATGAACGGCAGGTCCTTGAAGGCCTCGTCCGAGCGGATGACCTGCAGCACCTCGACGCCGGTCGTCCGGGGCATGTTCCAGTCGCACAGGAGCACGTCCACGTGATTCGTCTTGAGCTTTTCCAGGGCCGTGTCGCCGTCATCGGCCATGATGAAATTCCGATAGCCGATCTTGCGCAGCATGTCCCGAATCATTTTGCGGACCACCATCTGGTCGTCCACGATCATCAACGTCAAATTCTGGTCCGAAGGCTCCATGCCCCACCCTTGTTCCGGGACCGCGACCGGTGACGGCCCCGCGACGCCTGTCCAACCCTCCGCCCAGAGCGACCCGCCGGTCCGGATCGAGTCAATTGGGGAACAGTCTAATGACAAATCACTCGCGAGTCAATTACCTATGTGCGGCCGGTTGTCCCCGGCAAGGGCGGCCTGGATTCGCCGGTCCGTCAGACCGGCGGGCCGAGGGACCCCGGGCCTTGACAGGCCGGGGCCGGGACCTATATTTGATTCAGGGAGACCGGCCCGCCGCGGCTTCGACCCGGCCCCTCCGGCAACGGGGCCAGGGAAAGGCGGCGGCCCGGTCGAGCGACCGAATCCAGGTGTGACCAGGAGTGAGGCCATGGCCGACCCTCGAGACATCTATCAGTGTCAAACCACCAATTGCGGCTTTATCTACGATCCCGACCGGGGTGACAAGAAGCGCCAGATCCCCAAGGGGACCACCTTCGAGGCCCTGCCCGAGGATTGGTGCTGCAAGGTCTGCGGGGCGAGCAAGAAGATGTTTCGACCCCTGGCCGGTCCGGGCTCGGTCAAGGACGACGGGATCTGACCCGCACCGTAAAGGGGATTGAACCTCGAGGGTGATTCCAGCCGGGGCGGGCCGGATCTGCCCGCCGGCCCCGGCGATTAGATACTCTGCTGATTCGTTTAAACCCGGATGGCTTCATGATCGTCCCAGGCCGCGGTGGGCTGGACACCACGCCTAAATAAGGCCGAACCATACCCCAAATGAGGTCTGGGGCTTATTTCTAAACCGCCCCCCTCGATCTATGTTCAAACAAGAGAAAACCCATATTCGTCGAGAGGAGGCGAGGACCATGAAAGCCTATGTCTATCGCGGCCACAAGGACCCGGCCCAGCTCCTGGTGCTGCCGGAAAAGAACAACTTCGGCTCGGTGCCCAAGGACGTCCGGGAAAGCCTGGGGCCGCTCAGCCTGTTCAAGGAGATCGAACTCGAGCCCGGTCAGGAGCGGATCGTCCTGGATACGTCTCAGGCCCTGCGCGACCTGGAGGAGAATGGTTTCCACCTGGAGAACGCCGCCGTCCGGCTGAACCTGTTCTCCTCGGATCGGGTGGCCGTGGGCTGAGCCGGCCCGTCCGGGCCGACCGCCCGCGGCGGGGATCAAAGGAAGGGGGGGACCGCCCTGGTCCCCCCCGATTGTTTCCGGCGTGAATCTCGGAGCAGGCCCCTAGATCCACGGCAAGATGAGGAAGCCGACAGAGGTGATGATGAAGTAAACGACGAAGATGACCATCAGATAGCCCATGATGTCGCGGAAGTTCAACTTGGCCACGGCCAGCATGGCGATGGCCCAGAAGGGCTGGATCATGTCAGTCATCATGTCGCCCCAGGCGTAGGCGATGACGGTCTTGTAGGCCGGCAGCCCCAGGGCCTTGCCCGCGGGCAGGAGGTACGGCGCGGTCATCAGCCACTCGCCGCCGCCCGAGGGCACGAAGTAGTTGAGGATCCCGCCATACCAGTAGGCGAACAAGGGGAAGGTCGCCTTGTGACTGATGGCCACGAACCACTCGGTGAAGACCGTGGCCAGGCCGGTGAACAGGATCAACCCGAAAATGCCGGCGTAGAACGGGAACTGGATGACGATGCCCCAGACGGCCTTGCCCGACTCCTCGGTGGCCTTGAGGAAGGACCAGGGCCGCCAGTGGAACAGGATGCCCAGCATCAGGAAGAAGAAGATGACGTTGTTGAGGGTCAGCCAGTTGCCGACGGGCTTGCCCCGGAGGTAGGAGTACAGGGCGATGGCCCCGCCGACGACGATGATCAGGTTGAAGCCCCACCACCAGTTCAGCCAGTCGGAGAAGGACCGGGCCTTTTCCCGCCGGGGCGGCTCATAGATCTTGAGCCGGTCCATCAGTTCGGGCGAGACGACGTAGGTGTTCTCCGGCGCGGGGTGCATCTTGGCCATGAAATAGGTCACCGCGACCACGATCACCGCCGTCAGGATCAGGTTGAAGGGGTGGAAGATGGTCGTTCCGGTGGAGATGGGCCCCGTGATCCATTGGTTTTTCACGCCCAGCAGGACCAGCTTGTTGGTCGGCGAGGCCATCATCAGGGTGGCCGAGCCGGTCAGGCCGGCGTGCCAGGTGCAGCCCAGGCCCAGGTAGGCCGAGGCCACCAGGAGCCGGTAGTCCACCTTGGGGTTGCGCCGGACCACGAACAGGGCGAACACGGCGCTGCCGATGATGGACAGGCCCCACGAGATCCAGGCCGAGATGGTCGAGAACAAGGCCATGGCCACGATGGCCTGATAGGGCTTGTCCTCGTTGGGCAGGCCGGCCAGTTTGTCCAGTAGCTTCCGGATGGGCGGCGACAGGGCCAAAATGTACCCGGTCATCATGATCAGGCACATCTGCATGGCGAACTTCAGGTAGAACCAGAAGCCCTTGCCCCAGGCGACCACCCCGCCGTAGAGCCGATCCCCGAAACTGGCCATGGCCGGGGCGCCGACGGCCGCCTTTTTACCTACCAATTTCATGAACGCGGCATCTGTGCCGAAGATCAAGGCCATAATGTAAGCGATAATACTGAGGATAAAGACAATTACCAGGGAATCGGGTATCCACCGTTCGGTCCAGTTGGTCAGGCTGGCGCCGATGCCGGCCAGACCCCCCGCCTTGGGCGGTGAAGGCACGCTAGCTTCTGCCATTTTCTCCCCCCCGCATTTGAAGCGACAAACAATGCCCTTAAAATCGTTCCCAGAAGACGGTCTTGGTTCACCTCCTTTCCCGAATCTTCAGGTGACGTTTATACTCTCCGCCCGATGGGTATCGGGCCATGACTCGCGTTGGTTTTGGGGGGTAAGAAGAGGTAGGTCGGCGATGGAGTGAATGGTCGGCCAGAAGGCCGGTCGCCATCGTAACCTGGGATGTCGTCGGGCATCAGTCATTGGTCCGCCCCGGCGGCAATTGCTGCGGATCACAACTAGCTTAACTCGTAATGTAAGAATTGTCAAGGATGACGAGACGATATCCGAGCAGCCCCGGCCCCGGGGTGGCTCGAACCAGGCCCCGCAAGGGATTCCACGCCACTTTTCTTACGGTAAGAGACGCTCGGGCCGCGCCGGAGCCTTTGAACTCGCCGATCCCGGCCCTTCCCCGAACAAAACCCGCCCCAGCGGTCTCAGTAAAAATACAGATTCGATCCGAGGATGTCCTGGAACCACGGTATACGGCACCTGGCGAACGAGTCCATCTCCGGGGCCACTCAGCCCCGGAACCGGTCCGCCGCCGGGTTGCTGATCGTCTGAGAGTGGTCTCGATCTCGATCCCCTGCTTCTCTGTTCCTGGTGCCAAGTCATGACCGACCAGGCCGCTGGGGGGATATTATTCGGGACAGCGGACGGTCCGGCAAATGTCTTGGGCGCGCAGACTGAATATTATTTAATTTTATTCGGTAGTTAGTCCGGGTTATGGGAACCGGCATGATATCCAATATTTATTTTTTTGACATTTTTCTTGACAAGAAGGGTACATTAGGTTCTATTGTGTCTGTTCTCGTTGGAGTTCAGCCTCGAGAGCACACAGGTACTCCTATCTGTGCCCGGTGATCGCGCCTCATCCACCTCCCGCGATTCATCTCCATATTTCTTCGCCTCTCATAGCAGTCTGAACCCCGGTTCGGTTTTCCGTGTCTGACCGGCCGGTAATGTTTTCAGGCAATATTCAGTTCATGGGGCCTCCAGGAAGCGCAAGCTAAATAAGGGCCATTATTTTTCCCCTCCGAGGCATCAGGAATGTCGGAGGACGTTGATGTCTAGAAGACGTATTTCTGTTCACAAGGAAAAGTGGTACGAAAAAGTCCTCGTCCAGGTAGTCAGTGCTTGTCTAATCGCTGCCTTTGGTTTTCCGATATCATACTATCTTTTTGTGAAAAAAGCGCGGCACGAGGACGAATTGTATGGTTATAAGGACGGTATTTTCTATGCAGTAAAGAGGATGGGGTATTCCATAAAAGGACAATCGATTTCCACTGTGATAGGCAAACGCTATTTCGATCATTGGGATCTTTACAAGAATGGCAACCCAATAACTTCACCTGCAATGTTAAAGAGAGCTGTAGAGGAAACTACTGAGGGAATCTGGCGCACCCCGGATAAGATTCGTCTTTACTGGCTCCGAGGTTTAGCTCTATTCAAGTTGAAACAATACGACTTAGCTATAACAGATTTCGGTTATGTGTATCATAAATGGCCACACTTCATCAATGCAGGATTGGCCATGGCAGCCGCCTATTGTGAATTGAAGATCCATTATAAGGCCCGGGATTTGCTCGAAGTCATGTATAAGAAAAAGCGGCAATATCCGGTAACGGCCGCATTTTTCAATTCCTTTGGCAATGTTTGCTGTGCACAGCAAATGGGGGTTGCGGCCATAGAACATTATGGTCAGGCCATTAGATTGGATCCTAACCATTCTTTGGCTTACTACAACCGCGGCATGGCTTTCTTGGAGAATGCCGGCCAAAGATCGGTCTGGCGGCCGGGAAAACTGCCTTACTCGAATCATTTGAGAGCCATTATAGACTTCGTTATTGCTTCCGCGCTAAAGAATGATTTTGGCGCTGCGTATCACAACTGTGGTCTTATATTGTATAAATTGAGTTTTTTCAAACTTGCGGCAGAACAATATGAAATGGCAATAAAATGTAATAGCCGCTCAGCTGCTACCTATAACAACCTCGCCGTCATATATCAACACTATCCCCAACCAGGAGATTGGATAAAAGCTTTACATCAATATGACCTGGCGATTAAAATTGATCCCAGCTACCCATTTTCATATTGGAATCGTGCGACCGCATATTTGAGGATTGGTGAGACTAACATCTTTAACATCTATTGTTATGCCCTGGCCATTTTAGATTACGAAAAAGTCATAGAACTTAATCCTGGCTTTGCCTATGCGTACTCGAACATTAGCCATGCATATTTGCAACTGGGGCTTTACCTCCAAGTCATAAAGACTGCCAGCTGTGCCTTAGAGATTAACCCTGTGGATGACATAGCTTATCACAACCGGGGTGAGGCCTATTTCAGGAGCGCGGGCACAATGTCCGGCTGGATGGCAGATGTCGTCTATTACCTGGCCATCTTGGACCTCTCCAATAGTATTGAAATAAGCGGTCTTGGCGAAACCTATTGCCTACGTGCCAAGGCCTGTCGGAAACTCGGGATATATGAAGTGGCAAAGAGGGATAAGCAGGAGGCAGAGAATTCGGGCTTTCCGTGTCGATTAGAATCAACAGAGTGATCTAGCAGAAAAATATCTTCATTTCTAGCCGGGAGCAGGGTCGTGTTTTTCAGATTCCAACTTTCCAAAATACGGACCCCCGTCTCCTTATTTCATAACCTGGGCAAGGCAGTGACCGGGGTCGAGTCGTTTTCGGCCAGACTGTACCTAGTTGTTATAACAATTAAAATAACCACACAGGGCAAAAAAATCTCCCTCCTGGCACGCATCTTGTTTATTTCCCCCGGGCAGAGAACGACCTTGAACCGAAACTCTCGTGAGGTCAGTCATGAAACGGACATCCAAACTCATCCTGGGCGTCAGCCTGGTCGGGATCATGACCGTCGCCGCCGTCGGGTGCGTGCCTCCTCCCGGCCCGCCGGTTCCACCGCCGGGACCCGGCGTCAACCCCTACGCCATCTTCAACGCCGTTCGCAACGGCAACATAAACCGCGTCAGATTCATCCTCAACCATCGTCCCGGCGCGGTCCATCTGCGCAACGCCGCCCGTGAGACGCCGCTGCACGTCGCCGTCAGGCGCCGGCACCGGAACGTGGCCCTTGTCCTGCTCAACCGCGGCGCCCGGCCCAACGCCCGGAACATCAACGGCCGGACCCCGTTGCACCTGGCCGCCGCCTTTGCCGGCATCCCCATGGCCAACCTGCTGCTCAGCCGCGGCGCGCACGTCAACGCCCGGGACCGGTTCCTTCGGACCCCGATGCGGATCGCCCAGAACCGGCACCGGATCGCCATGCGCAACTTCCTGCACTCCCGCGGCGGACATTTATAGGCCCCTCCCCGAGTCCCCCTCGGCCCCCCGGCCCGGCGACCTCCCCCCTCAGGGTCGCCGGGCCATTTTTTTGCCGGGACGGTGGTTGACCGCCTTTCCTGTATATGATATTTATATTACTATGAAAATTTTTCGGACCGAACAGACCCGAACCGTGAACCCGATGGCCACGCCCTCATGACTCCAGACCAAACAACCGACCAGACCGCTCCGGAAATCTCGCCCCCGCCCCCGGCCCCGTTCCGGATCCGGGACTGCGCCCTGGTGGCCATCGCCGCCGGGGTCCGGGTCCAGAACCTGCGCGAGTTCCGGGACGCGATGCTCAAGGTCCCTCCCGGGAGCGTCTATCACCACTTCTGGGGCCGGCTGCTCCAGCCCCAGTTCGACGAGCCCGAGTACAACAACGACTTCGCCGCCTGGGCCTACCACGCCCTGCACGCCAAGGAGCTGGCCGAGCGCCTGGCCGTGGTCGATCCGACCGATTTCGCCAACATCGAGGAACTGCGGCAGGAGGTCATCGACATCGTCGAGACCCGCCTGGACGAATCGGAAATGGTCCCCTGGGCCAAGGCCGACCAGCAGTTCCATTTCATCCGCCACCAACTGGTCGTCCTGGACACGGGCCTGGCCGTGAGTGAGCCGGCCGAGTTCGCCCTGATCGTCCCGACCCTGACCAACGGCAGCATCTTCTACCACTTCATCGACGCCCGGCGCCGGACCTGGAACCGGCGGGACGACTTCTCGGCCTACCTGGACGGCTGCGGCGAGGTTTACGCCGATCTGGCCCGGGAGGTGTCGGCCGTGGACCCGTACTTCTCGTCCCTGCCCCGGATGCGCCAGATGCTCGCCGAGATCTTCCAGAGGTATTTCCCGGAAGGGACCCCATGACCGACGACGACCTGCTCGAAAAATACGCGTCCGTGGCCGGCCCGGCCGTGGTCAGCCACCTCCGCCAGCTCAGCCGGTCCCTGGTCGGCCTCAAGGTCGTCCACGTCAACTCGACCCGCGAGGGCGGCGGGGTGGCCGAGATCCTCCACAAGCTGATCCCCCTGGAACGGGCCCTGGGCATCGAAGCCACCTGGGAGGTCATCACCGGCGGGGACGAGTTCTATCAGTGCACCAAGACCTTTCACAACGCCATGCAGGGCCACCGGGGCGGGGTGTCCGAGTCCCAACTGGCGGTGTACGAGGAGGTCAACCGCCAGAACGCCGAGCGGCTGCGCAGCCAGCTCGAGGAGGCGGAGGTCGTCTTCATCCACGACCCCCAGCCGGCGCCGCTCCTCCAGTTCTGCCCCGAGCGGCAGGGGCGGTGGATCTGGCGCTGCCACATCGACGCCAGTAAGCCCTACCGGCCGGTCTGGAAGTACCTGCGCCGCTGGGTGACCGACTACCAGGCCTCGATCTTCTCCCTGCCCGAGTTCGCCCAGCCCCTGCCCCACCGGCAGTACCTCATCCCGCCCAGCATCGACCCCTTGAGCGAAAAGAACATGGACCTGCCGCCGGCCGAGGTCGAGGCGGCCCGGGAAAAATTCGGGCTGGACCCGGACCTGCCGCTCATCGTCCAGGTCTCCCGATACGACCGGTTCAAGGACCCGATCGGGGTCATCGAGGCCTATCGCCTGGCCAGAAAGGGGACGCCCCTGCAGCTGGTCCTGGCCGGGGGCGGGGCGAGCGACGATCCCGAGGGCGAGATCGTCCTGGACGAGGTCCGCCAGGCCGCGGCCGACGATCCCCACATCCACGTCCTGGTCCTGCCGTCCGACGCCCACCGGACCATCAACGCCCTGCAGCGGGCGGCGGACATCGTCGTCCAGAAGTCGATCAAGGAGGGCTTCGGCCTGACCGTGGCCGAGGGGATGTGGAAGGGCAAACCGATCATCGGGGGAGACACCGGGGGGATCAGGCTTCAGGTGGTCAATCACCACACCGGGTTCCTGGTCAAGACGCCCGAGGGGGCCGCCCTGCGCATCCGGTACCTCCTCCATCAGCGGGACAAGCTGGCGGCCATGGGCCGGGAGGCCAAGGTCTTTGTCCGCGAGAATTTTCTGATCACCCGGCTGCTCCGGGAGCACCTGGTGCTGATGATCGGCCTCATCAGCGGGATCGACGAACGGATCGAGGTCGGTTTTTGATCCGGGATTCTCCGCCGTCGGCCCTGGAGAACGCCCGAAGCCTCGATACATTTTGGGGCGAGTTGGCCGCGGCCCGGGACCGGGTCCTGATCCTGGACTACGACGGCACCCTGGCCCCCTTTCGCATCGAGCGGGACGAGGCCGAGCCCTTTCCGGGCGTCCGGGAAATTCTGGGCCGGCTGCCCCAAACCTTCGGCCGGCGGCTGGTCATCGTCAGCGGCCGCCAGGTGGACGAGGTGAGGGCCCTGCTCGGTCTGGATTTTTCGTACGAGATCCACGGGGCCCACGGCCGTGAGCGGTTGACGGCCGACGGCGGGATCGAGACCACGCCCCTGGGGCCGGCTGCGGCCGCGGCCCTGGATAAGGCCGGGAGGTGGGCCCAGGACCGGGGCTGGGCCGGACGGCTCGAACCCAAGCCCGGTTGCCTGGCCTTTCACTGGCGGGGAATCGAGCCGGAGACGGCCCGGGAAATGGAGGCCGAGGTCAGCGCCGCCTGGGGCCGGGAGGCCCGGGGGGCGGGCCTGGAACTGAGACCCTTTGACGGCGGCCTGGAACTCCGGGCGGCCGGGGAGGACAAGGGGCGGGCCGTGACCCGGATTCTGGCCGACAGTCCCCCCGAGGCGGCGGCCGCCTTTCTGGGAGACGACCTGACCGACGAGGACGCCTTTGCCGCCCTGGCCGGTCGCCGGCAAACCCTGACCGCCCTGGTCAGGGCCGAGTGGCGGCCCAGCCGGGCCCGGGTCTGGCTCCGCCCGCCCGGGGAACTGCTGGACTTTTTGGATCGCTGGACCCGAATCAGCGGGAGTGCTCGGTGAGTTTTTTCGATTACCAGTTGCTCCAGAATCCGGTGTGGCGCTGGCTGCTGGCCCTGGGCGTGGCCGGAGGCGCCTACCTGGTTTTGGAACTGGTCCGGACCTACGGACTCCATCTGTTCGCGCGATGGGCCGCCAAGACCCGGACCCAGGCCGACGATTACTTTGTCCGGAAACTGAGGCGAAGCACCAGGCACTTCATCCTGATCATCTTCGGCCTCTACGCCGGGACCTTGGCCCTGGCCCTGCCGCCCCGGGCGGCCCGAATCGCCGGCCAGGTGGCCCTGATCACGTCCTTCGGACTGGTGGCGTTGTGGGTCAACGCCATGATCAAGTACTACTTCCGGCGGCGCATCGAGCAGAAGGTGGCCGAGGACGCCGAGAGCTCCTCGACCTACATCGCCCTGTCGTTCATCGTCCAGCTGGCCCTGTGGACCGTGGTCATCCTGGCCGCCCTGGCCAATCTGGGGGTCAACATCTCGACCCTGCTGGCCGGAATGGGCGTGGGCGGCGTGGCCCTGGCCCTAGCCAGCCAGACCATCCTGGCCGACCTGTTTTCGTCCTTCGCCATCACCCTGGACAAACCCTTCCGGGTGGGCGACTTCATCGTCGTCGGCGATCTGATGGGCACGGTCGAGCACATCGGCCTCAAGACCACCCGGGTCCGCAGCCTGAGCGGCGAGCAACTGGTCTTCGGCAACTCGGACCTGCTCAAGAGCCGGATCAAGAATTACAAGCGCATGGACCAGCGCCGGATCGTGTTCAAGCTGGGGGTGACCTACGAGACGCCCTACGACAAGCTGGCCGCCGTTCCGGAGTTGATCCAAAAGATCATCGAGGACGCCCCCGGGGCCAGTTTCGACCGGGCCCACTTTTCGAGCTATGACGACTTCGCCTTGACCTTCGAGATCGTCTATTTCGTGGAATCTCCGGACTACACGACCTACATGAACGTCCAGCAGTCGATCAACCTGGCCGTGTTCCAGCGGTTTACGGCCGAGGGCATCGAGTTCGCCTATCCGACCCGGACCGTGTACACCATCAGCCGGCCGGCCGGGCCCGACGAGACCTTTCCCCCGGCCCCGGTCAGGGGAGTCAAGCCATGACCACCGACGTCAGCCGCCTGGTGGCCGTGTCCAACCGGTTGCCCATCCGGTTGGTCCACGAGGCGGATCAGTGGAGCCTCCGCCCCGGCGCGGGGGGACTGGTGACCGCCCTGGCCCCGGTCCTCAAGAACCGGGGCGGGGTGTGGATCGGCTGGCCCGGCGCGGTCGATCTCGAGGACCCGGAATTGCTCCAGGAGCTGATGTGGCAGGCCTCCCAGGAGTCGGGCTACCGCTTCCATCCGGTCCGCCTGACCACCCAGGACATCCAGGGCTACTACTACGGCTTTGCCAACGAGGTCATCTGGCCCCTGTTCCACGACCTGCAGGGGCGGTGCAACTTCGCCCCCGAGTACTGGCGCGCCTACCAGGAGGTCAACGCCAAGTTCGCCCAGGTCATCGCCCGCAATTGCCGGGAGGACGACTACCTCTGGATCCACGACTACCACCTGATGACCGTGGCCCGGGCCTTGCGTGAAATGGACGCCCGCATCCCGGCCGGGTTTTTCCTGCACATCCCCTTCCCGCCCCTGGACATCTTCCTGAAGCTGCCCTGGCGGGCCCAGATCCTGCTCGCCCTGATGGAGTTCGACCTGATCGGCTTCCAGACCCTGCGCGACCGGCGCAATTTTCTACAGTGTGCCAACTACCTGCTGGGCGGGACCAAGGTCTCCGGCCGGGGCATGGTCGTCACCCTGCGGGCCGGCGGGCGGGAGGTCCGGGTCGGCCACTTTCCGATCAGCATCGACTTCGATTCGTTCGCCGGGACCGCGGCCAACCAGGAGGTCTCGGACCGGGCCTGGTACCTTCACGAGAATTTCCCCGAGCGCCAGATCATCCTGGGCGTGGACCGGCTGGACTACACCAAGGGCATCCCCGACCGGCTCGAGGCCTTCCGCCGGGCCCTGATCCGCCACCCCGAACTCCAGGAGCAGGTCAGCCTGCTCCAGGTGGTGGTCCCCAGCCGGGAGGAGGTGCCGGCCTATCAGGCCCTCAAGGCCGACATCGAGCGCCTGATCAGCCAGATCAACGGCCAGTTCACCCGCCAGGGATGGGTGCCGATCCACTACATGTACCGCCACCTGGACAAGCCGGAGCTGCTGGCCTATTACCGGACCGCCGACATCGCCCTGGTCACCCCCCTGAAGGACGGGATGAACCTGGTGGCCAAGGAATACTGCGCCTGCAACATCGAGGAAAACGGGGTCCTGATCCTGAGCGAGTTCGCCGGGGTGGCCAGCCAGTTCTATCGCTGGGCCCTGATGGTCAACCCCTATGACGTCGAGGCCGTGGCCGACGTCATTTACGAGGCCTGTACCATGGACGTCAAGGAGCGCCGGCCGCGGATGGCCCGGCTCCGGGAGAGCGTCCGGCGCCAGAACATCTACTGGTGGGTGGACGCCTATCTCCAGGCCGGCACGGCCAAGCACCTGGGCGATTTCCCGACCCTGGAGGAGTACGTCCCGGAAATCGACCTCTGAACCCTTGGACCGCCGGGGCATCCGGCCGGGGCCGAAAAAAAACGGCCCGCCTCGAATCAGAGGCGGGCCGTTTTGGTGCGTCTGAGGCTGATTACTTGACTGGCTTTTTCTTCTTGAGGGGGCCGGCGTTGCTGATCAGCCAGTCGCCGCCCTTTTTGACCAGTTCGACCCTGAGCTTGGAGATCTGCATGGCCATTTTCTGGAACATGGTCTTCATGAATTTTTCGGCCTGGGCCCGCTGCTTGGGGTCCTTGATCTTGGCCAGGTTGGCCTTGCCCATGTCCCACATCACCTTGGCCACCTTGACCGGGTCCAGGTGGGCAATGGCCGTGGCCTTGTCGCCGGTGACCTTGACGTCCGTCACCTTCTGAAAGGCGGCGCCCATCCCGGGGATGATCTTCTTGGCCTGGGGGCTGGCCTTGTTGATGTTCTCTTGAGCCCGGCCGGTGGTGAGCTTCTTCATACCATCGAAATCGCCCTTGGCCGCGGCGGCGAAGTAGGCCTTGACCGTGTCCCCGGGCGAGGCGGCCAGGGCCGAACCGGCCAGGCCGAGCGACAGCATCAGGGCCAGGGCAAGCACCAACATCTTGTGACGACGCATATTTTTCTCCTTGTTGTTGATTGGTCGCGGTCAGGTAAGTAATCGAGTAATTTTACCAATAACTGGCTTGCAATACAAATCTATTTCTATGGGTTGGCGAAGACGTTTCGGCCCGGTCCAGTCAGCGGGGCCAGACGGCCCACGACCTCTCCCCGGTGGTTCTTGACGGGCGGTTGGGCGTAAGACTTCAGGGAATCCGACTCCCCGTCGCTCAGGGCGCCCAGCTGGCGCAACAGGCCGATGACAGCCGGGCCCAGGGCCCGCATGGCCCCGTCGGTGATCTTCAGGGCGATCCCCAGGCCCCGCTCGGGCCAGGCCACGGCATAGGACCCCTCGCCGCCGACCTTGGCCAGGATCCGCCCGCCCGCGGCCCGCATCAGGTCCGTGCCCAGCCGCTCGTCACCGGCGATCATCTCCGGATGCCCGAGGGCCGCCCCCATCAGGCGTCCCACCGCGGTCCGCCTCGACCCGGACCAGCCGGCCGCCTCGGGGTCGGCCAGGCCGGCAAAGGCCCGGGCCAGATTTTTCAGGGGCAAGCGGAAGACCGGCACCCCGCAGCCGTCCACCCCGATCCCGATTTTTTCGTCAGGCACGGCGCATGTCTCGGCGATGATTTTCAAAATCAGGCGCTGGACCGGGTGGTCCGGGGCGTCGTAGTCCTCGACCGGAAGGCCCAGGTGCCGACACACGGCCAGCATGGCGGCGTGTTTTCCGGCGCAGTTGTTGTGGATGGCCCCGAAGGGTTGGCCCATACGCTGTAGT
Source organism: uncultured Desulfarculales bacterium (assembly GCA_964569795.1). Classification (GTDB taxonomy): domain Bacteria; phylum Desulfobacterota; class Desulfarculia; order Desulfarculales; family JAHJDS01; genus JAHJDS01. The sequence continues at coordinate 23,975 of CAZMVB010000030.1, read as the reverse complement.
TCTTTAGCCGTGGGGCGGTGGCTTGGCCTCTGCGGTCCACACTTTAAATATTCTTCGTCCAAACCAATCTTGGCCAGGATAGACCGCACGACCTTGACCTGAAAATCCTGGCCGTTGAGCGAGCCGCACATGGCCGCCAGTTCGCGGTCCTCGAAGCCGAAGGCCTGGGCGGCGCCGGTCTCGAGCACGGCCAGGGCCTGGAGGGGCTTGGCGCAGGAGCGGAGAAAGGTGGGGAAGCCGGGGTTGCCCCGGGACTGGATCACCCGGCCCCGGGGATCGACCACGGCCACGTGGCCAAAGTGAACGGACTCGATCAGGCCGCCACGGAAGGCCGCGGCCAGGGGGACGCCCGGAGTGAGGCCGGCCGGGTCGCTTTGGGTCTTGTCTGGGCCCATGATCGGTTCGATGTTCATGGAACAGCCGGGGCCCATTCGAGCCCCGGCTTTTTTTACAACGACACCCGGAGGTTCGTGGCGACCCCGGTGGTTCAGTTGGGGCCACGGGGGGCAGCGGAGGGTCTTAGACCTCCAGCCACGAATCCGAGTACAGCGAATGCCCCAAGATGACCTTGGCCGTCTTGACGTAGTCCTGGATCTCCTTGTCGTCGCTCACGTCGGCGGGCTTGACGTCCTCGCTCACCAGGGGCTGGCCGGTCAGGGCGGCGTCGATGTTGGTGGCGTCCATGACCCGGTGGATGGCCTCGACGATGTCGGGCCGCTGGCCCTTGGCCACGGCCATGATCTTGGGATCGTGGACGTCGATGATGCAGGAGTACATTCCAAAGCGCTCGAGCATGACCATGAAGGTCGTGTTCAGGATAGACCGGAGATGCTCGGGCGGCCCGTTGCTGATGTTGGACAGGCCGCAGGTGGACTTGCACCCCGGGGCGATGTCGGCGAGCATGGCCTGGAAGTTGAGCAGGCTCATCGACTGGGGCTGCTGGATGTTGACCGGGGTGACGATGCCGTCCACCCAGATCTTTTCGTTGGGGATGCCGGCCTCGTTGGCGGTGTAGATCAACTCGGCGGCCAGGGCGGCCCGCTCGTTCTCGTCCCGGGGCAGGCCCTCGGGGCCCCACATCAGGGCCACGATGTCGCAACCGGCCTCGGCGGCGATGGGCAGGGCCTTGGTGTAAACCTCGGGCCGGGCCATGATCGAGTTCCAGACGCACTTGTCCGCGTCCTTGATGACCTTCCAGCCGTGGGCCTGGACGTCCATGTTGGTGGTGTCGATCCAGACCGGGATATCGATCACCTCCTGGACGGTCTTGAGGACGAACTCGATCAGTTCGTCGCCGCCCTTGCGGGCCGGGCCGATGTTGAGGTCAATGTAGTCCGCGCCGGCCTCGACCTGCCTTTTGGCCTCCTCCACGAGGGGCCCGGGGTCAAAGGACTTGAAGGCGGCGCCGATCTTCTTGCTGATGACGTTCAGGCTTTCACCGACACAGATCATTTTTTCCCTCTCGCCAATGTCAATAAATGAATCAGAGGCGACCCGCCTTCAGGCTCCGGCCGGCGCCAGTGTACCAGGCCCCCTACTTGCCCGGGGACCACTCCTTGAGGAACTTGGGCAAATGGGCCGCCTCGCGGGGGCCGATCTGCACGTTCCAGCCCGGCAGTTCTTCCTCGAGGTCGCCGGAGATGGCGGCCGCGTAGCCGGGAATGATGATCGACTGATGCTTGACCTTGTCCGAGATGTCGCTCTTCTTGACGAAGATGCCCACCGCGTCGCCGGCGAACTTGCCGGCCGCCCAGGCGGTCAGGACCGACAGGCCCTCGGTGTCCATGATCATCAGCCAGGTCGGCACCCGGGAGGCCTCGATCTCGCCGGCGACGATGAAGTAGGTCAGCGAGAAGTTCGAGGTGACGCACACCGGGGAGTCCGGGCCGGGGTTGTTGATCTCGTAGATGCCCTGGGTGACGGTCATCGGCCGCTGGGGGTCGGTGAAGATGTTGAGCCGCTCCAGGAGCAGCGGGAAGAGGCTCTCGGCCACAAAGTCGCTCAGGACCACGATCCCGCCGTACTTGGCGATGAGCATGGCCGCGGCCAAGGTCTCCTGGTCCGGATCGTCGGCCATCTCGCCCGGGAAGGCGATGGTCGGGTAGCCCAGGGCCCGGTTGAGGTCCATCAGGGCCGCCCGGCGGATGGCCAGGCTGTCCTCGAAGGCGGCCTTGAGTTCCCGGGACCCGGGATCGATGACCAGGTCCTTGAGCCCGGCGGCGGCCGCCTTCTCGGTCAGGGGCTCCAGGTCGGCCACCGAGCCGGCCTTGATCGCCAGGGGGGCCTTCTTGTCCTTGGCCAACTCGACCAGGTCGTCCAGGTTGCCGTTGGTGGCGGCGTAGAGCAGGGGCACCCGGTCGCCGCAGGCCTCCAGGCCGGCCGCCAGGACGTCCTTGTTCTCGCTCATCAGGATCGGAATGAAGTCGGTGCCGTCGATGACCTTCTTGACCATGGCCGCGAACTTGGCAGCGTCGTCGCCCGAGGCCTTGACCGCCACCATCTCCGGCCTGAGGATCAGGCCGACCCGCTCCCAGCGGTAGGTCATCCACCGCTTGAGCTTGTCGTCGGCCCCGGGGTCGTCGTCGGCCAGGACCGCCGCCAGGGGCGTCGGATTGTAAAAGGTCTTTTCGTGGCGGAAGAGGACCGTCTCGCCGCCGGTCGTGACCGAGGCCTCGCCTCCGCCCATCTTCACCGGACGGATGGGGGGCGCCGAGGCCTCGGACAGCTGGGCCTTGGCCTCCTCGGAGACGTGGGGGCACGAGTCCAGTTCGGCCTTGCCCGCCGCCAGGTTCATGGCAAAGGCCAGGCAGGTCGGCACCCCGCAATCGCCGCAGTTGGTCTTGGGTAACAACTTGAAGATCTGGATTCCGGTCAGCGCCATAATCTACTCCTTATCTCGGGCCGGGCGGCCGCTGGGACATTTCGAGAGGGCGCCGGACGACGGCGGACGACGTCCGGCGCTCACGTGAACTACCCGCCGACGATGGGGTCCATCTTCAGCACGGGGTGATCGACCTTCTGCAGCCACTCGTACAGGGTGTTCTCATCGGTGGCGATGGTCTCGTCGGCGATCAGATCGTAGAGGTTGGGCACCCCGATCTCCTCGCCCCGCTTGTCGATGCGCTCCTTTATCTCTTCCTTGAGGATCCTGGGCATCCACACCAGGCGGACCAGGCCGCCGTCGCCGACGATGAACTTGCGCTGGGTGATGTTGAACTTGGAGTGGCCGACGAAGCCCGGGCTGCTTTGCCCGCCGCCCATGACGCCGGCCAGGGTGGTGAACTTCATGCCGCAGGGCGTCTCGCCGGTGTAGTCCCGGTTGACGGTCATCACCGCGTTGCAGGTCGGCAGGACGGCGGCGATGCACTCGCAGCAGCCGCAGGTGGTCATCGGGTCATAGACGATCGAGTAGAAGTTGTAGTGGTCGATCTTCTGCCGCGAGGCCTTGTACACGAAGTCGTTGACCCCCTGCCACTGGCCCAGGACTTGGTCCACGACCTCGCCCTTCTCTATGGGCTGGTTGGGGCCGGTGGGGTTGATCTCGAAGGAGGCCTTGCAGTCCATCCAGTTGTAGGCGCCGCACAGGCCGGTCCGCTCCGGGCTGACCACGCAGACGTGGGACGGCGCGAACGACTGGCACAGGGTGCAGGAGTAGTAGGTCTCGGTCGTCTCGTCGGTCATGTTCTCGACGCGCTCGTCCCGCTCCTTGTACATCTGGCGGGCCTTCTTGGTCAGCTTGGCCACGTCGTCCTTTTCGGTGTAGAGGGTGACCTTGACCTTGTCCAGGATCGAGCCGAAGTCCTTGTGGTACATGTCGTGGATGATGTTGCCGATGTGCTCGAGCTTGAAGCCCTTGTCCAGGGCCCCCTGGCCGACGCGGATCCAGGCGATGTCGCGCTGGCCGATGTGCATGATGCCCTGGGCGTAGTTGATCAGGTGGTGGATCTGCCGCTCCAGGATGGGCTCGAAGTCCTTCTGCATCTTGCGGCCGGCCACCTGGACGAAGATGCCCAGGGGGAGCCGGGTGCCGGGCTTGAGGGTCGAGAGGTCATTGACCCCGACGACCTCGACCTGGCCGTCCTCGATGGCGTTCATGTCGGCGATCTCGACCAGCTCGGTGGCCTGGGTCTTGCCCCCGCCCATCTCGACGATCAGCTCGTCCTTGCGGACCCGCTCGCCCTCGAAGGCGGCGCCGTAGCTCATGGGGACGTTGACCTTGGTGATGGTCACCTTGAGGCCGCGGATCTCGACCGACTTGTTGACCATCTCCTCGTGGGGCACGTTGGCCACGACGTGCTCGTAGGTGCACACGCCGGTGGGCAGGATCTCGGGGATGTCGGTGTCGGCGATGGTCGGGAAGCCCCAGTTGACGCAGCCGGCGGCGTTGGCCGCCCACTCGGCGTTGACCTCGCCCAGGGCGTTGACAAAGGCGAAGATGCGGTCCTTGTTGTAGTGGAGCATCTTCTTGTAGTCGCCGGGCTCGACGCCGCCGAAGGCCATGGCCGCCCGGTTGGCGAAGCCCAGGGCGAACACGGCGGCCGAGATGTCCGGACCATAGGGCACCAGCCGGGTGTTCCAGCCGATCTGGACGCCGGCCTCGAGGAGCTGCTCGGAGAAGGTCGTCCCGGCCCGGTTGGCGCACATGAAGACGTACAGGTTGCGCCGCTGGTACTCCTCGGCGATGGTCTTGGCGGTCTCGGGGTCCGGGGCGGCGCCGACGATGGCGGCGAATCCGGGGGCGGTGCCGTCCACGAACTCGACGCCCCTTTTGCGGAAGACCGTGTCCTCGGCCGCGCCCAGCCAGATCTTGCCGTTGTCCTCGTCGATGTCCTCGCTGACCAGGTAGAAGTCGGGATCCTCGACGTAACGGATGGCCTCGGCGATCTCCTCGGCGAACAGGGCGGCCATGCCCGCGTCCAGGAGCGGTCCCAGGTAGGGCAGGGCCCCGAAGTTGGCCGAGACGTGAGGCGGCAGGAGCTTCCGGCAGATCTCCAGGGGACGCTTGGCGTCGTCCAGGGTCTTTATGGGAATGCCCAACAGCGAGTAGATGATCGGCAGGTAGTAGGCCGTGTTGGGGAATTCCAGTTTTTGGGAGCCGCCGAACTTGGCCAGGGCCTTTTTATATTTCCCCTCGGTGTCCGAGACGATCGAATAAGCGCCCTGGATGGCGGCGAAGGCTACCAGTTTCGACATTGTCCATACCCTCCCTTCATAAGAGGCGTGCTGCGGTTCGATTCAGCGTGACTAACCCGCTTCCAGAGCGCGGCGGTCGGCCATATCCATGAGCACCCGCTCCCGGGCCTTGTCGATGCCCAGGGCCTGGCGCTTCTTGTCTATGTGGGCGATCATCTTCCTGGCCATCTCGTACGGATCGGCCACCATGTCCCACTTGCCGCCGTAGATGTCCTCCAGCTCCTCGAACAGGTACTTCTGGAAGCGCGGCGCGCCGGTGACCGGCAGGGTGACGCCGAACAGGGTGTAAACGCCGCTGGCGACGAAGTACTGGCCGATGGAGATGGCCTTCTCGCTCATCCACTCGGGGGCGGCGCCGGCCGCGGGCAGATCGGCGATGGAGTTGCCCAGGCCCCCGGCCCTGACCACCTCGGTGGCCGCGGTCAGGATCCTCGAGTTGTCCACGCAGGAGCCCATGTGCAGGACCGGCGGGATGCCCACGGTCTCGCAGACCTCGGCCAGCCCCGGGCCGCAATATACCTTGGCCGCCTCGGGGGTCAGCAGGCCGGCCTTGCCGCAGGCCATGGCGTTGCAGCCGGTGGTCAGGACGATGACGTCGTTCTTCAGAAGCTCCTTGACCACGATCAAATGGGCCGAGTCGTGCATCGTCCGGGCGTTGTTGCAGCCGACCACGCCGGCCACGCCGCGGATCCGGCCGTTGATGATGTTATCGTTCAGGGGCACGAACGAGCCGCGGAAGGTCCCGCCCAGGTGGTACTCGATGGCCTCGGTCGAGAAGCCGGCGACCATCAGCTCCTTCTGGGTCGGGATCAAGACCTCGGACTTCCGGTTCGGGTAGTTGTCGATGGCCTCTCTGACGATCCGCTTGGCGTCCTCAAGGGCGTAGTGCTCGTCGAACTCGATGTGGAGCGTGTCCCCGGACTCCATCTTGGCCCGGGGGTTGGTGGTGATGATCTTGGTGTGGTAGCACTCGGCCACGTTGGCGATGTTCTCCATGATGCACTGGACGTCCACCACCATGGCGTCCACGGCGCCGGTGATGATCGCCAGCTCCTGCTGGAGATAGTTGCCGGCGATGGGCATGCCGTGCCGGACCAGGATCTCGTTGGCGGTGCAGCACATCCCGGCCAGGGTGATCCCGGCCGCGCCCTTGCTCTTGGCGTACTCGATCATCTCCGGGTCGTTGGCCGCGACGACGATCATCTCGGACAGGAGCGGCTCGTGGCCGTGGACGATGATGTTGACGTGGTCGGCCTTGAGCACGCCCAGGTTGATCTCGCCGTGGACCGGATAGGGGGTGCCGAACAGGATGTCCTGGAGGTCGGTGGCGATCATCGACCCGGCCCAGCCGTCGGCCAGGGCCGCCCGGGAGCACTGCTTGACCAGGTTCCTGTAATCCTGGTCAACGCCCATGTGGGTCCGGTGCATGATCTCGACCACCTCGCGGTCGATGCCCCGGGGGATGATGTCCTGCTCCTTCCACATGTCATAGGTCGCCTGGGGGGCGCGCTTGGCGTAGTAGATCTCGCCGTCCTGCCGGCCCCACTCGGCCAGGGCCTTCTCGCCGACCTCGACGGCGATGTCGTGCAGGTCGCGATCGACCAGCTCCTCGCCCTCCCTGACCTTGGTCGGCACCTCGAACAGATCGGCCACCTCCAAAAGCTTCTCGGTGTCCTTGATCTGGTAGTCCTCGGTCTCTTTTCTGGCCGCGGCCAGGAAGACCTCGGCCACGCCCCGGCCGTGATCCGAGTGGGACGCGCTGCCGGCGGCCACCATCCGGGCGAAGTTCCGGGCGGCGATGGTCTCGGGGGTGGCCCCGCACAGGCCCTTGCGGGTGTCCTCGCCCTCGATGCCCTTTTTGGGCAGGGGCAGGCGGCAGGGACCCTGCGAGCAGTTCTTGCAACAGGTGCCCTGCTCACCGATGTTGCAGGGCTTCATCGTCTGGGCCCGGTCGAAGATAGTCTCGACGTTGTCCCGTTTGGCCTTCTCGAGCATCTCCATGGTCGCGAAGTCGATGGTCTGCTCTGACGGCTTGACCTCCTTCTTCTTGGCCTTGAGCTCGGGGGTGACTTTGGCGTCGTCTGCCATAAGAGGTTCCTCCTCCTTTTTCAAAACTATCCGGTGATGAAGCCCCGTCTCACGCGGGTCAGCATATGGTCGATGTACAGGGCCTTGGGTCCAGCCAAGCCCTTGGGCTTGGGTTGAACGACTAAATTATCTCTCTTCTTTCGGGAAGACCGTTTGGTGGACATGGTCGTCTCCGTTTCCATCGGTTCAGCCGCCGGCCCGGCCGGGACCGCCGGGGACTCGATCCGCTCCTCGACCGGCGGGGCCGCCGCCGGCTGGGGGCCGGATTCCGGTCCGGAGGCCACGGCCCGGGGCTTCGGCTGTTTGGCCGCTGGTTTCCGGGCGGCCGGTTTGGCCGCGGGCTTCTTGGTGGCCAGCTTGGCGGCCTTGGTCGCCGTCTTGGGCGCGGCCTTGGCGGTCGATTTCTTGGCCGCCGGCTTGGCCGCCGATTTTTTAGCCGCCGGCTTGGCGGTCGCCTTCTTGGCCGCGGGTTTGGCGGCCGTCTTCTTGGCGGCCGGCTTTTTCGGGGCGGGCTTTCCGGATTTTGGTTTCTGGGCCATGTCAGGCTCCCCGGTGCGATCGCTCAGTGACCGATAATCGGCCCCCGGCCGACCCGGAAAAGCTTGCGTTCAATGTAGATGGCGTCGGGGCCGGCCACGGTCCTGGGTTTGGGGAAGACGACCAGGTTTTCCCGGTCCTCCTCTTCCTCGTCCCCGGCGGCGGCCGCGGCGTGCTTGGCCTTGGCCGCGGCCCGCTTGGCCTTGAGTTCGGCCTCGGCCGCCTCGCGATCGGCCTTGGCCGCCTCGCGGGCCTCGAGCTTGGCGGCGGCCTCGGCATCGGCCTTCGCCTGGACGGCGGCGTCGGCCTTGGCCGCGGCTTCCGCCTCGGCCTTGGCCTTGGCGGCCTCGGCCTCCTTCTCGGCCTTGGCCGCGGCCATATCGACCACCTTTTCCTCGGCCGGCTTGGGCGCCGGGGCCGGCTTGGCCTCGGCGGCCGCTTGAGGCTTGGGCGCGGCCGGGGCGGCCGCCGCTTGAGGCTTGGGGGCGGCCTTGGGCGCGGCGGCCGGCTTCTTGGCCGCGACCTTGCCGAGCTGCTTCTCGGCCACCTGGGCCACCATCCGGTCGATGAAACCACGCACCAGCTTGACCGTCTCCGGGTGCCTCAGGATCACGATGTCGCTGCCGGCCAACAGGAAGGTCACGGCCGCCACGGCCTCCATCAGATAGCCGCGCTTGAGGTCGTCGCCCAGATTCATCTCGGCCGACTCGTCGCCAAAGAGCTTGGCCTCCTTGGACTTCCAGACCTCGTTGCCGATGTTGTTGATCATCGGCTGCATCAGTTTGTCGTCATCCTGGGTGAGCGCCGCCATCCGGATGCGCTCCATGACCGAGTAGGAGTACTCCAGGCCGTAGCCCAGGCCGCCGGTGGTCGGGTCGATGATGACCTTCTCCAGGCCGACCCCCAGGTTCCCCAGCAGGATGTTGAGCTGCTTGGCCAGGTTGACGTCAATCGGCGAGTTGGCAGCCAGGATCTGGTTGTAGCCCAGGGCCGTGGCGCCGATCTGCTTGTGGTTGGCCTCCTCCACCGGGCCGAGCACCAGGTTCTTGCCCTGGCAGGCCTCGGCCACGGCCCGCAAGGTCTCGATGTCCTTTTCCTTGTTGGCCACGCCCCAGACGATCACCGGGACGTCCACCGCCTCGGTCACGGCCTTGGCCTTGGCCGCCGCCTCCTCGGGCGGGGCGTTCTTGTCGTTGGGGTCGGTGGATTTCAGCTGGAGGACGATGGCCTCGGCGCCGTACTGCTCGACGCACCTCTTGGCCCAGGCCGCCGGATCGCCGGCCACGTCCTTGAATGGTTCGTACACCGCCGGTGACCATTCCTCGCCCGGGTCGTAGTCCCAGATCTCCATGGCGATGATCGGCCGGTGCGGCAGATCGCCCTCAAAGGTGTGGAACGGGTAGGCCGTCTCGCCGCCCAAGGTGATGGTCTTATCCCCGGTGCCGATGGTGACCTCATTGATCGAACCAGAGTATGGGATCCTCTTCATGTCGTAAGCCAAAGCCTGCCTCCCCTTGTTGGCTGAATACTCTCGTACATCGCCGTTGATTCTGATTTAATAACGCTCAGTTACAACCGGTTGTACCCGAAATCGGCCTGGGCGTCACCAGCCCCTCCCGCGGTCCGAGGGGACCCGTGGACCGGACAATAAAAGTTACCCGAGGCTCCCCACCTTGTCAAGTGAATTCCGGTACGAATTCGGACCCCTTCCTGGCCTATTCCTCTGGGGCGGCGGCCTCCGGTCCGGTCTCCTCAGGACCGCCCGCCGTCCTAATAGATAAATATATAGGTGATTGCCGGTCATTACCACCGGGTTGGGATCAAAAATAATGGCGCCCGGACGGCGCGGCCGGGTATATTAAAACCATTACCCTGTAATTTCACTCCAAAGAGGGGGGCGCCATGAACAAGCGGCGGGCGGCGGTCCTGGGCGCGGTCCTGACGGCCCTGACGGCCTCAGCGGCCCTGGCGAGCGGATACGACGTGGCCGGGTACGGCCGGCTCCAGTTCGGGATGACGGCCCAGGAGGTGGCCCGGTTCTACCAGGTCAAACAGGTCAACCCTCGATTGGCCGTGTTGTCGCCCATGGTCCAGTGGATGGGCGTCCGGTGGCTCCAGCTGGCCTACTTCCAGGACGACCGGCTGCGGGCCGTGGAGCTGGTGACCAAGTTCGACAAGGAACATTTCCTCCGGGTGGCCAAGAAAACGGTCCGGGACCTGGGGCGTCCGTTGCTCAAGAACAACGTCCTCATCTGGGTCCAGTCCAGGCGGCTGGTCCTGCTCACCTGGAAAAAGGCCAACAACAAACCTTACACCATCATGCGGTTCGCCCCGCGGCCGGTGGGCGTGTCCCGGCCCAAGCCCCGGCCCCAACCGGCGCCGGTCACCCGCGGTCCGGGCAATCCGGCCTTGCCCCAGTATCCCGGATACGGGGTGGGACTTTCGCCCTCGTCCGGGTCGCTGGACGCCGCCATGTCGGCCCCCTCGGCCGCCTACGCCTCTCTGTTGAGCCGTCACCGGGCGGTGGGGGCCTACCGGGTCTGCTTTCGCACCGGCCGGTGCCGCAGATTCGTCGCCTCGGGCCGGGGCAAGACCCGGGACCAGGCGACCAGTGTCTGCACCCTGAACATGACCCGGCAAGTGGTCCTCAGCCGGGCCGGGCTGACGGCGGATAACGTCAAGTCGGCCCGGGTAGTGGCCCGCTGCCGGGTGGCCGGTCGATAGCTCCCGGACTCCACCGAACAAATGGCCGCGGCCCGTTCTCGGGTTGCGGCCTTTTTGTTCCTTGACACCCTCTCAATTGGTAAAGTAACATAGTTTTGGGCCTGTTCCGGGCCATCGAGGGGGGAGAAATGAAAAAAATCAGACTAATCGGCCTGGTTTTGGCGGTTTTGTTGGCCTGTTCGGCCACGGCCGAGGCTTATCAGGTCAAGGTCGGCGCCCGGGTGGATACCGACGTGGGCTACATGTGGCGGACCGGTTCGTCATATGGCAACAACGACATCCGAATGCCGGACCTGACCACCTTCTACGTGGCCATGCCGGTGACCAACTACCTGCGCGTGGACTGGACGAGCAATGACAAGTCCACCGGCGCCCGGATCGAGTTCGGCATCTCGGCGGGAATCGGCCACGGCGCGGTAGCGGTCGGCCTGCGTTACATGTACGGCTGGTACAAGTTCGGCAGCTGCGAGCTGGTCATCGGTCACACCGACAACCTGCTGGCCTCCCTGGCCTACGCCCCCTATCAATGGCTGGGTCTGGCCGCCGCGGGCAGCTTCACCTCGGGCGGACTGGCGGCCGCCCCGGTCGTCCTGTTCATCGGCATGGGCAAGCAGTACTCCGGCCGATTCGCCCAGATCGCCCTGTACTACTACCTCGGCCCCTGGACCTTCATGGTCGCCCTCGGCCAGGCCTCGACCGGCAACGCCGGCAATCCGGTCAACGTCGCCAGCGTGGCCAACACCATGTTCCCCCGCCTCGATCTGGTCGTGAAGTACAAGGGCAAGTACATCGGTCTGGCCCCCGGCATCTCGATCTACATGAGCGAGCGGGAGCCCATCGAGGGCGCCAATATCGTGGACGACCGGATCCTGTCTTATCTGTTGGTCCTGCCTTTCCGGATCTCGTTCGGAAGATGGCGAATCAAGGGCGAGTTGTCCCACGGCCGGAACTGGGTCGCGGCCAACTACTTCCCCGGCCAGACCATCTGGAACACCGCCGTGTACTGGGGCGGCGCCGCGGATCCGAGCCGGATAAAGGTCGAGGACACCTACTTTCTGGCCGCCTGTCTCGGCCTGGAGTATCACCTGGGCCGGGTCAGCTTACACCTGGGCGGCGGGTGGCACAAATCGACCAACGCCACCGAGGACGTCCCCGGGGGCTGGCGCCACGGCCAGCAGGTCAGGTACGCCTTCAACTTCGCGGTCCGGTACCGGGTCAACAAGCACTTCGTCATCGCCCCGGAGGTCTCTTACTGGTTCTACGGCTGGGACCCCACCCAGGACGTGGGCGGGGGGCCCGGCCCTGGCGGACGGGTACCGGTTCCCAACGGTAGCATGTTCGCCGACCTGGGCAGCGCCTGGCTGGTGGGCATTTCCTTCCAGTTCCGGTTCTGAGGCGCGCCAGACCATCCGGACCGCCATCGATCCCCGGGGCCGGCCGGCCACGGGGAAACTAGAAATTCTGGAACCAAAGACGGACGTGGAGGAGCAGAGTCCCGCTCGTCCAATCGACTTTATCCTCCCCTCCTGTCTTCCATCTCTATCCATTGGTTCCTCGTTCCGAAAAAATTGACTAGGCATATTGGCATAATTGCGATAGACTAACTTCCTGAATGTATTGGGGTTGGGGCGATCTTCTCTTTGGTTGGCCAGGCCGAAGGATTGGTCCCCCTGGCCCCTGGGATTCCACAGGCCGGGGGATGGTCATTTCCCCGGAAGGATCGGATATGCCCCTGGCGGGCGCGAGGACCCGAGGTCTCAGATTCATGGTCAGAGGAGGGCTGGTCTTGCTCCTGGCCGGGGTGGTCGTCCTGGCCGGTTGCCAGCGACAAAAGCCGATCAAGATCGGGTTCGTCGGCGGTCTGACCGGACGGCTGGCCGACCTGGGGATCGCCGGCCGTAACGGGGTGATCCTGGCCATGGAGCAGATCAGCCGGACCGGGGGAATCGACGGCCGACGGGTGGTGCTGGTCGTCAAGGACGACCGGCAGGACCCCCGGGCCGTGCGGCGGGCGGTCGGGGCCTTGATCAATGAGGGCGTCGCGGCCATCATCGGCCCCATGACCAGCGCCATGGCCGTGGCGGCGGTCCCCCTGGTCAACCGCCACCGGATCCTGATGATCAGCCCGACCGCGAGCACCAACAAGCTGTCCGGCCGGGACGACTATTTCTTCCGGATCATGAGCCCCAATAAAGGCGAGTCGGACGAACTGGCCCGTTACGCCTTCAAGCGCCTGGGCCTAAGACGCGTCGCCGCCGTGTACGATCTGTCGAACCGGGCCTATACCGAGGAATATTTCAACAATTTCAAGAAGGCCTTTACCGCGGCCGGGGGACGTCTCGTCGCCGGAATTTCCTTCACCTCGGGCCGAGGGGTTGACTTCACCAGTCTGGCCCACCGGATGTTGAGCGCCAAGCCGGACGGCGTGCTCCTGGTGACCGGGGCGGTGGACGCGGCCATGATCTGCCAGCAGCTCCGGAAACTGGGGGCCAAGCTGCCAATCGTTTCCGCCGGCTGGGCCATGACCTCTGATCTGATTCACAACGGCGGACCGGCCGTGGAGGGTATGGTCTTCTTGAATTTGATCAATACCAATCTCCGAACCGAGAGATACCTGCGGTTCAAAAAGGCCTTCCAAAAGCGTTTCGGCGTTGACCCCAATTTCGCGGCGATCCACAGTTATGACGCCGCCCGGGTCCTGTTCACGGCCCTGAAAAAAGGACCGGCCGCCCGGCTGAAGCAGACCATCGTCCGGATCGGCCGGTTTCGGGGGGTGCAGGGACGGTTCGAGATCGATAAATTCGGGGATGGAGTTCACCGCCGATTCCTGTTGAAGGTCCGTCAGGGCCGGTTTGCCCCCGAGGGGCAGTAGGCCATGAAGTCCCGTTTGAGCCTGGGCGTGATCCTGACCTTTTCCCTGGCCGCCCTGGCCGCCTTGCCGATCCTGGGCATCGGCCTGGTGACCCAGCACGTGGTCAGCCGGGACCTGACCGCCCGGATCACCAACCAGAACCTGATGCTGGTCCGGACCCTGGCCGCCGAGGTCCGGCAGTTTTTGGACCGCCCCCTGCTCCTGCTCGAGGAAATAAGGGATAACGTCACCCGGCTCCGGCTGGTGAACCGGAAAAAAGTGGACTTCTACCTGGCGTCGGTGATGAGACACCATCAGGGCCTGTTCAACATGATCGTCATGCTGGATCACCGGGGCCTGGTCAGCCACATCGTCCCCTTCAATCAGGATTACATCGGGGTCAACTGGTCGAGGCACACCGTGTTTCACCGGCCGGACGGCCGGGTCAAGGCCTATTGGTCCTCGACGTTCATCTCCCCGCGGACCGGCCAGCCGACCTTGACCATCAGCATCCCCTGGGCCCGGGGGATGCTGGTCGGGTATTTGAACCTGGCCGTCCTGAAGACGATCACCGGCCGGATCGATCTGGGGAAGGGGTCCTACGTGGCCATCGCCGACCGGCGGGGCACGGCCATCGCCTACCCGGGCTGGACGGCCGTGCAGCAGCAGGTCAACCTCAAGGACATCGAGGTCATCCGCCGGGGCCTGGCCGGCCAGGAGGGGGCCCTGCGGTTCGATTTCCGGGGGCGGTCCTTCCTGGGCAGCGTGGCCGTCGTCCGTCGGACGGGCTGGGCGGTGGCGGTCATTCAGCCGGCCGCCGAGGCCTTCGCCATGGTCAGCCGGATGAACAAGGTGGTCTGGCTCGGCATCCTGATCAGCCTGGCAGTGGCCCTGGCGGTCGGGACCTGGACCCTGCGCCAGGTCCAGGGGCCCCTCTCCCGGCTGGTGACCAGCTCCGGGCGCATCGCCTCGGGCGACTACGACTTCACCCCGCCCCGCCCCGGCTTCCGGGAGATCGACAACCTGGTCCGGGCCTTCGAGGCGATGAGCGTCGCCGTCAAGGACCGCGAGGCGGCCCTCAGGGACAGCGAAAAGAGATACCGCGACCTGGTGTCCAGCGCCTCGGAGGGGATCGTGGTCGCCCAGGACGGGCTGATCCGGTTCGCCAATCCGGCCTTCAGCCACATCATCGGCTATTCGACCGAGGAGCTGGTCGGCCGACCCGTCATCGGCTTCATCCACCCCGACGACCGGCAAATGCTCATGGACAGACATGAGCAGCGGCTCCAGGGCGAGCTTCCGCCCAGCGTCTATTTCTTCAAGGCCCTGGCCAAAGACGGCCAGGTCAAGTGGCTCCAGATCAACGCCGTGGGCATCACCTGGGAGGGCAAGCCGGCCACCCTGAACCTGCTGACCGACATCACCGAGCGCCGGCGGGCCGAGGAGGCCCTCAAAAAGAGCGAGGAGCAATACCGGACCCTGATCGAAAACATGAACGAGGTCCTCTATACCGTGGATACCGAGGGCCGGCTCACCTTTGTCAGCCTTTCGGTCGAGGCCCTGACCGGCTACACCGTAAGCGAGGTCCTGGGCCAGCCCTTTACCCGGTTCATCCATCCCGATCACCTGCCCATGCTGGCCGAGAACTTCCGGGACGTCCTGGCGGGCCAACCCAAGGGCAGTGAATTCCGCCTGATCAAAAAAGACGGGCAAACCGTCTGGGTCCAGAGTTCGAGCCACTGCCAGGAAAACAACGGACGGGTGGTGGGCCTGCAGGGCATCATCGCCGATGTCACCGAGCGCCGGCGGGCCGAGGAGGCCCTGCGGGAAAGCGAGGAGCGGTACCGCGAGATCTTCCAGAGCTCACCCGATGCCATCACCATCAGCGATCTCTCCACCGGTCTGTTTTTGGACGTGAACGAGGGATTCTGTCAACTGAGTGGATTTACCCGGGAGGAGGCCATCGGCCGGACCGTGTTCGATCTCGATATCTTCATCGATCTCGGGGACAGGGACGGCTACCTCAAGATCCTGAACGAACAGGGCCGGATCGATGGATACGAGATCAAACTCCGTGCCAGGGACGGAACCGTGCAGTACGGCCTCCTTTCGGCCCGGCCCTTGAGGTACGGCGGCCGGGACTGCCTGGCCGTGGTCGTCCGGGACATTTCCCCCCTCAAGAGGGCCCAACAGGAAAAGGCCCGGCTCGAGGCCCAGCTCCAGCAGGCCCAGAAGATGGAGGCCGTGGGGACCCTGGCCGGGGGCGTCGCCCATGACTTCAACAACATCCTCCAGGCCATCTCCGGTTACGTCGAGGTCATGGCCGCCCGGGAGGACCAGGCCCCCCGGGCCGGGGATTCGCTGACCCAGATCTCCAAGGCCGTCGAACGGGCCACCGACCTGGTGCGGCGGCTGCTGACCTTCTCCCGCAAGGTCGAACCCCAGCTCCGGCCGGTGGACCTCAACGCCGAGGTGCTCCAGGCGGTCAAGATCCTGGAACGGACCATCCCCAAGATGATCGAGATCGAGACCTCCCTGGACCCGGACCTCAAGATGATCAACGGCGACGCCAATCAGTTGGAACAGGTCCTCCTCAACCTGGGCGTCAACGCCGGGGACGCCATGCCCCAGGGGGGACGCCTGATCATCGAAACCAAAAACACGGTCCTGGACGAGAAATACTGCCGGCGGCACCCGGGCATCCTCCCGGGCGAATACGTGCACCTGTCCTTCTCGGACACGGGCCACGGCATGGACGAGGAGACCCAGAGGTTTATCTTCGACCCCTTCTACACCACCAAGGAGATCGGCCGGGGCACCGGGCTGGGGCTGGCCGTGGTTTACGGAATAGTCAAAAACCACGGCGGGGCTGTGACCTGTTCCAGTCAACTCGACCAGGGGACGAGGTTCAACATCTCCCTGCCGGCCGCGGACAAACAGGCGACCCGATCAACGGCCGCGCTCCCGGTCCGGGAGGAGGTCCGGGGCGGCACCGAGACCATCCTGGTGGTGGACGACGAGCAGGGGGTCAGGGAGACCGTGCGGGACATGCTCCTCCAGTTCGGTTATCAGACCTTGCTCGCCGCCAGCGGCGAGCAGGCCCTGGAGGTGTTCCAGCAGGCGTCGCCGAAAGTGAATTTGGTGATTCTGGATCTGGGCATGCCCGGCATGGGCGGGCACCGCTGCCTCGAGGAACTCCGGGCCCTGGACCCGGAGCTGAGGATCATCATCGCCTCCGGTTACGGCGTGCCCGAACAGGAAAAAAAGGTCCTCGCCGCCGGGGCCGTCCGGTTTCTGGCCAAACCTTACCACCTGTCCGAAATGCTCCAGACGGTCCGGCAGGTCCTGGACCGGTAGCGTTCAGGTTCTGGACCGGTGGTTCGGGCTCAGTTCCTCGAGGAGCTGCATCTGGACTTCCTGGACCTTCATCAACCGCTGCCACTGACTCATCAACAGGTGATCGACTTTTTGTTGCAGGTGACGGATCTCGAGTTCGGCCTTGAGGTTGATCAGATAATCGTTTTCGGCCCGGAAACGGTCCTTGTCCTCCTGCCGGTTCTGACTCATCATGATGATCGGCGCCTGGAGGGCCGCCAGACAGGACAGGACCAGGTTGAGGAGAATGAAAGGGTACGGGTCGAACGGTCTCCACAGCCAGACCACCACGTTGATCCCGATCCACACCAACAGGATCGCCACGAAGAGGATGATGAACCGCCAACTGCCCCCGAATTCGGCGATTCGGTCCGACAGGCGCTCGCCAAAGGTCAGTTGCCGGTTGAACTCCTCGTTGATGTTGGCCGAGATGAGTTCATGCTCTTGCAGGCTGTCGATCACCTCTTTCTCGAGGTTCGAGAGTTCGCCTTTCTCGGCCTCCAACTCGTTTTCGACGTATTGGTTCCGGAAGCGGTTCAGGTCGGAATAACAGATGTAACCGCTGTCCGACCAATCGGGTTTTTGCTCCTGGATCAAGTCGGAGATCGCCGGCCGGACCATCTCCGCGGGCATGACCTCGTCCGGATCAAAGCGCCGGCCGCAAATCTGACAGATGACCGTTTTGTCGTTTTGCTCGGACATAGGGGCCTCCTTGGAAAACAAATCGCCGGGGCCAGGACCCGACGATCATCATCTCAGGGTGACTTGTCAGCGGGTGGAGAACCGCCCCCGGAAGCCGGCCCGGACGGCGATCACTCCTTGGACTCCCCGTTCAACTTCTTTTTCGAGTGACTCCTCTTTACCAAGAAGTATCCCACCGCCAGGGTCAGAATCAAGGCCGCGATCCCGATCGTGGCCATGGCCGGTTGCTTGGCGGCGTCCATGACGATCACCTTGCGGGCCACGGCGATCATCGCCACCAGAAAGACGACCTCGGCGTGAACCTGATTTTCATCCAGATACATCTTGATCGTTTCCATCAACTCCAGTCCGATCAGGATCAGCAGGAAAAAGCTGAACAGGTTTAGCAGCTCGGCGGTGTCCAGGGGCAGTCCGGCCCCGGAGAAGAACTGTCTGATCAGCAGCCAGGCCAGCTCGCAGGTCGAAATGACCACCACCAGGATCATCATCACCAGCAGGGCCAGGACGATCACCCGCTCGACCAGGGTCAAAATCCGGCGGAACCAATCCGGTCCAGGCTTGATCGGCATGATTTCTCCCTCCGGGTCCCCTGGTTCGGGGGCTGGCGTCAGGCGAAACTGACCACGGTCTTCATCGCCTGGTGTCGCTCCTTGTTGAGGTTGACCTCGATCATCCGCTGATAGTCCTCGAGAGCGAAGCGATGGGTGACGAGCGGCTCCAGCTCGACCCGGCCCTGGTGGGCCAGGTCCACGGCCACCTGGAAGACGTGCTTCCGCTGTCCCTGGAACTCGACGTAGCCGTAGGAAAACACGCCCTTGATGGTCTGGAGCTTGAGCCACAGGGGCGTCAGGTCCAGCTTGACGTCGTGGCCGATGCCGACGATGCTCAGGACCCCGCCCGCGCCCAGACAGCGCATGACCGTGTTCAGGGTCCGGGTGGTGCCCACGGTGTCAAAGGCCCGGGCGAACCCGCCCATGACGATGTCCTCGCCCAAGAGCGGCTTGAACCGCTCGGCCCCGGTGTAGCGGACGGCGGCGCCCAGGAGGTCCCCGTCGGTGACGAGGTTGTCGGCGCCGGCCTTCCGACAGAACTCGCCGGCCCAGGCCGACGGCTCGGACACGGTGATCCGGGCCTGGGGCGAGACCACCCGGACGGCCTGGACGATCAGGCTGCCGATCACCCCGCCGCCGACGACCAGCACCGCCTCGCCGTCCTGGGGCGGGTTGTTCAGGACCGCCTGGAGGGCGATGGACAGCGGTTCGATGAGCACCCCCTGCTCGGGGGCCATGTCCGGCGGCAGCTTGATGATCTGGCTCTGGTGGGCGGCGAAAAAGGGCGAGAACCCGCCGCCCGTGTCGTGACAGATGCCGATGAACATCCCGGGGGCCAGATTGCCCGAGGCGAAGTTCTGGCAGCTGCCGACCATGCCCGCCCGGCAGGCCGGACAGGCCGACTCCAGGCCCCGGGTCTCGCAGTTGAGATGCACGGCGATGGTCACCCGCTCGCCCGGCTCGATCCCGGTCACCCCCTCGCCGACCTCGACCACCCGGCCGCAGATCTCGTGGCCCAGGACGCACGGAAACGAGGTGAACGGGCTGGCCGTGGGCGAATCCCGCAGAAAAATCAGGTTCAGGTCGCTGGCGCAAAAGCCGCACATCTCGGTCTGGACCTTGACCCAGTGCGGATCGGGCCGCCCCGGGTCCGGGTAATCCCGCAGCTTGACGCTGGCCAGGGGGCCCCGGAAATAGAAATTCTTGCTCAAGGCCCCCAGGGTCTTGAGGGTCAGGTAATGCGACGTGGAGGTGTTGAAGGTGAGCGCTTTCATCGGTCTATTCCATGCTCAGGCCGTCGGCGAACTGGTAGGTCGCCGGGCTGGTGACGCAGGGGTCGGTCAGGACGTTGACGCAGGCCGGTTTGCCCGAGGCCAGGGCCCTCTCGAGGGCCGGGACCAGGTCCTCGTCCTTTTCGACCAGCTCGCCGTGGCCGCCCAGGGCCTGGGCCACCTGTTCATAGTGGACCCGGCCCAGCTCCGAGCCGATGAGGCGTTCCGACCCGTAGCAGATCTCCTGGCCGTGCTTGATCATGCCCCAGGCCTGGTCGTTGTTGACCACGCAGACAAAGGGCAGGTCGTGCCGGACGGCGGTGTCGAACTCCATGAGGTTGAAGCCCATGGACCCGTCGCCGCTGATGACGACCACCGTCTCGTCCGGCCGGGCCGCCTTGGCCGCCAGGCCGAAGGGGATCCCGGTCCCCAGGCAGCCGAACTGGCCCCCGGCCGCGGCGTACACCCCCGAGCGCTTGAGGGCCCGCAGGCCGACGCTGCCGAAGTACGAGGTGTCGCCGCCGTCGATGATGTAGGTCGCCCCGTCGCCGGCCGCCTCACGGACCAGGGCCACCATCCGGGCCGGATGGATCGGGTCCGAGGGCGTCTCCCGGGAATTTTGTTCCTCCATGACCAGGGGGGTGTAACCCTCGCGCAGGTCCTCCCGCCAGGCGGCGTGCTCGGCTTGGCCCACGGCCGAGGTCAGGGCGGCCAGGGTCAGGTCCAGGTCGGCCACCAGGCCCACGTCGGCCTCGCGGTTGCGGTCGATCTCGACCGGGTCGATGTCCACCCGGACCATCTTGGCCTCGGGGAAGAACTGGCCGAACTGGAGCAGCCAGTTGAACCGGATGCCCAGGGCGATCACCAGGTCGGCCTGGCCCATGCCCATCAGCAGGCCGAACATGCCCCCGTCCCACAGGGACAGGGGGTGATCGTCCGGGACTGCGCCCCGGGCGGTGTTGATCAGCATGAACGGGGCCCCGGTCTTGTCGATGAAGGCCCTCAAATTCTGGTCGCAGCCGCTCAGGGCCACGCCGCTGCCGCCCAGGATCAGGGGCCGCTCGGCCCGGTCGATCAGGGCCGCCGCCGCCTGGACCGCGGCCGGGTCCGGACCGGGCCGGTATCTCTGGCCCCCCTTTTGGGGCAGGGGCGCGGCCTCGAGATCGACCTTGACGTTGAGCACGTCCGGCGGCAGTTCCAGAAACACCGGGCCCGGCCGGCCGGACACGGCCTGGCGAAAGGCCGTGGACAGGTACTCGGGGAGGCGGGCCGGGTCGTGGCAGACATCGTGCCACTTGACGAAATTTTTGAGCATCTCGGCCTGGGGCATCTCCTGGAGGGCCCCCTTGCCGCGATCCCGCAGCGGGGCCATCCCGGACAGGACCACGATCGGCGCGTTTTCCAGCGAGGCGTTGATCACCCCGGTCAGCGAGTTGGTGAACCCGGGGCCGGCGGTGAACAAACACACCCCGGGCCGGCCGGTGTAAATGCTCCAGGCGTGGGCCATCATCGCCGCGGCCTGCTCGTGCCGGACGTCGATCAGCCGGACCCCGAACTCGAGGAACCCGTCGTAGATCCGGTCGATGTGCCCGCCGGACAGGGAGAACACCGCCCCCACGTCCTCGACTTCCTTCAGATACTTGGCGACCAGGTGCCCCCCGTAGATCTCGGCCATGAACCTCCCCTCCTGTCTGGTTTCCGGTCAGGGACAATTTATCATTATCTATGGCCCGAGGGGGTAATTTTTGAGTGGGCCGGGCCGGCGGGAACGCCCCCCTGGGGGCGGATTCCTTGAGAAAAGAAGTGATGTCGCCTTTTGCCCAATAACGTTGAGCTTCACCGCCGGCCATGCTAATTTGGGGTCGGGTTAAGGTGTCGAGGCAAGGTTGTTCCTTGTCTCGGCGATCAAGGTTTGTTGGCCAAGTGACCTCTCAATCCGGGACATTTACGGACACGGATCAAGGCCATGCCGATCACCTCGACTGTTGACCGCGCCAGGCAGTTGACCATCCACACGGCCCAGGGCGAACTTACCCCCCTTGATATACAGGCCTGCCTGGAGACCTTTTTTCAGGACCCCACCCCGGACGTCCTGTGGGACTTTCGAGAGGCCGGCCTGAACCGGCTGGGCGGCGAATACATGAAGCGGTTGGCCGACTACCTGATCAAGCAGACCCCCCGGCGGCCCAGGGGCAAAACGGCCCTGGTGGCCCCGAGAGACCTGGAGTTCGGGAGGCTCCGCAAGGAGACCGCCTACATCGACGGCAAGGTGCCGGTGGTCTATCGCGTTTTCCGGACCATGGACCAGGCCCGGGCCTGGCTGGACAGGGGATAAGTACGCTGGTAACGGCTGAAGATAACCCCCCGGATGATGGAGCCGATCTCGATGCCCCGGGCCTCCGGGAATTGACCGCCCTCTTCCCTGGCGGGGAGAGGGTAACTTGATCGGTCCGCCGGGGGAGACAAGGAGGAGCGACGTGGCCGGACCCTTGGAAGGAGTCAGAGTCGTCGAGATATCCCTGTTCCAGCAGGGGCCCGTGGCCGGGATGCGGCTGGGGGACCTGGGGGCCGACGTGATCAAGATCGAATCGCCGGCCGGGGACCCGGCCCGGGGCTTCATGCGGATCATCGGGGCCATGGCCAATCTTTCAGGCCCCAACTACTACTTCGAGCACTGCAACCGCAACAAGCGCGGCATCGTCCTGGACATGAAGGCGGCCAAGGGCCAGGAAATCTTTCTGAAGCTGATCGATTCGGCCGACGTCTTCCTGAACAACATGAGCATCGAGGCCCCGATCCGGATGGGCATCGGCCCGGACGACCTGATGGCCCGCAACCCGCGCCTGATCTATGCCCAGGCCTCGGGCTGGGGACGCCGGGGGCCCGACGCCGAGGCCTACTCGTTCGACTACACCGGCATCGCCCGCTCGGGCCTGATGATGTCCTGCGGCGAGCGGGACGCCCCGCCGACCCAAATGCTGCCCGGCATCGGCGACGAGGTCGGCGGCCTGGCCTGCGCCTGGGGGGTGACCGCCGCCCTGTACGCCCGGGAGAAGACCGGCCAGGGCCAGGTGGTCGATACCTCGCTCATGGGCGGGATCATCGCCGCCCTGGGTCTAATCATGGCCGCGCCGGCCACCCTGGGCCAGGAGTTCCCCCGCGAGGTCCGCAGTAAGGCCGGCAACCCGATCTACAACCACTACCAGTGCCGCGACAACAAGTGGCTGGCCATGGCCCACCTCCAGCCCGAGCGCTACTGGCCCCTGGTCTGCCGGGTGATGGGCCTGACCGACCTCGAACACGACCCGAGGTTCGAGACCTTTGAGAACCGGAGCGCCAACGCCGCCCTGTTGATCAGGATCCTGGACGAGAAATTTTTGGCACGGGACCGCCAGGACTGGCTGGACGCCCTGGCGGCGGGCGGGTGCATTGCTACGCCCATCCAGACGCCGATAGAGGTGTCGGCCGACCCCCAGGCCCGGGCCAACAATTACTTTGTTGACGTCGATCACCCCGACCTGGGGGCCATCAAGATGGTCGGCTTCCCCTGGGATTTCAGTCAGACCCCGGCCACCTGCCGCCGCCCGGCACCCGGATTTGGCCAGCACACCGCCGAGGTGCTGGGGGAATTGGGTTATAGCGAGGGGGAGATCGCAACCCTGGAGAGCGAAGGGGTAATCAAGGTGGCTTAGATAGCTGTATCCCGGGTGGCCCAGACAGCTTGTCTGTCTGGGTCGCGAAGCGACAAGAGGGAGGCGGTAGGAGCATCGAGGAAAATAGGGACTGCCTCCTATTTTTTTCGAGGTAGCCGACGGCGAGGTGGACGGGCGTAAAAATAGGTGGCTGTCCCTATTTTCCTGTTTAAAGGACTAAGAGCATCTATCGTTGCGGGGGGTTTTCTTCCAGCCCCCCGCACCCCCCAGGACCAAAAGGGCCTTTTCCGCAAGGCCCCTCTGGACTCCCCGGCGGCTCAGGGGCTTCGCCCCTGAGAACCCTATCTCGATGATTCGGACACCGCCAGACGTGATTCCCTCCGGCTCTGTTCTTGACCGCGACGCCGGGCCTGCGGCCCTCTGGCCGCGGCCCAGACCTTCGCCTCCGGTCAAGACGTCTGGCTCGCCGCTCAAGGTTGGCCAGTGGTCATTCCGAGGATGCAAGAACTAGGGATGCGCGGCCGTGACCAAAAAACGGCCGCGCCCCAGGCCGCCGGGCCGCGATGCGACTCCGGCGGCCAACTTGTTGTTTATGAGGAACGGAAAATCGTAACGCAGAGAAAACGACAATCAGCACTGAACAAACACAGGTGCTGGCCGCAGGTCCCCTCTCCCCGTCCGGGGAGAGGGACAGGGTGAGGGGAATCCGTCATGACGAACACTATTGCAGAAGCAAAATGTACCGGACACATGGCCAACCTCAGGCCAGCTCAACTCGAAAAGATAGCCGTCTTCGCGCTACGTCATTCCGCTTTATCACGTAGCGCGCAGGCCAATGTTTGAAATCCAAACCAGAGCGTGTCACTCAAGATCAATAAGGCACAGTCGCTGGTGTTAGGGAGGGTTCTTAGGGGAACCCTTTTTTCCCCTAAGCGGCGGGGGAGTGCAGAGGGGCCTCGACGGGGGGGCCCCTCTGCCCCTAGGTGTAATTGTCAAACAGGTTGTTTACGGTTTTGAGTCTGGAGACTGG
>CAZMVB010000029.1:0-49068 GCA_964569795.1 uncultured Desulfarculales bacterium | reverse complement strand
AGAAATAGGCTCCGGCCTACCCTTGGCCCCTTGTGGCGCTAAGTATATAATCGCGTATTGTAAATATTTGGGCCAGTCAAGAAAAAAATTGTTTAACCATCGATAATCGTTGAAATTTTAGACGTTATTATATAGGCTAACCATATAGCCGTTTAGCAGATCGGTCGTAAATATATTGCCACAAGTACTACTTCAGTTCGGTGACGTAACAGGTTCGGTAGATGACGGTGGTAAAACGTCTACGGTTGATAGACGCCCCGTCCGGGGTTATGCTGGGGCTAGCATGACAACGGACTTCGACATCATCATTGTCGGCGGGGGGCACGCCGGGATCGAGGCTGCGATAGGGTCGGCCCGGCTGGGGATGAGGACCGCCCTGGTCACCTTCAGCGCGAACTCCATCGGGGCCATGAGCTGCAACCCGGCCGTGGGCGGACTGGCCAAGTCCCACTTGGTCCACGAGATCGACGCCCTGGGCGGCGAGATGGGCCGGGCCGCCGACGCCACGGCCATCCAGTTCCGCCGCCTCAACACCCGCAAGGGCCCGGCCGTCCGCTCCCTGCGCGTCCAGTCCGATCGGCATCGCTACCAGAAAACCATGCAGCAGGTCGTCGAGAACCAGCCCGGCCTGACCGTGATCCAGGACGAGGTCACCGCCGTGATCGCCCCTGAAGGCCGGGTCAAAGGAGTGACGGCCGTCGCCCATGGCCATTTGTCAGCCAAGGCGGTCATCCTGACCACCGGCACCTTTCTGCGGGGGCTGATCCACGTTGGTCTCGAAAACTGGCCGGCCGGCCGGATGGACGACCCGGCCGCGGTCGGACTCTCGGAAAGCCTGGCCGAGTTGGGTTTCCCGCTGGGCCGACTCAAGACCGGGACCACCCCCCGCCTGGACGGGCGGACGATCGACTACGCGGTCATGACCCCCCAGCCCGGCGACGCCGAGCACGGCACCTTCTCGATCCTGACCGACCAGATCCCCCTGCCCCAGGTGCCCTGTCACCTGACCCGGACCACCCCCAAAACCCACGCCATCATCCGGGCCGGGCTGGACCGGTCGCCCCTGTACGCCGGCCGGATCACCGGGGTCGGGGCCCGCTACTGCCCGTCCATCGAGGACAAGGTCGTCCGGTTTTCCCAAAAAGAGTCGCACCAGGTCTTCATCGAGCCCGAGGGGCTGGACACCGACTGGGTCTATCCCAACGGCGTGCCCACCTCGCTGCCCCTGGACGTGCAGCAGAAAATGATCGCCTCGATCCCGGGCCTGGAGGCGGCCGAGATCGTCCGGCCCGGCTACGCCGTGGAGTACGACTTCGTGCCCCCGACCGAGCTGTGGCCCTCGCTCATGACCAAGCGGATCCACGGGTTGTTTCTGGCCGGCCAGATCAACGGCACCTCGGGCTACGAGGAGGCCGCGGCCCAGGGGCTCCTGGCCGGGATCAACGCCGCCCGGCTGCTGACGGACCGCGAGCCGATCGTCCTCGGCCGGGATCAGGCCTACATCGGGGTGATGATCGACGACCTGACCACCAAGGGCACGGCCGAGCCCTACCGGATGTTCACCTCCCGGGCCGAGTTCCGCCTGCTCTTGCGCGAGGACAACGCCGCCGCCCGCCTGACCCCCCTGGGCCGGGAGATCGGCCTGGTGGGCGACGAGCAATGGCACCGGTTCATGACCCGCCAGAAACAGGCCCATGAACTGCGCCAGAGACTGGAAGCGGTCGTCGTCCGGCCCTCGGCCGCGGTCAATGACCGGCTCCAGGAATCAGGCTCCGCGCCCCTGAGGGCCCCGGTCAAATTGATCGATCTGCTCAAGCGGCCCGAGCTGACCCTGATCGATCTCCGCCCCCTGGACCCGGACCTGGCCGGGTTTTCCGGTGCCGAAGGGGTCGAGGTCGAGGTCAAGTACGAGGGTTATCTAAAACGCCAGGAAGAGCAGGCGGCCCGGTTGAGGCAGATCGAGGACCGGCCGCTGCCCCCGGATCTGGACTATGCCTCCCTGCCCGGCCTCAGCCGCGAGGTCGTCGAGAAACTCGAACGGATCAGACCCCGAACCTTTGGCCAGGCCGGACGCATCTCGGGAATGACCCCGGCCGCCCTGGCCGTCCTGGCCGTCCACGTCAGACGTCGCTCGGGATGAGGCCGTGTCGGTGCCGGTTCGGACCTGGCCTTACCGGCCGGTCTGATGGGTCTGCCAACGGTTTTTACAACCGATAATAAATATACTACCGAATTATAGTCCAAATCTTTTACAAATTGCGACACTTTGCGCAATTCTTCACTTGACTCGCCACCCACCAACAGATAGTATCCGACCTGAACATACGGGCCTTTGGGGGCGTAGTCCGCCGGTCTTTTGGGCCGGGGGCGACGCGTCAGCGGCCCGGCCCAAAGAGACTGACTTCATCCACTCGAGGATGCGCAAGCGGAAAATTGCGGCTGCGGCCGCCACATCTCCGGGGGACGACGGTATGAAGAGGTTTCTGAAGACGCCATACATCGAAATCCTGGTGATGGTCGGTGTTTTGGCGTTGTCTTTTTTGGGGATGGTCCTGATCGCCGGCGGGATGGAGACGCCCCACGGCGGCATGAACATCTGGACCATCATCGGCATCCTGTTCGGTTCATTCCTTCTCAGTTTCTGCATCGCCCTGCTGGCGGTGATGGGCGGCATCGGCGGCGGGGTGCTGTTCACGCCGATCATGCTGGCCTTCACCGCCGTGGACAGCCTGGTGGTCCGGGCGACGGGCCTGATCGTGGCCATGTTCAGCGGGTTGATCTCGACCGGTCCGTTCATGAAGCGGGGCCTGGCCAATCTGAAGCTGTGCATCATGTCCGCCGCGGCCTACGGCATCGGCGCCTTTATCGGGGCCCAGGGGGCCCTGATCGTGGCCAAGCACCTGGGGGCCACGGGCGAGGGTCTGGTCAGGATGGCCCTGGGGGGCATCATCCTGCTCCTGGCCTGCTACTTCATCTGGGGCGGCCAGAAGATCGAGTGGCCCGAGGTGAAAAAGGTGGACCGGTTCACCCGGTGGCTGAACATCACCCAGCCCTATTACGAGGAATCCCTGGGCCAGGTGGTGGACTACAAGCTGACCCGGGCCTGGCTGCTGCTGATGGTGGTCCTCCTGGTCGGGATGCTGTCCGGGTTTTTCGGTCTGGGGGCCGGGTGGGCCATCGTGCCGGCCCTGAACCTGGTGATGGCCGTGCCGCTCAAGGTGGCCGCGGCCTGCAGCGGGGTGCTGCTGGGCATGGGCGACTGCGTGGCCGTGTGGCCGTATCTGCTGGCCGGGGCGATCATCCCCTTGTTCGCCGCGCCCTGGCTGGTGGGCCAGGTCCTGGGCGGTCTGGTGGGGGCCTATGTCCTCCTGCGGATCAAGGCCGGGTTCATCAGGATCATCCTGATCGGCATCATGTTCTTCACCGCCTTCGGGTTGCTGACCAAGGGCCTTCGGGTCCTGGGGGCGGTGCCCGACGTGCCGATGTGGCTCAACGGCCTGGTGTTTGCGGGCTGTATCGGCTTCGTGGTCCTGGCCCTGATGGGCATGATGCCGGGCTTCAAGAAGAGATAGGGAGGTGACCCATGGACAGGCCTAAAATGCCACGGGCTCAACTCGTTTACGGTGAAATCGTTTACTGGCTGTGCATCGTCTCGGCCATCCTGTGTATGGTCGGCCCCTTTCTGGCCCTTTTGAACCCGAAACGGAACCTGCTCAATCCCCATTACCTGTTCTCGTCCATCTGGGCCGGCCAGAAGGCCGCCAGCATCTGGCTATTCGACGGGCCGGACTGGATGAACCCCATTTTCCAGGGGCTCCACTCCTTCTTCGGCGTGGGCGGGTTCCAGGGCGGACATTTCTGGATGAGGAACATCACCTCGGGCGACGGCCTGACCCAGTTCGGTCTGGTCCTGGGATGCGGCGTGGCCCTGCCGGCCCTGATCGGGGCAGCGGTGTGTTATTTGTGCGCCAGGCCGCGCCAGTACCTCTGGGCCGGCCTGGCCGTGTGGGTGGCCTTTCTGGTGTCCTTTTCGTCCATCGGCATCCTGGGGGCCGGCCACTGAGAGCCAAATGGCCGGAAGGTCGTGAACGTCTGATTTGAAAAGACCCCGGCCCCGCGGCCGGGGTCTTTCATTCCGTTTTCGGGTTGCGGCGGGAAGGCCAGGGGGTTGCGCCCGACCGCCGGGTCGGGTATGGTGCCGGCCGTCACGCTGGTTGCCGGGATAAAGGAGCGGCTGTGGAGTTCAGGGGCGATCCGACCAGGGTGCCGGCCGAGGAGCGGTTGGGACCCGGAGACCGGTTCCGGTTCGACTGCCGGCCCGACCTGGCCTGTTTCAACACCTGCTGTCAAGACAAGCTGATCCCGCTGTGGCCCCTGGACGTGATTTATCTGAAGCGGGATCTGGACCTGGACTCGGACGCCTTTCTGGAAAGACACGGCCGGATCATGCCCGATCCGGACACGGGCTGGCCCCTGATCAGCCTGGGGCTGACCGAGACCGGGTCCTGTCCCTTTGTCACTCCTTCGGGCTGCCGGGTGTACGCCGCCCGGCCCACGGCCTGCCGCCTGTTCCCCCTGGCCCGGGCGGCCCGGATCACCCCGGCGGGCAAGGGGGACGAATTCTATTTTCGGCTCGAGGCCCCGGGGTGCCTGGGCCTGCAGGAGAAACGTGAGTTGACCGTGGCCGCCTGGCGTCAAGACCAGGAGCTGACCGAGCGCCAGGCCGGAAACGAGCGGTTCGAGGCGACCCTGTTTCCGGACGGCCGCAAAAACGCCCGGCCGCCCGAGGCCAGACAGGTCCAGGCCGTGGTCCTGGCCGCCTACAACGTGGACGTGCTCCGGGCCTTTGTCTTGAAGGGCGGTTTTCTGGAGAAATTTCCCCTGGGGGCCGAGCGGCTCGAGGCCGTCCGGGAGGACGACCTGGCCGCCCTGGACCTGGGGCTGGACTGGCTGGCCCACCTCATTCACGGCCGGCCCGCCCCGAAATAAATGTCCAGTTCAACCGTCGGTTTTTACTTGACCTCGGCACCGGGAGTAATTAGATTTGGACGGGTAGGCTCAGGACCGGGCCCCGGGGCCCGGGAAACGTAAGGAGAATTTTATGGTTACCATCAGCGACAAGGCCCACGAGGTCTTGGCTAACATTATCGAGGAGAGGAAAATCACCTCTCCGATCCGCATCTTTTTGAACAGCGGCGGTTGAGGCGGTCCGTCCTTGCAGCTGGCTCTGGATGAGCCGCGGGATGACGATCAGACCTTCGACCTGAACGGGATCAACGCCCTGGTCAGCAACGACCTGATGGCCAAGGCCCGCTCGATCAACATCGACTTCGTGGAGGCCGGTTTCCGGTCCGGGTTCTCGATCACCACCGAGGCCCCGGTGCTCACCGGCGGGGGCGGCGGCTGCGGCACATCCTGCTCCTGCTGACCACGCCCTGACCAAGGCCGGGAACGTTCCCGGTCAAGACCGGTCGCCATGAAATACTCACCCAGCGCCCTCCCATCTGGAGGGCGCTATTTTATTTTCGAGAAAGTTGTGATACAAAAAGACCATCCCTACCCCAGCACGTCCGGCTCCTGTGCCCGGCGACATGCAAGCCCGACTCGCTAGCGACAAAGGTGACGAGATGACCCAGCGAAATCCGGTGGCGCCGCGGGAAAGAATGGCCCTGAAAATCGCCTCGCAGGCGGTGGCCGAAAACGCCAAATTGCCGACCCTGCCCTCGGTGGTCTGGGAGATCAACCGCCTGGCCCAGGACGAACGGGCCTCGGCGGCCGACCTGGAGCGTCTGATCATCACCGATCAGGTCTTGACAACCAAGGTGCTGGCCTTTGCCAACTCGGTCTATTACGGCACTCGCAGCACCATCAGCAACATCCGGCAGGCCATCGTCCGGATCGGCCTGAACTCGGTGCGGGACCTGGTCCTGGGGGTGGGGATCATCGGGTCGTTTCGCGACCAGGAAGTGGTCAAGGACTTTTCCATGAGCGAACTGTGGCGGCACAGCCTGGGCGTGGCCGCCACCTGCGCCTCCATGGCCCGGGCGGTCCCCCTGAGCGTGTCCCCCGAGGACGCCTATACCGCCGGCCTGCTCCACGACCTGGGCAAGCCGATCATGATGACCATCGCCCCCCAGGAGTACGAGGCGGTGATCCAGGAGGTCAAGGTCAGGAGGATCACCCCGCGCCAGGCCGAGTGGGAGACCCTGGGCATCACCCATGATCTGGTGGGGGAACTCTACGCCAAGTCGGTCCATTTCCCGACCAGGTTGGGTCAGGCCATGAGATACCACCACGTGCCCGAGATCGTCCCCTCCCAACCCCGGATCGAGGTCTTCGTGCACGTGGCCGACGTGGTGATCAATCAACTGGGAATCGGCGTCCTGTGGGGTGCCTCGCCGCCGGATTGTCAGGCCGGGGCGCTCGAACTGCTCGGTCTGAAAATGGAGGGCCTGTTGACCCTGGCCGAGAAGTCCTGCCAGAACCTGGACGCCGAGCTGGCCCTGCTGCTCTGAGAAGGCCCTGTCCGGACTCCGGCCCGCGGCCGATCTCAGGCCACGCCGTCCGGCTCATCGTCCGGGGGTAATTTGCCCCGAACCTCGATCACGATCCGGATGATCAGCCCGATGCACAGGGCGGCCCCGATGGGGGCGAGCATCGATCCCGAAAAAAAGAGGATGAAAAAGAAGAGGACCTTGTCCTGCTGGTAGGCGGCGACGATCAGGGCCGCGCCCAGCACGCACCCGCCGGCCCCGAGCAGGGACAGCAGGGACAGGCCGATGAATCTGTCCAGGTCCATGTGGCCCACCAGGCCCCCCCGTGGCGGACGGATCGGCCCGGCCGGCCGGGGCCGGTCCGGACGCGATCCGATTCATCATAGCACGGCTCGACTCAGCGGGTCACGACACTGACCGGCCGCCCGGCCCCCGCACCGCCGGCCCCGATCCGGGGAAGGACCCAGGCCGGACGATCGGGCCGGGCGTATTGGGCCAGGGCCTGCCGGGCGATCATGATATTGCGCCGATACTCGTAACTCAGGAAGATGTCCCTGACGTAACTCCGAATGGCCCCGGCGTGGGAGGAGATCGCCCCCAGGGCCCGCTTCAGGTTATCCCAGGTGTAGGCCAGCCGGTGCCGCCGGAGCCATCTCTTGGCCCGGCGCAGGGTGCCCGGACCGGCGATGTAGGCGGTCATGGCCGCCCGGGTCCGCTGCCAGCCGTTGGCGGCCCCGGCCAGAAACCCCCGGGCCTCATCCCGGTACATCAACCGGAGGTACTTGAGGCCGGTCCGGATGTTGTCCCGGGGCGAGCGGCGGAAGGTCCGGGCCATGCCCACGGCCGCCGCGGCCTCGTGCCGGACCTGGGTCAGGCCGTAGGCCCGCCGGCCGCTGACCGCCCGGGTCTTGAACCGCGACTCACGGCGGACCAGGGCCCAGAACAGCAGCGGGTCCCAATATTTGGGCATGATTTTTCGGGACTCGGTCCGAATGATGGGCCAGATGCGCATGTGGCGCAGATGTTCGCGATAGGTCATGGTGGGGGCCGAGGCCGCCGCGTCCGTCGCGGCCCAGGCCCCGGCTAGGGCCAGGAGGGCGGCCACAATCAGCGCCTTCCCGACCGGCCGGAAGACCCGGCCATCTATGACAAAAGACATTACTCACTCCTTCCCTCCCCTCGATCGGCCGGCCGGGGCGCCTGGGCCCGGGCCGAGAAACACGGCCGCCCCGCCTCCAGGGAAACGGGGTCGATTCTGACCGGTGATGTGGGGGGTGATGACCGATCGATCAGGGTCTCTGTCCAGGTTATGCGGTCCTCTGGTCAGATGGGGCTCACTGGTTAGGGTTGAAAAAAACGATCGGACCCACAGCCGTCCGAAACCGGACGCCCCCTGAGTCCGACCCCCCATGTGCTAATTGGAATGTAATATACCCTGACCGGTTTTGAATTGCAAATTTTTGTTGCCTGAAATCCCCGGGGAGGGGTTTCGGCCTCCGGGGCCGGGGAGGATGACAGCCGGGGCCTGATTTGCTAAGCTGAACGCCGGTCCCGACCATCAGCCGAACCAAGAGGGGGACGACACATGAGACGCATGTGGGCGGCGATGTTGGTCCTGGCGCTGGGCGGCGCGCTCCCGGCGCCGGCGGCCCCGGCCAAGGTCTGGCGGGTGGCCATCAATCAGTTCGTCGAGCACCCGGCCCTGGACGCCTGCCGCCGGGGGTTCATGGACTTTCTGGCCGAACACGGCTTTCGGCCGGGTAAACAGATCATCTATGACTACCAGAACGCCCAGGCCAACATGGCCACGGCCGGACTGATCGCCCGCCGCCAGGTGGGCGGCCAGGCCGACCTGATCCTGGCCATCGCCACCCCGTCGGCCCAGGCGTCCCTGGCCGCGTCCCGGCGGCGTCCCAAACCGATCCTGTTTTCGGCCATCACCGATCCGGTCGGGGCCGGCCTGGTAAAAAATCTCAAAAAACCTGGAGGTTACGTGTCAGGGGCCTCGGACCTGAGCCCGGTCTATCGCCAGATCGCCTTATTCAAGAGGGTCCTGCCCACCCTCAAGCGACTGGGGGTGATCTACAACGCCGGCGAGGCCAACTCGGTGACCCTGATCCGGCTGGCCCGGGCGGCCTGCCAGAAACTGGGCCTGAAGCTCATCGAGGCCACGGCCGCCAGTTCCGTGGCCGTGCTGCCGGCGGCGGCCAGCCTGGTGGGCAAGGTGGACGCCTTTTACGTGCCCACGGACAACACCGTGGTCAGCGCCCTGGAGAGCGCGGTCAAGGTGGCCGTCGCCAACCGGCTGCCCCTGTTCGCCACGGACGTGGCCTCGGCCAGGCGCGGCGCGGCGGTGGCCCTGGGCATGGACTACTACCGGCTCGGCCGCCAGACCGGGGCCATGGCCCTCCGGTTCTTCAGGGGCCAAAAACTGGGCGACATGCCGGTCGAGACCCTGAAGCGGATGCTGCTCCACGTCAACCTGAGGACGGCCCCCAAAATGGGGCTTAAGGTCCCGGCGGCCATCATCAAACGGGCCGACAAGATTTACCGTTAACCGTACCGGCCGGCCATGTCCTGGTTCTCCTTTTTCGGGGCCCTGGAACAGGGATTCACCTACGGCCTGATGGCCCTGGGGGTCTATCTCACTTTCCGGGTCCTGGACTTCCCGGACCTGACCGTGGACGGGTCCTTTCCCCTGGGCGCGGCGGTCAGCGCGGCCATGATCCACGCCGGGGTGAACCCCTACCTGACCCTGCCGGTGGCCCTGGCCGCCGGATTCCTGGCCGGCCTGGTGACCGCCTTTTTGTCGGTCCAGTTCCGGATCCTGAATCTTTTGGCCTCGATCATCACCATGACCGCCCTGTACTCGATCAACCTCCGGGTCATGGGCGGCCCCAATCTGTCCACCGCCCTGTGCCCGCCCCGGAACGACCCCTGCCCGACGATCTACGAGGCCTGGAACTGGCTGGGCCTGCCGCCTCACATCATCCAGGTCATCTTCGGCGCGGTCCTGTGCCTCCTCATGGCGGCGGCGGTCATCTGGCTGCTGTCCACCGAGTGGGGCCTGGGTCTGCGGGCCTCGGGCGACAATCCGGATCTGGTCCGGGCCCAGGGGGTGAACACCAAGACCGCGGTCCTGTGGGGCGTGGGCCTGTCCAACGCCCTGGTGGCCCTGTCCGGGGCGGTGGTGGCCCAGTCGCTGGGCTCGGCCGACGTCAAGATGGGCGTCGGGACCATCATCGCCGGGCTGGCCTCGGTGATCATGGGCGGCTCGCTGTTCGGCTCGGCCCGGGTCTGGCGGGCGGTCGTCGGCGTGGTCCTGGGCTCGGTCCTGTACCGGCTGCTGATCTTCGCCGCCCTGAACGTGCCCATCGGCGGCCGGACCCTCCAGGCCTCGGACCTGAACCTGATCACCGCCGCCCTGGTGGTCCTGGCCCTGACCCTGCCGGCCGTCCGGCGACACGTCCGCATCCGGGTGATGGGATGATCGCGGTCGAAAAACTGACCAAGACCTTCAACCCGGGCGGCGTGAACGAGGTCCGGGCGGTGGACGACCTGTCCTTCGAGGTCCCCCGCTCCCAGGTGGTGACCGTCATCGGCTCCAACGGCTCGGGCAAATCGACCCTGCTGTCCCTTATCGCCGGGACCCATCCGCCCGACGCCGGCCGGATCGTCATCGACGGCCGGGGCGTGACCCGGTGGCCCGAACACCGCCGGGCCGGACTGATCGGCCGGGTCTTCCAGGACCCGATGCGGGGCACCTCGGCGGGGATGACCATCGAGGAGAACCTGAGCCTGGCCCTGGGGCGCGGCCGGCGGCGGACCCTGGCCCCGGCCCTGCGGCACCACCGCCGGGCCCGGCTCCGGGCCGAGCTGGCCCGGCTGCGCCTGGGCCTCGAGGACCGCCTGACCGACCGGGTCGGCCTGCTCTCCGGCGGGCAGCGCCAGGCCCTGACCCTGCTCATGGCCACCCTGGTCAAGCCCAAGGCCCTGCTCCTGGACGAGCACACCTCGGCCCTGGACCCCAGGACGGCCGTGGAGGTCATGCGCCTGACCGAGGAGATCATCGCCCAGGCCTCCCTGACCGCGATCGTGGTCACCCACAACATGGACCAGGCCATCCGCTTCGGCCATCGCCTGATCATGATGAACCAGGGCCGGATCATCCTCGACGTCAGCGGCCGGAAAAAGGAGGAACTGACCGTGGCCCAGGTCCTGGACCACTTCAGCCGGGTCAGAGGCGAGATCTACGCCGACGACGGGATGCTGTTGACCTGAGCGAATTTATTAATTAGCAATATCTTATAGTTGTGTTGTTGCCTGGCTCTCCTTGCCTTGAAATAATTTTATTTTCCGAAATAATAAATATCAATGGGGGTCTTTCCATGACCAAGGCGCGGATTAACGGGCCTGACTGCCGGTAACCGGTCCCGGAATCGGCCTTTTATCCATTTAAAACACCAAAGCTGGGCCACGGGGTTGACCTCAGCCGGTGACCAGCAAGGAGGCAACGGGCAAATGGCCAAGATTGGAGAACTGTATCAGACCGCTGATTGGAAGACGGAAAAGCACGTCCCGGTGATCACCTGCCCGGACGCGGTCCAGGCCGACGAGGTCTTCGAGGTCAAGGTGACCCTCGGGGCCGAGGTGGCCCATCCCAACACCACCGCCCACCACATCCGGTGGATTCAACTCTTTTACCGGCCCGAGGGGGGCAAGTTCGCCTATCAACTGGGCGTCTTCGAGTTCACCGCCCACGGCGAATCGACCGACGGTCCGGACACCGGCCCGGCCTACACCGATCACGCGGTCACGGCCCGGGTGAAACTGGCCAAGTCCGGGACCCTGGTGGCCACCTCGCTGTGCAACATCCACGGCCTGTGGGAGTTTTCCAGGCCGATCAAGGTCAAGTGATTTCAAACGAGTGATCGGCGGCGGGAGCCGCCGGCCACCCGGGCGCTGGAGGTCTGGACATGAAGCGAAACATGGGCCTGATTGACCGGCTCATTCGGCTGGGGGTCGCCGTGGTCATCGCCGTGCTGGGGATCGTCTTTCAATCCTGGTGGGGCCTGCTGGCCCTGATCCCCGCGGCCACGGCCCTGAGCGGCTGGTGTCCCCTGTATTCGATCCTGAGACTGTCCACCCGCCGGCCGGCCACTGACGACGGGTCGGCGGGAAAACACCGTGAATAAACCGCTACGGGAGCGGACATGAAACGATACCTCATCATCGGACACGGCGTGGCCGGGGCCACGGCCGTGGAGCGGATCAAGGAAACCGACCCGGAAGGCCGGATCACCATCATCACCGACGATCACCATTCCTTCTACTACCGGCCCCGACTGCCCGAGGTGATAGCCGGCGAGGCCGACATCTCGAAGATCACCCTGCGCCCGGCCGAGTGGTACGCCGAGAGGGGCATCGACCTCCGGCTGGGGGAGAAGGCGACCGGCGGGGACGCCGGGCAACGGACGGTGACCACCGACCAGGGCAAAACCGAGGCCTACGACGAACTGCTCCTGGCCACCGGGGCCCACCCGTTCATCCCGCCCGTGCCCGGCGCGGACAAGCCCGGGGTGTTCGCCCTGCGCACGGCGGACGACGCCCTGGCCATCGGCCGGGCCGCGGCCGGGACCGACCGGGCCGTGCTCATGGGCGGCGGCCTCCTGGGCCTCGAGGCCGGGGGAGCCCTCGCCCGGAAGGGACTCAAGGTCCGGGTGGTCGAGATGTTCGATCACCTCCTGCCCCGGCAGATGGACCCGGCCGGCGCAGCCAAGCTCCAGCGGCGCCTCGAAGGCATGGGCTTTTCCTTTTCCCTGGGGGTCAAGGCCAAGGAGATCGCCGGCGAGGGCGCGGCCCAAGGCGTGGTCCTCGAGGACGGCTCGCTCCTTCAAGGCGGCCTGATCCTGTTCTCGGCCGGCATCCGGGGAAACGTGGACCTGGCCGAGAAGCTGGGCCTGGACATGGACAAGGGCGTCAAGGTGGACGACCGGATGCAGACCAGCGTCGCCGGGATCTGGGCGGCCGGGGATCAGATCGAGCACCGGGGCCATTTGTACGGCATCTGGCCGGCCAGCCGGGACCAGGGCGAGGTGGCCGGGATCAACATGGCCGGCGGCCAGGCCGAGTACGTTGGTACGACCATGAGCAACTCACTCAAGGTGGTCGGCGTGGATTTGACCTCGGCCGGCGACATCGACCCGGACGGGAAACTTACGGCCGCGATCTATGAGGACGAGACGACCTACCGCAAGATCGTCCTCGAGGACGGCCGGATCAAGGGCCTCATCTTTTTCGGCGTCACCGCCGGGGTCAAGGAGGCCCTGGCCGCCCTGGACCGCGGGGCGGACGTGGGCCGGTTCAAGGAGGCCATGACCGAGCGGGATTTCGATTTCGGCCGGTTCAGCGAGACCGCCTGAAGCCCGGGTTTCGGCCCGAGCCTCGCCGCCGAAACGCCGGAATTGCCTTCCCCTCGCTTCTGGGCTATCCTGGGGCCGATCCTTGACCGGGACGGGCCCGGGGGCGGGGAATTATTTCGAACCCCGGCCGGGATCAGACTTCGGACTGGCCCGTGGTTCGGTCTGCACGCCGGACCGTCATCTTCCTCCCCAACGCCGGAAGCGCACCTGGAATAAAGGGAGACAGACATGGAACGCACCCTGGTCCTGATCAAACCGGACGCCCTCAGCCGCGGCCTGATGGGCCGCCTCATCTCCCGCTTCGAGGACAAGGGCCTGCAGATCGTGGGCTGCAAGATGATGCAACTGGACGACCGGCTGCTGGCCGAGCACTACTCCCACCTGGCCGACAAGCCCTTCTTCCCCCGGATCGCGTCCTTCATGAAGTCCACGCCGGTGGTCGCCCTGTGTCTCCAGGGACTGGAGGCGGTCGAGGTCGTCAGACAAATGTGCGGGGTGACCAACTCCCGGGCGGCCGACCCGGGGACCATACGGGGCGATCTGGGGATGAGCATCCAGTGCAACCTGGTCCACGCCTCGGATGGACCCGACACGGCCGAAATCGAGGTCAACCGGTTCTTCCGTCCCGAGGAACTTCTTGATTACACCCCCTTGCATCAAGAGGTCATCTACGCCGACGACGAGGTCTGAGGAGGGGCATGGCTGAGTCGGGACCGACCCTGGCCGACCTGGGCGAAGACGGCCTGATCGAGCGGATCAGGGGAAAAACGCCGCTGGGCGGGTCCGGCCTGCTGGCCGGGATCGGCGACGACGGGGCGGCCTTTCAGGCCGATGACGACCCGGTGGTGGTGACCATGGACACCATGGTCGAGGGGGTCCACTGGACGGAGGACCTGGTGTCGGCGGACGGTCTGGGGCACCGGCTGATGGCCGCCAACCTGAGCGACCTGGCGGCCATGGGGGCCCGGCCGCGGTACGGGTTTCTGTCCCTGGGGCTCCGGGCGACGACCCGGGTCGAGTGGCTGGACTCGTTTTTCGAGGGGTTGCTCGGTCTGGCCACCTGCTTCGGGCTGACCCTGGCCGGGGGAGACGTGGTCCGCTCGGCGACCAACTTCGCCTCGCTGACCGCCGTGGGCCGGGCCGGGCCGCGGCTGCTGCGGCGCTCGGAGGCCGCCCCCGGCCAGGTCATCGTGGTCAGCGGTCGTCTGGGGGACGCCGGGGCCTACGTGCTGATGGCCGAGGAGGGCCTGGCCGTGGAGGGCGAGTGGGCCGCCACCTTTCGCCGGGCCTTTTTCCGCCCCTGGCCGGCCGTGGACCTGGGCAAGGCCCTGGCCGAGGACCCCCGGGTGGGCGCGGTCATGGACCTCAGCGACGGCCTGGCCGTGGACCTGCCCCGGTTGTGCCTCGCCTCGGGCGTGGGGGCCGTCATCGACGCCGAGGCCCTGCCCGTCTCGCCGGCCCTGTCCCGGCTGGCCGACCATCTGAACCGGCCGGTCTGGGAACTGGCCGTGGGCGGCGGCGAGGACTTCGGGCTCCTGTTCACCTGTCCGGAAGAGACCGCCGCCCGGCTGGCCGCCTCGACCCCGGCCGCCATCGCCGGCGGACTGGCCGTCATCGGCCGGGTGGACGAGGACCCGGCCGTCTCGATCGAGATCGAGGGCGAAAGAAGGCCCCTGCCCGCCTCCCATTTCTCCCATTTTTCGGGTTAAACACGAAACCCCCGCCCGGAGGCGGGGGTAACTCGCAGGTCGTCACCGGAAGCGATCAGCGCCCCGGGGGCTTCGGGGGAGGCGTCTTCTTGGGCTGGCCGCCCGAGGCGTCCATCATGAAGAAGCTGCTGCCGGCGGCCTTCTGGCTCCTCTCGATGTGACCCGACTTGAAGATGTCGGAGACCGTTCTCAACTGGCCCTGGCCCTGGCCCAGTCGCACCTTGACCGAGGCGCTGACCACGCCGGGGGGCCGGGGGAAGAGCTCGACCGGGTCGTTACCGATCGCCTTTTCCATGTAGGCCAGCCAGATGGGCAGGGCCGTCCGGCCCCCGGTCTCGCCGCGCCCCAGGGTGTTTCGCGGCTCGTCATGACCCACCCAGACACCCGTGATCAGGCGGGGCGTAAAGCCCATGAACCAGGCGTCCACGTGCTTGTTGGTCGTCCCGGTCTTGCCGCAGACGAACTGCTTCATCTTGTTCGCCCGGGCGCCCGTACCGCCGGTGACCACCGACCGGAGCAGGCTGATCACAATGTAATTGGTCGCCGGGTCGATGACCTCGAGACCCTGCTGGGGCCTGGCCTCCTCGAGGACCTTTCCGTGACGGTCCACGACCTTGAGGATCATCACCGGCTGGATCAGCCGGCCGCCGTTGGCGAAGACCGAGTAGGCCCGGGTCAGCTCGAACAGGTGAACGTCCGAGGCCCCCAGGGCCAGGGACAGGTCGTCGATCAGGGGCGTGGTGATCCCGAACTTCCGGGCCACCTGGATGACCCGCTCCGGCCCGACCCGATCCAGGATCCAGATGGTGCCCAGGTTGCGCGAGCGCTGGATCGAGGTCCGGAAGGTGATCCAGCCCAGGTGCCTGTGATCGTAGTTGGACGGCCGCCAGGTCTCGCTGCCCCCCCGGTGCTTGTAGGCGATCGGGCCGTCAAAGATCGGGCTGGCCGGGGTGAAGATATTGTAGAGCAGGGCCGTGGTGTAGATGAATGGCTTGAACGACGAACCGGGCTGGCGGATGGCCTTGCGATTGGTGGCCCGGTTGAGCTGGGTCACCTGCCAGGAGCGGCCGCCGATCAGGACCTTGACGTAGCCGGTTTTGGCCTGGATGGACACCATGGCGGACTGGATCTCGGGCTGATTGAGGCCCCAGTCCGGGCCGTCGGGGGGCTTGCGGGTCAGCTCCTGGGTCAGGTGAAAGATCCAGGTCCCGTCCTTTTGCTTCTTGACCAGGCGCACCAGGACCACGTCCCCCTTGAGCACCGGGGTGCGGGTCTTGCGCCGCCAGTCGGGATACCAGTGGCGCTGTAGGAAGTACCAGTAGGGCGACGACTTGTGGTCCACGGCGATGGCCCACTGCCAGTACTTGTAGGGGATGACGCCCTTGATCCGTCCCACCGAGGCCCGGTATCGGCGCCGCCGGGGGTTGTACCCGCTGATCCGGGCCGTCTTGATCTGGTTCGGCTTCCAGTCCCTGTCCGAGACGGTCTCGTTCATGGCCGCGATCCGCTTGGCGATGCGCCGGCGCAGCCAGGGCCGCCGCTTGAGCCAGATCGAGTCCAGCTTGGGAAACGGTCCCCGATAGCCGTTCTTGCGCTCGTCGTACTGGTGCAGGCCCATGGTGATCGCCTGGCGGGCGATCCGGGTGAGACCGACGTCCACGGTGGTATAGACCTTGAGACCGCCCGTCTCGACCCGGTGTTTGCCGTACTTCTTGATCAAATACTCCCGGACGTACTCGACGAAATAGGGGGCGTAGGTCTGGAACTTGCTCTTCCGGTGGCGGATGATGACCATGTTGTCTTCCGGGGGCCGGCGGCCGCCTTCCTCGTAATCCTCGGCCCAGACGATCCGGGACCGCTTGGCCTTCTCGTACTGCTCGGGGGTGATCATCTTCTCGGCCAGCATCCGGCTCAGGACGTAGTGCTGCCGCCGGGTGGCCTCGAGCAGGCAGGCCTTCTTGGCCCGGGCCAGCCAGCGCCGATCCTCGGGGTCGCACCCCTGATGGCTTTTTCTGAGACACCGCCGGATCCGCTTGTTGAGGCAGTCGGGCGGCGAGTCGTTGCCCGGGGCCTTGGTCAACCCGGCCAGCAGGGCGATCTCGGGCAGGGTCAACTGGTTGACCGTCTTGCCGAAGTAGTTCTCGGCGGCCGACTCGACCCCGTAGGAGCCGTAGCCCAGATAGACCTGATTGAGATAGATGTGCAGGATCTCGTCCTTGTTCAACTGCTTTTCGATGTGATAGGCCAGCACCGCCTCGCGGATCTTCCGGGTGAAGGTCCGGGTCGGGGTCAGGATGAGCATCTTGGCCACCTGCTGGGTGATGGTCGATCCCCCCTGAACGATGCTCCCGGCCTGGAGGTTGGCCAGGGCGGCCCGGATGATGGCCCGGGGCGAGATGCCGCCGTGCTCCCGGAACTTGGCGTCCTCGGCGGCGATGAAGGCGTTCTGCAGCAGCTTGAGCGACGGGGAGGGATGGCGGCTCTGCGCCAGGGGGATCAGGATCCGCCGCTCGCGATAGAACTCGGCGATGACGGTCCGGCCGTCATTGGCGTAAACCGTGGTGACCAGATCCGGCTGGTAGTCCTTGATGGATTTGAGGTTGGGGATGTCCCGGCTGACGTAAACCACGCCCACGAAGAATCCCATCTCGCCCACCAGGAACACGATCAAGAACAATCGCAGCAACCAGCGCCAGAAACCGACCCGCTTCTTCTTGGGCCGGGGCCGGGGCGCGGGGTCGTCCTCGGGGAGGGGCTTGAGCCCCGAGCCGTCACCCGGCTGCATGGGGTGCTGATCGATGCGGACGTCGTCCAGATACACTCATTCACTCCGATCGGTTATCGATCCGGGACCCGTCGGTCCCGCGTTTTCGGGTCCAATTATATCAAGCCGATCTCGGCCGAGTCCAACCCTCGGCCGCTGGGCCCGGATTCGAACCAACGGCCGTCAGTCCACAAAGGTGGCCGTGTTTTCCAGGGGCTCCCGGCCGGGCAAAAACGAATTGGCCGGATGATCGGGATCGGGGTAGCCCAGGGCCAGACCGATGACCAGCCGCCGGTTGTCAGGGAAGGCGACGTGCTTGCGGACCAGATGGGCATAGCGGACCAGGGCGGCCAGCTCGCAGGTCCCCACGCCCCGCTCGAAGGCGGCCAGGGTGACGGCGTAGGCGGCCGCGCCGGCGTCGAAAATGGCGTAGGGCGTCAGGTCGTCCCGGATGGCGATGTAAACCAGATGCGGCGCCCCGAAGGCCTCGAAGTTCCGGAGATTGTGGGCCAGCCGCTTTTCCTTGTCCCCGCGCTCGATGCCCAGGATCTCGAACAGCCTCATGCCCAGGGTCCGGTAGCGATCCATGATCGGGTCCGGGAACTTGATGGGCATTTCGATGTCCGGCCGCTCGTCGGCCCGGTCGCGGACGGCGGCCTGCAGGTCGGCGGCGATCTTCTTGACCGTTTCGCCGGAAATGACGTAGAACTCCCAGGGCTGGGTGTTGCCCCAGGAAGGGGCCCATTGGGCCTGGGCGATGATCTCCCTCAGCACCGCCGGGTCCACGGCCCGGGGCAGGAAGGCCCTGACGCTGCGACGTTCCCTCATGGCTTGGCTCAGGTCCACGACAATCTCCTTGTGATGGCTTTTCACTGTTTGGATCAATGGATTGGGGGGAGGTTACCTCTTTTTTTACGCCGGGGCAAGGCCCCGGAAAAGGGGCCGGGTTTTGATCTTGACAACCCCCATGGCCGGACCGATAATGTGCCCCGGGTTGGCCCGGTGAAGACCGGCGATCCCGTAAAAAAATATCCGGACAGAGTTCGTGGGGTCCAATCGACCGGCCAGAGGTGATTGCCTCGTGAAGTGGCTTTGGGGGCCACGGTTGTTCTGGAGTGGCCGGCTGGCGCTCGGCAAGCGTGGGGGAAGAAGCCGATGCATCCGGAAATAGCCGCCGAGGTGGTACGTCTCCTGGAGGACGAGGCCTCGTTGTCCTCCAAGCGGGTCCTGGAATACGGTACGGGCGAGCGGGGTAAGCTGCTGCTCCGATATTTCAAGTTGTTCCGGTCCCTGGCCGACGACCTGTCCGGCGAGGTGGCCCCGGACCAGATCCGGGCCGAGATCACCGAGGCCCCCCGCGATCGATGCTGTCTGATCGAGGTCTTCTATCCCGCCCTGCGTTACAGCCGCCGTAATTACATGCCTCCCGAAATATACGCCTACATGGTCCGGGTCCTGGCCGGCCGGGGTATCTCGGTCCCGCCGCCTCCCCAGGGCGATTGATTGCGCCGGGCGTCATGAACCAGGACCCGTCCCGGGAAATGCTGGAGGTGGTGGACGCCTCGGACCAGGTCCTGGGTCTGGCGACCCGGGCCGAGATCCATCGCCGGAAGCTCAAGCACCGCAGCGCCCACGTCTTCCTGCTGGATGAGTCCGGCCGGTTGTACCTCCAGCTTCGGTCCGCGGCCAAGGACCAGTACCCCGGGCACTGGGACTCCTCGGCCGCCGGCCACGTGGATCCGGGCGAGTCCTACCGGGCCTGCGCCGAGCGGGAACTGGAGGAGGAGCTGGGCCTCACGGCCGAACTGGGCGAGGTCTTGCGGGTGGCGGCCCAGCCCCAAACCGGGTTCGAGCACTCGGTCCTGTTCCAGGCCGTCACCGAAAACCGGCCGCGGCCCGACCCCGGGGAAATCTCGGCCGGGGACTTTTTCCCCTTGAACGAGGTCCGGCGGATGATCGCCGACCCGGACGTGCCCGTCGCCCCCGCCCTGGAGCTGCTCTTCGAGTTGTGGGAGAAACGGCGCCGCCGAGGTTCCGGGGACCCAACCGCCGGCCCGGCCGGATCAGACCCCGGCGCTTAGCCCGGATTATACAAGGGCCGCCCTGATCTTGTCGGCCGTGGCCTGAATTCGGTCCGGGTCGCCCGGTATGGGCGTCCAGTCGAACGAGGTCACCCCGTCGCCCTGAAAGCGGGGCACCAGGTGGAGGTGGTAGTGCATGACCACCTGACCGGCCGCCGGCTCGTTGAGCTGAAGGACCACCAGCCCGTCCGGTGACAGGGCCTCCTTGACCGCCGCGGCCACCCGGCGGGCCGTCTGGTGCAGCCGGCCCAGGGCCGCCGGGTCGATGTCATAGATGTTTGTGGCGTGTTTTTTGGGTATGATAAGGATGTGACCGTCGGTGATGGGGTTGATGTCGGCCATCGCCAGGACGTCTTCGTCCTCATAGACCTTGGTGGCCGGGATCTCGCCGGCGGCGATGCGGCAGAATATGCAGTCCATGGCCTCCTCCCGTTTATGGGACCGATTGTGTCGGTTGGGGCCGGGGCTGTCAAGCGAAGCCGGCCGGAGGCCAGGTGAAACAAGAGAGAAGGGATCATGGCCGACGACTTTGAACGATTGATCGACCTGCTCACGTCCGGGGCGGTGGGCGTGGCCCTGACCGGGGCGGGCATCAGCATCGACAGCGGGATCCCCGCCTTTCGGGGGGCCCAGGGGCTGTGGGAGAAGTACGATCCCATGGAGTTCGCCCACATCGACTCGTTCCTGGCCGACCCGGGCAAGGTCTGGGGCATGCTCAGGGAGATGGGCGAGATCATCGACCAGGCCGAGCCCAATGACGCCCACCGGCACCTGGCCGAACTGGAGCGCCGGGGCATCCTGGCCGGGGTCATCACCCAGAACGTGGACAATCTCCACCGGGAGGCCGGATCAAAGCAGGTGATCGAGTTCCACGGCAACGGGGCCCAGGTGATCTGTCTCGATTGCCGGCGGACGCGTCCGGCCGCGGAGGTGGATCTGTCGGTCCTGCCCCCCCGGTGTTCCTGCGGGGGTCTGCTCAAGCCCGACGTGGTCCTGTTCGGCGAGCCGATTCCCTCGGCGGCCATGCTCAAGGCCTACGGCCTGATCGAGTCCACCCAGTTCATGATGGTCGTGGCCACCTCGGCCGTGGTCGCCCCGGCCAGCATGCTCCCCCAGGCGGCCAAGTCCCGGGGGGCGACCATCATCGAGGTCAACCCCGAGCCGACCCCCCTGTCCCGGGGCGTCAGCGACCTCATCTTCAGGGAGCCGGCCGAGACGCTCCTGGGCCGGGTGATCGAGGCCCTGGGGGATTGAGGACCCGGGCGTC
The DNA here is from genome assembly GCA_964569795.1 of uncultured Desulfarculales bacterium. GTDB lineage: Bacteria > Desulfobacterota > Desulfarculia > Desulfarculales > JAHJDS01 > JAHJDS01. Next base: position 28,331 of record CAZMVB010000029.1, on the reverse strand, counting down.
CCCAGGAGCCTGTCGGCGCATTTCTCCGACAGGCTCCCCGGTCCAAAGAATTGACTTGCCATCGGCCCTTGGCCTACAATTAAAAATCAAAACTCATTGTGGGATGTCCCAATGATTGCTGAAATGAGCTTTATATTCTCGGGGTTGGCCCAGGCCGCCCCGGTCAAGGCCCCGGCCGCGACCGTCCACGTGGACCTGCTGACCCGGTTTTTCGACCAGGGTCTGGTCGGACCGGCGATCCTGGGCCTGCTGATCGTGATCTCGGTGGTCTGCTGGGCGATCATCTTTTCCCGGGGGCGGGTCATCCTCCGGGCCCGGAACGAGACCGGCCGGTTCCTGGACATCTTCTGGAAGAGCACATCCCTGTCAGCGGCCTTCAACCAGACCAAGGACCTGATCCATTCCCCCCTGGGGACCCTGTTCCGGCTGGGCTATTCCGAGCTGCAGAAACTGAAAAAGGTCACCCCGGGACCGGAGAACGGACTGCGCCCCCAGGGCCAGACCATGGTCGGTCTGGACAACATCCGGCGGGCCCTGGCCCGGGCTCAGGGGGCCGAGTCCACCCGCCTGGGCAAGTCCATCACCTTTCTGGCCACCACGGCCTATTCCGGGCCCCTGATCGGCCTGTTCGGGACGATCTGGGGCATCATGGGCTCGTTCCAGGAAATCGGCCAGAAGGCCACGGCCGACCTGGCCACGGTGGCCCCCGGTATCTCGGTGGCCCTGATCACTACGGCCGGGGGCCTGATGGCGGCCATTCCGGCGGTGGTGGCCTACAACTACTTTTTGCGCAAAATCCAGGTGTTGGAAGCGGAAATGGACAGCTTCACCGCCGATTTCCTGAACATCATCGAGCGCGACGTATTGCGCCGGGCCCACTCGACCCTGTTGCGAGAGGGCGGCCTGCCCGGAACCCAGCCGTCCCCGATCACCTCTCAGGCCAGCCTGCCGGCGGCCGCCGCCGGGACCACCGGGGCCCCGACGCCCAAGGACTGACCGGGCCGGGAACCGCCGGCCGGGCCGTAAGGTCTAAATTACAGCCGCGGCGTCGGGCGAAAGGTCCCCCGGCGCCCCGAGGAGAAAAAAGGTGAGCGGTGGACGGCGACAACATCGACTCATGAGCGACGTCAACATCACGCCCCTGGTGGACGTGTGCCTGGTGCTGTTGATCTCGTTCATGATCACCGTGCCCATGCTGGCCCACGGATTCGATGTCCAACTGCCCCGGACCCGGGCCGCCCGGCCGATGCCGGCCCGCCAGGACCGGCCGCCGGTGGTGATCAGCGTGCCCAAGACCAACAACCGGATGCAGCGCCTGGACGACATCACGGTCAGCATCGACAGCACTCCGGTGTCCCTGTCCCGCCTGGCCGAGATGCTGCGGAAAAACGCCGCCTTGCCGCCGGCCAGGCGACGTCCGGTGTATCTGCGGGCCGACAAGGCCCTGCGCTACGAGATCGTGATGCGGGTCATGGACGTGGCCAAGGCCTCCGGGGTAACCAACCTGGGGATGGTCACCCAACCGGAACCCCCCCCGGCCTCGGGGGCGGGGAGGTGACATGTCCGGCGTCCTGGCCATTGACCGGACCGACGACCGGATGGCCGGTCCCTTGGTGCTGTCGGTGCTGGTGCACCTGGCGGCGGCCGGACTGCTGCTCTTGGTGAGCGTCAGTTGTGATTGGTGCGCCCTGGTGCCCTCCGGACTCCGCCCCTTGCTCTGTCCCACCCGGTGCCGCAAGGTCAAGACCATTCGGGTCACCCCGGCCTACACCATCAGCCTGGTCTCGATGCCGCCCCGGGGTCGCCTGACGGCCGGCGGCCGGGCCAAGAAGCCGATCAAGAAGGCGGCCAAACCCTCGCTCCTCAAGCCGGGACGAACCACCCCGGCGCCGGCGGCCCGCCCCCGGCCCCGCCCGGTCAAGAAGACGGCGGCGGCCCCCCGGCCGGAGCCGACCCTGCCCCCCTTGCCCGCGGTGGCCATCGCCCCGCCGACCCGTCCCCGGGTGGAGAAATTGCCCTCGCGGAAAAAGGCCCAGCCGATCAAGAAGGCGCCGTCCCTGACCGCGGTCATCAGCCGGCTGGCCGAGGCCAAGCCGTCGCCCGAGGCGCTGGCCCGGCGGAAGGCGATCCTCAAGGCCAAGGCCCGCGCCCGGGAGCGGGCCCGAAAACTGGCCGAGGCCCGGGTTCGGGCCCTGGAGCAGGCCCGTAAACTGGCCGCGGCCCGGGCCAAGAAACTGGCCGAGGCCCGCGCCCGGGCCAAGAAACTGGCCGCTGATCGGGCCGCGGCCCAGGCCCGGGCCAAGAAATTGGCCGCGGCCCGGGCCAAGGCCCAGGCCCGGGCGCGGGCCCTGGAGCGAAAGCTGGCCCGGCTCAAGAAAAGGAAGGCCCGCCGGAGCGGACCGCGCCACCTGACCGCCGCCCAGAAGATCGCCCGGCTCGAGAAGCGGTCCCGGGCCGGCTTCGGGCCCGGCGGCGACCCCGGCAACTACGGGCTCCCCTCGGGGCGACCGGGCGGCGGCGGCGGGACGCCCGAGTCGTACTACGCCACCCTGGTCGAGCAGCGGGTCGTCAGCACCCTCCGGCGCTACGGCCGCTGGACCCGGCGCAAGGTCCACGTCACCCTCCTGGTCCGGGTCGCCCGGACCGGCCGATTGATGTGGGCCCGGGTGTACAAGAGTTCAGGCGACCCGACCTACGACGACCGGGTCCTGGGGGCGGTTCAGGGTATTCGCCAGTTCCTGCCCTTTCCGCCGGGCATCAAGAAGCGTTGGCTCGAGTTCGAGATAACCATCCATTCCAGCGCCATTTCCGGACAGGCCTGAGGGCCGTTCGTGTGGAGCGAGGTGGAGCTGTGCTGACAAGACGTGCCGGCCGCGCCCTGACGGGGGCGGCGTTTTTCGTGGCGGCCCTGGCCTTTCTCTGGCTGGCGGTCGCCTCGATGCCCCGCCAGGTGGCCGCCCAGGGGCGGATCCAGATCGACATCCGGGACCCGTTCGCCAAGAAATATCCGGTGGCCGTGGCCCCGTTCAAGGCCCTGGGACCCTTTGACCAGGTGACCCTGGCCATCTATCTGCGGCGGATCATGGCGGGGGATCTGGCCTTTGTCGGGCTCTTCCGGGTGCTCCCCCTGGCCTCCTACACCGAAAAGACGGCCACGGCCGGGCTGACCTCGGCCAAAACCGACTGGCAGAGCTGGAAGTCCATCGGGGCCCAGTTCCTGGTCAAGGGCGGCTACAAGCTCGTCGGCGACCAGCTGACCATCGATCTGAGGCTGTTCGACGTCCTCGGCGAGCGGCTCCTGTTCAGCGCCCGCTACCAAGGCCAGCGCTCCGACGACCGGCGGATGATCCACCGCTTCGCCGACCAGGTGATGAAGAATTTGTTCGGGGACTGGAGCGTCTTCTCGACCCGGATCGCCTACATCTCGGGCGGCCGGATCAAGGTCGCCGATTTCGACGGGCACGATCCCCGCGGCGTGGGCCGGGTCGGCGGCGTCGAGGACCTGTCCTGGTCCCCGGACGGGAAGCGACTGGCCTTCACCCGGCTGACCGACTGGGGGACCAGGATCTACATCCAGAGCGCCCTGGGCGGGGCCCCGCGACGGGTCACCGGCCGGGTCAACGGCATCAGCACCACGCCCGTCTTCTCGCCCCAGGGGGGCGCCCTGGCGGCCACCCTCAGTTTCCCGGGCGCCGAGTCGGACATTTACCTGATCTCGCCCACCGGACAGCGGATCAAGCGGGTGACCACCTGGCGGGGCATCGACGTCTCGCCCAGCTTCTCGCCCGACGGCGGCCAGATCGCCTTTGCCTCGGATCGGGCCGGCGGGCGCCAGGTGTTCGTCACCGGCCTGGGCGGAGGGGTCCGGCGGCTGTCCTACACCGGCAACCAGAACACCGATCCGTCCTGGTCGCCCCGGGGCAACCTGATCGCCTACGTCGGGCGCGGCGGCGGCGGGCCGAGGATCTACGTCATCCGGCCCAACGGCCAGGGGCTCAAGGCCCTGGGGCCGGGGGACAACCCGTCTTTTTCGCCGGACGGCCTGATGATCGTGTACAGTCGCAACGGTCGAATCTGGGTGATGAACTCCGACGGCTCGAACCAGCGGCCGCTGGCGGGCCTGGTCGGACGCTATCCGCGCTGGTCGCCGCGGCTGCCCTGGCAGGGCCCTTAGGCGGACCGGCGTGAGGGATTGACGACGTTCACGGTGTTTACCTGCCTGATGTTCACGGAGTGAAACCCATCCATCAGGCCTCAACCCAAAGGAGGGGGCAAGATGCAAATGAAACGGTGGTTGACGGGGGTCCTGTGCCTGGCGGCGTTCACCGGGCTGTGTCTGCTCAGCGCGTGCGCCAAGAGCGAGGTCCAGAGTTCGGGTCTCAGTCAGGAGGAAATGGCCCGGCGGCGGGCGGCGGCCGAGGCGGCGGCCCGGCGGGCCGAGGCCATGCGCCGGCAGGAGGTGTTGCGCCAGAAATTCTACAACGAAGACGTCCTGTTCGACTTTGACCGGTCGGTCATCCGGCCCGACGCCCGGGTAGTGCTCCAGAACAAGGCGGCCTACATGAAGGCCAAGCCCGGGGTGCGCGTGGTCATCCAGGGCAACTGCGACGAGCGCGGCTCCCGGTCCTACAACATGGCCCTCGGGGATCGGCGGGCCAAGGCGGCCAAACAATACCTGATCCAAATGGGCATCGCCGCCAACCGGATGAAGACGGTCAGCTTCGGCAAGAACCGCCCCTTATGCCGCCAGCACAACGAGACCTGCTGGCAGAAAAACCGCCGGGCCCATTTCGTGGATCAGTAATCAGGCCTCGCGGACCGGGATCAGGGCGGCCCGGCGGCCGCGGCCCGGGTCATGGAGGAGGAAATTGAAGAGACACTTATCCGTAATCAGCCTCGTCGCCGTCGGGTTATCGGCCCTGATCGCCCTGGGCGGATGCATCACCATGGACACCGGCGGCGGCAGTCGCCTCGACGACCTGGAGAGCCGGGTCCTCCGCCTTCAGGGCATGGTCAACCAGCAGCGGCGGGTCACCGAGCCCATGGCCCGGTTTCAGGCCAACACCAACGCCCGGCTGGACGCCATCGAGACGACCTTGAACGACCTCAAGGGACTCAAGGACACGGTGGCCAAGCTGCAGCAGCAACTGGGACAGCCGGGCGCGGCCGTCGCGCCCGGCCAGGCCGGGGCGGCCCAGGTGACCCTGGCCCAGTTGGCCGCCCGGGTGACGGCCATCGAGCAGCGGTTGCAGATGGCCCGACCCGGGCCCCGGCCGCCGGCCGCTCCGCCGACCACGCCGCCCACGGTTCGCCCGCGGCCGACCCCGACCCCGCCTCCGGCCGCGGCCCCGGCCTCGCCCGAGGCCCTGTTCCAGCAGGCCCGGACCCTGTATCGCCAGCGCCGCTTCGCCGCCGCCCTGATCAAGTTCCGGGAGTTCTTGACCCAAAACCCCAAACACGCCATGGCCGCCTCGGCCCAGTTCGGCATCGGTGACTGCCTGTTCTATCAGCAGCGGTACGAGGACGCCATCGTCCAGTACCAGCGGGTGGTCGAGCGCTATCGGCGCTCGCCCCTGGTGCCCATGGCCATGCTCCAGCAGGCCCAGGCCTTCCTCAAGATGCGGGACAAGATGGCCGCCCGGGAGCTGTTGCGCCGGGTGATCTCGCGCTACCCGCGCAGTCAGGCGGCCCGCATCGCCCGGGCCCGCCTGTCCGCCCTGCGCTGATCCCGGCCCCACGGGCCGGACAAAACACCCCGCGGCCCCCGGGCCGCGGGGTTTTCATTGGCGGCCTTCCGGCTTGCAATTTACCCGGGCCCGGGTTATAAACGGAGACCGCGACCTCCCGGAGGGGACCATGAACATCCACGAATACCAGGCCAAAATGCTGTTTGCCCGGTACGGCGTCCGCGTTCCGGCCGGCCAGATGTGCGACTCGAGGCAGGGGGCGGTGATGATCGCCCAGTCCCTGGAGTCCCAGGCCTACGTGGTCAAGGCCCAGATCCACGCCGGGGGGCGGGGCAAGGGGGGCGGTGTCCGGTTCGTGGACAACCTGGACGAGATAAAACGGGTCGCCTTCGAGATGCTGGGGCAGCCCCTGGTCACCAACCAGACCGGGCCCGAGGGCAAGGTCGTCCGCAAGCTCCTGGTCGAGGAGGGCCTGGACATCGGGCGCGAGTTCTACCTGGGGATGCTGATCGACCGCAGCCTGGCCCGGGTGGCGGTCCTGATGAGCCCCCGGGGCGGCATGGACATCGAGGCCGTGGCCGAGTCCGACCCGGGGTCGATCCACCGGGTGGTGGTCAACCCCGCCCTGGGGCTGACCGCCTTTCAGGCCCGGCAGCTCTTGTTCGAGTGCGGGGTGCCATCGGGGTTGATCCGGTCCGGGGTGTCCAACCTCCTGAACCTGTACGACCTGTTGATCGACCTGGACGCCTCGCTGGTCGAGGTCAATCCCTGGGTGATCACCGCCAAGAACAAGTGGATCGCCGCCGACGCCAAGGTGATCATCGACGACAACGCCCTGTTCCGCCATCCGGAACTGCGGGACCTGTCCGACCCCTTCGAGATTGACGAACTGGAGCGGTTGGCCCAGCGCTACGGCCTGAGCTACGTCCGGATGGACGGCGACATCGGGACCATGGTCAACGGCGCCGGCCTGGCCATGGCCACCATGGATTTGATCCAGCAGGCCGGGGCCCGACCGGCCAACTTCCTGGACGTGGGCGGGGGGGCCTCGGCGACCATGGTCTCCCACGGGTTTCAGTTGATCCTGGCCGACCCCAACGTCAAGGCCGTCCTGATCAACATCTTCGGCGGGATCCTCCGCTGCGACGTCCTGGCCCAGGGGGTGATCGAGGCCACCAAGGAGGTGGGCGTGGGCGTGCCGATCGTGGTCCGGCTCGAGGGGACCAACGTCGAGGAAGGCCGGCGGCTGCTTAACGACTCGGGCCTGGACTTTATGGTCGCCAATACCCTGAGCGAGGCCGGGGAAAAGATCGCCGCGCTGGTGAACTGATCGGGGGAAAGATGAGCATCCTGGTTGACGCTGATTCCAAGGTGATCGTCCAGGGCATCACCGGTCGCGAGGGCCGGTTCCACGCCGAGCGGATGATCGAATACGGCACCCGGGTCGTGGGCGGGGTCACCCCGGGCAAGGGGGGCCAAACGGTCCTGGACCGGCCGGTGTTCGACACGGTCCACCGGGCCGTGGCCGCCACCGGGGCCGACGTGTCGGTCATCTTCGTCCCGGCGGCCCTGGCCGCCGACACCATCATGGAGGCGGCCGAGGCCGGGATCAAGGTCGTGGTCTGCATCACCGAGGGGATCCCCGTCCTGGACATGATCCGGGTCAAGGCCTATCTTCGGGACACCGGCGCCATGCTCATCGGCCCCAACTGCCCCGGCGTCATCTCCCCGGACGGCTGCAAGGCCGGCATCATGCCCGGCTACATCCACCGGCCGGGGACGATCGGGGTCATCTCCCGGAGCGGGACCCTGACCTACGAGGTCGTCGATCAGCTCTCGGGCCAGGGTCTGGGGCAATCGACCTGCATCGGCATCGGAGGGGACCCGATCATCGGCCTCGGCTTCGTCGAGCTGCTGGCCATGTTCCAGGCCGACCCGGGCACCGAGGCCGTGGTCATGATCGGCGAGATCGGCGGCACGGCCGAGGAGGAGGCCGCCGAGTTCGTGCGCGGCAACTTCCACAAGCCCCTGTTCGCCTTTGTCGCCGGCCGGACGGCCCCGCCCGGCAAGCGGATGGGGCACGCCGGGGCGATCATCTCCGGCCGCTCGGGACACGCCGCCGACAAGATCGCCGCCCTCGAGGCGGCCGGGGTGGGCGTCGTCTCCAGCCTGGCCACCCTCGGCCTCGAGGTCAAGCGGGCCCTGGCGGCCCCGTCGGCCTGAGGACCGCGGCCGGACCCTGAAACCGCTCCCCCCCGACACCCCGCTGACGGTCATGCCCGACGACGTCCTGGTCTGTCCCTACACCGGCGACTTCTGCCTCGAGGACGTGGTGGTCAAAAAGGTCCGCTCGCCCAACCCCCGCTGGCGTTTCACCCTGGATCAGGCCAACGCCATCCTGTACACCTGCCTGGACCCGCCCACCCTCAAGTGCCTGGCCGAGCTGTGCCGCCAGTGCCCCGTGTCGGGACCCGGCCCGGGGTCGGATTAATCCAGCCCCGCCGGGGATTCCCCCAGGGTCTGTTCTTTCAGGCGCGTGGCAGCCCACTCGGCCAGGGGCCGCAGATTGATGATGTCCTGGGCGTTGTACTGGACCAGGAGGTCCAGGGCCCCGGCCTCGCCCGCCAGGTGCCGCTGCCACAGCCGGACGGCGTCCCAGCCGTCCAGGCCCCGGACCGCATCCGGACGCCGGAGTCCCATTTGCACCTCGATCTTCTTCAACGACCCCCGGACGCCGCACCGGCGCAAGAGGAACATGAGGTCCAGGTGGATGGGCGGAAACCGGACGTGGCGGAAGCGGCGCCGGATGAAGGGCAGGTCGAACCGGGCCCCGTTGAAGGTGACGATCACGGCCCGGCCCCACAAGGGGTCCTCGAACAGGTCCAGGTCGCGGCCGTCGATGAACGTCTGGACCTCGCGGCCGTCGTAGATCCCGATGACGGTGATGTCATCGACCCCGCCCGCCCCGCCGGTGGTCTCGATGTCCAGATAGACCGCCCGGTCCTGGAAGTGACGGAACAGCCGCCAGTGCTCGGCCGGGGGAAAACGGCGGGCCAGCCAGGCCGGATCGTCGGCCCGGTCCAGGTCCTGGCGCAGGGCCCCTTGGGCCTCGGCCTCGCGGGCCGGACCCATGATCCCGGCCGAACCCCGGTCCAGAAAGTCAAACCAGGTCTGAACGCCGGCCCGCCACAGGCGCCGCTCGGTCCGGGGGCCGACGCCGGGCAGGTGGACAAAGGTACGATAGAGCATCCCCACACCTCGGGCCTCGGGGGCGGACGTCGGGTCGCCTCTCTACCGTCTCTTGTCCCGGGGCAGGGTCTCCTTGAGGAACCAGGCCGCCACCAGGGAGATCAGGGCGGAGACGATCAGGAACTGCCACATCCGGGTGTAGGCCAGGGGCCGGTAGGCGCCGATGAGCCAGCCCAGGTTGCCGACCTCGCCCCGGAGGAAGGGTGGCAGGTTTCCGGTCAGCCACAGGAAGTCGTGGGGCTGGGGCCAGACCAGGATCGGCCAGTGAAAAAACGGCCCCAGGTCCAGGGTGAAGCCGCGCCGTCCGAAGTGCTCGAGCACGGCCCCGAGCACCGGCTGCATGAACGCCCCGCCGGCGAAGGGAAACAGGTTGACCAGGCCGGTCGAGGTCCCGGCGATGCTGACCGGAAAGAGTTCCTTGGCCGTGGTGAAGCCGACCACGACCACGGCGCTGCCAAAGACCCCCAGGCAGAAAACCAGGACGAACAGCGACCAGACCGGCAGGGAGGTGGTGAACAGGATCGGCCAGATGACCACCAGGACCACCCCGGCCGAGCCGGCGACCATGACCGGCTTGCGGCCTATCCGGTTGGACACCCAGCCCGTCACCGGGCTGAAGATGATCATGGACAGGGTGGCCATGGCCAGGACGTTGCCGGCCTGGATATTGGACAGGCCGCAGGCGTCCCGGAGATAGGGACCGCCCCACAGCCCGGCCACCGAGAAGAAGATGGCGAAGTTGAAGAAGAACCAGACGGCCAGGGGCCAGAACCGGCCCCGGGAGAGGACCATCTTCATCCCGGCCCCCAGGGGGATGGCCTCGTGGGGCTCGTCGGCGGCCGGGTCGGCCTTGACGATGGACGGCCAGCCCAGGTCCTCGGGCCGGTCCCGGACGACGATCCAGATCAACAGGGCCAGGACCAGCGTCCCGGCGCCGATGACCACGAACGAGGCCCGCCAGCCGATGGCCCCGGCCAGCCAGGCCAGGGGCGAGGCGGCCAGCAGTCCCCCGGCCCCGCCCACGGCCATGAGGATGCCGGCCATCAGGGCGAATTCCTGCTTCCGGAACCAGACGGCCTGGATCTTCATGGTCGAGACGAACAGCAGGGACACCCCGACGCCGACCAGGCCCCGGCCGATGATGGCCACCACCGGGTTGGGGGCCAGGCCCAGCAGGACCGAGCCCACCGCGGCCACGAAAAAAAAGAGGGTGATCGTCCGGCGCGGCCCCCAGGAGTCGGCCAGCAGCCCGGAGGGAAGCTGCATCAGGGCGTAGGGATAGAAGTAGGCCGAGGCCAGCAGGCCCATGATCGCCCCGCCGACGCCCAGGGAGGACATCATTTCCTTGGCCACCACCGCCGGACAGAGGCGGTGGAAATAGACCAGCATGTAGCCGACGGCCAGGACGATGAAGATGAACCAGCGGCGACGCAGGGCCGGACTCAACTCGGCTGAGGAGGCGGGGGGCATGGGGCATCTCCGTGGGGAACGGGCCGGCAACCTCCGGGGCGGGGATCAATGGCCGTCGGTCTTGAGGTTTTTCCGAGCCTGCTCGATCAGGCCGATCAGGGTGGACGCCTTGTTCGGCGGTCGGGGATCAAAGTAATCTTCCCACAAGTTCTCGGGGACCGTGGCCCGGATCCAGTCCCGCACGGCGAACCGATCCTCCCAGCAGGGAACGACCCGCTGGCAGGGGTTGTCTCCGGACTCGCGCTGGCAGTAGGCGAAGGTCAACTGGTGCCCCAGCTTGGGGCACCGCCGTTCCATGACCCCGGGATCCATCGGCGCTCCGATCAAAAAAGGGCCGGGGTCGGCGGTCCGACCCCGGCCCGGCGTTGTCGTCAGGGCTTGGGGAAGTTTTCGATGGCCTTGAGGGCCCGCTCGATTTCCTCGACCGGCAGCTCGTACCGGGTCAGCTTGCCGGACAGGAAGGCCTCGTAGGCCGCCAGGTCCACCAGGCCGTGGCCGGACCAGTTGACCAGGATGGTCTTGGGCTGGCCGGTGACCTTACAGGAGTTGGCCTCCTGGATGACCGCCGCCAGGGCGTGGTTGGTCTCGGGGGCCGAGATGAAACCTTCGGTCCGGGCCCAGGTGATGCCGGCCTCGAAGGTGGCGATCTGGTCATAGGCCCGGGCCTCGATGACGCCCTCCTTGACCAGGAGGCTGACCAGGGGGGCCATACCGTGATACCGCAGGCCGCCGGCGTGGATCGGGGCCGGGACGAAGTCGTGGCCCAGGGTGTGCATGGCCAGCAGCGGCGTGTAGCCGGCCGTGTCGCCGTGGTCGTAGGCGTAGGGTCCCCGGGTCATGGTCGGGCACGAGGTCGGCTCGGCGGCGATGATGGTGATGTCCTTGCCGCCCAGCTTTTCACGGACAAAGGGGAAGGCGCAGCCGGCGAAGTTCGAGCCGCCGCCGGCGCAGCCGATGACGATGTCCGGGAAATCGCCGATCTTCTCGAACTGCCGCAGACACTCTTCGCCGTTGATGGTCTGGTGGAGCAGGACGTGGTTGAGGACCGAGCCCAGGGAGTACTTGGTATCCTCGTCGGCCACGGCCTGCTCGACGGCCTCGGAGATGGCGATGCCCAGGCTACCGGGCGAGTTGGGGTCCTTGGCCAGGATGTCGCGGCCGGCCTTGGTCTCCTCGGACGGGCTGGGCACGCAGTTGGCCCCCCAGGTCTGCATCATCAGCTTGCGGTAGGGCTTCTGGTCGAAGCTGATCCGGACCATGAACACCTTGCCCTCGAGACCGTACTGGGCGCAGGCGTAGGCCAGGGCGCTGCCCCACTGGCCGGCGCCGGTCTCGGTGGTGATCCGCTTGGTGCCGGAGATCTTGTTGTAATAGGTTTGGGGCACCGAGGTGTTGGGCTTGTGGGACCCGGCCGGGCTGACGCCCTCGTTCTTGTAGTAGATCTTGGCGGGCGTGCCCAGATACTCTTCCAGCTTCTCGGCCCGGTACAGCGGTGTCGGACGCCACTGGGCGTAAACCTGCATCACCTCGTCGGGAATGTCCCACCACCGCTGGGGAGACATCTCCTGTTCCAGAAGCGGCATGGGGAAGATGGGGGCAAAGGCCTCCGGAGGGGCCGGATTGCCGTCGGGTCCCAGGGGCGGGGGCAGCGGGGCCGGTAGGTCGGGGATGATGTTGTACCACTGGCGGGGCATCTCATCTTCGTTTAGAAAGACTTTCTTCATCCGTTCCTCCTTGTCGTGGTGGAAAACAGCGGTAATAAAACCCTTTCGTCCGCCCGCCGGTCCGGGTCGGAACCGGGCCGGGGGCGTCCTGAAGCCCGACAAAACCCGAAAACGGCCCCGTCCTTCGGCGGCGACGCCCGAGAAAAATGTCTGGCCGGCCGTTGAAAACAGCGTGCCAGGCGGGACATGGTCGAAAGGCAGAGGTGGGGGCTGGACGAACGGCGTCCGGCTTCAGCGGCTTCCCCCTGTCTTCGAGTCCGAAGCGCCTCGCGCCGGCCCCAACCCCGGCGCCCGAGGGTCGGTCAAGAACCGGCCCCGGCCGGGCGTCGGACTCATGGGCCATATGCTACTGTTCAGGTGGAATGGTGTCAAGAAAAAGGCGGGGAACCCTCCCCGCCGTCGCTTTCCGAAGATTTTATCCAAACGGCGGGAAGTTATTCGTCCGTGTCCTTCTTCCGGGGGGCGGCCTTCTTGGCGGCCGGCTTCTTCTTGGGGGCCGCCTCGCCTTCGTCCTTCTTCTTGGCGGCCGCCTTCTTGGCCGCCGGCTTCTTCTTGGGGGGGGCCTCGCCCTCGTCCTTCTTCTTGGCGGCCGCCTTCTTGGCGGCCGACTTCTTCTGGGCGGGCGCCTCGCCCTCGTCCTTCTTCTTGGCGGGCGCCTTCTTGGCCGCCGGCCTTTTCTTGGCCTTGGCCTCGTCTTCCTTCCCGGCCGCCGGCTTCTTGGCCGGGGCCTTTTTCTGGGGCGCCTTCTCGGCCTCGGCGACCTCGACGACCTCGGCCGTGGCCTCGGCGGGCGCCGTTGCCTCCTCGATCTCGGCCGGGACGGCCGGGGCCGGGGCGGCCTCGGCGGCGGGCTTGGCGGCGGGCTTGGCGGCGGGCTTGGCGGCGGGCTTGGCGGCCTTGGCCTTGGCCTTGGTCTTGGGTTTGGTCTTGGGTTTGGCGGCCTTCTTGCGGGGGGCCTTGGTGGCGCCGGCGGGCAACAGCTCGACGACGCTCATGAAGGCGGCGTCACCGCGCCGCTGCCCGATCTTGGTGATCCGGAGGTAACCGCCGGACCGGTCCTGATAGCGGTCCTTGAGGTCAGTGAAGACCTTTTCGACCACCGACCGCCGCCGGATGACGGCCAGGGCCTGGCGCCGGGCGTGGAGGTCGCCCCGCTTGCCCAGGGTGATCATCTTCTCGGCCAGGGGCCGGAGTTCCTTGGCCTTGGCGTCGGTGGTCACCACCCGCTCGCCGTCCAAAAACGAGGTCACCAGATTGCGCATCATCGCCTGGCGGTGGCTGGTCGTCCGTGACAGGCGCCGGGCGGCCTTGCGGTGTCTCATGACTGCTGTTCCTCTCTCCGTTTGTCGAGGACCTCGCGCGTCGGAAATCCGTCGAGCTGCATGCCCAGCTCGAGGCCCATCTCGGCCAGGATCTCCTTGATCTCGTTCAAGGACTTGCGGCCGAAGTTCTTGGTCTTGAGCATCTCGGCCTCGGTCTTCTGGACCAGTTCGCCGATGTACTTGATGTTGGCCGTCTTGAGGCAGTTGGCCGAGCGGACGCTCAGTTCCAGCTCGTCCACGGTCCGGAACAGGTTCTCGTTGAGGGGCGGCTTGTCCTCGGCGGACCCGGGACTCTTGGGCTCGCGCTCCTCCTCGAAATTGATCAGGGGCGTGAGCTGCTCCTTGAGGATCTTGGCGGCAAAGGCCACCGCCTCCTCGGGTCCGACGCTGCCGTTGGTCCAGACCTCGAGGGTCAGCTTGTCGTAGTCGGTGATCTGGCCGACCCGGGCCTGGCTGACGACGTAGTTGACCCTGAGGATGGGCGAGTAGATGGCGTCCAGGGGGATGACGCCGATGGGGCGCTCCTCGTCCTCCTGGCGGTCGGCCGGGACGTAGCCCTTGCCGATCCGGAGGGTCATCTCCATGTTCAGCTTGGCCTCGGGCGAGAGGGTGGCCAGATGGTGCTCGGGGTTGAGGATGACCACCTCGGGGCCGGCCTGGATGTCGGCGGCGGTGACCTCCTGTTCGCCCTCGAGGCTGATGGTGCCCGTGGCCGACCGGCCGGACAACAGCTTGATCCGGACGCCCTTCAGGTTGAGGAGAATGTCCGAGACGTCCTCGACCACCCCGGGGATGGTCGAGAATTCGTGGCGCACGCCGTCAATCTTGACCGCGGTGATCGCCGCGCCCTGAAGCGAGGACAACAGGACCCGCCTCAGGGCGTTGCCCAGGGTGTGTCCGAATCCCCTCTCCAACGGCTCGCAGACCAGCTTGCCGTAGTTGGCCGTGATTTTCTCGGGGTCCCACTCGACTTTCTTGGGGGTGATAAGCTCGCGCCAATTTCGGTGCATGCCGCTTACTCCGTTTAAGGCGTAGGCCCTACTTGGAATAGAACTCGACGATGAGCTGTTCCTGCATGGGCAGGGTCAGCTCCTCGCGGGTGGGCAAGGCCTTGACCACCCCCCGCCAGTTCTGGCGGTCCAGTTCGACCCAGGCCGGCACTCCCCGCCGGGACGAGGTTTCGACCGCCTCGACCAGGTGGGGGTTGTTGCGTTTGCCTTCCTTGACCTCGATCACGTCGCCGACGCCGACGAGCATCGAGGGGATATTGGCCTTGCGGCCGTTGACCGTGAAGTGGCTGTGGCCGACCCACTGCCGGGCCTGGCTGCGGGAGGAGGTGAAGCCCATCCGGTAAACCATGTTGTCCAGGCGGCGCTCCAGGGCCAGCAGCAGGTTCTCGCCGGTGATGCCCCGCTGGCGCTCGGCCCGGGAGTAGAACAGCCGGAACTGCTTCTCCGACAGGCCGTAGATCCGCTTGATCTTCTGCTTCTCCCTAAGCTGGAGGCCGTAGTCGGAGAACTTGATCCGGCCCTGGCCGTGCTGGCCGGGGGGGTAGGGCCGCCGCTCGTAGGCGCACTTGTCGGAAAAGCAGCGCTCCCCCTTGAGGAAGAGCTTCATCGCCTCCCGGCGGCACTGGCGACAAACCGAGTCGCGATATCTGGACAAAATGACCTCCTGCCGAAAAAGACTAGACCCGCCGCCGCTTGGGCGGACGGCAGCCGTTGTGCGGAATGGGCGTCACGTCGCGGATCAGGGTCACGTTCAGACCGGCGGCCTGCAGGGACCGCAGGGCCGCCTCCCGGCCCGAGCCGGGCCCCTTGATATAGACCTCCACGGTCCGCATGCCGTGCTCCATGGCCTTCTTGGCCGCGTCCTCGGCGGCCAGCTGGCTGGCGAAGGGGGTGGACTTGCGCGACCCCTTGAAGCCCTGGGTCCCGGAGCTGGCCCAGGACACGGTGTTACCCTCCGGATCGGTGATGGTGATGATCGTGTTGTTGAACGTGGACCGGATGTGGGCCACGCCGGAGGGGACGTTCTTCTTCTCTTTTTTCTTCCGGGAACCGGATTTGGCTTGCTTGGCCATCGAGTACTCCTGGGGCCGCGGCCGGCCCGACTAGCCTTTCTTCCGCTTGCCGACCACGCTCCGCCGGGGCCCCTTGCGGGTCCGGGCGTTGGTCTTGGTTCGCTGGCCCCGGACCGGCAGGCCGCGGCGATGCCGCAGACCGCGGTAGCAGCCCAGATCCATCAGCCGCTTGATGTTCATCGACACCTCGCGCCGCAGGTCCCCCTCGACCTTGTACTTGGCGTCGATGATCTGGCGGATCCGGGAGACCTCCTCGCTGGTCAGCTGATCGCTGCGGGCGTCCAGTTCGATGCCGGCCTCGGCCAGGATCTGGCGCGAGGTGGACCGCCCGATGCCGTAGATGTAGGTCAGGGCGATCTCGATCCGCTTGTTGCGCGGCAGGTCGATACCGGAAATTCTGGCCACCGCTGCTCCTCCTTTAGCCCTGGCGCTGCTTGTGGCGCGGGTTCTCGCAGATGATCCGGACCACCCCTTTGCGCCGGATGATCTTGCACTTGTTGCAAATGGGCTTGACTGAGGCCCGAACCTTCATGTCTCGTTCCCCTTTCAGGCCGCCGGCCGCCGTCCCCCTCAGGGGACGGACAGGATCTGCGGCCCGTCCTCGGTGACGGCCACGGTGTGCTCGAAGTGGGCCGACAGCGACCCGTCCACCGTGACCGCGGTCCAGCCGTCCTCCTTGACGGCGACCTCGTACCCGCCGGCGTTGATCATCGGTTCGATGGCCAGCACCAGGCCGGGTTTCAATTCCAGATCGCGGCCGCCCCCCACGAAGTTGGGGACCTGGGGCTCCTCGTGGAGCTGGCGGCCGATGCCGTGGCCGACGAACTGCCTGACCACGGCGAAACCGGCGGTTTCGGCGTGCTGCTGGACGGCGGCCGCGACGTCCTGCAGGCGCCGGCCCGCCAGGCAGGCCTCGATGCCCTTGGCCAGGGACTCCCGGGTGACGTCCATCAGCCGCCGGGCCTCGGCGGTCACCCGCCCGACGCCCACGGTCAGGGCCGCGTCACCGAAGTAGCCCTGGTGCTTGACGCCGAAATCCATGCTCAAGATGTCGCCTTCGCCGAGCCGTCTCTGACTCGGGAAGCCGTGGACCACCTCCTCGTTGACCGAGCAGCACAGGGCGAAGGGATAACCCCGGTAGCCCTTGAAGGCCGGCTCGACCCCGAACTTGTCGCACAGCCTCTCGGCCAGCCGATCCAGTTCGGCCGTGGTCACCCCCGGCTTGATCCGGGCCTGGACCTCGGCCAGGATCCGAGCGACGATGGCGCCGGCCCGGCGCATGATCTCGATCTCCCGGGCCGACTTCAGGACGACCATGGCCTACAGCACGGCCTCGACGCGGGCGAAGACCTCGTCGATCCCCCCGACCCCCTCCACCGGACGAAGCAGGCCCTTGGCCCGGTAGTAGTCGATCAGGGGCTGGGTCGATTCGGCGTAAACCTTGAGCCGGTTGGCCACGGTCTCCTCGTTGTCGTCGTCGCGCTGGTACAGCTCGCCGCCGCAGGCGTCGCAGACGCCGTCCACCGCCGGCGGCTTGAAAATGGTGTGATACGACGCCCCGCAGCCACGACACATCCGCCGGGCGGTCAGCCGCTTCATCAACTCGGCGTCCGGGACCTCGATGGACACCACGTGATCGATCTTCTGCCCCATCTCGGCCAAAAGAATGTCCAGGGCCTGGGCCTGGGCCGTGGTCCGGGGGAAGCCGTCGAGCATGTAGCCCCCGGCGCAGTCCGGCTGGGCCAGACGCCGGGCGACCATGCCGATGACCACCTCGTCGGGCACCAGCTTCCCGGCGTCCATGTACTCCTTGGCCTTAAGGCCCAGTTCGGTGCCGGCCTTGACCTCGGCCCGGAGGATGTCGCCGGTCGAGATCTGGGGGATGTCGTACTTGGCCTTCAGCTTCTCGGCCTGGGTGCCCTTGCCGCCGCCCGGAGGTCCCAACAGAATCAGGTTCATCGCGCTCTCCCTCCCGTCCCGCGGCTAGCCGCCGCTTCCGCCTTTCATCCCTTTCTTGAGGAAACCCTGGTAGTGCCGGGTCAGCATGTGGGCCTCGATCTGGCCCATGGTGTCCAGGGCCACGCCGACGACAATCAACAGGGCCGTGCCCCCGAACTGGTAGGCCAGCTGGGCCGGCAGGGCCTCCTGGACCGTCAGCAGCCGGGGCAGGACGCAGACCGCGGCGACGTAGACCGCCCCGGCCAGGGTCAGCCGGGTCAGGACCCGGTCGATGTATTCGGCCGTGTTCTTGCCCGGCCGGATGCCCGGGATGAACCCGCCCTGCTTCTTCATGTTGTCGGCCGTGTCGGCCGGGTTGAACTGGACCGCCGTGTAGAAATAACAGAAGAAGACGATCAGCGCCACATAGACGATATAGAACACCCAGGTGCTGGGATCGCTGATCCGGGGGGACTGGGGCTCCAGCAGGCGCGAGGCCCGCACCAGCCAGTCCACCCCGGAAAACCGGGCGATGGCCGTCGGGAACAGGATGATCGAGCTGGCGAAGATGGGCGGAATGACGCCGGCGGTGTTGACCTTGAGGGGCAGGTGGGTCGTCTGCCCGCCGTAGATCCGCCGGCCGACCACCCGCTTGGCGTACTGGACCGGGATGCGGCGCTGGGCCCGCTCGAAGTAAACGACCACCGCCACCACCACGAACAGGAAGGCCATCATGATCAGGGCGAAGAAGGGCGAGATGGACCCGGCCCGGAAGACCTGCTGGAACAGGACGTAAAAGCCGTTGGGCATCCCGGCGACGATGCCGGCGAAGATGATCAGCGAGATGCCGTTGCCGATGCCCCGCTCGGTGATCTGCTCGCCCAGCCACATCAGGAAGGTCGTCCCCGCGGCCAGGGTGACCATGGTCATCAGGGTGATGGAGAGGCCGGCGGGCAGGATGGGCTTGCCGCCCGACTGGAGCCCGACGGCGATGGCCGCCCCCTGGAACAGGGCCAGGACCACCGTGCCGTACCGGGTGTACTTGGTGATCTTCTTGCGGCCCTCCTCGCCCTCCTTCTTGAGCTTGGCCAGGTGGGGGAGGACCACGGTCAGCAGCTCGAGGATGATCGAGGCCGAGATGTAGGGCATGATCCCCAGGGCGAAGATGCTCATCCGCTCCAGGGCCCCGCCCGAGAACAGGCTGAAGAACTTGGCCAGCCCGCCCAGCTGGCCGGCGGCCCCGAACAGGGCGTCCAGGTTGGCCCGGTTGATCTGGGGCAGGGGGATCTGACACCCGACCCGATAGACGGCCAGCAGCCCGAGGGTCATCAGGATGCGCCGCTTGAGCTCGGGAATCTTGGCGATGTTTCCCAGGGCGCCGATCACGAGATCACCTCGACCGTGCCTCCGGCGGCCTCGATCTTCTGCTTGGCCGCGGCGCTGATCTTGTCCACCTTGAGGGTCAGGGCGACCTGGCAGTCGCCCTGGGCCAGAACCTTTATGCCGTCACAGGCGCCCTTGACCAGGCCCGCCTGACGGAGGGCCTCCTGGTCCACGACCGAGCCGGCCGTGAAGCGGCCCAGGTCCCGGACGTTGACCACGGCCAGTTCGCGCCTGAAGACGTTGGTGAAGCCGCGCTTGGGCACCCGGCGGGCCAGGGGCATCTGACCGCCCTCGAAATAGGGCGGCAGGGACCCGCCCGACCGGGCCTTCTGGCCCTTGTGGCCCCGACCGGAGGTCTTGCCCTGGCCCGAGGCGGTGCCCCGGCCGATGCGCTTCCGGGCGCGGCGCGAGCCCTTGGGGGGCGACAACTCGTTGAGCTTCATCGGTTCACCCCTCTTCCGACACCACCCTGACCAGGTGGGAAACCTGCCGGAGCATGCCCCGGACGGACGGCGTGTCCTCGACCGTGACCCGGCGGTGCATCTTGGTCAGCTTCAGGGCCCGCAGGGTCCGGCGGTGTTTCTCCGGCCGGCCGATGGGCGATCTGACCAGTTCGAAGGTGATCGTGCTCATGAGATCCTCGTCGGCAGGACGTCGCGGACCGACAGCCCCCGGCGCTGGGCCACTTGCTTGGGGCTGCGCAGGCGCCGCAATCCGTCCATGGTCGCCTTGACCACGTTGTGCGGGTTGTGGGAACCCAGGCACTTGGTCAGGATGTTGTTGATCCCGGCCGCCTCGATCACGGCCCGGACCGCCCCGCCGGCGATGACCCCGGTGCCCGGCGAGGCGGGCTTGAGCAGCACCCGGCCGGCCCCGTAGCGCCCGATCACCTCGTGGGGGATCGAGTGCTCGCTCAGGGCGATGTGGGTCATGTCCTTCTTGGCCTTTTCCACGCCCTTGCGGATCGCCTCCGGGACCTCGTTGGCCTTGCCCAGACCGGCGCCGACCCGGCCCTCGCCGTCACCGACGACGACAATGGCCGCAAACGAAAACCGACGGCCGCCCTTGACCACCTTGGCCACCCGGTTGATGTAAACTACCTTGTCGATGAACTGCGGTTCGTCGGATCTTGGGTCGAACAAGGCTTAACCTCCCGCCTAGAATTTCAGCCCCGCCTCGCGGGCGGCCTCGGCCAGGGCCTTGACCCGGCCGTGGTACAAAAAGCCGTTGCGGTCGAAGACGACCTCGGTCAGGCCCGCCTCCCGGGCCTGCCGGGCCACGGCCTGGCCGACCTTCTTGGCCGCCTCGATGTTGCCCCCGGTCTTGAGCTTGCCCTGCAAGGCCGGGCTGCGCGTGGACAGGCCGGTGATGGTCCGGCCGGCCGTATCGTCGATCAACTGGACGTAGATGTGCCGGCTGGAGCGGAACACGGTCAGCCGCGGCCGCTCGGCCGTGCCCCTTACCTTCTTGCGGACCCGCTTCTGACGCCGCTGCCGGGCCAGGGCCCGGGGATTGGTCTTCATCAGTCCACCTCTACTTGACGCCGGCCTTGCCCACCTTGCGGCGGAGCTGTTCCTCGGCGTACTTGATCCCCTTGCCCTTGTAGGGCTCGGGGGGTCTCAGGGCCCGGATCCGGGCCGCGGTCTGACCGACCAGCTGCTTGTCGATGCCCGACAGGGTGATCCGGGTGTTCTTGTCCACCGTGGCCTCGACGCCGTCGGGCAGGTTGAACTGGACCGGATTGCTGTAGCCGATGTTCAGCGTCAGCCGGCCGCCGGCCGCCTCGGCCCGGAAGCCGACGCCGTTGATCTCCAGGACCCGGGAGAAGCCGGCCGACACGCCGGTGACCATGTTCTGGATCAGGGACCGGATCAATCCGCTCATGGCCTTGGACGGCTTGGTGGCCTCGACCTGGGTCACCTGGACCTGTCCGTCGGCCACGTTCACCTCGACCAGGGGCGACAGGGCCTGTTTGAGGGTCCCCCGGGGTCCCTGGACCGTGACCTTCTCCGGGTCGAGATCCACCTTCACCCCGGCGGGCAGGGCAATCGGCCGTTTGGCTACTCGTGAGGCCGTCTGTCTGGGCATTGCTCGTTCTCCCTAAGCGCCGGGCGGCCCCGCCCGGCGACGCGGCGCCTACCACACGGTGCAGAGGATCTCGCCGCCGATATTCTCCCGGCGCGCCTGGCGGTCGGTCATCAGGCCCCGGGAGGTGGACAGGATGCTGATCCCCAGTCCGGACAAGACCAGCGGAATCTCGCGGGCCCGGACGTACACCCGCCGGGAGGGCTTGCTGACCCGGGTGATACCGTTGATCAGGGGCCGGGCGTCCTCGTCGTAGTCGAGATAGACGCGGAGGACCCCCTGACGGCGGTCGGGGGTCAAGTCCAGATTCTTGATGAACCCCTCCTCCTTCAAGATCCGGGCGATGTTCACCTTCATCTTGGAGGACGGGATGTCCACCTGACTGAATCGGGCCTGCTGGCCGTTTCTGATTCGAGTCAGCATGTCGGCGATGGGGTCGGTGATCATGCCATAAGCTCCGTTTACCAACTGCTCTTGATCACGCCGGGAACTTCTCCCCGAAGAGCCATGGTCCGGAAACAGATCCGGCACAGGCCGAACCGGCGCAGATAGGCTCGCGGCCGACCGCATACCGGACAGCGATTGTACGCCCGCACGGCGAACTTGGGTTTCCGCTTCGCCTTGGCGATGAGTGATTTTCTGGCCAAAATCCCCTCCTGGTTGTCTGTCGGAAAAAGTCGTCCTGACTTTTTCCGACCCGCCGTCGTCAAAAGCGTGGTTTTGACGACCGCGGCAAATCGCTTGTCTTTTTCAAAGCCCGCGCGATTTGGCGGGACATCCATGTCCCGCTGAGTCGCATGTCGGAACACGGTTCCGCCATGCTCCTAGTTCTCCCGGAACGGCATGCCCAGCAGGCGGAGCAGGCTGCGCCCCTCCTCGTCGGTCCGGGCGGTGGTGACCACGGTCACGTTGAGCCCCTTGATCTTGTCGATCTTGTCGTAGTTGATCTCGGGGAAGATGATCTGCTCCCGGATGCCGAGCGAGTAGTTGCCCCGCCCGTCAAAGGCCGCCGGCGACACGCCGCGGAAGTCGCGCACCCGGGGGAGAGCGATGTTGACCAGCTTGTCGAAGAAGTCGTACATCCGCTCGCCCCGCAGGGTCACCCGGCAGCCGATGGTCATCCCCTCCCGGAGCTTGAAGGCGGCGATGGACCGCCGGGCCCGGGTGACCACCGCCCGCTGGCCGGCGATCAGGGTCAACTCCTCGACGCCCGACTCGAGCACCTTGTGATTCTGAATGGCCTCGCCCAGGCCCATGTTCAGAATCACCTTGTCCAGCCGCGGGATCTGCATCGGCGACTTGTAGCCGAACTCCTCCCGCAGCCGGGGCGCGACCTGCGTCTGGTAAAATTCCTTGAGTCTCGACATGACCGCTCCACGGGCGACGGGGGACTACTTGTCCACCAGATCGCCGCACTTCTTGCAATACCTGACCGTCCGGCCCTCGGCCAGCTTCCGCCGCCCGACCCGGGTCGGCTTGTTGCAGGCCGGACAGACGAGCTTGACGTTGGAGATGGACAGGGGGGCCTCCTTCTCCAGGATGCCGCCCTTGGCCGTCTGGGAGGCCCGGGTGTGCCGCTTGATGAAGTTGGCCCGCTCGACCACCAGCCGGCCCTTCTCGGGGATGACCTTGAGCACCTTGCCCGTCTTGCCCTGATCCTTGCCGGTCAGGACGACCACCGTGTCGTCTTTCTTGATGCGGTACTTGGGCACCGTAAACCCCTTACAAGACCTCGGGCGCCAGGGAGACGATCTTCATGAAGTTCTTGGCCCGAAGCTCCCGGGCCACCGGACCGAAGATGCGGGTCCCGATGGGCTCCCGGGCGTTGTTGATCAGGACGGCCGAGTTGTCGTCGAACCGGATGTAGGACCCGTCCGGCCGGCCGACCTCCTTCTTGGTCCGGACGACCACCGCCTTGAGGATGTCGCCCTTCTTGACCTTGGCCCCGGGGATGGCCTCCTTGACCGAAACGACGATGATGTCGCCCACCGAGGCGTAGCGCCGTCTCGAGCCGCCCAGGACCTTGATGCAGTACAGCTCCTTGGCCCCCGAGTTGTCCGCGGCCAGCAGTCGCGTTTCGCTCTGGATCATCTTGAGGCTCCTTCACGCCGGGCCGCTTGACTCAGGCCGCCCGCTCGATTATCTGGCGAAGACGCCACCGCTTGTGCCTGGACATGGGCCGGACCTCGACGATCAGCACCCGATCGCCGATCCGGGCCGCGTTTTCCTCGTCGTGCACCATGAATTTCTTGCGTCGCCGGACGTACTTCTTGTAAACGGGGTGCTTGACCAGGCGCTCCACCTGGACGACCACCGTCTTGTCCATCTTGTCGGACACCACCACGCCGGTTCTGGTCTTGGCTTGACCCGCCATCGGTTCAGCTCCCCGTCAGGCCCAGGGCCCGCCGCTCGCGGGCCCGCCGTTCGGTCTTGACCCGGGCCAGATCGTGCCGGGCCTTTTTGACGGCCTGGGAGTTCTCCAGCTGGCCGGTGGCCAGTTGGAAGCGGAGGTTCATCAACTCCTGGGCCACGTCGCGCTCCTTGGCCATGATCTCGTCGTCGGTCAGGTCCCTCAACTCGGACGCGTCCATCAATCGCCCCTCCTCACGAACCGGGTGGCAAACGGCAGCTTGTGGGCGGCCAGGCGGAAGGCCTCCTTGGCCATATCCTCGGGCACCCCCTGGATCTCGTACAGGATCCGTCCCGGCCGGATGACGGCCACCCAGCCCTCCGGGGCGCCCTTGCCCTTGCCCATCCGGGTCTCGGCCGGCTTCTTGGTGAAGGGCTTGTCCGGGAAGACCCGGATCCAGGTCTTGCCGCCGCGCTTGATGTGCCGGGTCAGGGCCACCCGGGCGGCCTCGATCTGCTGGGAGCTCATCTTCCCCCAGCCCACGGCCTGGAGGCCGTAGTCACCGAAGGAGACCTTGCTTCCCCGGGCGGACTTGCCCCTCATCCGCCCCTTCTGGACCTTGCGGTGCCTGATTCTCTTGGGAGCCAGCATCGATCACGTTCCCCTTCAAATAGCGACCGGGTTGTCCTTGTCGTCCAGGATCTCGCCCAGAAAGATCAGGACCTGAACGCCGATGATCCCGTAAGTCGTCTTGGCCACGGCCAGACCGCAGTCGATCTCGGCCCGGAGGGTGTGCAGGGGGACCCGGCCCTCGCGGTACCACTCCCGGCGGGCCATCTCGGCCCCGCCCAGCCGGCCGGCGCACGAGATCTTGATGCCCTGGGCGCCGAACTTCATCGAGGTGCTGACCGCCTTCTTCATCGCCCGCCGGAAGGCCACCCGCCTCACCAGCTGTCCGGAGACGTTCTCGGCCACCAACTGGGCGTTGAGTTCGGGTTTCCGGATCTCCTGGATGTCGATGTACATCTCCCGCCCGAACTGTTTCTCCAGCTGGCGCTTGGCCGCCTCGATCTCGGCCCCCTTCTTGCCGATGACGATCCCGGGCCGGGCGGTGTTGATCTTGACCTTGACCTTGTTGGCCGCCCGCTCGATCTCGATCTTGCTGATCCCGGCGTGGTAGAAGCGCTTCTTGAGGAACTCCCGGATCTCGTGGTCCTCCCGAACGAAGTTCGAGAAGTCACGGCCGGCGAACCAGCGCGAGTCCCAGGTCCGGGTGATGCCCAGGCGGAATCCCACCGGGTGTACCTTCTGACCCAAATCGGCCCCCTTGCCGTCTGCGGCCGCCCCGGCGTCCGGTCGGCGACCCGTTTCCCCGCCGGCCCGCAGCCCCCGCGGGGCCCGGCGCGGCGGTGATGATTGAACGACCGTCGGGGCGGCTCAAGGCGCCCCCGCGGTCCGGTTATCGGTCAGGCCGCCCGCTCGTCCAGGATGACGGTGATGTGGGCGGTCCGCTTGAAAATCCTGGTGGCCCGGCCCATGGCCCGGGCCCGCCAGCGCTTGAGGGTCGGCCCCTCGTCCACGCGGATGCTCTTGATGTAGAGGTTGTCCACGTCCAGGTTGGCGTTCTGGGTGGCGTTGGCCACGGCGCTGTTCAACAGCTTGGTCAGAATGGCGGCCGCCCGCCGGGGCGAGAACTTGAGCACCGCCAGGGCGTCCTCGACCATCCGGCCCTTGACGGCGTCGGCCACCAGGCGGGCCTTGGTCGGGGAGATGCGCACGTATTTAAGTTTGGCCGACGTTTCCACCTCTACCTCCGCTTCTTGCCCTTCTTGTCCGCGGCGTGGCCGTAGTAGGTGCGCGTCGGCGAAAACTCGCCCAGCTTGTGGCCGACCATGTTCTCGGTCACATAGACCGGCACGAACTTCTTGCCGTTGTGCACGGCGAAGGTCAGCCCCACGAACTCGGGCAGGATCGTCGACCGCCGGCTCCAGGTCTTGATGACCCTGTGCCGGTCGGTGGCCTGGGCGCGGAGAACCTTCTCCATGAGCGAATCGTCCACAAAGGGACCCTTTTTCAGCGAACGCGCCACGACTGCCCCCTACTTCTTATCCCGCCGCTTGACAATGTAGCGGTTGGACGGCTTGTTCTTCTTGCGGGTCTTCTTGCCCTTGGTGGGCACGCCCCAGGGGGTGACCGGGTGCCGGCCGCCCGAGGACTTGCCTTCACCGCCGCCGTGGGGGTGATCCACCGGGTTCATGGCCACGCCCCGGACCTTGGGCCGGCGGCCCCGCCACCGGCTCCGGCCGGCCTTGCCCAGGGAGACGTTTTCGTGCTCCACGTTGCCCACCTGACCGATGACCGCCCGGCAATCCTGGAGAAAGGACCGGACCTCGCCCGAAGGCAGCTTGACCAGGGCCCGGTCGCCCTCCTTGGCCATGAGCTGGGCCGAGGTGCCCGCCCCGCGGCAGACCTGGGCCCCCTTGCCGACCTTCATCTCCAGGGAGTGGATCTGGGTCCCCAGGGGGATGCTCCGCAGGGGCATGGCGTTGCCCGGCTTGATATCGGCCCGCTCGGCGCTGACCACGGTGTCGCCCACGCTCAGGCCCACCGGGCAGAGGATGTACCGCTTCTCGCCGTCGGCGTAGTGCAGCAGACAGATCCGGGCCGACCGGTTGGGATCGTACTCGACGGTGGCCACCTTGGCCGGGACGTCGATCTTGTCCCGCTTGAAGTCGATGATCCGGTACCGCCGCTTGTGGCCGCCGCCCCGGCGCCGGCTGGTCATCCGGCCGTTGTTGTTACGGCCGCCGCTCTTCTTGAGCGGGGCCAAAAGCGACCCCTGGGGCTCGGTGGTGGTGACCTCGTCAAAGGTCAGGCTGGTCTGAAACCGCCGGCCCGGCGAAGTCGGTTTGTACTTTTTAATGGCCATGGTCGCCTCGTGGAGTCGTCCCTTTGTTTCCCATTTCCGCGTCCCGTCCGGCCGGGATCAAACCGTCACCCGACTCCCCGGTGGTCACGAGGGCCGGCTCACGCCCCCTCGAAAAATTCAATGCGTTCGCCCGGGGCCAGGGTGACCAGGGCCCGCTTCCAGTCGGATTTGCGGCCCATGGTCCGGCCGAAGCGGACCTTCTTGCCCCGGAACCTGGCCGTCCGCACCTTGAGGACCTTGACCCCGAACTGGGTCTCGATCGCCTTGCGGATCTCGATCTTGTTGGCCCGGCGATCGACCTCGAAGGCGACCTGGTTGGCCAGTTCCTTCTGGCCGGCGCTCTTCTCGGTCATCAGGGGCCGGCGGATGATGCTGGTCAGGTTGAGGCTCACGGGGCCAACCTCCGGTCGATCTGCTCCAGGCACTCCTGGAGCAGGATCAGGTGGTCGTACTTCAGGACGTCGAAGACGTTCAGTCCGACGGTCCGGATGACCTTGACGTCGGGCACGTTGCGGGCGCTGAGCTCCAGGTTCTCCCGGCCGTCCTCGGTGACGATCAGGACCCGGTCCAGACCCAGACGGTCCATGACCTCGACGAAGCGCCTGGTCTTGATCTCGTCCAGGGCGAAATCGTCGAGCACGGTCAACTGCGACGAGGCCAGCTTGTCGGACAGGGCCGAGCAGAGGGCCGCCCGGCGGACCTTCTTGGGGACCTTGTACCCGTGATCCCGGGGCTGGGGGCCGAACACCACCCCGCCGCCGCGGGCCAGGGGCGAGCGCACGGTGCCGGCCCGGGCCCGGCCGGTGCCCTTCTGGCGGTAGGGCTTGCGGCCGCCGCCCCGGACCTGGGAGCGGCCCTTGGTGCCGACCGTCCCGGCGCGGCGCCTGGCCAACTGCATCCGGACCACCTCGTGCAACAGGTGCGGTTTGACCTCGACGCCGAAGATGTCGTCGCGGAGCTCGACCTGGCCGACCGTCTCGTTGTCGATGTTTTTGACGTCCACTACGGGCACCTTCGCCCTCCTTTAAGACACCTTGCGCACCGTCACCAGGCCGCCGTTGGCCCCCGGGACCGCGCCGCGGACCAGGAGCAGGTTCTCGTCGGGCCTGACGTCGATGACGATCAGATTCTTGACGGTCTGCCGGGCGCGGCCGTACTGGCCGGGCATCCGCTTGCCCTTTAAAACCCGGCTGGGCGTGGCCGAGGTGCCGATGGACCCCGGAATGCGATGCGAGTTGGAGCCGTGGGTCTTGCGGCCGCCGGAAAATCCGTGCCGCTTCATCACCCCGGAAAAGCCGCGGCCCTTGGTCGTTCCGGTGACGTCCACCCGCTCGCCGATGGTGAACAGGTCCACCAGGACGGTCTGCCCCGGCTCATACTGGGAGGCGTCGTCCACCTTGAACTCGCGCAAGAACCGGAAGGCCGACGTGCCCCGGGCCTTGAAGTGCCCGGCCTGGGGACGGGTGACCCGCTCGGCCTTGACCGGATCGAAGCCGAGCTGGACGGCCTCGTAGCCTTCCTTGTCCCTGGTCTTGGGCTGGACCACGACGCAGGGACCCATCTCCAGGACGGTCACCGGCACGGTCTCGGAGCCGGACAAAAACAGCCGGGCCATACCGACCTTCTTGCCAATCAATCCCTTGAGCATGATCAACACCTCCGCCCGGCTAGAGCTTGATCTCGACGTCCACGCCGGCCGAAAGGTCCAGCTTCATCAGCGCGTCCACGGTCTGCTGGGTCGGCTCCAGGATGTCCAGGAGCCGCTTGTGGGTCCGGATCTCGAACTGCTCCCGGCTCTTCTTGTCGATGTGGGGCGACCGGAGCACGCAGAACTTGTTGATCGCCGTCGGCAGCGGGATCGGACCGGCCACCTTGGCCCCGGTGCGCCGGGCGGTGTCCACGATCTCGGTCGCCGACTGGTCCAGCAGCTTATGGTCATACGCCTTGAGGCGGATACGAATCTTTTGACTGGTCACGGTTCAACCTCGTTTGATGCGCCGCCGATTCCCGTCCGGCGACCCCGAACCGCCCGCGGGGCGATCCCCCGCGGATGTCGGCCGACTGCCCGGGTTCTACTCGATGATCTTGCTGATCACCCCGGCGCCCACCGT
>CAZMVB010000028.1:0-55418 GCA_964569795.1 uncultured Desulfarculales bacterium | reverse complement strand
ATGCTGACCCGGTTCACCGTGGAGGGGTTCAAGAGCTTCGGGCGGGACCTGTCCCTCGACCTGGGGCGGATCAACGTCCTGATCGGGGCCAACGGCTCGGGCAAGTCCAATGTCCTCGAGGCCCTGGGACTCCTCGGCTGCGCCGTGGCCGGGCGGCTCAACGACTACGAACTCCAGGTCAGAGGCGTGAGGCCCGGCCTGCCCTCCCTGTACCGGTCGTCGTTTTCGGGCCGGCGGGCCCCGGCCGCCATCAAGCTGGGCGTCCAGTGCGCCGGCGACCCGCCCCACAGTTACGCCGTGGCCATCACCATCGGCCGGGACGACGAATACGCCCCGCTCAAGATCAGTCAGGAGCGGGTGGCCCAGGGCGACGATTTTCACCTGGTCAACGACCTGACCGGCCGGCGCCCCCGGGTCCAGACCCGGGTCGGCGGCAAAACCTCCCGGATCCCGGCCGACGGCCGGCGGCTGGGGCAACTGCTCTCCATGGCCCTGGACCGGCTGCCGGCTGAACTAAAAACCGTGCTCCAATCGCCGGTCAGCCCCCTGTTCTACCTGGCCCTGCGCGACTACGCCATCTATGCCCCCTCGACCCTGGTCCTGCGGGGTCTGACCTCGGACCCGACCCTGCGGGACCCGGTGGGCATCCACGGCGGCCGGCTGGCCGAGGCGGTCAACCAGCTCCTGGACGTCCGCCAGGGCCGATTCGGCGCCCTGGACCTCGAGGAGGTCCTGGATCTTCTGGACTGGGTGGGCGGCGTGGACGTGGCCGACGCCTCGCGGACCCTGCTGCCGCCCGGGACCTCGACCCTGCGCCAGCTCATCCGGTTCACCGACAAGCGCATGGCCCAGGGCCGCAACCGCCTGTCGGCCCACGACGCCAGCGAGGGGGCGCTCTACGTCCTGTTCCTGCTGGTCCTGGCCCTGCACCCCCGGATTCCGCCGGTCTTCGCCATCGACAACTTCGACCACGGCCTCCATCCCCGCCTGGCCCAGGAGACCATCCGGCTCTTCTGCCGGATCATGCTCCACGGGCCGGACGGGGGGCGCCAGGCCCTGCTGACGACCCACAACCCCCTGGTCCTGGACGGCCTGGACCTGACCGACGACCGGGTCCGCCTCCTGGCCGTGGATCGGGATCGCCAGGGATTCACCACGGTCAACCGCATCCGGATCGACCCCGACTTCCTGGCCCGGAACCGGGACAAGCTGCCCCTGTCCAAGCTGTGGATCACCGGCCGGCTGGGCGGCGTGCCGGACCTGTGAGGGCGACCAAGGTGCGGGCCGGAATCGTCGCCGAGGGCAAGACGGACGTGTTCATCCTCGAGGCCATCCTGCAACGGATGCGGCCCGACCTGCAGGTGGACCGCATCCAGCCCGAGTACCACGATTATGACCGCGAGTTCGGCGACGGCGGCTGGGGGCGGGTCAAGAAGTGGTGCCAGGACGAGGGGACCGACCTGTTCGCCTACATGAACCTGATCTACCCCCGTCTGGACCTGCTGGTCATCCACACCGACGCCGACATCGCCGACGACCTGGGCCTGGCCGGTCCCTGCCGCCGTCCGTCCCGGTTCGCCGGGGCGGTCAGCCGCCAGGTCCGGGCCTGGTGCACCCCGCCCATCCCCCCGTCGGTGGTCTTCGCCGTGCCCTGCCTCCGGATCGAGGCCTGGGTCCACGCCGCCCTGAGCCGGCGGCCCCTGCCCAATCTGGAGTGCAATCCGGGGGTGGACGACGCCATGGTCCGCCTGGGACTCCAGAGCCGGGGGCGGCACCGCAAGCGGACCTACAAGTATCGCCGGGTGGCCCGCCGGGTGGCGGCCAACTTCGACCGGGTCGCCGCCCGCTGCGGCGAGGCCCGGCGGTTTCAGGCCAGGCTCGAAAAAATCCTTTTATCCCACAAGGACGGCTGACATGTGCGGCATCATCGGATACCTGGGTCCCCGGGACGCCAGCGGAATCATCCTGGACGGACTCAAACGGCTGGAGTACCGGGGCTATGACTCGGCCGGGCTGGCGGCCATCAGGGACGGCGGGTTCGACACCTGCCGGGCCGAGGGCAAGCTCAGCCGGCTGGAGGCCCTGCTCGCCCAAAGGCCGATCACGGGCCACCTGGGGATCGGACACACCCGCTGGGCGACCCACGGCCGGCCCTCGGAGACCAACGCCCACCCCCACGTCTCGGGCCGGGTGGCCGTGGTCCACAACGGCATCATCGAGAATTTTTCGTCCCTGAAGGCGGAACTGCGGGCCGAGGAACGGGAATTCTCGTCCGAGACCGACACCGAGATCATCGCCCATTTGATCGACCGGGAACTGGAGGCGGACGACTCGGATCTGCTGAAGGCCATGGGGCGGGCCCTGACCCGCCTGGAGGGGTCGTTCGCCCTGGCCGTGCTGGACCGCCGCCACCCGGACACCCTGCTGGCCGCCCGCAAGGAGTCGCCGCTGATCCTGGGCCTGGGCGAGGACGAGTTCTTCGTCGCCTCGGACGTGCCCGCCTTCCTGACCCACACCAACCGGGTGATCTATCTGGACGACAACGAGCTGGTCGAGATCACCCCCGCCGGCTTCAGGATCACCGATCTGGCGGCCAATCCCCTGGATAAAAAAATCGACACCATCTCCTGGTCGCCGATCATGGCCGAAAAGACCGGCTACAAGCACTTCATGCTCAAGGAGATCTTCGAGCAGCCCCGGGCGGTGATCGACACCATCCGCGGCCGGGCGGCGGCCGAGACCGGCGAGGTCTATCCGGACGGCATCGGCCTGGCCGACATCCCCCTGGAAAACGTGGACCGGCTGGTGATCATCGCCTGCGGGACCTCGTGGCACGCCGCCCTGGTGGGCAAGTTCCTGATCGAGGAGCTGTGCCGATTGCCGGTCGAGGTCGATCTGGGGTCCGAGTTCCGCTACCGGGACCCCATCCTGGACGAGCACACCCTGCTCGTCGGCATCTCCCAGTCCGGCGAAACTGCCGACACCCTGGCCGCGGTCCGGGAGGGCAAGGCCAAGGGGGCCCGGTGCCTGTCGATCTGCAACGTGGTCGGCTCGACCATCACCCGCGAGACCGAGGGGGTGCTCTACACCCACGCCGGGCCCGAGATCGGGGTGGCCTCGACCAAGGCCTTCACCACCCAACTGGCCGCCCTGGGCCTGCTGGCCGTCCATCTGGGCCAGGTCCGGGGCGCCATGCCCTTGCCCGCCCGGGCCGCGTTTCTGACCGAACTGATCCGGATGCCCGGATTGATGGAGGATTGCCTGGAGGCCTCCGAGGCCATCCGGGCCATCGCCTCCGGACTGATGGGCCGGAGCGATTTCCTCTACCTGGGCCGGGGCATCCTCTACCCCATCGCCCTGGAAGGGGCCCTCAAGCTCAAGGAAATCTCCTATATCCACGCCGAGGGCTACCCGGCCGGCGAAATGAAACACGGGCCCATCGCCCTGATCGACGAGAATGTGCCCGTGGTGGTGGTCGCCTCGCGCCAGAGCCCGACCTTTGACAAGGCGGTGTCCAACATGGCCGAGGTGGCCGCCCGCAAGGGGGAACTGGTGGTCGTCAGTGACGTCGGCCGCGAATATTTTCCCCAGGATATTGACATTTCCTACCTGATCGAGGTCCCCCGGACCAGTCTTCACCTGGCGCCCCTCTTGTTCTCAATACCGCTCCAACTGCTGGCCTATCACGTGGCCGATCTGCGGGGCACGGACGTGGATCAACCGCGAAATCTGGCCAAGAGCGTGACCGTGGAGTGAGTTTTTGGGGCGTCACGGGATGACAAACTTCTTGACATTCTGAGAAAAAACATCAAGGATGCCTTAGGGAGGAGAAGAGTACCATGGACATGGATGTCTTCGAGAAACTCGAAGCCAAGATCGACGAACTGGTGACGCGCCAGGCCGAGCAATCCCGGCTGATCGAGAATCATCAGACAGCCATGGCCCAGAAAGAGGAGGAAATAGCCTCCTTGAAGAACCGACTCGAGGCCGCGGATCACGAGCGTAACCAGGTCAAGGCCCGCATCGACGGCCTGTTGGCCAAAATCGACTCGTACACGGACGCGGCCGAGTCTGACTAGGCGGTTTATCGGCCGTCGAGGCGAGCATATGGGCGAAACCCTGGTCAAGATCGAAATCCTGGGCCAGACCCACACCATCCGCACCGACGAGGCCGAAAAACGAGTGCTCGAGGTGGTCGAGTACCTCAACGGCAAAATTGCCGAGGTCAGCGCCACCACCCGGACCACGGCCAAGTTGAACGTGGCCATCCTGGCCGCGCTCAACATCACCCACGAGTACCTGCTGGTCCGGGAGGAGCGGGACGAACTACTGAAGGGCGTTCAGGAAAAAGGCCGGAAACTACTGGCCAAGCTGGAACAGGAAATTCCGCGGCGGTCGGCGTCGAACTCGTGAGGTAAACGAGTGTCAAGGAGGGGAAAAGGGTCGCCGGCCGAAGAACACAAGCAGGCCCGAGGTTGAAACCGGACAGGGGACAGGGCTCGTACCACGTCACCAGCCCCGGGGGGTTGGTTTTTGAGTGAAGATCGTGATTCTTGGTGGATTCCATCAGGAGTGTTTTGATCGATAGGGGGTTATTCGGCTTATGCGGTATCGGCTTCCACAAGAGACCAGGCAGCGGCGGGGCTCGGAAGGGTTCCCCGGCGCTGGGGCGCGGTCTCTGAAGGACTGAACCGACCCCAGGCCCGACTCCCCCAACCCCCCTCTTTCCGCCCTCCCGACCTACGGGGCGGGCCGGTCCCCTTCCGGCCGCGATCAGCCCCTTTGGTCGGCGCCCCTCGGGGTGGCCGGCCGAGGCGGCGCGGTCCGGGAGCGTTTCCCCCCAGGCGATGGTCAGACCCAGGGCCGATCGACATATACAGGAGTCTGTCATGACCCTCTACTTCCTGATCGGCGGACTGTCGGCCGTGGTTTTCGGGGCGCTCGGCCTGGCGGCGGGCGTCGTGATCCGAAAACGGATGGTCGAAAACCGGGTCGAGTCGGTCAATATCCTCAGCCGCAAGATCGTCGATGAGGCCAAGGCCGAGGCCAACCACATCAAGAAAGAGGCCCAGCTTTCGGCCAAGGACGTCTTGCTTCAAATGAAGCAGGAGTTCGAGGCCGAGTCCAAGGAGCGGCGGGCCGAGGCGCTGGACCTGGAGCGCCGCCTGTCCCAAAAGGAAATCAGCCTCGAAAAAAAGGCCGACCAGATCCAGGAGCGGGAGTCGGTCCTGCTCAAGAAGGAGAACCGGGTCACCGATCTCCAGGTCTCCCTGGAAGCGGACAAGGAGAACTACGGCCGCCTGGTGGCCGAACAGCGGACCCGACTCGAGTCCCTGGCCGGCATGAGCGCCGACGAGGCCCGGGAGGCCCTGGTCCGGTCCATCGAGGAGGAGGCCCGGATCGAGGCCGCCCGGCGCATCAAGCGCATCGAACAGGAGACCAAGGAAGTCTCCCTGAAACGCTCCCAGGAGATCATCGCCCAGGCGGTCAAGCGCTACGCCGGAGATTACGTCGCCGAGAAGACCGTCTCGGTGGTCAACCTGCCCAGCGACGACATGAAGGGCCGGATCATCGGCCGCGAGGGCCGCAACATCCGGGCCCTGGAGGCGGCCACGGGCATCGACCTGATCATCGACGACACGCCCGAGGCGGTCATCCTGTCCGGGTTCAACCCGGTCCGCCGGGAGGTGGCCCGGCAGTCCCTGGAGCGGCTCATCTCCGACGGCCGGATCCACCCGGCCCGGATCGAGGAGGTGGTCAAGAAGGTTTCGTCCGAGATGGACGTGGCCATCCGCGAGATCGGCGAGCAGGCCACCTTTGACGTGGGCGTCCACGGCATCCACAACGAGCTGGTCAACCTCATCGGCAAGCTCAAGTACCGCTCGTCCTACGCCCAGAACGTCCTCCAGCACTCGATCGAGGTCTCGTTTCTGTGCGGCATCATGGCCAGCGAGCTGGGCCTCAACGTCAAGCAGGCCAAGCGGGCCGGACTGCTCCACGACATCGGCAAGGCGGTGGACCACGAGATCGAGGGGCCCCACGCCACGATCGGGTCCGATCTGCTGAAAAAATACGGCGAGTCGGCGGCCGTGGTCCACGCCGTGGCCGCCCACCACGAGGACGTCGAGCCCAACAGCGTCCTGGCCATCCTGGTCCAGGCGGCCGACACCCTGTCCGGGGCCCGGCCCGGCGCCCGGCGCGAGATGCTGGAGACGTACGTCAAGCGCCTGGAGGACCTGGAACGGATCGCCAAGTCCTTCAAGGGCGTCAACCAGTCCTACGCCATCCAGGCCGGCCGTGAGGTCAGGATCATCGTCGAGTCCGACAAGGTATCCGACGAGGAATCCCTGCTCATCGCCCGGGACATCGCCAAGAAGATCGAAACCGAACTGACCTATCCCGGCCAGATCAAGATCATCGTCATTCGGGAGACCCGGGCGGTCCACTATGCCCGCTAGCCGGGGCCGATGCCCCTGATCGAGACCGGAGGCGGCCCCGGGCCGGCCAAGCCCCCGGGAGCGGTCCGGGTCCTCTTTTTCGGGGACGTGTTCGCCCGGCCCGGCCGGACCCTGGTGACCGAGCGCCTGGCCGAGTTCAAGGACTTTTTTGAGGCCGATCTGACCGCCGCCAACGCCGAGAACGCCAGCGGCGGGCTGGGGCTGGCCCCCCGGGAGGCCCGGGCCCTGCTGGCGGCCGGGCTGGACGTCCTGACCACGGGCAACCACGTCTGGCGGCAGTCGGGCATCGGCCCCTTTCTGGACGAAAATCCGCGGGTCCTGCGCCCGGCCAATTATCCTCCCCCGGCCCCGGGGTCGGGCGCGGTGGTCGTGCCCCTGGCCGGCGACGTGGAGGTCGGCTTTCTGAATCTCGAGGGGCGGACCTTCATGGCGCCCCTGATGGACCCCTTCCGGACCGCCGACGAGCAGCTTTCCTGGCTGGCCGAGAAGGCCCAGGTCATCGTCGTCGATTTTCACGCCGAGGCCACCAGCGAGAAGGCGGCCCTGGGCCACTATTTGGACGGCCGGGTCGGGGCCGTGATCGGGACCCACACCCACGTCCAGACGGCCGACGCCCGGGTCCTCCCCGGGGGCACCGGGTTCATCACCGACGCGGGCATGACCGGGGTCGAGGACTCGATCATCGGCCTGGACAAGGCGGCCATCATCCGCCGGTTCATCCAGGGCCGCCCCACGCCCTTCAAGCCGGCCAAGGGTCGGGCCGTGGCCATGGGGGTGGTCATCGACCTGGACCCCGAGACCGGCCTCTGCCTGGGCCTGACCCGGTTTCGATCCCCGGCCTGATCCGGCCGGGGCCACCGATCCCTCCCTGAGCGCGCGGACGACACAAAAAGCCGGCCCCGAAGGGCCGGCCGAATCGAGAGATATATCGCCTGAACTTATTGACCGGCCGAAACCTTCCCGGCCAGCTTGATCCGGAGCAGGGCCCGCTTCAGGGCCGCCTCGGCCCGGACAAAGTCCACTTCCTCGGCCCGGGCCGCGGCCAGGCGCTTTTCGGCCCGCTCCCGGGCCCGGTGGGCCCGGTCGATGTCGATCTCCCGGGCCTTTTCGGCCGAGTCGGCCAGGATGGTGACCTTGTTTTCGGCCACCTGGGCGAAGCCGCCCATGACCGCCAGGTACTCCATCTGGGCGCCGATCCGGTACCGCAGCTCGCCGGCGGTCAGGGTAGTCAAGAGGGGGGCGTGATGGGGCAGGACCCCGAACTCGCCCTCGGTCGAGGTGGCGACGACGATGTCCACCTCCTCGGAGACCAGCGGCCGCTCGGGGGTGACGACTTCCAACTTTATCTTGTCAGCCACGTGACTGTCCTCTCTGTCGCTCGGGCCGGACCGTGATTAGGCGGCGGCCATCTCCTCGGCCCGCTGCAGGACCTCCTCGATGCCGCCGACCATGTAGAAGGCCTGCTCGGGCACGTCGTCGTGCTTGCCCTCGACGATCTCCTTGAAGCCGCGGACGGTGTCCTCGAGCTTGACGAACTTGCCGGCCGTGCCGGTGAACTCCTCGGCCACGTGGAAGGGCTGGGACAGGAAGCGCTGGATCTTCCGGGCCCGGGCCACGGTCAGCTTGTCCTCGTCACTGAGTTCGTCCATGCCCAGGATGGCGATGATGTCCTGGAGGTCCTTGTACTTCTGGAGGATCATCTGGACGTTGCGGGCGACCTGGTAGTGCTCGTCGCCGATGTATGACGGGTCCAGGATCCGGGAGGTCGAGTCCAGGGGATCGACGGCCGGGTAGATGCCCAGCTCGACGATCTGCCGGGAGAGGACGACCGTGCCGTCCAGGTGGGCGAAGGTCGTGGCCGGGGCCGGGTCGGTCAGGTCGTCGGCCGGGACGTAAACGCACTGGACCGAGGTGATCGAGCCCTTCTGGGTCGAGGTGATCCGCTCCTGGAGCTCGCCCAGGTCGGTGCCCAGGGTGGGCTGGTAGCCGACGGCCGAGGGCATCCGTCCCAGGAGGGCCGAGACCTCGGAGCCGGCCTGGGTGAACCGGAAGATGTTGTCGATGAACAGGAGCACGTCCTGGCCCTGCTCGTCGCGGTAGTACTCGGCCGCGGTCAGGGCGGACAGGGCCACCCGGGCCCGGGCGCCGGGCGGTTCGGTCATCTGGCCGTAGATCAGGGCCGCCTTGGGCAGGACGCCGGAGCCCTTCATCTCGTGGTAGAGGTCGTTGCCCTCGCGGGTCCGCTCGCCCACGCCGGCGAAGACCGAGATGCCGCCGTGCTGCATGGCCACGTTGTGGATCATCTCCATCATGATGACCGTCTTGCCCACGCCGGCCCCGCCGAACATGCCCATCTTGCCGCCCCGGGGGAAGGGGACCAGCAGGTCGATGACCTTGACCCCGGTCTCCAGGACCTTGACCGTGGTGTCCTGGTCGGTCAGGGGGGGGGCCTCGCGGTGGATGGGGTAGTACTGGTCCGAGACCACCGGCCCCAGGCCGTCCACCGGCCGGCCGACCACGTTGAGCACCCGGCCCAGGGTGGAGTCGCCGACGGGCATCTGGATGGGCTGATCGGTGTTCTTGACCGGCATGCCCCGGACCAGACCGTCGGTCACGTCCATGGCGATGGTCCGGACCACGTTGTCGCCCAGGTGCTGGGCGACCTCGACCACCAGGTTGTCCTCGGATTCATCGATGGCCGGGTTGGTGATGGTCAGGGCGGTCAGGATGGGCGGCAGGTCGCCCTCGAACTCGACGTCCACGACGGGACCGATGACCTGTGTAATCTTGCCAACTTGCACCGGAAAACCTCCCGAATATGTTTACGAGGCCTTTGCCAGGGCCTCCGCCCCGCCGACGATGTCCATCAACTCGGTGGTGATGGCCGCCTGGCGGGCCTTGTTGAAGGCCAGGGTCAAATCCGCGATCATGTCCTTGCAGGCCTTGGTGGCGTTGTCCATGGCCGTCATGCGGGCGGCCTGCTCCGAGGTGTTGGTCTCGAGCAGGCCGTGGTAAATCCTGACGTTGATGCTGCGGGGCAGCAGTTCGAAGATGATCTCCTCGGCCGAGGGCTCCAGGAGGTATTCGACGGCCACGGCCCCCTCCCCGGCCTCCTCGGGGGCCTCCTCGGCCCGGGGCGGGGAGATGGGCAGCAGCTGGACGATGGTCGGCACCTGGGAGGCCATGTTCACGAACCGGCTGTACAGGAGATAGACCTCGTCGGCGTCGCCGGTGACGAACCGGTCGGTCTCCTGCTGGCCGACGGCGCCGGCCAGGTCCATGTCCACCTGGCCCATCTGGCCGACCAGGGTCTCGAAGATGTCATAGCCGCGCCGGCGGAGAAAGTCGCGGCCCCGGCGGCCGATGGCGTAGATATTGGTGGCGACGCCGGCCTCCTTTTTGGCGGCGGCGAATTTCTCGGCGGCGGCCAGGAGGTTGGTGTTGAACGAGCCGCACAGGCCCCGATCGGCGGTCAGGACGATCAGATCCACGTTCCGGACCGCCGGGGCGACGGTCAGCAAGGGGTGGATGTCGGGCTCGATCCGGGCCGAGAGGTCGGTCAGGACCTCGTTGAACTTCTCGGCGTAGGGGCGGAAGCGCTCCATCCTCTCCTGGGCGCCGCGGAGTTTGGCCGAGGCGACCATGTTCATCGCCCGGGTGATCTGCTGGGTCTTCTTGACCCCGGCGATCTTGAGTTTGATGTCCTTGAGGGTGGCCATTAGCTCCTCGATTCGTGTGCCGAGCCCCGGGGACCGGAGGCGGAAGGCCGCTCCCCGGCGGCCGGTTTCTCATACTCCCGGACAAGGGCGAAGGCGGCCGCCTCCCCCCGCGGCCCGGGGCCTGAAATCAGGCCGCGGAAACCGTCGGGCCGAACTGCTCGTCGAACTCGGCCAGGACGGTCTTCATCTTGCTCTGCAGCTCGTCGGAGAGTTCCTTGCGCTCGGAGATCTCGCCCAGGACGTCGGCGTGCTTGGTCTCCAGGAACTCGTAGAACTGCTTCTCGTAGGCCCCCAGGGCCTTGAGCGGGTACTTGTCCAGGAAGCCGTTGGCCCCGGCGAACAGGATCGAGACCTGCTTCTCCACCGGCAGCGGCTGGTACTGGGGCTGCTTCAGGATCTCGACCATGCGCATGCCCCGGTTGAGCTGGGCCTGGGTGGCCTTGTCCAGGTCGGACCCGAACTGGGCGAAGGCCTCCAGCTCGCGGTACTGGGCCAGGTCCATCCGCAGCCGGCCGGCGACCTGCTTCATGGCCTTGATCTGGGCGCTGCCGCCGACCCGGGAGACCGACAGACCGACGTTGATCGCCGGCCGGACGCCGGAGAAGAACAGGCCCGGCTCGAGGTAGATCTGGCCGTCGGTGATGGAGATGACGTTGGTCGGGATGTAGGCCGAGACGTCACCGGCCTGGGTCTCGATGATCGGCAGGGCGGTCAGCGAGCCGGCGCCGAGCTCGTCGTTCATCTTGGCGGCCCGCTCTAAAAGCCGGGAGTGGTTGTAGAAGATGTCGCCCGGATAGGCCTCGCGTCCCGGCGGGCGCCGCAGGAGCAGCGAGATCTGCCGGTAGGCCACGGCCTGCTTGGACAGGTCGTCGTAGATGATCAGGGAGTGCTGGCCGCGGTCGCGGTAGTACTCGCCCATGGCGCAGCCGGCGTAGGCGGCGATGTACTGCATCGTCGCCGGGTCCGAGGCGCAGGCGCTGACCACGCAGGTGTACTCCATGGCCCCGTGGCGCTCGAAGGCGTCGATGACCTGGGCCACGGTGGACTTCTTCTGTCCGATGGCCACGTAGATGCATTTGACGTCCTGGCCCTTCTGGTTGATGATGGCGTCGATGCCGATGGCCGTCTTGCCGATCTGCCGGTCGCCGATGATCAACTCGCGCTGGCCGCGGCCGATGGGGGTCATGGCGTCGATGGCCTTGAGCCCGGTGTACATCGGCTCGTGGACGCTCTTGCGGGCGATGACGCCCGGGGCGACCATCTCGATCCGGCGGGTCTCGCTGGACTCGATGGGGCCCTTGCCGTCCAGGGGATCGCCCACGGCGTCCACCACCCGGCCGATGACCGCGTCGCCGACCGGCACCTGGGCGATGCGGCCGGTCCGCTTGACGGTGTCGCCCTCCTTGATGTGGATGTCCTCGCCGAGGATGGCCACGCCGACGTTGTCCTCCTCGAGGTTGAGGACCATGCCCAAAATACCGCCCGGGAACTCGAGCAGCTCCATGGCCATGGCCTTCTCCACACCGTGGACCCGGGCGATGCCGTCGCCCACGCTCAGCACCGTCCCCGTCTCGCTGATTTCGACCTTCTTGTCGTAATCGGCGATCTGGGACCGGATTACCTGACTTATTTCTTCCGCCTTGATGTGCATCAGACCAACTCACCTCGTTTGAGTGATTCCTTGAGCCCCAGAAGCTGGGTCTTGACAGTCCCGTCAAAGACCAGATCGCCGATCCGGGCGACCAGGCCCCCGATCAGCGACTGATCCACTTGCACGTCCACCTCGACATGGCCGCCGACCACCCCGGTCAGGACCTCCTTGATCCGGGCCACCTCGTCGTCGGCCAGGGGCGTGGCCGAGGTCACCTCGGCCCGCTTCAGGCCGGCCAGGTCGTCGGTCAGTCCCTGATAGACCTCCAGCACCTCGGGGACCAGACCGATCCGCCCCTTGTCCAGCATCAGATTCAGGAAATTCCGGACGACGCCGCTCAACCCCATCTTGTCCATGACCGCGCCCAGGACCTGGCGCCGGTCCTCGAGATTGAACTGGGGGTTGGTCAAAACCGACATCAGTTCGCCGCTGGCGGCGAACATCTCCCCGAAATCCGCCAGTCGCTGCCCGTACTCGGCGTAGTTGCCGTCTTCCTTGCCCAGGGACATCAGGGCCTTGGCGTAGCGCTTGCTGATGATCAGATCGCCCACGAGACTAAGCCTCCGCTCCCTTCACCTTTTCCAGGTATTCGCCCACCAGCCGCTTCTGGTCCTCGGGGCCGATGTTCTTCTTGATCAGGTCCTCGGCCACCTTGGCGCTCATCTCCGACAGCTCGGTCATCAGTTCGGCCCGGGCCCTCTTGATCTCGCCGGTGATGGCCATGTCGGCCATGTCCTTGATCCGGGTGGCGGTTTTCTCGGCGGCGTCGATGATCTTGGCCTTTTCGGCCTCGCCGGCGTCGAGGTAACCCTGGATGATCTCCTCCTGGCGGGCCTGGATATCCTTGAGCTTGGCCTCGGCCTCGGCCACCTTTTGCTCGGCCTCGGCCTGGGCCCGTTCCAGGTCCTCGAGTTCAGCCTTGATGGTCTCGCGCCGTCCCCGCATCATCTGGCCCACCGGCTTGCGCATCACCCAGTACAGGATGGCGACCAGGGCCAGGAAGTTCAGGGTCCGATACACCAGGTTCCACCACATGGTGCCGGATTCGGCGTGGGCCGCCTCGGCCGCCCAGGCCGGAACGCTCGTCA
This sequence comes from uncultured Desulfarculales bacterium, assembly GCA_964569795.1. Lineage (GTDB taxonomy): Bacteria > Desulfobacterota > Desulfarculia > Desulfarculales > JAHJDS01 > JAHJDS01. Next base: position 42,502 of record CAZMVB010000028.1, on the reverse strand, counting down.
AAAGCACCGTGGCGGCCGACACCGCCAGTCGCTTAACCGTGCTCATAGGCTCCTTCCCAGAATCTTCTCGGCCACCTGCCGCGAGTAGGCCTCGATCTGGCCCTGAAGTTCGGTGCGGGCCGAGGCCACCTCGGCCTTGACCTGATTCCGGACCGTGGCCAGGGACTGCTGCATCTCATCGGTGGCCGCGTCCACCACGGATTTCTCATGATCCAGGGCGGCCTGTTTGATGGTCTGCCGCTTGGCGGCCCCCGAACGACGGGCCTCATCCAGCAGGTCGGCCAGGCGCCTGTCTTCCGCCGCGGCCTGGGCGGTCAGGCGGTCGATGTCCGAGCGATACCCGGACATCTTTTCCCGGCGCTCCTGGAGCTTGCGGCGAATGGGCCCGAATAGAATCAAGTTGAGGGCGAACAGGAGGAACAGGAAATTCGCCATCTGGATGAACAGGGAGATGTTGGGGATGACCTCGACCAGCGGGGCGTGGTAGGGCTTTTGGCCTGCAATATACGGCCGCATGGTGGGATCATGTTTCATCTGAACCCAGGCGACGACCGAGAGGCCAACTATACAGACCAACAAAACAACCAGAAAGATGACTTGCAGCTTCTTCATAGCCGTTTACTCGACCCCGGTTCGACCCGGCCCCGGCCGGAGTAAATGGTGATGCCTCCGGTCGGCCGAGGTAATGTGAAATCATGTACTTGTGAGGGCATCGAAAAAGAGCTTGCGCCCAAAGGCTTCAGCTCCTCAACAGGCCGCCTCCCAACCCCGGCCTTTGCGCCGGACGGTGAACCCGCCCGCGGACCACTCACCGGCCGAAAGGTTCGCCCCGTTCCGATCAACGGGTATTTAACCTAAAGAGTGGTGATTGTCAATTATTTTTTTGGTCGAATCGAGGGGGCGGAGATATTCCTCCCCGGGCCAAGGGGCCCGCTCGGCGGTCAGGGGAAAAGGGGCCGGGAAGTTCCCGGCCCTCGGTCGTATCAGTCAAACTCCGATGCAGCTCTTGAGCGGCAGATCACCGGTAGTGCCAGCGATAGCCCCAATGCCGGCACCGCCGCACCCAGTGACGGCAGTGACGGCGGCCGCGGCGGTACCACCAACGCACGCAGCGGCCATGGCGCCAATGCCGGCAGCGGCGGTGGCGGTAATAACCCCAGCGGGCGCAGCGGCGGTACCAGCGCCGGCAGTACCGGACGCGATAGCGATGGCGTCTGGCCACCATGGTCGAGCCCAAGGCCGAGCCCACATGGGGGGTCGCGGCCAGCGCCTGGGAGAGGGTGACCGTGGCGGCCGGGGCCGCCGGCGAGGCCGAAGCGATCCCCGCCGTCAACAGCCCCACTCCCAGAACCAGCGAAACGACTAGCAACCTCTTCATCGCCAACTCCCTCCTACACACGTTATCGCCAGGAATCACGTCGCGCCTTGTCCGCCGCAACGCCCGCTTTCCCCTGGGACCGATCCGGGTCGGCGGCGCTCCGCAGACCGGGGTCGCCATGATTCGGTTAACCTTGGACTGTCTCTCACATTTATAGCACGGTCCGCCGGCCAGAGGCATATTTTTCTGCGTCCACCCACGCCTTTACTTCAGCCGCCTTGTCTCAAGCGAGGTCGCGGCCGGCCGGGTCGGGCGGCCGGTTTCATCCGAACCGGGCCTCTCGTCCGGCAACTTTGAGTAAAGCCGTGGCGAAAAAACGTTGACCTCGTGACAAAGCACCTTTAAAATCTGGACTTACGGCGGGATGTCAGGGGACATTCCTTTTCCTTCCAGGGCCCGGCCAGCGGCTTGAACCGTTTACATGACGAGGTTTCACGGCGATCGGGATCACTCGATTGCGTCAACCTGTTTGACTGTAAAAAGGGGGTAGCTATGAGGAGGGTTTTGATTCTGGCGGTTGCCGTCGCCCTGGGTTTGGCCCTGGCCGTTCCGGCCGCGGCCGCGCCCGCCGGGCCGGCCCAGACCGCGCCGGGCATCGTCAAATCGACCGGCCACGCGCCGGCCCAGATCATGCTGGCCCGGCGCTGTGTCCGGTGGGTCACCCGCCGGGTGTGCGCCGCGTGGCGGGTGCGCCCGCGCCGGTGCGCCCGGTGGCGCGTGATACGGCGCCACTGCGCCCGGTGGGTCCGCCACTGTATGCGCTGGATCAGGCTGCCCCGCCGCTGCCTGCGGTGGGTTCACAGGGCCGGCCGGCGCATCTGCCTTCGCTGGAGGCCCGCGTCTCGTCGCTGTATGCGCTGGAGTCGCCGTTGCGCGCGGTGGGTCGGTGGCCGCCGCCACTGCGTCCGGTGGGTCGGTGGACGCCGGGTCTGCGCCCGGTGGGTGGTCAGGCGTCACTGCGTGGCCTGGCGTTAGTCGGTTCATAAGCTCGCACTCGCGCCCCGGCGCGGTCGCCTGCCGGGCGACGGCCGGGGCGCCGTTTTCCATCCCATCTCCGGACCCGCCCGGCCGGGCCCTTCCCGGGTGACCAGGCTTGCAGCCTGCGACCCGGGGCATTCCCTGGCGGTCCGGCCTCCCTTGACCTTCCGGCGGTCTTGTAGCAGTATAAATGTAAATTTGGCGAACAGTTATCCACACGGCGGGAGACCATGAGCCCCCTCGACCAGGCCGCCCCTGATTCCCCCCAGGACCTGGAGGTTCGGATTGCCGAGACTGACCGGGAGCGGGCCCTGATCTACCGCTTCCGCTATCAGGTCTATGTCGAGGAGATGGGCAAAACCCTGAGCGGCGCCGATCACGTCCAGCGGCTCATCCACGATCCCGTGGACGACTTCTCGACCCTGCTCTACATCACCGACGGCCGGGACCTGCAGGCCACCCTGCGCCTGACCTGGGTCGATCAGGGCGCCATCCCCGAGCGGCACCGGAGCTATTATGCCCTGGACCGCTTCTCCGAGCGTCCCCCCGGCGAGCTGGCCCTGGCCTCGCGGCTGATGCTCAGTCCCGACCAGCGGGGCTCGGGCCTGTTGGGGCGGCTGTTGGTCCGGGCCTACGAGATCTGCCGGCAAAAAAACGTCCGGTTCGTGTTCTGCGACTGCGGCCCGGCCCTGGTCCAGCTCTACGAGAACCTAGGCTTCCGCCGGTACAAGGACAACGTCTATGACCCGGACACGGGCCTGAAAATCGCCCTGGTCCTGGTCACCGAGGATCTCGAGCACCTGCGGGCCTGCGCCTCGCCCCTCTACCGGCTGGCGGCCAGGCTTGACAACGACCCCGAGTCGGCGGCCTGGTTCACCGCCCATTTCCCGCCCCAGATCAGCTACGTCCCGGCCCGGCTCCAGAGCGAGGAGGACCTGTGGTATTTCCTCTCGGCCAGGCTCCACCAGCGGGACATCCCCCTGTTCGCCGGCCTGGACGAGGACGACATCAGCCGGTTCTTGAAGGCCGGCACGGTCATCAAGTGCGCCGCCGGTGACAAGATCATCCGGGCCGGCGAGGTGGGCCACGAGATGTTCATGCTGCTGTCCGGGGCGGCCGAGGTCCGCTACCGACACCAGGGGCGGGAGTACTCGCTGGCCACCTTCGGCCGGGGTCAGATCTTCGGCGAGATCGCCTTTCTGACCAGCCTGCCCCGCACCGCCGACGTGATGGCCATGACCGACCTGGAGGTGATGGTCATCACCCAGAAGCTGTTGCAAAAAATCACCAAGACCGCGCCGGCCACGGCCACCCGGGTGTTGTTCAATCTGACCCTGGTGCTGTGCGAACGGCTGCGGATGACCACCAGCCGCTGGGCCGCGGCCCTGGCGGCCGGGCCGGGGGTCGAGGGGCCGGTCCCGGGCGAGGGAGCTTGACGGGCCGGCCGGCCTGAGGGGAGGGACCGAGTTGGCAAGGGCAAAACGGCTGTGGATAGGGGTGGTGCTCCTGGCGGCGGCCGCCGCGGTCGTGGTCATCGTGGTGATCTGCTCGATTCCCCGGGGTCCCGAATTCGGCCGACTCAGGGGGGTCTGGTCCAACCCCAAGGGATACGCCGGTCAGCCCGTCGAGTACCACGTCGGCCGCCGGACCATCAAGGTCATCCGGGGCATGCACGTCAACCACTACCACCTCAAGAAGATCGTCAACAAGGGCCACGGCCGCTTGATCATCACCGCCTACGCCGAGGAACTGGAGCGGGACGTGACCTACACCGTGGACGTCAAGGGCCCGAATACGGTCATCCTCCACCTCAGCCGGCTGAAGATCAAATTGCACCGGGCCAGATGACCGGAGGCCGGTGGTGTTCCGTCGATCCATCCTGCCCGGCTTGGGTCTGGGCCTGCTGGTGGGCCTGGTCGTGGCCGCTTTGTACGTGGTCGGCGTGCCGCTGCTGGAGCTGGTCGAACTGCGGGCCATCGACCTCCGGTTCCGCAGCGCCGCCGTCAAGGGGACCCGGCTGAGCCAGGTGGCCGTGGTCGCCATTGACGAGCGGTCCCTGGCCGCCGAGGGACAATGGACCTGGCCCCGGACCACCCTGGCCTGGCTTATCCGGGCCGCGGACCGGGCCGGGGCCCGGGTCATCGCCCTGGACATCGGCTTCCTCGAGCCCGACACCCGCCTCTCCTTAGACGAGGTCCGGCGCCTCCGGGCCCGGCCCGACCTGGGGCCGGACGTCATCCCCCGGCCCGACCAGGTCCTGGCCCGGGCCATAACCGACGCCCGGGGCAAGGTGGTCCTGGGCTATTTCTTTCACATGACCGCCGCCCAGGCCGGCCGGCTGACCCCCGCCGAACTCGAGGCCCGGGGCCGACTGATCAGTCCCTTCAAATTCGTCCTGACCCGGGCCAGGCCGCCCCAGGCCCTGAAGCGGGCGCCGTTCATCACCGCTTACGTCCCCCAGCCGATCATCAAGGTCCTGAGCCGGGCCGCCGGCCGGGGCGGGGCCGGACACTTCAACATCTTTCCCGACTTTGACGGCACCATCCGCCGGGCGCCCCTGGTCATCGCCTGGCGGGGCGATTTGTACCCCTCGCTGGTGGCGGCGGCCGTGGCCCGGTACGTCAGGGCCCCGTTCACCCTGGTCAAGGTCGGCCCGGTCGGGGTCGAGGCCGTCCGCCTGGGACCGAAGGTCGTCATCCCTACCGACCGCTACGGCCAGATGCTCATCCGCTACCAGGGACCGGCCGCGGTCGTTCCCACCTTTTCGGCCGCGGACGTTTTGGGCGGCCGGATCAAAAAGGCCCTGCGCGGGAAGCTGGTCTTCATCGGCACCACGGCCACGGGCACCTTCGAGCAGCGGGTGACCCCCTTCAGCCCGGTCGCCCCGGGGGTGACCATCCAGGCCCGGGCCGCCCAGAACATCCTCAGCCGCCGGTTCCTGGGCCGCCCGGTCTGGGCCCGGGTGGCCGATCTGGTGTTGATCCTGGGCCTGGCCGTGGGGCTGGGGGTGCTCCTGGCCCTGGTCCCGCCCTGGCTGGGGGGCCTGGCCTGCGTCCTGGTCTATGGGGCCCTGGTCTGGGCCGCCTTCCGGCTCTTTGAGCGGGGGGTCGTCATCGCCGTGATCTATCCCCTGGTGGCCGTGGTCCTGGTCTTCGCCGCGATGACCACCTGGCGCCACTTCACCCAGGGCCGTGAGAAACGGCGGCTCAAGGCGGCCTTTCAGAGTTACGTCAATCCCGAGGTGGTCAAGACCGTGACCGAGAACCCGGACAAGCTGGGCCTCCACGGCGAAAAGCGGGAACTGACCGTGCTCATGGCCGACATCCGGTCCTTCACCACCCTGTCCGAGTCCCTCGAGCCCGATAACCTGGCCCACGTCCTCAACATCTACATGGACGTCATGACCGAGATCATCTTTGACCACGGCGGGCTGCTGGACAAGTACATCGGTGACGCCATCATGGCCGTCTGGGGGGCGCCCCTGCCCAGCGACGATCACGCCGCCAAGGCCTGCGCCGCGGCCCTGGACATGGAGGCCGCCCTGCCCGCCATCCGGGCCCGGTGGGCCGAGCTGGGGGTGGACCGGCTCGACATCGGCCTGGGGATCAACACCGGACAGATGATCGTGGGCAACATGGGCTCCAAGCGGCGCTTCGACTACACCGTCATCGGCGACGAGGTCAACGTCGCCGCCCGCCTCGAGGGCCAGACCAAGTTTTTCGGGGTGGTCAGCGTCGTCGGCGAGACCACGGTCAACCAGTGCCGGGACCGTTTTTTGTTCAGGCCCCTGGACATGGTCCGGCTCAAGGGACGCCTGAGGCCGACGATCCTGTACACCCTGGTCGGGGATTGCGACGGGGACGAGCCCGAGCTGGTCCAGTGCTGCCGGGCCGGTTTTTCCGCCTTTCTGGGGCGCGACTGGGCGGCCGCCCTGGACCACTACCGCCTGGCCGCCGGGCTCTCGGCCCAGGACAAGGCCATCCGGGTCATGGTCGAGCGCCTGAACCGGTTTTTGACTGAGCCGCCCCCGGAGGGCTGGGACTGGGTGCCGCGTCAAGACAAATGAATTTGTTACCGGCCGCCGCCTGAATCTCCATTGTCCATTCATTCCAGGCCCAAACGTTATTAAAAAATCTCCTGTTCGACCACGGCCGTGGCGAACCGAGTTGATATCTTTCAAGCCAACGGGCTTGACACAGGGAAACAGGTCTGGTATTTGGTTGGACGTCCAGCTAAATTGGCGATAGAATCGGGAAGACCAACATGGGATCAACCGGGCCAGAAAAAAAAGAAAAAATCATCCAGGCCGCGGGACAGGTCCTGGCCGAGAAGGGCTATGCCCGGACCACGGTCAGCCAGGTCGCCGCCGCGGCCGGGGTCAGCCGGGGACTGCTGCACTACTATTTCAAGAACAAGGACGAACTGCTCACCCGGGTCATCGAGTCCAACATGACCTTCAGCCTGGAGTTGATCCAGACGATTTTCACGGCCAGCGACTCGGCCGCGGCCCTGGCGACCAACATGGTCGCCGCCTTGAGGGACGTGGGCAGGCAGCGGCTGCACTTTTTCGCCCTGTTTCAGGAGTTTTTGGCCCTGGCCCGGGCCAAGCCGGCCCTTGCCGGACAATTGGCTGATTTTTATCTAATTTTCAGGAGGAAACTGTCCGACAAACTGATCCGGGCGGCCCGGCGGGGAATCACCGCCGGGGGCAACACCCAGGCTCGGGCGGCCCTGCTCACCGCCCTGATCGACGGGCTGGGCCTCCAGTTGTCCTCGGCCCCGGGCCTGATCGACTGGGACGGCCTGTGGATTGAGGCGGTCCAGGTGATCCGAGCGGTCATTTCGGGCGGCTGAGGCCATTTTATCTTTTTGGAAATTTGGCTGGACGTCCAGCCAGGAGGGAAAATCAGGTATGAATGCCCAGGAAATCACCCTGGCCTCAGGGCTCCGGATTCACTACCTCTGCGCCGGGGACCCGGACCGTCCTTCCGTGGTCCTCCTCCACGGCTATCCCCTGGACGCCCGGCTGTGGCAAGGGGTCATCCCGGACCTGGCCCGACACTTTTTTGTCCTGGCCCCGGACCTGCCCGGGCACGGCAAATCAGACAAGCCCGGCGACGCGGCCTATGACCTGGATTTTTTCATTGAGTCGGTTGTCCAGATAATGAAGGCCGTGGGCCTCGAGCTGGCCGATGTAGTCGGGCACGACTTGGGCGGGATGATCGCCCTGGGCCTGGCCGCCCGGCGCCCGGAACTGGTCAGGGGCCTGGTGATCCTGGACACGGCCCCCTTCCCGAAGTGGCCCCTCCTGATGCGGCTGTTGCTCTGGATGGTCCGGCGGCCATGGGGGACCCGGCTGTTCTTGTGGCGGCCGTACTTCCGGACCATGCTCGGGTGGTTCGGCTTTGTCGATCGACAGACCTTCAGCCCGGAAATGGCCGACGAGTTTCGCGCCCCGTGGGTGGCCTCGCGCCAGGGCCGGGCCGCCCTGGGCCGGGTAGTGTCCGCGCCGCCGGCGGCCATCTCCCCGACCGGCGAAGATCTTCGTAACATCTCTGCCCCGACCCTGATCCTGTGGGCCGACCGGGACAATTTTTTTCCAGTGTCCATCGCCCGGGAACTGGCGGGGACCCTGCCCGGGTCCGAACTTTCCATCGTGAACCAGGCAGGCCACTTCTTTCCCCTGGAAAAACCAGACAAGGTGAGCGCCCGCCTGGCCGGATTCCTGCTCCGGGACGATTTGGACCCGTGAAGCGGTCTTGCCCCGATCGTCGAGGTCATCTCTTTACAGGCTGTCTGATTTTTTAGAGGGGCAATGAAAAGGCCAGGCGCCCGCGAGCAGGGCCGGGACGGTCGATCTCCGCAGGTCTTTCACTCCAGGACGCCGCGGCCTCGCAAAAAGGCGATAATCCGGTCGCGGCACTCCTCGGTCCGCTCCATGGGCACGAAGTGGGAGGTGTTCTCGAGGGCGACGACCTCTGACCCGGGGACCAGGCGGGCGAAACGCCGGGCCGCCGAGTGACGAAAGGTGTCGGACCGGTCGCCGTAGAGGAGCAGGGTCGGGCAGCCGATTCGGGGCACGTAGCGCCAGATCTCGTGGGTGCAGGTGGCAAAGGCCCGGGCCTCCCAGGCCGGATCGCAACACAATTTGATTTTTCCATCAGGGTCCGGCTCGGTGCACTCGGCCACATAGGCCGTAAGCCAGCCGGGCCGCCAGTGGGCAAAGACCGACTTGCCGTTATAGGCCGCCAGGATGCTCTCCCGGTCGGGCCAGACCGCCCGCCGCCGGGCCGCCCGGTGGGCGATGGGCACCCGCCTGGCCAGTCCCACCTTCTTGGCCAGCCACCACCCCCCCATCCAGCCCCAGGGCAGGATCGTCGGGTCCAACAGGATCAGGGCCCGGATCAGCTCCGGCCGCCGCACCGCGGTGAACACCCCGGCCGGGCCTGACCGGGAATGGCCGACCATGATCACCGGCTCGCCCAGGGTCTCGAGAACACCGGCCAGATCGTCGGCAAAGGTGAACCAGTTCTTGAGCCGCCGGGGATCGGCCGGGGCCCGCGTCCGGCCGTGTCCCCGGTCGTCCAGGCCGATCACTCGCAGGTGCGGCCGGAGCAGTTCGGCCAGGGGGGCGTACATCCCGGCGCAAAAACCGGTGGCGTGATCGATGAGCACCAGCGGCCGGCCGGCCGGCCCGCCCCAGTCGATGACGTGAAATTTTCCACGCGGGGTGTCGATGAATTGGTCCTGGCTCACCCTTCTCCCTCGTCAAAGCGGAAAGCGTGGTGATCCTAACACCCGGGCCGCTCCGTGGCAACCGGGCCGGCGATTTTCCAACAGAAAAACATTGACAGGGCGAGCGATACGTCGTATCCTTTGAATGACTGACCGGTCAGTCACCACGGGGCCGAGGACGCGCGGGGACGGGCTGGCCGTCCTCGCTCCCCGTCAACCCCGCCGGCCGCCCCGGGCGGCCTGGAGGTTTAACCGATGCCCCTGATGACCCCTTCCGAGGCCCTGGTCGAAACATTCGTCGCCGAAGGCGTTACCAACGTTTTCGGCATCGTCGGCAGCGCCTACATGGACGCCCTGGACCTGTTCCCGGCGGCCGGGATCCGATTCATCTCCGTGGCCCACGAGCAGGCGGCGGCCCACGCCGCCGACGGCCTGGCCCGGGTGACGGGCCGGCCCCAGGTCTGCATCGGCCAGAACGGACCCGGTGCGGCCAACTTCACCTCGGCGATCACCGCCGCCTTTTGGGCCCACTCGCCGGTGGTGGCCGTCACCCCGGAGACGGGGACCATGGGCATCGGCACGGGCGGGTTCCAGGAACTGGACCAGATGCCCATGTTCGCCGCCCAGACCAAGTACCAGGTCCGGGTCAACCGCCCCCAGCGCATGGCCGAGCTGGCCCGGCGGGCCTTTTACATGGCCAAGGCCGAGATGGGCCCGACCCAGCTCAACATCCCCCGTGACTATTTTTACGGGGACATCGAGACCGAGATCTTTTCCACGCCGGACCCCAACCGCGGCGCCGGAACCGAGGCCGAGGTGGCCCGGGCGGCCGAGCTTTTGGCCAAGGCAGAGTTTCCGGTGATCCTAGCCGGGGGCGGCGTGGTCTGGGCCGGCGGCGTGGAGCAGACCATCGCCCTGGCCGAATTTTTGGGCGCGCCCGTGGCCAACAGCTATCTGCACAACGACTCCTTCCCCTGGACCCATCCCCTGAGCGTCGGGCCCATCGGCTACTGCGGCTCCCAGGCGGCGATGCGTGTTTTGTCAAGGGCCGACGTGGTCCTGGCCCTGGGCTGCCGCCTGGGGCCCTTCGGGACCCTGCCCCAGTACGGCCTGGACTACTGGCCCGCGGCGGCGACGATCATCCAGGTGGACGCCGACGCCAAGGTCCTGGGCCTGAGCCGGCGGGTCGATCTGGCCGTTTGTGCCGACGCCAGGGAGTTTGCTCAAAGTCTTTTACCGGTTCTCCGCAGCAAATATAAGGCTCCGCGACCCGCTGCGGACAGAACTCCGTTGATTCAGAAAGAGAAAGAAACCTGGCAGGCCGAACTGGACTCCTGGGCGGCGGCGCCCGCCAAGCGGATGCATCCCCGGGCGTTACTGAAAACGTTGGCCCAGGCCGTGCCCCCGGGCTCGATCGTGACCACGGACGTGGGCAACACCTGCTCCATGGCCAACGCCTACTTCGGCTCGACCGGCCCGGGCGAGTTCCTGGGGCCCCTGAGCTGGGGCAACTGCGGCATCAGTTACGGCCTGGCCCTGGGGGCCAAGCTGGGCCGGCCGGACCGGGCGGTGTTCGCCCTCCAGGGCGACGGGGCCTGGGGCATCAGCGGCCTGGCCGAGGTCATGACCGCGGTCCGGGAAGAGATCCCGGTCATCGCCGTGGTCTTCAACAACAACCAGTGGGGCGCCGAGAAGAAGAACCAGATCGACTACTATGACAACCGGTTCGTGGGCACCAACCTGGCCAATCCGGACTTCGCCCGGCTGGCCGAGGTCATGGGGGCCAAGGGCTTCCGGGTCGAGGCGGCCGATCAGGTCCCGGACGCCGTGGCCGAGGCCCTGGCCGCGGGCGGCCCGGCGGTCATCGACGCCGTGATCGACGGGGCGGCCGAGGTCCTGGCCGAGCCGTTTCGGAGGGACGCCTTGCAGCCCCCCCGTCGCCACCTGTCCAAATACAAGCACCTCAGCGCCACCTGACTCAGCGGGTCCCAGGTCAGATGAACATCCTGGTCCTCAACTCGGGCAGCTCGTCACTCAAGTTCCAGGTCCTGGACATGCCGGCCGAAGCGGTCATGGCCCGGGGGCTGATCGAGGCCATCGGGCCGGGGAAAAAAACGGCGCGACTGATCTTCGACGACGAGGGCGGTCATCGCCGGGACGGTCCCCGGGACTGCCCGGATCACCGGACCGCGGTCAGACTGGCCCTGGAGGTCCTGGGCCCGGGCATGAACCTCCAGGCCGTGGGGCACCGGGTGGTCCACGGCGGAAGCGCTTTCTTTGCCCCGACCCTGATCGACGATGAGGTCCTGGGTCACCTGCGGGGTCTGAGCGAGCTGGCGCCCCTGCACCAGCCGATCAACCTGGACTGCCTCCAGGTCTGCCGGGACGAGTTACCTGATTTACCCCAGGTGGCCGTGTTCGACACCAGTTGGCACGCCTCCATGCCGCCCCAGTCGTTCCGATATCCGGTGCCCGAGGACTGGTACGCGGACCACGGCCTGCGGCGATACGGCTTTCACGGTTTGTCCCACCAGTACGTCACCCTGGCCGCGGCGGCGATGCTCGACCGGCCCGTTGCCGAGTTGAAACTGATCACCCTCCACCTGGGCCACGGCTGCTCGGCCACGGCCTTTGACCAAGGCCGGGTCCTGGACACCTCCATGGGTTTCACCCCCCTGGAGGGGCTGATGATGGGCACCCGGGCCGGCGACTTCGACCCGGCGGCGGTGGCCTATGTGGCGGCCCGGACGGAAATGTCCTGGGACCGGGTGGTCGAGGCCCTCAATAAAAATTCCGGACTGCTGGCCATGTCCGGGTCGAGCAGCGACCTGCGGACCGTGCTCGCCGCCCGGGATGGGGGCGACCCCCGGGCCGACCTGGCAATCGAAATGTTCGTCCACCGGCTGCGCAAGTACGTCGGGGCCTACTTCTTCGCCCTGGGCGGAGCGGACGGGATCGTCTTCACCGGCGGCATCGGCGCCAATGCCCCGACCATTAGAGGCCAGACCCTGGCCGGGCTCGAGTCCTGCGGGATCAGACTGAACCCGGCCCGCAACGAGACCATGATCAACGGGCGGTCGGGCCTGATCTCGACCGGGGACTCGACGGTCCGGGTCATGGTCATTCAGACCGACGAGGAGCTGATGATCGCCCGGGAAACCTATACCCTGGTGGGCCGGCCATGAGCGGCGTCGCCCGGCCCAAGGAGACCTTCACCCTTCTGTCCGACGAGAAGCGGGAACGCATTCTCCGGGCGGCGACGAGCGTCTTCGCCCGGGACGGCTTCGAGGCGGCCGACGTGGGTGCCATCGCCCGGGAGGCCGGGGTGGCCAAGGGCTCGCTCTACAACTACTTCGCCTCCAAGGAGGACCTGTTCACCTTTGTCTGCCGCGACGGCCTGGAACGCCACCGCGACGCGGTCTGGGGCGGCGTGGCCCCGGACGGGGACATCTACGCCGTGGTCGATCACGTCTTTCGGCACGGCGTGGATTTCGTCCTGAAAAATCCGGACTACATCCGCCTCTATCTGAGCGTGGCCGGGGCGGGCATGGACCGCTTCGCCGACCGGTTCACCCTGTACGTCGAGAAGTTCACGGCCGACTATTTCCGGCAACTGCTGCGCCGGGACATGGCCCGGGGCCTGGTCCGGGCCGACCTGGACGTCAATTTGGCCGCCTGGCTGATCAACAATCAGTACATCATGTTCGCCGTCTCCCTGGTCTCCCGCCACTTCCAGCTCCGGATGAGGGAGTACCTGGGCGTCACCGGACGGCTGACCAGACCGACCATCGACCGCCACCTGACCGCGGTCTTGAATTTGATTTTCAGCGTCCTGCGCCCAGAGGGCGGACCGAGCGAACAAGGCGATCGCTGAACCGGACACAGCGCTATTCGAGGGGTAATCAAATGGGCCAGACCAGCGGTGGAAAAGTAATTGCTCAGATGCTCCAGGCCGAAGGCGTCACGAAAATCTTCGGCATCATCGACGGGACCTACACCCAGTTCTACGTCAGTGCCAAGAACCTGGGGATGGAGATCATCACCCCCCGCCACGAGACCACGGCCGCCCACATGGCCGGGGCCTACGCCCGGCTGACCGGCGGTCTGGGGGTGTGCATGGCCAGCAACGGCCCGGGCGTGGCCAACGTCCTGCCCGGGGCGGTCGTCGAGAACGCCGAGGGCAACCGGGTCCTGCTCATCACCTCGTCCCGGCGCGAGGCGATCACCTACCCCGACCGGGGCGGCGCCTACCAGTACTTCAACCAGGTGGCGACCGTCAAGCCCGTCGCCAAGTGGTCCGGGTGCGCCGACTCGCTGGCCCGGGTCCCCGAACTCCTGCGCCGGGCCTTTCGGATCGCCTATCGCGGCCGGCCGGGCGTGGTCCACCTGGACGTGCCCGAGTCGGTGATGAACGGCCAACAGGACGAGATCGGCCTGTGGGACCCCGGCGCGTATCGCCGGCACGAGCCCGTCGCCCCTCCATCGTCCCTGATCGAAAAGGCCGCCGACCTTTTAGCCGCGGCCGAGTTCCCCCTGATCCACGCCGGCAGCGGGATCATCCACGCCCAGGCCTATGACGAGCTGGCCGCCGTGGCCGAGACCCTCCAAAGTCCGGTGACCACCTCCTGGTCGGCCCGGGGGGTGCTCTCCGAGGACCACCCCCTGGCCTGGCCCATGATCCACGTCGAGGCGGTCAACCAGGTCCGGAACGCGGCCGACCTGGTGCTTTGTCTGGGCGCCCGCCTGGGCGAGACCGACTGGTGGGGCAAGCCGCCCTACTGGCGGACCCCGGCCGAGCAGCGGATGATCCAGGTGGACCTGGACGAGGAAAACCTGGGGCTCAACAAGCCGGCCGACCTGCCCGTCCTGGGCGACGTCAGGCTTTTTTTACAAGGATTGGTCGTCGCCCTTGGGGACCGGCAGATTCAGACTGAAAAACGTCGCCAGCGGGTCGCCCGCCTGGCCGAGACCAAGACCGCCCACCGGGCCAAGCTGGATCAGAAGCTCGAAGATGTTTCGAGCCCCATGCTCACCGGCCACGTGGCCGCCACCTGCCGCCGGATTTTCGACGATGACGCCGTGGTCGTGTTCGACGGCGGCAACACCAACGTCTGGGGCAACTTCTATCACCACTGCCGCACGCCCAACACCATCCTGTCCACCCACCACTTCGGCATGCTCGGCGCCGGCCTGGGCCAGGCCCTGGGCGCGGCCGTGGCCCGCCCGGGCAAGCAGGTGTACGCCATCATGGGCGACGGCGCCTTCGGCTTCCACCCCCAGGAGATCGAGACCGCGGTCCGCCACGGGCTGCCGGTCGTGTTCCTCATCTGCGCCGACAAGCAGTGGGGCATGGTCAAGATCAACCAGCAGGCGACCCTCAAACCGCTCACGACCCTGTTCAACCTCAAGGTCCGGCACCGGTCCCTGCCGCCCGAGGACTGCATCAGCACCGATTTGGGCGAGGTCGCCTGGGATATGGTCGGCCGGGCCATGGGCGCCCACGGGGAGCGGGTGGCAGGTCCAGCCGAATTGCCGGCGGCCATCGAGCGCTCCCTGGCCGCGGGCAAGTGCGCCGTGATCCAGGTGGACGTCCACCCGGACAAGCATCTCTGGGCCCCGGGGCTCATGGAGTTCAAGGACATGCACAAGGAACCAGGGGGGAAATGACATGCATCCGGCGGTCGTTCGCGAGTTCTGGGACCTGATCTTTTTCCGGTCACCCTTTCTGGGCCACGCCGTGGACCTGGTCAAGCTCAACTTCAGCCCCAAGGCCCTCTTCTTCCTGAATATCCTCATCGGGCTGATGATGCTCGGGGTGTCGCTGGATCTGAAACTCAGGGACTTCATCGATGTCTGGCGGCGGCCCAAGGGGCCGGCCATCGGGCTGTTCGCCCAGTTCATCCTCCTGCCGGCCTTCACCTGGGGCCTGACCATGGTCCTGCGGCCGGCGCCGTCCATCGCCCTGGGGATGATCCTGATCGGGTCCTGCCCGGGGGGCAACCTGAGCAACATCATGACCTACCTGGCCCGGGGCAACGCGGCCATGTCCATCTCCATGACGGCCTGCTCGACCGCGGCGGCCGTGTTCATGACCCCGCTGAACCTCTGGTTCTGGGGCTGGCTCAACCCCTACACCCGGCCCATCCTGGAGTGGGTCAGCCTGGATCCGCTCGACCTGTTTCTGACCATCGTCTTGATCCTGGGCCTGCCGCTCCTGGTGGGGGTGACCGTTTCCCGGCTGTGGCCGAAACTGGTGGAACGGATCCGGACCCCGTTCAAGGTCGTCTCGTTTCTGATCTTCGCCGTCTTCGTGGCCGGGGCCCTGGCCGCCAACTGGAGCATCTTCCTGAAGGTCCTGGGACTGGTGGTGTTCGTGGTCCTGATCCACAACGGCCTGGCCCTGAGCCTGGGCTATGCCTCGGCCCGGGCCGCCCGCCTGTCCGACTGGGACGTCCGGGCGGTGACCATCGAGGTCGGCATCCAGAACTCGGCCCTGGGGCTGACGCTGATCTTCACCTTCTTCGGCGGGCTCGGGGGCATGGCCATCATCGCCGGCTGGTGGGGCATCTGGCACATCATCTCCGGGCTGACCGTTTCCGGGTACTGGTCCCGGCGGCCGCCCCGCCCGGCCGAGGCCGTGGCATGAGCGCGGGCACGAACGGCCCCAGATCAGTGGCCGTCCTGGGGGCGGGCGGTTACCTGGGCCGGCAGGTGATCGCCGCCCTGGCCGCGGACCCGAGGTCTTTGGAAAAAATCGTGGCCCTGGACGTCCGGGAAACCCCGCCTGCTGACCAGCACGACGGCGTGGATTACGTCATTGCCGACGTCCGCTCGCCCGACCTGGGCGACTTGTTCAGGAAGTATGGGATCGAGACCGTGATCCATCTGGCCTCGATCGTCACGCCGGGCAAGGATTCCGACCGCGAGTTCGAATACTCGGTGGACGTCCTGGGCACCAGGAACGTGGTCGAGTCCGGCCTGGCCGCGGGGGTGAGCCACCTGATCGTGACCTCGAGCGGGGCGGCCTATGGCTACCACCCGGACAACCCGGAGTGGATCGACGAGGCGGACGCCCTGCGGGGCAACCCCGAGTTCGCCTACTCGGACCACAAGCGCCAGGTCGAGGAGATGCTGGCCGCTTACCGAACGAAAAACCCCGAACTGAGGCAACTGATCCTGCGGCCGGGCACCATCCTGGGCGCCACCACCCAAAACCAGATCACGGCCCTGTTCGACAAGAAACGGGTGATCGGCCTGCGCGGCTCGGACACCCCGTTCGTCATCATCTGGGACCAGGACGTGGTCGGGGTCATCCTCAAGGGGCTGTTTACGCGGGCGGGCGGGGTGTACAACCTGGCCGGGGACGGCACCCTGACCATGCGGGAGATGGCCGCCCTGGCCGGCAAGCGGTTCGCGGCCCTGCCGCCGGGCCTGGTCAAGGCGGCCCTGTGGGTCCTCAAGAAGCTGGGCCTGACCCAGTACGGACCCGAGCAGATCATATTCCTCCAGTACCGGCCGGTCCTGGGCAACCGGCGGCTCAAGGAGGAGTTCGGTTACGTTCCCCGCAAGACGACGCGGCAGACGTTCGAGTTCTTTTTGGAGAGCAGACGCCGTGGGAACTAGACGTGACTTCAAGGACCGGGTAGTGCTGATCACCGGCGCGGCCGGGGGCATGGGGACCGCCCTGGCCCGCCGGTTCGTTGCCGCCGGATCCAGGCTGGTCCTGACCGACCTGGACGCCGAGGGCCTGGGCGCCATGGCCGAGCGGCTAAAGCAAGAAGGCGCCGAGACCCTGGCCCTGCCCCTGGACGTGACCGTTGAGGCGGCCTGCCGGCAGACCGTTGCCCAGGCGGTGGATCGGTTCGGCCGCCTGGACGTCTTGATCAACAACGCCGGGATCACCCACCGCAGCGCCCTGGCCCGAACCGATCCCCGGGTCTATCGCCGGGTGATGGACGTCAACTTCTTCGGCTCGCTGTACTGCACCCAGGCCGCCCTGCCGCACTTGATAAAGACCAAGGGAATTATCGTGGTCATCAGCTCCATTGCCGGCTTCGCGCCGCTGCTGGGCCGGACCGGCTACGCCGCCAGCAAGCACGCCCTGCACGGCCTGTTCGATTCCCTCCGGGCCGAGGTGGGGCCGGCCGGGGTGGAGGTGACCATCGTCTGCCCCGGGTTCACGGCCACGGGCATCGACCGCCACGCCCTGGGCGAGGACGGCCGGCCGACCGAACATCCCCAATCGACCACGGGCAAGGTGGCCGATCCCCGCCAGGTGGCCGAGGCGATCTTCAAGGCCGCGGCCAGGGGCCGGCGGCTCCTGGTCCTGTCCACCGTGGGCCGGCTGACCCGGGTCCTGACCAAGCTCTGCCCCGGGCTATACGAGCGATTGATGGCCCGGTCGCTCCGCTCGGAGCTGGCCGGAAGGGAATGACCGCCTGAAGCAGCCAAGCCATTTGACCCCGACCGCCCGGCTTGTTAAATTATAATAATCAATTCGCCTTTTTGTTGAAGAGCGGGGCGACTGCCTCGGAGGCGGCCCGCGCCCGCGGGACATCCATGGACAACCAGACCACATCAGGCCCCCCGATCGCCGTGATCGACGGGTGCCGGACGCCCTTTTTCCGGGCCGACGGGCCGGCCGCCGGCCTGGGGGCCCCGGACCTGGCCCGGTGGGTCCTGGCCGCGGCCGGGCACCGGCTGCCCTGTCCGCGCGGTGAGGTGGACCTGGTCGTTCTCGGTCGCAGCCGGATCGAACCGGGGACAGCCGATCCCGGGCGGACGGCCGTCCTGGCCGCCGGCTGGCCCGCGACCACCCCGGCCTGGACCATCAACGAGGGCTGGCCGGCCGGGCTGACCGCCATCCTGACTGGAGTGCAGGCCGTGGCCTCGGGCCGGGCCCGGGTGGTGGTCGTGGTCGGCGCCGACGACGGGGCCGACCCGGCCGATCCGGTCGATCCGGCCTCCGGACTGACCTGGGGCGCCAGCGCCGAGCGTCTGGCCAAGAGGGTCGGGATCTCCCGCCAGGACCAGGATCAATACGCCCGGACCAGCCACCTCCGGGCCAATGAGGCCCAGGCGTCCGGGCGCTTCGCGGACCAGATCATCCCCCTCTATCTACCGCCCGACTTCGCGCTTCAAGCGACTGACACCACGCCCTGGTCCGAGTCAGACCTGGACCGGCTGGCCGACCTGCCGCCCACCCATGATCCCCTGTTCGGGACCATCACCGCGGCTACCGGGCCGCGACCGGCCGCCGGGGCCGCGGCCCTGGTCCTGATGAGCCAGGCCCGGGTCGAGTCCCTGGGCGTCGAGCCCCTGGGCTGGATCCGGGCCTGGGCCAACGCGGCCGGCGATCCCCTGGAAGAGCAGTGCCTGGGCGCGGCCCTGGCCCTGGCCGCCCTGGATCGGCCCGAAACAAGGGTGATCGAAATGGACGAGGCCTGCGCCGCCGCAGTCCTGGCCGCCATGGACCACGCCGCCCGGGGGGACGGTCCCCGGCCGCTGGATCCGGCCAGGCTCAACGCCTGGGGCGGCTCGCTGGCCCTGGGACATCCGGCCGGGGCCACCGGCGTCCGGCTGATCCTGAACGCCCTGTACCGGATGCGGGCCGAGGGGGCCGACTCGGCCCTGGCGGCCGCCGGGTCCGCGGGCGCGCACGGCCAGGCCCTGCTCCTGGAGCGGACGTGACCGGCCTGACGACCAAGAAGACCGAAGACGGCCTGCTGGTCGTGACCTATGACCGGCCGGACTCAAGGGTCAATGCCTGGTCCGCGGCGGCGATCAAGGAGTTGGGAGACATCATCACCCGACTCGAAGACGACGAGTCGCTCCGGGCGGCCGTGTTTCTGAGCGGCAAGCCCGAGGTATTCGTGGCCGGGGCGGATCTGTCCGAGATCGAGGCCCTGGACTCGGCCGAGGCGGCGGCCGAGTTCGCCGGCCAGGCCCAGTCAGTGTTCGACCGCCTGGCCCAGGTCGTCAAGCCGACCCTGGCCGCGGTCCACGGGCCGGCCCTGGGCGGCGGATTCGAGCTGGCCCTGGCCTGCGGTTTCATCCTGGCCACCGATCACCCCAAGACAGTCGTCGGTCTGCCCGAGGTCGGCCTGGGGCTCATGCCGGCCGCGGGCGGGACCCAGCGCCTGCCCCGACGCCTGCCATTGGATGCGGCCCTGGACCTGTTGCTCTTCGGCCAAAGCGTCCCGGCCCGGCGGGCCCTTGAGCTGGGTCTGGTGGACCTGGTGGTCCCGCCCTACGGCCTCGAGGACACGGCCCTGGAGGCGGCCCGCCGGCTGCTCACGGGCCAACTGGCCCCGCGGCGCTTCCGCCGCCAGGGGCGGGACCGGGTGCGGGCCTGGCCCCTGGCCCGGGGTCTCTTTTTCCGTTTGGCCGCCCGGCGCGCCGTCAGGCAGACCCGGGGCAACTACCCGGCCCCACCGGCGATCATCGAGGCGGTCCGGACCGGTCTGACCAAGGGCCGGCAACGCGGGTTGGCCGCAGAAAGGGAAGGCTTCGGCCGCCTGGCCGTGGGACGCCAGTCCCGCGCCCTGATCCGCCTGTTCCAGGCCCGCCGGAGGCTCATGAAGGTCCCGGCCGGTACCCCCGAGGTCGAGATCAGGCGACTGGGCGTCATCGGCGGCGGATACGTGGGCGCCGGCGTCGCCGCCCTGGCCGCGGATCAGTTCCAGGTGGGCGTGGTGGACGTCTCGCCCGAAAAACTGGGCCCCACCTTTCAGGCCCTGCACGGGGCGTTCACCCGCCGGGTGGCGGCCGGTTTTCTGTCCGGGTTCGAGCGGGACCGGCTCCTGGCCTCGATCCACCTGACCACGGACCCGGCGGCTCTGCAACGGTCGGACCTGATCGTCGAGGCCGGACCCGAAAACCGGGAGGTCAAGCGCGGCATCTTCCGCGAGCTGGAACGACTGGTTTCCCCCGAGTGCGTCATCGCCACCACCTCCTGGTCCCTGTCACCGGCCGACCTGGCGGCCGGGGCCAGACATCCGGACCGCTTCGTGGCGATGCACTTCCTCCCTTGGGCCGGGGCGGCGGGCCTGATCGAGGTGGGCGTCCCGGGAAAGGTTTCGTCAGGGGCCCTGGCCGCGGCCCGGCGGACGGGCGTCGGGCTGGGCCGGCCGGTCCTGGCGGTCAAGGACGGGCCGGGCCTGTTCTCCGGCCGGCTGCTGGCCCTCTATCTGGTCGAGGCCGTGGAGGTCATGGCCGACGGGGCCGGGCCGGCCGAGGTGGACCGGGTACTTCTGGACTTCGGCTTTCCGATCGGGCCGGCAACACTCCTGGACCGGATCGGCTGGGACGCGGCCGCTGCGGCCGTCGGGTATCTGTACGAAACATTCAGCGAGCACTGGGGCGAGCCGCCGGATCATTTCTCACGAGTCGTGGCCGCCGGCGATTTGGGTCTTAAAACCGGCCGGGGCCTCTACCGCTACGACGAGCAGAAGCGATCAGTGAACAAGGCCGCAGTCAGTCTCATTCGGCGGCGTCGGCGTTTTTTGTCGCCCATGGAGATCCAGCAACGGCTGGTGTTGACCCTCATCAACCAGGCCGCCTGGTGCGTCCAGGAGGGGGTGGTCGCCTCGATTGACGAGGCCGACTGGGGGGCCGTGCTGGGTCTGGGTTTCCCGGATTTTCGGGGCGGGCCGTTTCGTTTTCTGGACGACTACGGAATCGAACGGGCCGTGGGGCAGCTTTATGATCTGGCCGACCGGCGGGGCCGGCGTTTTGCCCCGGCCCCCATGCTCGAGGACAAGGCCCGCAGCCGGAGGCCCAAGTTCTATGAGTAGGGAAAAACGAATACAAGACGAACATGAGTCGTTTATTGTTAGCGAATTTATTTCGTTCCTCAACCAAAATGGAAAGACTAGATTCAGATTGTATTGTAGGCCGAACTGCCCACCAAGGCCTGAAGCAATCATCGTTGATGAAGATAACGAACTGTGGTCTTGGGTTGAACACACCGATATTTATAGATCGTGGCGAGAAGCAGCGATAGAAAGAGGCTACGCTACCCCAAGAAAAGACCCCGTAAAGACAGGTGCTAGGAGTGTCATTTTAGAGCCCGACGAAAAGACTGCGTCTGAGTTCAGTAGGCGTTTGGAATCGAAACTCAACCATCCGCCATATGATTTTATAAGAAAGATGTTGGGTCGGGGGATTCTCATCCTGAACGAGCGTGATCCGCTTTTCAGCGAATCTACTCAAACCGCAATTGAAGAGGTGATACGGAATGGACCTGTCATTGATACCAGGGGGAACTTTCAAGAGGTATATTTCTGTTATAGAACAGATGAAGGTTTAGTCTTTAAAAAGATTTTTGAATTTGACGGGTCCAAACTGATTTCTGCTTTATAGTTCTAATAAGAATTTTTTTTGACCTCACTCAAGTTTTCGCCCAGTCATCGGATTTGTCAAGGATGCGGCCGCTGGCCGCACTTTTTTGCATGCAAAAAAGCCGAAGGTCCTTGACAAATCCGATGACTGGGCGATCATAGTATATGAGGTCAAAAAACGAAATTTACATTCTGGTGTAAATGACACCAGACCGATTTATTGCCAAACTAGGGGGAGCAGTCATGAAAAAGACAACCGTGGCCCTGAGTCTGGTGATAATCGCCTGTCTGGCCGTGGCCGCGCCGGCCGCCGCCGAGTGGAAGGTCTCAAGCGACCGGACGGTCAACCTGGGCGGTCATCCCGAATCGGTCGTCTTTTGGCCGGCCGGCAAATGCCTTCTGGTCAGCAACTTCGGCTCCCGGCTCAAGCCCCTGCTCCAGGACGGCCGGGGATACATCAGCCGTCTCAACCTGAGCGGCCGGGTCCTGGACCTCAGGTTCCTGCCCGCCCCGGGCGTGAAGATGAACAAGCCCAAGGGGCTCTGGATCGTGGGCAACCGGTTGTGGGCGACCGACATCGACGGGGTCTGGGTCTTCGATCTCAAGACCAGACAGGGGCGCAAGCTGGCCCTGGGGGCCACCTTTGCCAACGACCCGGTGGTCGGTCGCAACAAGCTCTACGTCAGCGACACGGCCACGGGCAAGGTCCATCTCATCGAGCCGGCCGACTTCCTGAAGGTCCGGCCCCGGGTGACGGTCGTGGTCACCGACCGGAGCTTGGCGCCCAACGGCCTGTGGCTGACCCGGGCCGGGGAACTCTACATCGCCTCCTATTCCAGCGCCGGTTCGGGCCCCATCCTCAAGCTGGTCGGCCCCAACAAGGTCCAGGCCGTGACCGCACCGCTGGGGAGCCTCGACGGCCTGGCCATCCTCGGCGACGGGACGATCCTCTACACCGACTGGGCCGGCCACGGCCTGTTCGCCGTCAAGCCGGGCGGAAAGCCCTACCGGCTGGCCGGCGGCTTCAAGGGTCCGGCCGACTTTGCCGTGATCCCGACAGGCCGGGGATACCTGGTGGTCGTGCCCGACCTGGTGACCGGCGTGCTCCGGTTCATCGTCCTCACCCGCTGATCGGCCTCGATCCTTCATGAAAAAGACCGGGGACCAGCCGGCCCCCGGTCTTCTGTTTCAAATGGAAATGGTTACTGGGCGGCCACGGCCAGGCGGTGCCGGCCGTTGAGCAGGACGGCCAGGGCCTCCTCGCGCCCGGCGTCCATGACATAGGGCAGGCCCGAGACCTCGGCCGCCTCGCGGGTCAGGCAGAACAGGTCGTCCCGGCTGACGGTGGCCAGCCGGAAGTTGCGCGAGCCGGCCATGAGCTGCTGGAGGCCGACGGTGAGCTTGTCGCAGAAGGTATAGACGCCCAGCGCCCCCAGGGGAATGTCCCCCACCGCCTCGCCGTACTTGTCCTTGAGGGTCTCGTAGGCGATGAAGATCTCCTCGATTGTCTGGCCGTACCGGGACACGTTCTTGGGCAGGTCGCCCTGGGCGATCCACTGGCCGATGTTCTTGCCGACCATGCCCGGGATCATCAGGGCCCGGCCCATGCAGATGGCCCTGGTGTAGGGGGCGCCCATGGCCAGGACCTTGAACAGATGGTCCTCGGCCGAAAATCCCCCGGCCATGGCGATGTCGGGCACCTTTTCGCCCCGGGCGGCCAGCTTGTCGCAGAATTCCTGGGTCAGGGCCTGGAGGTAGAAGGTGGGCACGCCCCACTCGTTCATCATCCGCCAGGGGCTCATGCCCGTGCCCCCGCCCGAGCCGTCGATGGTCAACAGGTCGATCCCGGCCGCCGATGACCACTTGATGGCCCGGGCCAGTTCGACCAGGCCGTAGGAGCCGGTCTTGAGCGAGACCCGCTTGGCGCCCAGTCGGCGCAGGCGCTCGACCTCGGCGAAGAAGCCGTCCTCGTCGATGAAGCCCAGCCGCGAGTGGCGCTCGAACTGCTTCAGGGCCCCGTCCTTGAAGGCCTGCTGAACGGCCTTGAGGGACGGGTCAGGGGTGACGATGTAGCCCCGGCTCTGGAGTTCCAGGGCCCGGTCCAGGGAATCGACCTTGATCTCGCCGCCGATGCACTTGGCCCCCTGGCCCCACTTGAGCTCGATGGTCGTCACGCCCAGTTTCTCCACGGCGAACTCGGCCACGCCCAGGCGGGTGTCCTCGACGTTGAGCTGGACGTGCAGGTCGCCGTAGCCCTCGTGCCACCGGCGATAGACCTCGACCCGGCGCCGAAGCTCGGGCGACTCGACGACCTTGCCGTTCTTGAGTTCGAGCCGGGGATCGACCCCGCAGACGTTCTCGCCGCAGACCAGGCTGATGCCGGCGATGGCCGCGCCCACGGCGAAGCCGTCCCAGTTGACCCGGGCCACGTCGGTCGAGCCCAGGGCCCCGGTGAAGACCGGCAGGCGCATCTCGACCTTTTCCGGGCCGGCGCCGTAGGCCGTGGCCGTGTTGACCGCCGGGAAGGTGGCC
This sequence comes from uncultured Desulfarculales bacterium, assembly GCA_964569795.1. Taxonomy (GTDB): domain Bacteria; phylum Desulfobacterota; class Desulfarculia; order Desulfarculales; family JAHJDS01; genus JAHJDS01. The sequence continues at coordinate 18,538 of CAZMVB010000028.1, read as the reverse complement.
GTGTCGGGATTGCCGACCTCCAGGCCCTTGGCCCCCTGGGCGTAGCCCTGGATGTGGACGTGGGAGTAATCGACCGGGAACTCCTTGTCCGCCCCGGCGGTCACCGTGCCGTAGGGTCCCGGGTAGAGGAGTTCGCGGCCCCGAAAGGCGGCCTTGAAGACCTCGCAGTTGCCCTTGCAGCCGTCGATGCACCGGGAGCACAGCCCCGAGGAGGGAACGACGCTGCGGGAGCGGTTGCCGGTCTGGGTGGCGTCGTTGGCGTTGGGTCGTTGCAGGTTCATGGTCGTTCTCCTGAAGGTCGTTTGTGGCTGGTCGTTGCCGTTATGGCCTGTCTCCGGGCCACAGCCGGTCAGGGTCGATCCGGGAAACAGGATCGACCACCGGTCCCTCCCCGGGCCAAGTCCCCCCGGGGCCCCGGCTGATTTAACGGCAATGAGTTGCCCTTATTTTCTAGAAATGGCCCTCATTTGTCAAGCAAAAAGCCATTAATTGAATATTAATGTTTATACTGATGGCAATAATGCCGTTTCTCGCTGGCGTGTCCAGAAAAAATCTAAATGAGGCACCCCCGGACCAGAACACCTTCCAACCGGTCGCCCGCCACCCAGGGAAGTCGATCGCTATACTGGTACCGGCATTTTTACCGTGAAAAGGGCTTGACATCCCCCCCGGCCTCGGACACAATCCAGACCATGATCGAAAAGGTGGAAAAAAAGCGGCTGGCCATCCTCCGCGTCCTGAGCGAGGCCGTCCGGCCCCTGACCGGGGCCCGGATCACCGAGGAGCTGGCCGTCACCGGCCTGGACGTCAGCGAGCGGACCGTCCGCTTCTACCTCCAGGAGACCGACCGGGCCGGCCTGACCGAAAACCGGGGCAAGCGGGGCCGGATCATCACCGACCTGGGCCGGCGGGAACTGGCCGCCTCCCGGGTCTTCGAAAAGGTGGGGTTCCTGTCGTCCAAGATCGACACCATGACCTATTTGATGGATTTCGACCTCAAGACCCGCTCCGGGACCGTGGTCGTCAACGTGACCGTGGTTGACGCCGATCGACTGCTGGAGGCGGCCCCGATGATCTGCCGCGTGTTCGAGGAAGGCTACGCCATGGGCCGCCTGGTGACCTTGTTCGCCTCGGGCGAACGCGTCGGCGAGGTCAAGGTGCCCCCGGGCAAGATCGGGGTGGGCACGGTCTGCTCGATCACCCTGAACGGCGTCCTGCTCCAGTACAGCATCCCGACCACCTCCCGCTTCGGGGGGCTTTTGGAGGTGGACGACAAGAAACCGGTCCGGTTCGTGGAGATCATCAACTACGACGGGACCAGCATCGATCCCCTGGAGGTCTTCATCCGCAGCGGCATGACCGACTACCACGGCGCGGTCACCACCGGCGCGGGCAAGATCGGCGCCTCGTTCCGCGAGTTCCCCGGGGCCAGCCGGGACCTGGTCCAGGAACTGGCCGGCCGGCTGGAGCGGGTCGGCCTGGGTGGATTCATGCGCATCGGCGGCCGGGGTCAGCCCCTGCTTGAGATCCCGGTCAACGAGGGCCGGGTGGGGGCCATCGTCATCGGCGGACTCAATCCGGTGGCCATCCTCGAGGAGACCGGCAACCGGGTTTACTCGCGGGCCCTGGCCGGCCTGGTGGATTTCGACCGCCTCTTCCCTTACGAGGAACTGCCCCACCGCATCCGGGACCTGGCCTGAGACCGGACCGGTCCCCTGCCGGGGCAAGATCAACGGCAATTTTGAGGGCGGTTTGCCGCAAAGAGGGGACGGCCCCCCGGATCGGCGAGGGCGGGCCGCATCTCTCGGCCGTAAACTTCCTGGTCCGCCCCCCGGCAAGGGACCGGCAAAAAAGCGGCCCCTGGCCGGGCGGGACTCCGTCTTTGGTCAGCGCGCCCGGAGGCGGCCCAGCTGGGCGGGGCTCAGATGGAACACCAGGCGGTTGGCCACCTCGGCGAAACCGGACCGTCCTCCCCCCCGGTGGACAAAGGCCCGGACCTCGTTGCGCCCGGGGCGCAGCCTTTGCGGGGGCAGGGTCACGATCCAGCCGCAGGCCTGACCCATCTCCGGGACCCACTGCGTGCCCCTCACCGCCTTGACCAGGCGGCCGTTGAGCGCGATCAGGGTCAGGCGCGGCCCGGGAACGGAAAAACCGAGCACGGTCAGGACGGCGCCGGTCTTGGCCTTCGGCCTGAAGGTCTGCTCCAGGGCGATCGAACTGACGCAACCCCGGAAACGCCCGACGATCGGCAGGTCCCCCACCGGCCGGCCCAGCCACCTCGACTCAATCGGCCGGGGCGGGAGGACGATCGGCCGAAAGGCCAGCGGCCGGACCAGACGATGGCGACGATAGGTGATCCGCAGTCTTCCCGGCCAGCGGCGGGCGGAGATGAATTCCAGGTTGCGGGCCGGGGGCTTGGGGCTCAGGAGGGACGTCCCGTCCATGGGCCACGGCCTGTTGAGGCCCAGGACCTGGAGGATGGTCGGGGCCACGTCCGAGGGGCGGGCCAGGCGCAGGTCGATCTGGCCCTGTTTCTGACCCGGATACTTGATCATCAGCAGGGTGTGGGCGTTCAACTGGGCCGAGGCCTGTCGCCGGGCGCGGCTCCAGCCCGGATCGACCAGCCGGCCCTGGGCCCGGCTGGTGAAGCCGACGCCGTGATCCGTACAGATGATGATCAGGGCCGAATCAAAAAGCCCCAGACGTCGGATCCGATCCAGGATCCGGCCCAGCACCCGGTCGGCGAAACGGACCTGATTGACGTATGACCGATAGAGGTTGAAGGCGGTCTCGCTTTGGTCCAGGAGACTGGCCGAGTAGAACTTGCGCTCGCCGGCCCGGGGATGGGGGACGATGACGGTTCGGTTATTGACCCGGACCCGATGGACCGGACTGATGACGATCTGCCCGCCCTGGGGCCCCAGCCAGTAGGGATAATGGCTCAGCCGCGAATAGAGCCAGGCGATCTGCCGGTGACCGGGGCCGATGGCCGCCAGATACCGCCGGACCCGCTTCAACTCGAACCGGCGCATCTGGTCGTAATTCAGGTCGCGGTCCATCCGCCAGGGACACACCCCCACCGGCGGCGGCCCGCGCCCGGGGGCCGGCCGGGGATCGGCGCGGACCGTGGCGGCCCGGGCCTCCCCGAAGAATCGCCAGGCCCCCGGCCGTTTCAACAGGAACTGACCATAGGTCGTCAGCCACCGCCGGGAGTAGATGATCAGACCCCGGGACCAGGGAGCCGAGAAATACCAGGGGTGGTGCAGTTCAGGCGAGGTCCGGATCAGCCGCTTCCAGGCCTCGAACACGATCAGCCGCCGGGTCGGGGCCAGGAGGGTGACGATGTTGGGCGGCAGCCGGGTCAGGTCCTGGAGGGATTCGTCGTAGTCCGGCGGCATGCGGTACAGGGCCCGGCCGCTGAGCATGGAGTGGCCGGTGACCGGGCAGCTCCGCAGGCCGATGGTCATGTTGGGGTAGAAGGTGGCGGTTTGGGCGAACCCCGCGAAATGGGGGAATAGCCGGGCGTCGATCCGGCCGTGGTTGTCGTGCAGGAGGTAGGGGCTCAGTTCGTCGAAGACGACGACGAATATCGGCGTGTCCCGGCCTTGCCAGACGGTCCGCCGCTGGTCCAGACTCCGCCAGGTCAAGAGGGTGAATACGATCCCGGCCACGGCCACGGCCGGGCCGACCCAGGCCAGGAGCCTCAAAAAGGGCCTCGGGAGACGGAGGGCGATGACGATCAGGATCAGCAGGCCCAATCCGGCCGCGAGCGTGGTCCAGCCCCGGGGCCCGAAGGCCCAGACCAGGGCGAAGGTCAAGGCCGCCGCCGACCCCAGGCCCACGATCAAGCCGACCCAGACGGTCCCCGCCCGGGGGTTCAGCCGCCGCAGAACCAGGTAAAGGCCCAGGGCCAACAGCCAGGGGACGATCAGGAACAGGACCGGGACGATCGCGGCGTTGAGCAGATCGCTGGCAAAGGGCGCCACATGGGACCAGTCCAAAAGCCGCTGCAGGATCCAGATCGGCAAAGCCAAACCGAGACCGACCGCCGCCTGCAGGGCGCCGGCCGCGGTCCATGACGACCGGTCCCACCGTTTTTCGTTTGGCCGGGTCATCGGCCCGGCGCCGTCCCGGGGCGTGAGGTGCAGGCCATTACCGTTCATTGTTCTCGGCGCGGCCCGGTTTGTCAACCTCCGGCCGTTGCTGGCGGTACTGGCGGGTCCGTCAAACGACTTGTTTCAGGCCCGGTTTTGGGGCAGACTACTGCCGACGGCGAGGGATGATTCAAGCACGGATTTCAACCGCCCCGGCGGTCAGGAGTGCGCCTTGTCCGCCCCCAACTTCGGCCTACGCTTCCTGGAAGTCGCCCGCCGACACCCGGACCGTCCCTGCCTGCGCTTTCACCGAGACGGCGGGTGGCAAACCTGGTCCTACGCCCGGGTGGCCGACCGGGCCCGGCTGATCGCCGCCGGGCTGTTGACCGAGGGCCTCAGCCCCGGCGACCGGGCGGCCATCCTGTCGGACAACCGGCCCGAGTGGGCCCTGGTCGATCTGGGCTGCATCCTGGCCGGGATGGTGGTCGTGCCCATCTACTCGTCCATGACCCCGGATGAGTGCGCCTATCACCTCGACCACTCGGGGTCGGTCCTCATCTTTGTCGAGGACGAGGATCAACACGCCAAAATCGAGGCCGTCCGGGACGGTCTGCCCGATCTGCGGGCCGTGGTCAGGATGACCCCGGACGGGTCCGGGGGCCTGGACCTGGACCAATTCGCGGACCCGGCCCGGGTCGGCCCCAACCTGGCCCGGGTCGAGGCCACGGCCGCCCAGGCCGATCCGGAAACGCCCCTGACCATCATCTACACCAGCGGCACCACCGGCCCGCCCAAGGGGGCCGTCCTGACCCACGGCAACATCTGCGGGACCCTGGAGATCATCGAACAGGTCGTCCCCGACTTCGAGTCCCTGACCCACAACCTGAGTTTCTTGCCCCTGGCCCATACCTTCGAGCGGATGGGCGGCCACTTCCTGCCCCTGTATTACGGCCGGACCATCTGCTACGCCCGGGGCCTGGACACCATTGCCGAGGATTTCCGGGCCGTCGCCCCGGTCTTCGCCACCGGCGTGCCCCGGGTGTACGAAAAGCTCTACGCCCGGATCCTGGCCGAGGTCGAGCGGGCCGGCCGGCTGAAACAAAAAATATTCTGGTGGGCCGTGGGCGTCGGCCGCGACCAGAGCCGGCGGCTGATGAACCACGAGCCCCTCCCCTGGGGCCTGCGGATGAAGAGCGCCCTGGCCCACGGTCTGGTCTTCGCCAAGCTGGACCGGGCCCTGGGGGGGAATTTCCGGTATTTCGTGTCCGGGGGCGCGCCCCTGGCCCAGGAGATCGCCGAGTTCTTCCACGCCGCCGGGGTCCTCATCCTCGAGGGCTGGGGGGCGACCGAGACCAGCGCCCCGGCGACCATCAATCGCCCCGACAACTACCGCTTCGGATCGGTCGGCCCGGCCCTGCCCGGGGTCGAGGTCAAGATCGCCCCGGACGGCGAGTTGATGGTCCGGGGCGTCAACGTCTTCGCCGGGTACTACCGCGATCCGGCGGCCACCCGGGCCGCCCTGACCGAGGACGGCTGGTGGCTCTCGGGTGACCTGGGCCGGAGGGACGAGGACGGCTTCTTCTACATCACCGACCGCAAGAAGGAGATCATCGTCACCGCCACCGGCAAGAACGTCCCGCCGGCCAACCTGGAGAACCGGCTCAAACAGCGGCGGTTCATCTCCAACTGCCTGGTCCACGGCGACAGGCGCAAGTACTTGACCGCCCTGATCACCCTGGACCCGGACGACCTGGCCGCGGCCCCGGGCGATCCGCCGCACGACTCGGCCGAGGTCCGGGCCCTGATCCAGGCCGAGGTGGACGCCGTGAACCAGGACCTGGCCCCCTTCGAGCAGATCAAGTATTTTCATGTCTGCCCCGACGACTTCAGCGTCGAGTCCGGGGAGCTGACCCAGACCCTCAAACTCAAGCGCCGCGTCATCGAGGCCCGCTATTGGGCCGAGCTGGACGCCATGTATCCCCCTGAGCCGACGAGGTGAGCATGGACTCGATCTACTTCACGTCCGACCACGACATCTTCCGCCAGACCGTTCGCCGTTTCCTGGAAGAAGAAGTCGCCCCCCACGCCGACGAGTGGGAGGAGGCCCGGGCCATCCCCCGCTCGATCTGGAAGCGGATGGGCGAACTGGGTTTTTTGGGCATCTCCCTGCCCGAGGCCTACGGCGGGACCGAGGCCGACATCTTCTACGACGTGGTCTGGATGGAGGAACTGCCCCGGTCGATGATGGGCGGCTTCTGCGCCAGCGTGGGCGTGGCCCAGTACATGGCCACGGCCCACATCCTGAGGCACGGCGCCGAAGACCTCAAGCAGCGCTTCCTGGTCCCGTCCATCGCCGGCCAGTTCGTGGGGGCCCTGGGGATCACCGAGCCCGACACCGGCTCGGACGTGGCCGCCATCCGGACCACGGCCGTCCGCGACGGCGACGACTACGTCATCAACGGCTCAAAAACTTTCATCACCAACGGCGCCGGGGCCGACTTCGTCACCCTGGCCTGCAAGACCGACAAGACCGCCGGGGCGGCCGGGGTGAGCCTGATCGTGGTCGAAAAAGGCCGCCCCGGATTCGGCGTCGCCCGCAAGCTGGACAAGATCGGCTGGCACTCCTCGGACACGGCCGAACTCAGCTTCGAGGACGTCCGGGTCCCGGCCGCCAACCGGATCGGCGAGGAAAACCAGGGGTTCTATTACATCATGGACTGCTTCCAGATGGAGCGTCTGTTCGGGGCCATGGTCGCCGTGGGCGGCGCCCGGCTCTGCCTGGAGCACACCCGGCGCTACGTGGGCGAACGCCAGGCCTTCGGCCGGCCCATCGGCCGCTTCCAGGTCATCCGCCATCGCCTGGCCGACCTGGCCACCGAGATCGAGGCCGCCCGGCAGTTGACCTATCACACCGCCTGGCTCCACTCTCAGGGCAAGACGGCCATCCGCGAATCGTCCATGGCCAAGCTCTACGCCACCGAACTGGGCAAGCGGGTCGTGGACGAGTGCCTCCAGTTTTTCGGCGGCTTCGGCTACATGGAGGAGTATCCCATCGCCCGGATGTATCGCGACGCCCGGGTGGGGACCATCGTCGCCGGGACCTCGGAGATCATGCGCGAGATCATCAGCCGCCTGCTCCTGGACGAGGGCCAGGCCGGGCCCGATGAGGCGGCCGGGGCCGGCACCGCCCCGGAGGTGAGCGATCTGTTCCTGTCCCTGCCGGGCCGGCTCAGGGCCGGGGCCGCGGGGGGCGGGGTGTTCCACTTCCAGATCAGCGGCGCGGATCAGCCCCAGTGGACGGTCGAGGTCGCCGATGGCCAATGCCGGGTGGCGCCGGGTTTCGAGGGTAGGCCCGACTGCCTGGTCGAGACCGACCAAGCCACATTGCTGGGCCTGGAACTGGGCCGGATCAAGCCGGAAAGCGCCTTCCTGGGGGGCAAGGTCAAGGTCGATAACCTGGCCGGGATCATGACCTACCTCGGTCTGTTCGAGCCCTACCGGGCCGGGTGACGGACCCGGCGGCGGCCGATCGGGGCGGGCGGGCCGGTCCTTGACAACCCGGCCCCAAGGGGCGCATATTCCGAGAGCGATCGACGGTTGTTTTTGCGGGAGTGGCGGCTGATGCGACGCGGTATGTGCCTGGTCCTGTCCCTGATCGGTGTTCTCCTTCCCTTTACCGCCCCGGCCAAGGCGAGGCTGACCAGATTCGAACTGGACCTGTCCGCCTTAACCGGACCCGAGCCGCCCCTCAGGGCGGCGGTGGTCCTGCACCCCCTTTCGGGCCGGGTCCTGTGGGCCTTTCATCCCTATGAAAGACTGCCCATCGCCTCCCTGACCAAGATGATGGTCGCCCTGATCATCCTCAAGAAGATCCGGGCCGGGCGCCTCCATTGGGGGGATCGGGTCACGATCTCGGTCCGGGCCCGGAAGATGGGGGGGCGGCAGGTTTACCTGCGCGAGGGCGAGGTCTTCACCGTCCGCCAACTGTTTCGGGCGATGATGATCCACTCGGCCAACGACGCCGCCGTGGCCCTGGCCGAAAAGGCGGCCGGCTCGGTCGAGCGGTTCGTCAGAATGATGAACGCCCAGGCCAGACGGCTGAAGATGACCCGGACGACCTACCACGACGTCCACGGCCTGCCGCCGAGCCCGGGCCAGGAGGCCGACGTGTCCTGCGCCCTGGACCAGGCCCGGCTGGCGGCCCGGCTGGTGACCTATCCCGAACTGCTGGCCGTGACCCGCCTCAAGAAGGCCTTGTTCCGGTCCGGGACGTTCGTGCTTCGCAATCCGAACAAGTTGCTGTATCGCTATCCCGGGGCGGACGGCCTCAAGACCGGCTATCACCACGCGGCCAAGTTCTGCGTCGCGGGCACGGCGGTCAGGGCCGGCCGCCGGCTGGTGGTCGTGGTCCTGGGGTCCGTCAACGGCTGGAAGCGCTTCCGGCAGGCCGGTTGGCTGTTGAACCTGGGCTTTCGGAAGCTGAGCCAATCCCCGGGCCTGGCCGGCCGCCGGTCCTGGCCCCTGCCGATCCCGGTCTCCCATCCGACCGAGCGGTCGGCCCCGCCTACCCGGGAGCGGTGAGTCGCCCCGGGGGTCTCAGGCCGACGGGGCCGGCAGATCCAGCAGCAGCCAGGGCGGAGGCGGAAGCCGGGGATACCAGGGCTCCTGCCGCGGGGCCAGGAAGTACAACTTGCCCGGATGCCGCAGATACCCGGCCGTCAATTCGGCCAGGGGGCCGCAGCCGGCGAAATAATCCACTCGGCCCGCGCCCCGGATCGCCCCGCCGGTGTCCTGGTTGACCACCAGACGCCGCAGGGGTCGCCAGTCCAGGATCTTGCCCTGAAAATCCACCCGCGGCCGCCACGAAATCAGAAAGCCCACCGCCCCCCGCGGAAACAACCGGTAGTCCGTGGCCACGGACCGGCCGGCGGTCAGGGGCACCTGGAGGCTCCCCAGGGGGCCCTCGTCAACGACCCGGAAAAAGACGTAGGCCGGGTTGTAGTTCAGGACCCGCTTCTGCTGCTTGGGATGCTCGATCAAGAACCGCTTGATCCGCTGCATGGATATCTGGTCCCGCTTGATCCAGCCCTCGCGGACGAGCAGGGAGCCGATGGACCGGTAGGGACGGCCGTTGGCGGCATGGTAGTTGACCCGGATCCGCTTCCCGTCCGGCAGCCGGACCTGGCCCGAGCCCTGGATGTGGAGGAAGAAGGCGTTGATGTGGCTCTTGACCCAGACGATCTCGAGGTTCTTGCCCTTGAGCGCCCCCTTTTCCTCGATCTGCTCCCGGTCGTAATAGGGCACCACCCGCTTGTCCTCGGTCAACCGCCCGGTGAGGACGACCCCCCGGTACCTGGGCCGGAACTTGTAGAGCTGGATCCGGACCATGTCGTCGGGCTTGCGGTAGAGGGCGTATTTGTAGGTCTCGTCCGGCTTGAGGCTTCCCTCCAGGATGGGCTCGTAATACCCGGTGACGAACATGTCGCCCACGCCGGACTGACCGGCCGCCTGGAGCAGCACGAAGTGTCTCTTGAGCAGCTCCACGAACCGCCGCCGATCCCGGACCCGCTTGACCATCCACCGCAGCCGCTCGAGGCCGGCCTTCATCTGGGCGTAGGAGACGACCATGGGCCCGAAAATGAACGGCCGCCGGCTCCGCCTGACCTCGGTCAGGTATTTCAGGCTCATGTCAATGGCCCGGATCATGGACGTCCGGTCCAGGTCGTCGCCAAAGCGCGGCCAGTCCTCGGGGGCGACGATCCACATGGCCGTGCGCGGCGTCCGGCCCGCCCGCCGTCCCTCGGGAAAACAGTTCAGCCCGCCCGAGGCCATAGCCACCAGCAAACCGGTCAACAGCAAGACACTGGGCCGAAAACGCAGGCCGGACAAGGCCATCCCCTCCCCTCGGATTTGGTTCTCTGGCTAACTATTTAAAAAAATACAGCATATTCAGGCCAGGGTCAACCAGGGAACGGCCGGCCGCCGCAGACCCGGGCCGCGGCTTTACCCGGCCGCGCCTCTGGGATAAGATGATCCCGTGTCGGAAAACGATCGGCCGCCGGCCGGGACTTCCCCGGGGGACGGCCGGGGGCAGGTGGAGGCGTGAGCGGATACGAGATGAAGGGCGTGATCCTGGCGGGCGGGCGGTCCCTTCGCATGGGACGGCCCAAGGCCCGGTTGAGAGTCGGCGGGACCGACCTGATCCGGCGGGTCCACGACAGCCTGGTCCAGGTCTGTCCCGGGGTGGTGGTGGTCACCGATCGACCGGGGGACTACGCCGACCTGCCGTGCCTGGTGGCGGCCGATCTGGTCCCTGATCTGGGTCCCCTGGGCGGCCTGCTCACCGCGGCGGTGCTCTGGCCCGGCGCCCGGCTCCTGGTGGTGGCCTGCGACACCCCCTTTCTGCGGCCGGCCGTGCTGGCCCGTCTGGCCGCGGAACAGGCCGGCCGGTCCCGGATCATCCTGGCCGGCGAGGACGACCGGCCCCGGCCCTTCCCGGCGGTCTATCCGCCGGGACTGGCCCCGGTCATCCAGGACATGCTCTCGTCCGGCGAGCGGCGGATGGCGGCCCTGTGGCGGCTGTCGCCCTGCCGGGTGGTGCCCGCCGCGGAAATAGCGGCCCTGGATCCAGAGGAGGAATCGTTCATCAACCTGAATACCCCCCAGGAGGCGGCCCGGTGGCTGGACGATTGATGTGTTTTTTCCAACACACCTCCCCGGGTTATGTGCTCCAAAGCACACACCGGTTGACCGGCCCGAGGCGGCCACCACGGCCCGAGGACCGGGCCGACATGATATATCATATTAATTTAAAGGTAAAATTACCCCAGCCCGCCCGGCACCGGGCCCCTGGCACCTCTCTTGCTTTGCTGGGGGGATATCCCTGACAGGATAGAGACGACTGCATATTCGCGTTTGAATCGAGGCCTGTGAAGACCGGGCGCCACCTGACCGGGAAGGCCTCAACCGTTTGACGCCAAGGACCTTGATTGAGCTAAACTGGTCTCACTTCCAGCGGAGTTGAAATGGATTATCTCCAGCGCACCGTTTCTCGTAGCGTCACCTGCTCTGGAATCGGACTGCACACCGGCCAAAGCGGCCAGTTGACCATCTGCCCGGCCGAGGCGGACGAGGGCATCATTTTTGTCCGGACCGATCTGCCCGACCAGCCGGCCGTCCCGGCCAGGACCGAGTACGTGGTCAGCAACCTGCTGTCCACGACCATCGGCCGAAACGGGGCCGCCGTCTCGACCGTCGAGCACCTGCTGGCCGCCCTGGCCGGCACGGGCATCGACAACGCCCGGATCCTTATCGACGGCCCCGAGGTCCCGGCCATGGACGGCTCGGCCGCCCAATTCGTGGAACTCCTCCGCCAGGCCGGATCCCTGGCCCAGGCCCGTCCCCGGCGTTTCCTGCTGGTCCGCCGGCCCCTGAGCGTGATCGACGGCGATCGATACGTCCGGATCGCGCCTGCGGACAGGCTCCGCTTCAGCTGCACCATCGACTACGAGCACCCGGTGATCAGCACCCAGTCCATTGACCTGACCTTCTCGGACCAGACCTTTGTCCGCGACATCGGTCCGGCCCGGACCTTCGGTTTCCTCGAGGAGGTCGAGGCCCTCAAGGCCAACGGCCTGGCCCGGGGCGGCTCCCTGGACAACGCCGTGGTCGTCGGACCGGACAAGGTCTTGAACGGCGACGGGCTCAGGTACCGGGATGAATTCGTCCGCCACAAGGTCCTGGACTTCATCGGCGATCTGGCCCTGCTGGGCCGGCCGGTCATCGGGCACTTCGAGATCTACAAGTCCGGCCACGCCCTGCACCACCGCGTGGCCGACCTCCTCCACAAATCGCCCCACGTCGTGGAGGCCGTCCTGAGTTCGGCCGAGGAGGCCCGGGACTATCAGGTCCAGGTGCCCATCTTCGGGTTGTCTGCCGCCTAGCGGCCTCTATCAGGACTGCTTCATTTGATTTGAACCCGGGCGATGGGGACACGGCGACCTGCCGTCAATAAATTTGCCGGCAACCCGGAACTCGAATTGAACCCGTGTGATCGGGACACGGTGACGTACCGTCAATAAATTTACCAATGTCCCGCCTCCATATTTGAACCCCGACAATTGGGCCTCGAGAACGACCTTCATTGAATTGACCCGTCCCGGCGCGGGGCGGGCTTGCCAAGGCCGCCGCAAATGGCCTACACTCGGGCCAGAGGACAAGACCATGGCCCGAAAAGCGAAAAAAATTCTGTCGCGGGAGGAGATCAAGGAACGCAAGCGACGGCGCCGGGAAGGGATCATCATCCTTTTGACCCTGGCCCTGATCGTGGTCCTGACCGTGATCGCCACCCAGGTCGTCCACCTCAAGAGCGATCTGCCCATCACCAGTTCGATCCTGGTCTTCGGCCTGATCAACCTCAACGCCATCCTGATCCTGCTGCTTTTGTTCCTGGTGCTGCGGAACCTGGTCAAGCTCATCTTCGAGCGGCGGCGCAAGATCCTGGGGGCGAGGCTCAAGACCAAGCTGGTGGTGGCCTTCATCACCCTGTCCCTGGTGCCGACGATCCTGTTGTTCTTCGTCTCGGCCCAGTTCATCACCACCTCGGTGGAGTACTGGTTCTCGGTCCGGATCGAGCGCTCGCTGGCCAACGCCGTCGAGGTCAACCAGGCCCTGACCGGTCGGATGGGGACCCAGTTGACCGAGATCGGCCACAAGATCGGCCGGCGGATCGGCCCCCTGGTGCCGTCCGATCCGGAACTGAGGGGGCGGCTGGTCCACGAGGACCTGTCCGGGGGGGCGCCGGGCCTGGCGTACCTGTTCCGGCCGGAGGGCCTGGTCCTGGCCTGGACCCTGGCGGCGGCCCTGGAACGGCAGCGGGACCTCTACAACCTGGACGGGGTCCAGCTCTACTCGACCGACGGCCACCTGATGGCCCACGCCACGGCCTCGGGCATCCATATCCGCCACCTGGCCTCGTTTCCCGACTACCTCATCGCCCAGGCCGCCCGGCCGGGCGGGCACCCGCCCCCGCCCCACCTCCAGGCCGCGCCCACCGGCGACTTCCTGAGCGCCGTGGTGCCGATCATGGGGCCGGACAATCACCCGGCGGCCGTGCTGGTGGTCAGCACCGTCTTCACCACCCAAATCGTGGCCAAGCTGGACGACGTCCGCCGGGGACAGACCGGTTACGGCCAGCTCAAGACCCTCAAGGGCCCGATCAAGATCAGTCACTATATCACCCTGTCCCTGGTGACCCTGCTGACCCTGTTCGGGGCCACCTGGTTCGGCTTCTTCATGGCCAAGGGCCTGACCGTGCCCCTCCAGAAGCTGGGCGAGGGCACCAAGCGGGTGGCCGAGGGCGACTACGACTTCAAAATCGACCTCAAGGTCTCAGGCGAGATCGGGGTCCTGGTGGACTCGTTCAACCAGATGACCGGGGACCTCAAAACGTCCAAGGAGATGCTGACCTCGACCAACGAGGAGCTGCGGGCCAAGAACCTGGAACTGGATCAGCGCCGGAGCTACATGGAGATCGTCCTGCGCAACGTGGCCGCCGGCGTGGTCTCGCTCGATCCGGCGGGCCGCATCGGGACCATCAACACCTCGGCCGAACAGATCCTGGGGCTCAAGGCCGAGCTGGTCCTGGACCGGCCCTTTGCCGAGGTCCTGTCGGCCGAGCACTGGGCCGTGTTCGAGGACCTGGTGTCCGATCCGGCCCTGACGCGCCAGGGCGCCCTGGAAAGGACGGTCAATCTGCCCGGACCCGAGGGCGGCCTGACCCTGCTGGTCAACCTGAGCCGCGTGGCCGACGAGTCGGGCCGGGACCTGGGACTGGTCATCGTCTTCGACGACACGACCCACATCGTCCGGGCCCAGCGCATGGCCGCCTGGCGCGAGGTGGCCCGCCGCATCGCCCACGAGGTCAAGAACCCCTTGACCCCGATCAAGCTCTCGGCCCAGCGCCTCAAGCGCAAATACGGCGACCGGATCAGCGACGACGCGGACACCTTTGACGAGTGCATCCAGACCATCATCGCCCAGACCGACGAACTGAAGACCCTGGTCAACGAGTTCTCGAATTTCGCCCGGCTGCCGGCCATCAGTCCCCAGCCGTCCCAGTTGGCCGACCTGGTCCGGGAGACGATCACCCTGTATCAGGCGGCCCACCCGGGGGTGGTTTTCGGCCTCGAGCCCGAGAATTCGATCCCGATGGTGAACCTGGACCGGGACCAGATGAAACGGGTGCTGATCAACCTGTTCGACAACGCCGTGGACGCCCTGGAGGGCCGGGGCCGGGTGGACGTCCGGCTGAGCCACGATCCGGCCCTGGACACGGTCCGCCTCGAGGTGGCCGACGACGGCCCGGGCATCCCGCCCGAGGACAAGGCCCACCTGTTCGAGCCCTACTTCTCGACCAAGAAGGGCGGCACCGGGCTGGGGCTGGCCATCGTCTCGGCCATCGTCAGCGACCACAACGGCTACCTCCGGGTCCGGGACAACAAGCCGCGGGGGACCGTCTTCTCCATCGAACTTCCGGTGCGCACCGGCACCAGGGCCGCCTCCTGACCGGCCGCGGGGACACTCGGTTATGGCCAAACACATCCTGGTCATCGACGACGAACAAGCCATCCTCCAGTCCCTGGGCGGGAGCCTGACCGACGAGGGCTATCAGGTCTCGACCGCGGCCTCGGGGACCGAGGGCCTGGCCCGGCTGGCCGAGGACCCGCCCGACCTGGTCCTGCTCGACATCTGGATGCCCGACCTGGACGGCATCGAGACCCTCAAGCGGATCAAGGCCGAACACCCCTACCTCCAGGTGATCATGATCTCGGGGCACGGCACCATCGAGACCGCGGTCAAGGCCACCCGCCTGGGGGCCTTCGATTTCCTGGAAAAGCCGCTCTCCCTGGACAAGACCTTGGTGACCATCGACAACGCCCTGAAGATCCACGACCTGGCCGAGGAGGTCACCGTCCTCAAGACCCAGACGGTCAAGGTCCCCGAGATCACCGGACACTCGGCGGCCATCGATGAACTCAAGGCCCAGATCGAGATCGTCGCCCCGACCGACGCCTACGTCCTGATCACCGGCGAGAACGGCACCGGCAAGGAACTGGTGGCCCACGCCATCCACCGCCGGAGCCAGCGCCAGGACAAACCGCTGATCGTGGTCAACTGCGCCGCCATTCCCGAGGAGCTGATCGAGTCCGAACTGTTCGGCCACGAGAAGGGGGCCTTCACCGGGGCCTCGGCCCAGCGCCGGGGCAAGTTCGACCTGGCCCACCAGGGGACCATCTTCCTGGACGAGATCGGGGACATGAGCCTCAAGACCCAGGCCAAGGTCCTCAGGATCCTCGAGGAGCAGAAGTTCGAGCGCGTCGGCGGGGCCCGGACGATCAAGGTGGACGTCCGGGTCCTGGCCGCGACCAACAAGGACCTCGAGGCCGAGATCAAGCGGGAAAACTTCCGGGAGGACCTTTACTTCCGGCTCAACGTCATCCCGATCCACGTCCCGCCGCTCCGGGATCGGGTCGATGACGTCCCGGAACTGATCGCCGAGTTCCTGGAGAACTTCTCGCGGCGCACGGCCGGGCCCCACAAGCAGGTCACCGACGAGGCCATGGCGGCGCTGAGGGCCTACGCCTGGCCGGGCAACGTCCGGGAGCTGAAGAATCTGATCGAACGACTGGCCATCCTCACCCCGTCCGAGGTGATCGGTCCCCAACACCTGCCCGGCCACCTGGTCCCGGAGCGTGACCAGGCCCCGGGGCTGACCCGGGTCCTGGCCAAGCCCTACCGGGAGGCCAAGAGCGAGTTCGAGCGGGCCTACCTGCTCGGAAAACTCGAGGAGTTCGAGGGCAACGTCAGTCTCACCGCCGAGGCCATCGGCATGGAGCGCAGCCACCTCCACCGCAAGATCAAGGCCCTGAAGATCGAGGTCCCCAAGAAAAGCAGCCTAGCGGGCGAGGAGCAGGGGCGTAAGGCCGCCCGTACCCGGAAGCGACGGGCCAAGAATTGAGCCCCGCCAGGGACTCATGGCGTAGATGTTCTCCCGGTACTCGCCCGGCCGGCTGTAGATGACCACCCGGGCGTCCTTGACCTTGGCCAGGGCCTTGATCCGGGCCACGGCGTCCTCGAGGTAGCCCAGCTTGTCGATCAGCCTCAGCTTCAGGGCCTGGGGCGCCAGGTAGATCCGGCCGTCGGCCAGACGCCGGACCTTGGCCACCGGCAGGTGCCGCCGCCGGGCGACCAGACCGATGAACCGGGCGTACATCTCCTTGACCAGGCCGTTGATGATCTTCCGCTGGGCCGGCGTGTCGGCCTTGAGCTGGGAGAACATGTCCTTGTTGGGTCCCGAGACGTAGGTCTCGTTCCGGATGCCCAGTTTGTGGAGCAGGCCGGCCAGGTTGAGCTTGACCAGGATCACGCCGATGGACCCGGTGACGGTCGTGGGCAGGGCGTAGATCTCGTCCGCGGCCAGGGCGACGTAGTAGCCGCCCGAGGTGGCCAGGCTGACCAGGCAGGCCACCACCGGCACCTTTTTCCGGCGCTTGAACTGGCGGATCAGGTGAAAGATGATGTCCGAGCCGGTGATCGAGCCGCCCGGCGACATGATCCGGACCAGCAGCCCCTTGACCTGCGGGTCCTTGGCCGCCAGGTCCAGTTCCTCGTGCAGCCGGGCCACCAGACCCAGCCGCGGTCGGAAGCGGGGGAACAACCACTGGGTGCCCGGGGTGCTGCTGATGAAGCCGCTGACGTCCACCATGACGATCTTGGCCTCGCCGGACCCGGCGAGGACCTTTTCCGTGGGCGGCCCCAGTTTCTTGAACAGGTCCACGTTGACGGTGATGCAGCCTGACAGGAGCACCACTCCCAGGATCGCTCCCGCCCGGATAAAACGAACTCCCATGGTCCCCTCCTGATTCAAATGTTTCCTTGTAACTCCAGAGGCCGGGACCGGAAATAAAAAAAGCGGCCGGGGCGGCGCGGGCCGACGGCGGCTCGAGCGACGGCGTGATCCCCACCCGAATTATTGATGAGATTCGGCGAGAGGTCGGTGATATCCCGGGCCCAAAACGACGAATGGGATCCCGGATCAGCCCTCGAGATCGGCCACCAGCCAGCGTCCGCCCACCTTGTGGAGGGTGACGGTCACCCGGACCAGCCCCTTTTCCAGGTCGGCGATCTTCTGCTCGAGGGTCTTCCGGGCGGCGGGATCGGTGGTCGCCCGGGCCATCCGCCGCAGGGCGGGCAACTGCCGCTTGAGCTGGTTCCGCTCCTGGGCGGTCATCACCTTGGCCACGTCGAACACCACCTGGGCGAAGGCCTTGGCCCCCTCGATCCGGACCCCGGCCACGGCCTGGAAGGTCTGGCCGATGCGCTTGATCTCGGCCAGGGACTTGGACTTGATCGAGGCCAGGGCCCGGCCCGTGGCCAGCCTCTTGACGGTCTCGACGTCGCCGATCCTGGCCGCGGCGAACAGGCGATGGATGATCCGCTGGGGCGTTCCGGTGTCGGCCGCGCCCAGTTTCCGGAGCAGGGCGGCCAGTCGGGTCTGCCCGGCGTCCACGGCCACGTCCAGGGCGGTCCGGCCCTGGGCGTCCCGGGCGGCCAGGTCGGCCCCCCGGGCGGCCAGCAGACGGGTCACGGCCTGATGCCCCTTGAACGCGGCCACGTGCAGGGGGGTGAACGAGTGGAATCCCTTGACCCGGGCCGTAACCGCCGCGCCGTGGGCCAGCAGGATCCTGGCCGCCTCGGGTGAACCCTTCCAGGCAACCAGGTGCAGCGGGGTGAAGCCGTCCAGGCGGGACCCGCCGGCCCGGAGCCGGGCCGAGACCGCCTGGGGATAGGCGGACAGAACGGCGCTGAGCAGGGCCAGGTTGTCGGTCTTGATGGCGCCGAAGATGTCGTCCGGGCGGAGGCCGGCCTTGAGGACCCTCAGTCCCCGCCGGGCCTCGGGGTGGCCCAGATCGACCTCCAGGACCTGGTTGTAGAGCCGGTGGGCCTGTCCGTAGCGCCCCTGCTCCAGGGCGGCCTTGGCCTGGGCCAGCCAGCCGTCCACCTTTTGCCGCAGGTCGCTTATCCGCGCCGCCAGTTTCCGGCCCGCGGGGTTGGCCCGGTCCAGGCTCAGGACCCGCCCCACCAGGTTTTCGGCGGCGCCCAGCCTGTGGTTTTTGAGCAGGACCGGGATCCGCGCCAAAAACTCGGTCAGGCGGCGCTGGGCCGCCACGACCTCGAA
The DNA here is from genome assembly GCA_964569795.1 of uncultured Desulfarculales bacterium. GTDB lineage: Bacteria > Desulfobacterota > Desulfarculia > Desulfarculales > JAHJDS01 > JAHJDS01. The sequence continues at coordinate 205 of CAZMVB010000028.1, read as the reverse complement.
CAAAAACCGCTGGGCCGCGGCGTTTTCCGGATTTAGTTCCAGGGTCTGGGTGATGAGGGTCCGGGCCTGACCCAGCCGGCCGTCCAGCAGGGCCCGGCTGGCCGTAAACAGGCGGCGGCGGACCTGGGCCCGCCGGGGATCACTGACTCCGGGGCCGGGCCGGGGACGGGCCCGGCGATGGAAGGCCGCGGCCCGGGCCGAGGCC
>CAZMVB010000027.1:0-56035 GCA_964569795.1 uncultured Desulfarculales bacterium | reverse complement strand
TGGCAGTCCCAACGGGGTTCGAACCCGTGTCTCCGGCGTGAGAGGCCGGTATCCTAGACCACTAGACGATGGGACCGCACCTGTTTATCTAAATTCGTCTGGTTAAAGACGACCGGCAGGCCGGCGGTCAAATCCTTAGCCCAGGGAATATGCTCTATCTTGGCTGGGGGACGAGGATTCGAACCTCGACTAACTGGTCCAGAGCCAGCCGTCCTGCCATTAGACGATCCCCCAGGAAACCTGAAGTCTAGGTGGTTCAGGTGGCCTTGTCAAGACCCTGGGTTGAAATATGGTCCATGGCCCGGCGCAGACGGTTGAGCACCCGGTCCCGGCCCAAAACGCGCATCACCTCGAAGATACCCGGGCTGATGGTGATCCCGGTCAGGGCCACCCGGACCGGCTGGGCCACCTGGCCCAGCTTGAGCGAGCGGGCCTGGACGATGTCGTTGAAAATGGCCTCCAGGGTTTTTTCCTCGAAGTCCGGGGCCTCCTCCAGCCGCTTGATCAGGTCCTCGAACACGGGCAGGACGTCCGGTTTCAGGAATTTCCGGGCCGCCTTGTCGTCATATTTTATATTGTCGTCACGCTTGAAATAAAAGGCCGCGCCGTCGTTCATCTCGATGAGGGTCTTGCTCCGGGTTTTCAATCCCTCCAGGGCCTCGGCCAGATAATCGGAGACCGCCTCCGCGCCCCAGTCCCAGTCGGTCAGTCGGCCGGTGGCCTGCTTGAAATCGATCAAGGACTCCGCGGCCGACCCGATGGCCTTAGTGTCGTCAAATCTGAAAACTCGCAATCGTTGGTCTGATGCCTCGACTACCGTTACCTTTTTGGGCAATTTCATGATCCACTGCTGATTGAGCCACAACAGCTTGTCCGGGTTGAACCGGGCCGCGGCCTGGCCCACGCCCTCGAGCGAGAATTTCTCGACCAAATCCTGAAGCGAAAAAATCTCCTCGTCGCCAAAGGCCCAGCCCAGCCGGGCCAGGTAGTTGGTCAGGGCCTGGGGCAAAAATCCCAGGTCCCGGTATTCCAGGACGCTGGCCGCGCCGTGGCGCTTGGACAGCTTGGCCCCGTCGGGCCCCAGGATCATGGGCACGTGGGCGTAGGCCGGGGCCGGCTCGCCCAGGGCCTCGAGAATCAGCATCTGCCGGGGGGTGTTGTTGACGTGGTCGTCGCCCCGGATGACGTGGGTCACGCCCATGGTCACGTCGTCCACGACCACGGCCAGGTGATAGGTCGGGGTGCCGTCCGAGCGCCACAGGATCAGGTCGTCCAGCTCGGCGTTCTCGAACCGGATGCCGCCCTTGACCAGGTCAGTGAAACCGGTGGTCCCGGTCCGGGGGGCCTTGAGGCGGATGACCGCCCCCGGTCCCGGCCCCAGGTTTTTCGGCCGGCACGTCCCGTCGTAGATCCATTTCCGGCCCTGCTTGATGGCGGCCTGCTTCTTCTGTTCGAGCAGTTCGGGCGAGCAACGGCACCAGTAGGCCCGGCCCGATTCCAGCAGCCGCTCGGCATACTCCCGGTAAATTTCGGTGCGTTCGGACTGGCGATATATTTGGTCATTGTCCCAGTCCAGGCCGAGCCATTTCAAGGCGGTGATGATCTGGTCTTCCCATTCCTTTTTCGAGCGCTCTTGGTCGGTGTCCTCGAGGCGGAAGATGAACTTGCCGCCGGAATGGCGGGCGAACAGGAAGTTGAACAGGGCGGTCCGGGCCCCGCCCAGGTGCAGGGCCCCGGTCGGGGAGGGGGGGAAGCGGGTGACAATGGGTTCGGACATGCTGGATTACTCTCGCGGCCGACCGGAACCGGTCCGGGTCCGATGGCTGTTTTTCGGACAAAGGTGAAAAAGGAATTACTTGATTACCACTCCGGCGTAGCCGACGACGCTCGAGTAATCTCGGTTGACGTCGCCCGAGTTGGCGTAATCCACGAGCCGGGCCTGGGTGGCCCCCAGCTCCCTGGCGGCGATGAGGGCGGTCGTGGTCGGGATGACTCCGCACATGCTGATCCGGTGGCCACGGACGGTATTCAAGAGGCCCTCGGGGTCCAGGTCCAGGACCCGGGCCAGGGCCAGCTCGTCCTTTTGCCGGGCGCTCTCGGCCGATTCGAAGTGGGTCATGTCCGAGCTGGCCACGATCAGGATTTTTCGGCCAACTTCCTTGACCGCCGCGGCGATCCCCAGACCGATCCGGCGGCAGGTCGCAAAATCGGTATAGGACTGGCAGATGGGCACCAGGGACAGGCCCGGGTTGCGCCGGAGCAGGAACGGGACCTGGACCTCGAGGGAATGCTCGCGGGCGTGGGCCCGGGCGTCCTCGGTCAGGTCCGGGGCCTGGTCCATGATCCTCCGGGCCAGTTCCGCGTCCAGGGGCACGGTGCCCAGGGGGGTCAGCCACTCGCCGCTGGACATGATCGCCTGGTCGGCCCCCAGGCCGGTGTGGTTGGGACCCAGGAGCACGACCGTGTCCGGGACCTTCACCTGGGCCATGACCTGGCCGGCCACGGACCCGGAATAGATGTAACCGGCGTGGGGCGAGACCACGGCCAGGACCTCCTCGGGTTCCCCTTCGGCGATCAGGAACTGGTCCACGGTCTGGGCCAGGTTCTCCGACCCATCCGGGTAGAATTGTCCGGCCACCGCCGGATAGCGTTTCATGGCTCCCTCCTGGGCGTTTCTATATTATCTAATATCATCATCAAGGCAGGGTTGACAAGAAGGCCCCGGCCGGTTAGCCCTACGGCCGCGATGGGAAAAGGCTTGACACTCCAGGGAGCGGTAATATAATACCCATTTCAAGTGAAATGGCCCAGGAGGGATGCCCCCAGCCGATGAGGCGGGGCGGCCAGAAAGGTGTCTTTTCGTGCGTCTCAAACCGGAAGACATACCTCCCTCCGGGCTCCAGGCGGGGTTCGAAATGGAACCCGGCGGTCGGGCGGACGATTTTCTGTCCCCGGCCCGGCTGGACGGTCCCTTGGCGGCCCGTTTTTTTATCGAGCCCGAGGGCCAGGGCTTCCGGGTCAAGGGCCAGGTCCAGGGGCGGCTCAAGCTGGTCTGCCAGCGGTGCCTCAAGGAGTCGATCCGGCCGGTGGACGTGGCCGTGGACGCGCGGTTGTCCCCCCAGCCGGAGCGGTTCCCGGACGAGGTCCAACTCGGCCGGGGGGACCTCGAGGTCGAGTATTTCGCGGACCTGATCGACCTGGATCAGTTGGCCTTGGATCAGGTCGAACTCAACCTGCCGATGGTGTACCTCTGTCGGGAGGATTGTCCCGGCCTTTGTCCCGGCTGCGGGGCGGATCTCAGCCGTGAATCCTGCCGCTGCGGCGGGGGTCCCCGCGATCCCCGGTGGGAGAAACTGAAAGACTGGCGTCCCTGAATCGGGCCCGGACCGGTAATCGGACTTCAGGCCGTCCGGCGGCCGGGGCCGAGGGGGGACGACCTTAGCAACAGTTCGCGAGGTATTATAACCGATCGGTCGCGGACCGGTCGGTTCAGGAGAAGACATGGCGGTACCCAAGAGACGTCAATCCCGAAGCCGCTCTCGTCAGCGGCGCAGTCACGACGCCTACGTGCCCCCGCAAACGGTCAAGTGCCCGGACTGCGGCGAGCCCAAGCTGCCCCACCGGGCCTGTCCCGCTTGCGGCACCTACCACGACCGAAAGGTCATCAAGACCAAGGAGTAGGCGGCGTGACCATCGCCGTGGACGCCATGGGCGGAGACTACGCTCCCCGGGCGGTGGTCCGAGGTGCGGTCAAGGCGTCGGTCGAATTCGACGAGCCGGTGGTCCTGGTGGGGGACCGGCCGACCATCGAGGCCGAACTGGGCAGGATGAAGCGCTACGATCCGTCCCGCGTCTCGATCAGGCACTCGACCGGGGTGGTGGGCATGAACGATTCCCCGTCGTTCGCCCTGCGGCACCTGGCCGACACCTCGATCGACGCCGCCTGGGGCGAGGTCAGCGCCGGCCGGGCCCAGGCCGTGGTCAGTTGCGGCCACTCGGGGGCGACCATGGCCTTCGGCCTCAAGGCCGTCGGCCGGCTGCCGGGCGTGGACCGGCCGGCCCTGGCCGCCATCTGGCCGACCGCTTTCGGCCCGGTGGTCATGGCCGACGTCGGGGCCAACGTGGACTGCTCGGGCGAGCAGCTCTTTCAGTTCGGGGTCATGTCCCATGTCTTCGCCCGGCTGGCCCTGGCCATCGAGACCCCCAAGGTCGGCCTGATCAACATCGGCCGCGAGGAGGGCAAGGGCAACGACCGCCTGCGCCGGGCCTTTCGGCTGCTGTCCGAATCGGGACTGCCCTTTGTGGGCAACATCGAGGGCAAGGACATCTTCTCCGGGCTGGCCCAGGTGGTGATCTGCGACGGCTTCGTGGGCAACGTCCTGCTCAAGTTCGCCGAGGGCTGGGAGCTGTCCCGCCGCCGGGTGCTGAGCGCCCTGGCCCGGCGGGCCCAGGACAAGAAATCCTGGCGCGGCTACCTGATGATGAAGCCGATCCTCAGGCGGCACCACCAGTTCTTCGACTACGCCGAGTACGGAGGGGCGCCGCTGTTGGGCCTGGGCGAGCTGGGCCTGGTCTGCCACGGCGCCTCGACGGCCAAGGCGGTCAAGAACGCCGTCGGCCTGGCCACGGTCTCTCTGCGGCAGCGACTGGTGGACCATCTCCGCGAGGGGCTGCGGCCCCTGCGCGACCTGCTGTCCGGCTCGAAACGTGTGTCTCGTCCAGTGGAGGCGGTGTAATGGACTATTTTTTCACCGAAGAGCAGATCATGATCCGGGACCTCTGCCGGGAGATCGCCGAGCAGCGCATCGTGCCGGTCCGGGCCGAGCTGGACGATCGGGAGGAATTTCCCGGCGAGCTGATGAAGGTCCTGGCCCAGGCCGACCTGTTCGGGTTGATCATCCCCGAACAGTACGGGGGCCTGGGCGGCGGGTGCCTCGAGAACTGCATCGCGGTCGAGGAACTTTCCCGGGCCTGCCTGGGCGTCTCGACCTCGTTCGCCGCCAGCTTCCTGGGGGCCTTTCCGATCCTGCTCTACGGCAGCGACGAGCAGAAGGACAAGTACCTGCCGACCATCGCCGCCGGCGAGAAGCTGGCCGCCTTTGCCCTGACCGAGTCGGCCTCGGGCAGCGACGCCGGCTCGATCCAGACCCGGGCGGTCAAGGACGGGGACCACTACGTCATCAACGGCTCGAAGCAGTGGATCACCAACGGCGGCGAGGCCAAGATCTACAGCGTCATCGCCATCACCGACCCGACCAAGGGCCCCCGAGGCGCCTCGGCCTTCATCGTCGAGGACGGCGACCCCGGCTTTACCTACGGCCGCAAGGAGAGCAAGCTGGGCATCCGGGCCTCGGCCACCCGGGAGCTGATCTTTGACGACTGCCGCATCCCGGCCGACCGTCTCCTGGGCCGCGAGGGCCTGGGGTTCGTGGTGGCCATGCGCACCTTTGACCAGTCCCGGCCCGGCGTCGGGGCCCAGGGGGTGGGCGTGGCCCAGGGGGCCCTGGACGAGGCGGCCCGGTTCGCCAAGGAGCGCCAGCAGTTCGGCCGGCCGATCATCGGCTTCCAGGCCGTGGCTCACATGCTGGCCAACATGGCCACCAAGATCGAGGCCGCCCGGGCCCTGACCTATGCCGTGGCCCGGTTCATCGACTCGGGGTCCAAGGACATCGGCAAGGTCAGCGCCATGGCCAAGCTCTTTCCGACCGACGTGGCCATGGAGGTGACCACCGACGCCGTCCAGATCCTGGGCGGTCACGGCTACATGCGCGAGTATCCGGTCGAGAAGATGATGCGCGACGCCAAGATCCTTCAAATCTACGAGGGCACCAATCAGATCCAGCGCAACGTCATCGGCCAGGAGCTGAACAAGGAATACGGGCGGCGCAAATGAGGATCGCCGTCTGCCTCAAGCAGGTCCCGGACACGACCGAGGTCCGGATCGACCCCGCCACCAACACCCTGGTCCGCCAGGGGGTGGCCTCGATCATCAATCCCTTTGATCTGTTCGCCCTGGAGGCGGCCCTTCAGCTCAAGGAGGCGGCCGGCGGCGAGGTGACCCTGCTGTCCATGGGCCCGCCCCAGGCCGAGGAGGCCCTGCGCGAGGCCCTGGGCTTCGGGGCCGACGAGGCGGTCCTCCTCACCGACCGGGCCTTTGCCGGGGCCGACACCTGGGCCACCTCGCTGACCCTGGCCGCGGCCATCGAGAAGCTGGGCCCGTTCGACGTGGTGGTCTGCGGCAAGCAGGCCATCGACGGCGACACGGCCCAGGTCGGCCCGGGGGTGGCCACGCATCTGGGCTGGCCCTACGTGGCTTACGTCAAGGCCTTCGAGGTCGTGGAGGAAGGCCGGCTCAAGGTCAGCCGGATGATGGACGACGGCCACCAGGTGGTCGAGCTGGACCTGCCGGGACTCTTGACCGTGGTCCGCGAGGTGGGCGAGCCCCGGCCGCCGTCTCTCAAGGCCAAGATGCGGGCCAAGAAGGCCGAGATCAAGACGCTGACCGCGGGTGATCTGGGCCTGACCGAGGACAAGGTCGGCCTGGCCGGGTCCTTCACCCAGGTGGTCAAGGTCTTCGCCCCGGGGGTCAGGGCCGAGCGGGAGATGATCGAGGGCGAGCCGGCCGTTCAGGCCCGGGCCGTCCTGGACAAGCTGGTCGCCGGCGGGGTGATCAAGGTCAGTTTGCGGTAAGCGGAGTCAGCGGTGGCCCTTCTCATCGATCTCGAATCCTGCAGCGGCTGCGGAGCCTGCGAGGAGTCCTGTCCCTTCGGCGCCATCGAACTGGTCGATGACCGGCCGGTCGTCGGCGAGGCGTGCAACCTGTGCGGGGCCTGCGTGGACGTCTGCCCCGAGGGGGCGATCTCGATCGAGACCAAGGAGGCCCCGGCCGCCCCGACGGACGCCTCCGGGGTCTGGGTCTTTGCCGAGCGCCGCCAGGACGGCCTGCACTCGGTCGGCCTGGAACTTCTGGGCCGGGGCCGGGGACTGGCCGACGACCTGGGCGTCAAGCTGACGGCCGTCCTGCTGGGTCACGACGGCGACCTGGCCGCCGACGCGGCCGAGCTGATCGCCTTTGGCGCGGACGAGGTCCTGGTGGCCTCCGATCCGGCCCTGGCCGAGTTCTCGGACGACGCCTACGCCCAGGTGGTCAGCCGCCTCATCGCCGACCGCAAACCCGAGATCGTCCTCTGCGGGGCGACGGCCATCGGCCGGTCCTTTTTCCCGCGGGTGGCGGTCCAGGTCGGCGCCGGGCTGACGGCCGACTGCACCGGGCTGGACATCGATCCGGAAAAGCGGCTCCTGCTGCAGACCCGGCCGGCCTTTGGCGGCAACATCATGGCCACCATCGTCAGCCCCCATCGCCGGCCCCAGATGTCCACGGTCCGGCCCCGGGTGATGAAGATCGCCGCCCGGGACGAGGGCCGCTCGGGCCAGGTGATCGAGGTCGGCGATCTGGACGGGCTCCAGGTCCGGACCAGGCTGGTCGAGGTCGTCCGCGAGGTGACCGACCGGGTCGATCTGGGCTCGGCCGAGGTGATCGTCACCGGCGGCCGGGGCCTGGGCGCGGCCGAGGGCTTCGGCCTGATCCGGAAGCTGGCCGAGGCCCTGGGCGGCGTGGTCGGGGCCTCCCGGGGGGCGGTGGACAACGGCTGGATCGACTACGCCCACCAGGTCGGCCAGACGGGCAAGACCGTGGCCCCCAGGCTGTATGTCGCCTGCGGGGTGTCCGGCGCGGTCCAGCACCTGGTCGGCATGCAGAGTTCGGACGTCATCGTCGCCGTCAACACCGACGCCCAGGCCCCGATCTTTTCCGTGGCCACCTACGGTCTGGTGGGCGACCTCCACCAGATCGTCCCGGCCATGCTCCAGGAACTGGGCGCGGCCTGAGGGCGGCCTCGGGCGGGTCAGTCAACTTGACATTTTCGATTAAAAATGGGAGTTATGCCGGGAGTCGCTGGCGGCAATCTATCGCGGTCGCGACCGAGACAGAGGGGTTACCAGATGAGTGACGGACGGGTGGTGGTGGTCACCGGCGGGAGCCGAGGCATCGGCCGGGCCATTGCCCTGTCCCTGGCCGAGGGGGCCCGGGCGGTCCTGATCAACCATTTTGATCCGGACGAGGAGGCCGCCGTCGAGACGGTCGCTTTGCTTGCGGCGGCCGGGGTCGAGGCCGAGCAGGTCAAGCTTGACGTCTCGGACCACGCGGCGGTCAAGCAGTATTTCGGGGAGCGGATCGAGCGGTTCGGCGGGGTGGACGTCCTGGTCAACAACGCCGGGATAACCGCCGACGCCCTGCTGGTCCGGATGACCGAGGCCGATTGGGACCGGGTCATCGCCGTCAATCTCAAGGGGACCTTCAACTGCTGCCAGGCGGTCATCCGGGCGATGATGCAGGCCCGCGGCGGGTCGATCATCAGCGTCGCCTCGGTGGTGGCCCTGGTCGGCAACTTCGGTCAGGGCAACTACGCCGCCTCCAAGGCGGGCATCATCGCCCTGACCAAGAGCCTGGCCAAGGAGGCCGGGGCCCGGAACGTCCGGGTCAACGCCGTGGCCCCCGGTTACATCGAGACCGATATGACCGCCGGCCTCCCGGACAAGGTCAAGCAGGCCTTTTTGAGTCAGATCACGTTGGGTCGAGCGGGCACCCCCGAGGACGTGGCCAACGTCGTGTCCTGGCTGGCCTCGGAGGCGGCCTCGTACCTGACGGGACAGGTCATTCACGTCAGCGGTGGCATGTATATGTAGAAAGGAGTGACCTCAATGCCTACAGTCGAAGAAATCATTGAACAGGTAAAAGAGATAATCTGCGAGAAGCTTTCCGTGTCGCCCGAGGACGTCAAGCCCGAGGCCTCTTTTGTCGATGACCTGGGCGCCGACTCGCTGGACCTGGTCGAGATGATCATGGCCATGGAGGACAAGTTCGGCATCAACATCGCCGACGAGGAAGCGGAGAAGATCAAGACCGTCCAGGACGCCATCGACTACGTCAACAAGGTCATGGCTTAGGCCCGAGGTTTCGGGGCCCGGGGCCCGGTGGTCGCGGTGCGGCGTCCGGGGGCGGCCTTCACCCCGGGTAGCCGGAACCGATGACATCTCCGGCGGGACCCCGACACCTTGGCCGACGGGTTCCGCGGATGACCTGTCCGCGGCTTTTTTTGAGGAGATAACTTGCGTCGTCGAGTAGTTGTCACGGGCCTGGGCCTGGTGACGCCGTTGGGCGTCGGGGTCCGGGAGAGCTGGGAGGCGGTCATCGCCGGCCGCTCGGGCATCGGACCGATCACCAAGTTCGACTCGACCGGCTTCAAGACGGCCATCGCCGGCGAGGTCCGGGACTTCAATGCCGAGGAATGGGTCCCCAAGAAGAAGATCAGTCGGCTGGATATATTCATCCAGTACGCCCTGGCGGCGGCCAAGATGGCAGTCGATTCGGCCGGCCTCGAGGTGGACGACGAGCTGGCCCCCAAGGCGGGCACCATCGTCGGCTGCGGCCTGGGGGGCCTGGAGACCATGGAGGCCACCTTCCGCCAGATGGGCGACCGGGGGCCGAGTCGGGTCAGCCCCTTTTTCATCCCGAAGATAATCGCCAACATGGCCCCGGGCGAGATCTCGATCACCTACAACCTCAAGGGGCCCAACATCTCGGTCCAGACCGCCTGCGCCGCCGGGACCCACGCCACCGGCGATTCGTTCAAGCTGATCCAGCACGGCGTGGCCGACGTGATGATCTGCGGCGGGGTCGAGGCCACGGTCACCCCCACGGCCGTGGCCGGCTTCTCGGCCATGCGGGCCCTGTCCACCCGCAACGACGATCCGACCCGGGCCTCGAGGCCCTTTGAGCGGGACCGGGACGGGTTCGTCATCGGCGAGGGCTCGGGCATGCTCGTCCTCGAGGAACTGGACCGGGCCCGCCGGCGGGGGGCCGACATCCTGGCCGAGGTCATCGGCTACGGCCTGACCTCGGACGCCTATCACTTCACCGCCCCCCATCCCGAGGGCGAGGGGGCGGTCAACTGCATGAGCATGGCCGTCAATGACGCCGGGCTCAATCCCGAGGACGTGGATTACATCAACGCCCACGGCACCTCGACCGACCTCAACGACGCCATCGAGACCCTGGCCATCAAGAAGGTCTTTGGCGACCACGCCTATCGCCTGGCCGTCAGCTCGACCAAGTCCATGACCGGGCACCTCCTGGGCGGGGCGGGGGGCATCGAGGCGGCGTTCGCCACCCTGACCCTTCATCACGGCGTCATCCCCCCGACCATCAACTACGAGACGCCCGATCCGGCCTGCGACCTGGACTACGTGCCCAATTCCGCCCGCCGGCAGGAGGTCAAGGTCGCCCTGTCCAACACCTACGGCTTCGGCGGGACCAACGCCGTTCTGGCCCTGAGGAAATTCACCGGGTAAGCACCATGAAGATCGTCGTCGGCAGCGACCACGCCGGATACGCCCTCAAGGAGGCCCTCAAGGGGCGGCTGACCGAGCGGGGGCACGAGGTCCTCGACGTGGGAACGGCCGGGCCGGACTCGGTGGATTATCCCGACTTCGGGGCCCGGGCGGGGGCGGCCGTGGCCCGAGGCGAGGTCGAGCGCGGGGTCCTGGTCTGCGGCTCGGGCATCGGCATGAGCATCGCCGCCAACCGCTTCCCCGGGGTGCGGGCCGTGCTGGCCCACAACATCTGGGCGGCCCGGATGGCCCGGGCCCACAACAACGCCAACGTCTTGTGCCTGGGCGAGCGGATAACCGCCCTCGGCCTGGCCCTGGACATCCTGGACGCCTTCCTCGACACCCCGTTCGAGGGGGGGCGGCATCAGCGCCGGGTGGACAAGCTGACGGCCCTGGGGCCGGGATCGGAGTCATGACCGGTGATCGCATCTCCAAGGATCGCTACTACCTGAATATCGCCCGCGAGGTCAGCCGCCGGGGCACCTGCCTCCGGCGCAATTACGGCGCGGTTATCGTCAATCAAGATCAGATCATCTCGACCGGATACACCGGGGCCCCGCGGGGCGTGGTCAACTGTATCGATCTGGGCGTATGCCGCCGGGAACAGGAGCAAATTCCCTCAGGCGAGCGCTACGAGCTGTGCCGCAGCGTCCACGCCGAGATGAACGCCGTGATTCATGCCTCGCGGGCCGAGACAATTGGTGGTACACTATATCTGGTGGGCATCGAGGCCCCCAGCGGTGAACTGACCGAAATGGCCGAACCTTGTCTGCTCTGTCGGCGGGTGATCATCAACGCCGGCCTGGACCAGGTGGTCTGCGGCTATCCCGACGGACACATCGGCCGCCACCAGGTGGCCGACTGGATAACCCAGGAGAACGATCAGACCCCAGCCCGGATTATTCATGAGGGTTCGTAGCGAGGCGTCGATATCCCGAGCGAGAGGCGAAGTTGGAGCCGTTTTAGCGCGGAGGCATACTTGTAAGTATGTCGAGCACCAAAATGGCGAAACGAGCCTCGCAGCCGGGATAGGGGCGCCGCAGTAGAAGTCTCATGAATAATCCGGGCTAACGGCCCCGGCCCGGGAAGGTGAACCATGAAGTGCCCGTTTTGTCAGAGCCTTGACAACAAGGTCGTCGATTCGCGCCTGACCAAGGACAACACCGTCATCCGTCGGCGCCGGGAGTGCCTGGCCTGCGCCCGCCGGTTCACGACCTATGAAAACGTCGAGGAGATGCACCCTTACGTCATCAAGCGGGACGGCCGGCGGCAGCCCTATGACCGGCAGAAGGTCTTCGAGGGGATGCGTCTGGCCTGCCAGAAGCGGCCGGTCTCGGTCAACGACCTGGACCGGTTCATCGACGCCATGGAGGCCAGCTTCCGGGAGCAGGGCCTCCGCGAGATCCCGGCCCAGGAGATCGGCGAGCGGGTGATCAGTCACCTCAAGGAACTGGACGACGTGGCCTACGTCCGGTTCGCCAGCGTTTACCGCCGCTTCAAGGACCTGAACGAGTTCATGGACGAACTCCAGGGACTGCTCGACGACAAGCAGCGGGATGACCTTCGGCCCGGGGGCGAGGACCAGGGCAACGGCCGATGACCGACGCCGACGAGACCTGGATGCGGCTGGCCCTCAAGGAGGCGGCCAAGGGCCGGGGCTTGACCTCGCCCAACCCCCTGGTCGGGGCGGTGGTGGTCAAGGGGGGGCGGCCGGTGGCCAGGGGCTGGCACCGGGCCGCGGGCGAACCCCACGCCGAGGCGGCGGCCCTGACCGCCGCCGGCCGGGCGGCCCGGGGGGCGACCCTGTACGTCACCCTGGAGCCGTGCCACCACCAGGGCCGGACCCCGCCCTGCACCACGGCGGTGCTGGCGGCCGGAATCCGCCGGGTGGTCATCGGGACGGCCGATCCCAATCCCCGCGTCAGAGGCGGCGGGGCGCGATTTTTGGAAAACAAGGGCCTGGCCGTCACCCGCGGCGTTCTGGAAGATGAATGCCGGGAAATCAATCGCTTTTGGCTGAAGTGGGTCACCACCGGACGGCCGTTCGCCATGCTCAAGCTGGCCGCCAGCCTGGACGGCAAGACGGCCACCGCCTCCGGCGAGTCCCAATGGATCTCGTCCGAGGCCTCGCGGCGTAAGGTCCACCGGCTGCGGGCCGAGGTGGACGCGATCCTGGTCGGGCGGGGGACGATGCAGGCCGACGACCCCCGGCTGGACGTCCGGACCGTCCGGCGCGCCGGCCGGTCGCCCCGGCCGGTGGTGGTGGACACCGCCCTGACGACCCCGCCCGGGGCCAGGATCTTTGAACGCCACCCCCGGGGGCGTCCCATAATCGCCGGGGGCGAGAACGCCCCGGCCGCCCGGCGGCGGCGTCTGGAGCGGGCCGGGGCCGAGGTCCTGGCCCTGCCGGTCGGGGCGGACGGCCGGGTGGATCTGCCCGCCCTGTGGGACGCCCTGGGCGCCCGCGAGGTGACCGGCGTCCTGATCGAGGGCGGGGCCGAACTGGGGGCGGCGGCCTGTTTCGCCGGTCTGGTGGACGAGGTGGTCGTGTTTTTCGCGCCGATGCTCATCGGCGGCCGGGAGGCGCCCGGGATGCTCGCCGGCCAGGGGATCGGCCGCCTGGCCGAGCATCTGCCCCTGAAAATCGTCGGCGTCCGCCGGGTGGGCGGCGATCTGATGGTCGTCGCCCGGACCGGGCGGATCGAGGGCTGAACGTGTTCACCGGGCTGGTCGAAGGCAGGGGGCGCCTCGAGGCGAGACGCCCGGCGGGCGGCGGGGCGGTCCTCGAGGTCCGGCCGCCGTTTCCGGCCGCCGAGCTGGCCGAGGGCGAGTCGGTGGCCGTGGGCGGTGTCTGCTTGACCGTCACCGGACTACGGGATACTATCTTCCAGTCCGACGTCTCGGCCGAAACCCTGTCCCGGACCACCATGGGAGGGCTGGCCGCGGGGGCGCCGGTCAACATCGAGCGGGCCCTCAGGCTCGGGGACCGGCTGGGCGGGCACCTGGTCAGCGGCCACGTGGACGGCGTCGGCCGGGTGAGCAGGCGCCGGGAAGAGGGGGCCTCGATCCGGTTCCGCTTCGGCCTGCCGGCCGGGTCGGGACGGTACGTGGTCGAGAAGGGTTCCATCGCCGTGGACGGCGTCAGCCTGACCGTCAACGCCGTGGGCCGGGACTGGTTCGAGGTCAACGTCATCCCCCACACCGCCCGGATGACGACCCTGCTGGACCTTTCGGTCGGCGATGAGATCAACGTCGAGTGCGATCTGATCGCCAAGTACGTGGAACGCCTGCTGAGCGCGGATCGGGGAGACCCCGGGGGTATCGACCGGGAGACCCTGGCCCGTTTCGGCTTTACATAATCTGGAGAACGAATCATGGCCATTGCCACCGTCCCGGAGGCCATCGCCGAAATCAAGGCCGGCCGGATGGTCATCCTGGTGGATGACGAGGACCGGGAAAACGAAGGCGATCTCTGCCTGGCGGCCGAACTGATCACGCCGGAGGCGATCAATTTCATGGCCAAGTACGGCCGGGGCCTGATCTGCCTGTCCCTGTCCCCGGCGCTGATCGACCGGCTCGGCCTGGACCCCATGGTCCGGAACAACCAATCGCCGTTTCAGACGGCCTTCACCGTGTCCATCGAGGCCAGGAGCGGGGTGACGACCGGCATCTCGGCCGCGGACCGGGCGACGACCGTCCTGACCGCCGTGGCCGACGACGCCTCGCCCTGGTCCATCGTCAGCCCGGGGCACATCTTTCCGCTGCGGGCCCGCGAGGGCGGGGTCATGGTCCGGGCCGGCCAGACCGAGGGCTCGGTCGATCTGGCCCGCCTGGCCGGGCTGAAACCGGCCGGGGTCATCTGCGAGGTCATGAACGACGACGGGACCATGGCCCGGATGCCGGACCTGAAGAAGTTCGGCGCCCAGCACGGCGTCAAGATCGTGACCATCGCCGATTTGATCGAGCACCGGATGCGGACCGAGTCCTTTGTCCGGCGGGCGGCCGAGGTCAAGCTGCCCACGGTCCACGGCGATTTCAAGGCGGTGGCCTTCGAGAACGACGTGGACGACTCGGTCCACGTCGCCCTGGTCAAGGGCGAGTTCGGCCCGGAGGACGACGTCCTGGTCCGGGTCCATTCCGAGTGCCTGACCGGCGACGCCCTGGGCTCGGTGCGCTGCGACTGCGGGGACCAGCTGGCCGCGGCCATGAAGATGGTCGAGACCGAGGGCCAGGGCGTGGTCCTCTACATACACCAGGAGGGCCGGGGCATCGGCCTGGTCAACAAGCTCAAGGCCTACGCCCTCCAGGACGAGGGGCTGGACACGGTCGAGGCCAACGAGGCCCTGGGGTTCGCCCCTGACCTCCGGGACTACGGCATCGGGGCCCAGATCCTGCGCGACCTGGGGGTCCGCCGGATGAGGCTGCTGACCAACAACCCCAAGAAGATCATCGGCCTCGAGGGCTACGGCCTCGAGGTCGTCGAGCGGGTGCCCCTGGTGATCAAGCCCGGTCCGGACAACCTGCGCTACCTGAAGACCAAGTGCGCCAAGCTGGGGCACATGATCAATCTTCCTGACTAGGAGACAATCATGGCCACGACCGTGGAAGGCATGCTCGACGCCACCGGGATGAAGTTCGGCCTGGTGGTCGGACGGTTCAACGAGTTCATCTCCGAGCGCCTGCTGAGCGGGGCCCTGGACGCCCTGGCCCGCCACGGCGCGGCCGCCGACGATCAGACCGTTATCCGGGTGCCGGGTTCGTTCGAGATCCCGCTGGCGGCCAAGCGCCTGGCCCAGTCGGGGCGGGTGGACGGGGTCATCTGCCTGGGGGCGGTCATCCGGGGGGCGACGCCCCACTTCGAGTACGTGGCCGCCGAGGTGAGCAAGGGCGTGGCCGCCGTGTCCCTGGAGACGGGACGGCCGGTCATCTTCGGGGTGATCACCGCCGACACCATCGAGCAGGCTGTGGAGCGGGCCGGGACCAAGGCCGGCAACAAGGGCTGGCAGGCGGCCCTGGCCGGCATCGAGATGGTTGACCTGCTCCGGAAACTGTGATCGGACGGCGATGGCCGGTCGCCATGGTTCGCGCCGATTGGCGCTGCAGGTCCTCTTCGGCATGGACGCCGCGGGCGAAGACGAGGAGGCGGCCTGGACCAAGTTCGCCGCCTGCTTCGATCCGCCGGCCGAGGCGGTGCCCTTCGCCCGGGAACTGGTGCGGGGGGTGGCCGCCCGCCGGGACGAGATCGACCGGCGGCTGGCCGAGGTCTCCCGCAACTGGCGGCTGGACCGCATGGACCGGGTGGACCGCAACGTCCTGCGGCTGGGGGCCTACGAACTCCTGTTTGAGGACGACGTGCCGGCCAAGGTGGCCATCAACGAGGCGGTCGAGCTGGCCAAGGAGTTCGGGGCCGAGCATTCCGGGGCGTTCGTCAACGGCATCCTGGACGCCCTGCGCCGGGCCCGCGACGGGGCCTGAGGGACGGCCACCGGAAAGGCGATCGGGGTTTGCCGGCCCCGGTTTGACAGGGGAGAAACCATGAGAAGGGCAGCGGGTTTGGTGGTTTTCCTGGCCTTCCTGGCCGGGGGCTGCGGCTACGGGTTCCGGGGCACGGTCATCAACCTGCCCAAGGACATCAAGACGATCGCCATTCCCTATTTCAAGAACAGCACACCCGAAATCGGCATCGAAAAGATCTTCACCGACGAGACGATCTACCAGTTCACCCGGAGCCAGTTGCTCCGCCTGGTCAGCACCGATGTGGCCGACGTCATCCTCCAGGGCACCATCCTTTCGGTCACCGTCAGCGACGTCACCCTGTCCTCCCAGGAGACCTCCCGGGACCGGACGGTGGCCGTTCAGATCTCGATCGTCCTCAAACGGCGAAACGGTCAGATCGTCTGGCAGGACCCGAACATGTCCTACAAGAAGTCCTATCCGGTGGCGGCCGACTCGCTGATCACCGACCGCCAGAAGCTGGACGCCATCCAGCTGGTGGCCCGGGAGCTGGCCGAGCGGATCCACGACCGGGTCTTCGAGAACTTCTAGGGCTGGACCGAATCCCGAGACGATCGCGGCCGTCCCGCCGCCGCGCCGTGAGTCCACATGAACAATCCGAGCCGGCCAGCGCGATCATGACCACCGAGGAACTGCTGGCAAGGGTCCGCCGGGGCGAGACGCCCCCCGTCGTCCTGTTGTGGGGCGACGAGGACTGGCTGATCCAGCAGGCCGTGGACGGCCTGAGAACGGCCGAGGTCTTCCAGGTCAACCCCGGCCTGAACACCTCGATCCACTGGGCGCCCCAGACCCCGGCCCAGGAGGTGCTGGGCGCGGCCCAGACCCTGCCGTTTCTCGGTTCCCGGCGGCTGATCATCGTCCACGAGGTCGGGGCCTGGCCGGCGGCGGACAAGGCCCGGGTGATCGACTACCTGGCCGATCCCTGCCCCACGACCTGCCTGGTCCTGACCGCCGTCAAGCTGGACGGCCGGGAGAAATTTTCGCAAGCGGTCAAGAAGGCGGCCGCCGTGATCCAGTTCAAGCGCCTGAACCGCCGGGCCCTGGCCGACTGGCTGCGGGAGCGGGCCCGCGGCCGGGGCAAGGACCTCGACCCCGCCGCGGCCGGGGCCCTGATCGACCGGCTGGGCACGGGGCTGGGCGAGCTGGATTCGGCCCTGGACAAGGCCGCCCTGTTCGTCGGGGCGGCCCCGCGGATCGAGGCCGCCGACGTGACCGCGGTGACGACCGATTCCCGCAGCCGCTCGATCTTCGAGTTGACCGACGCCCTGGGGGCCGGCCGGCTCGAGGCGGCCCTGACCGCCCTGGACAAGCTGCTGGCCCTGGGCGAGCCCGAGAGCCGGATCCTGTTCATGATCGTCAGGCACCTGAGGCAGTTGTGGGTCGTCGGGGACCTGATCGCCTCGGGGGCCGGCCGGGCCGAGGTCGGCCGGACCCTGGGGGTGCCGCCCTTTGTGGCCGAAAAGCTGTTCGATCAGGTCCGCGACCGGGAGCCCATCGGGCCGGAGGCGGCCATGCCCCGCCTGCTGAGGGTGGACCTGGCCCTGAAGGGCGGGCTGTCGGCCAAGCGGACCGTGCTCGAGCGACTCCTGGTGGACCTGTGCGACGGCCGGAGGTGACGCCCTCGAGGCGGCGGAGGGCTCACCGCATTGGACAGAGGGAAAACCCGACGCCCGAGGCGGACCCCTCCCGAGGGTCGAGAATCCCGACCCGGGGCGAACCGTCTTGGGAAAGGGGGATTAGTCTTGGGTCCGGGTGAGGTCGGCCACTTTCCGGGAGAGGCGGGAGACCTTGCGGGCCGCGTTGCGCTTGTGCAGGACGCCTTTGGACGCGGCCGAGTTGATGACCTGGGTGGCCTGACGCAGACTGTCAACGGCCTGTTCGACCTCGCCGGCGGCCACGTCCTGGCGAACGCGCTTGGTCAGTCCGCGCACCCGGGTCCTGACGGCCTGGTTGCGCTGGCGGCGTTTTTCGCTCTGACGGGCCCGCTTGGCGGCCGATTTATGTTGAGCCACGGTAATTCCTCCGGGACGGTTGAGTTCAATTCGCGCAAATCTGAAGTTTAGTGAGCCACATGGGGGTTGTCAAGTTGTTTTTGCCGGCGGGCCGGGGCGGGCGATGAACGAGCGGGACCGGGTCACCCGGGCCGCCGGCGTGGTCGGCGGCACCACCATGATCAGCCGGGTGCTGGGCTTTGTCCGGGAGATGGTCATCTCCTACTTCTTCGGGGCCTCGGTGGCCGCCGACGCCTTTTTCGTGGCCTTTCGCATCCCCAACCTGATCCGCCGCCTGTTCGCCGAGGGGACCCTGACCATCTCGTTCATTCCGGTCTTCACCCGGGTCCTGAGCGAGCAGGGACCGGGCCAGGCCAAGCGCCTGTCCGACGGGGCCTTTGTCCTGCTGTTTTTGACCCTGCTGGTCTTCCTGGTCGTGGGCGAGATCTTCACCCCCACGGTCGTCTCCCTGATCGCCCCCGGGTTCGCCCCTTCCGCGGCGCAGCTCGAGGCCACGCGTTTCCTGGCCGAGGCCAGCCGGCCGTTCACCCCCGCCCTGTTCACCGGACCGGACAAGTTCGCCCTGACCGTCTGGCTGACCCGGATCACCTTGCCCTACCTGGTCTTCATCTGCCTGGTCGCCCTGGGCATGGGGGTCCTCAACTCGACCGGGCACTTCTTCGC
The DNA here is from genome assembly GCA_964569795.1 of uncultured Desulfarculales bacterium. GTDB lineage: Bacteria > Desulfobacterota > Desulfarculia > Desulfarculales > JAHJDS01 > JAHJDS01. The sequence continues at coordinate 37,397 of CAZMVB010000027.1, read as the reverse complement.
CCCGGCCGCGGCCCCGATCATGCTCAACCTGTCGATCATCATCTGCGCCGTGGCCCTGACGCCCCTGTTCCATCCGCCGGTGACCGCCCTGGCCGTGGGGGTCGTCCTGGGCGGGGTGGCCCAGTTGACGCTCCAGTGGCCCTTCCTGGTGAAAAAGGGCTTCGCCCCCCGGCCCACCTGGCGGTTGTGGCATCCGGCCATGGGCCGGGTCCTGCGCCTGTTCGTCCCGGCCGTGATCGGGGCGGCGGTCTATCAGCTCAACGTCTTCATCTCGACGCTGCTGGCCTCGCCCTATCCCGGCTCGGTGTCCTACTTGTGGTACGCCGACCGGGTGGTTCAGTTTCCGCTGGGGGTGATCGGGGTGGCCGTGGGCACGGCCGTGCTGCCCTCCCTGTCCCGGCTGGCCGCGGCCGAGCAGTTGGGCGAGCTGCGCGAGACCCTGAACCACGCCCTGCGGCTGACCATATTCATCATCCTGCCCTCGATCGTCGGCCTGCTGGTGCTGGCCCGGCCGGTGGTCGAGCTGTTTTTCATGCGGGGCAAGTTCACCCCCGTGGACGCCCTGGCCACCTCCCAGACGGTGATCGCCTACCTGGTGGGCCTGTGGGCCGTGGCCTCGGTGGCCATCGTGGTCAGGGTCTTTTACGCGGTCAACGATGCCAAGACGCCGGTGGCCATCGCCGTGGCCGCCCTGCTGCTCAATATCATTCTGGCCCTGAGCCTGGTCGCGACCTGGCGGCACGTCGGCCTGGCCCTGGCCACCTCGCTGGCCTCGATCCTGAACTTCGTTCTGTTGATCATCTTTGTCCGGCGCAAGATCGGGCGCATCGGCGGCCGCCGCCTGGCGGTCAGCGTCCTGAGGACCGCGGCCGCCTCGGCGGTCATGGGCCTGGGCGTCTGGCTGGTGGTGCGGGTCCTGGTCCCGGGCGGGCCCTCGACATGGGGGCGGCTGTGGACCTGCGCCCTGGGCGCGGTCCTGGGAGGCGGGTTGTACTTCCTGACCGCGGCCGCCCTGCGCTGTCCCGAACTGGCCGAACTCAAAGGCCTGGCCGGGCGAAGACGTCCGGGGGTGTAAGGCGGCCGGCGGGCTTGACTTTACCCCCACCCCTCTTTAGTATTACAATCCTTTGTACGGGGACGTAGCTCAGCTGGGAGAGCGGCGCGTTCGCAACGCGCAGGTCGTGGGTTCGAGTCCCATCGTCTCCACCACCATCAACCGAACCCGCTAGTCATCTTCGGCCGATGACGAGCGGTTTTTTTCTCCCCTCCGAAAGCGGACGCCAGGACCGTTCATTTCGGGTTGACGATCGGTATTTTTCAGGCCATTCACCGGATATGGGACGGCAAAGAATCAGAGCCCGCCCTTGAAACGGCCGGAAGCGGATTCCTGGGCCCGGCCTCGGCGCGACCGCCACCGCTTCAGCGGCACAAAGGCCGAGACCTCGGCCCGATATCTCTCCCAGGCCGGCCCCCACTGCCGGGCCAGGCGGTGCTCCTCGATAACCGTGCCCGTCAGGACGTAGAGCGTCAGCACGCCCGAGGTCACCAGGTCGGCCAGGCGCAGGTCATGGGCCCACAGCAGGACCATGGCCGTCAGGTACAGGGGGTGGCGGATCCAGCCCAGGACGCCCGTCCGGATGGGCTCGGCCACGGCCCGATAATTTTTCTTGAGACCGAACAGATCAGTCGCGCCGCCGTAGGCCCGGAGGGCGAAAAGCCCCAGGACCAGGGCCGCCAGATTGATGGGTATTTGCAGGGCCTTCCAGGGCCAGGGCCAGATCACCACCCAGGGCCCGTCGGCCAGCCAGGTGAACGCGGCCAGGGGGATCAAGGTCAGCCCGGCGATGATCGAATAGATCAGCCGCCGCCGGGCGACCAGGATGGGCCACCTCTGCCCCAGGCCGGCCGGGACCTCCCGGCCGATCAGGGCCGAATGGACAAGGCCCCAGGCGGCCCACCCCAGGGCGAGCCACAGGTATGTCACCGGGCGGCGCCCTCTTTCTCCTTGGTCAGGCAATAAACGCCCTGGCCGGAGACGACGGGCTTGAAGCACTGATTGTCCGAGATGCAGGCCGAGGGGGCCGTGTCGCCGTCCTGCCAGCGCTTGATCAGGTCCGGCTCGCGAATGAGCGGCCGGCAGAGGGCGATCAGGTCGGCCGCCCCGTCTTTGACCAGTTCCTCGGCCCCGGCCAGGGACCGCACTCCGCCCACCAGGATCACCGGGACGTCCACCACCTGTTTCAAGGCCCGGCCGGTGTCGCGGTAATAACCCTCCTCGCCGGGCTCGATCTTTCCCGGCCGGACCGGGATGAACCGCCCCGAGGCCCCGGTGCCGCCCGAGAGTTCGACCGCGTTCAGACCGGCCTCGACCAGCAGCTTGGCCGCCTTGACCGAATCCTCGGCCGTCAGGCCGCCCTCCAGGAAATCGGACGAGTTGATCTTGACCAGGACCGGGAAGTCGTCGCCCACCGCCGCCCGGACCTGGGCGTACACTTCGAGCAGGGCCCGGGCCCGGTTGGCGATGGGCCCGCCGTAGTGATCGGTCCGGTGGTTGAAGGCCGGCGACAGGAACTGGCTCAGGAGGTAGGCGTGGGCGGCGTGGATCTGGACGGCGTCGAACCCGGCCGCCCGGGCCCGGGAGGCGGCCCGGCCAAAGGCCGCGGCCAGGTCGGCTATCTCGGCCGGGGTCAGCTCGTGCCCCGGCGAGCCGGCCGGCGGCGGATCGGACGAGGGGCCCACCGGCGGACCGCCGGTCAGCTTGGCCGGGGCCTGGAGCCCGGCGTGGGCCAGCTGCAGGGCGATCCGCCCCCCGGCCTGGTGGACCGCCCCGGCCATCTCGGTCAGGCCCGGGGTCAAGGCGTCGTCGTAACAGCCGAGCTGCCGGCGCCCGGCCTGGCCCTGGGGCACGACGTAGGCGTGGCCGGTGATGATCAGACCGACACCCCCCCGGGCCAGCTCGGCCATCAGGCTGGTCAGCCGTTCGGTAACGGCTCCGACCTCGGTGGCCAGGCCCTCCCAGGTGGCCGAGCGGACAAAGCGGTTGGGCAGTTGCAGGGGACCGATGTTGACCGGTTCGAACATCACGGACACGGGCACCTCCTGGTCAGGCGAAAGTCGTTGGTCTGAAACTGGGCCGGGCCGGCCGGCCGTAAGGGGCCGCTCCTCCACCAAGCCTTTGAAATGAAAATATAACAATATCATCCTCCGGATGCCAACCCGGGTCATCGGTTCGGGCGAAAATTCAAGGTGAAAAAAATGGCCCCGCCGCTCCCGGAGGAGGACGGGGCCGTCTATCTGAACGGACCAACCTTGAACGGAACCTGCAATCTCAGTCGCTTTCGGCCGAAAACCTCCTGGCGGGCGGCGGGATGAGGCTTCCGGGTCGGTCCGGGACCACGGAATAGTCGTTTTTCAAGTTCGGGCGCCGGCCCGTGGGCCGATCGCCCGTTTTGTCGAAAGACTTTAAATGCAAAATATTGACCAAATGGTTGGTCAGGGGGGCGGAAAATTTCTGGTTGCTTAAATTGTTGAAATACAAATATATTTATTAACGGGGCTGCTTGGATGCCCAGGAGAGCAGGGGTTCAGGCCGGCGATTTTCCGGCCTTGGGATTCAGGCGTTCTGATATTCGAATGGCGTGGTTGAGGCGTTGGTGTTAGATTAAGCGGCATTGCCATGAAGGAGCGACTTGGATGGGCCAAAGCCTGACGCACAAGATCATCGCCTCTCACCTGGTCGAGGGCAGCCTCGCCCCGGAGACGACCATCGGCCTGAAGGTGGATCAGACCCTGACCCAGGATGCCACCGGGACCCTGGTCTGGCTGGAGTTCGAGACCCTGGGGCTGGATCGGGTCAAAACCGAGCTCTCGGTGTCCTACGTGGACCACAATCTGCTGCAGACCGACTTCAAGAACGCCGACGACCACCGCTTTCTGCGGTCCGCGGCGGCCCGGTTCGGGGCGGTCTTCAGCCCGCCGGGCAACGGCATCTGCCACCACGTCCATCTGGAACAATTCGCCCGGCCGGGCCGGACCCTGCTCGGCTCGGACAGCCACACGCCCACCGCCGGGGGGATGGGCATGCTGGCCATCGGGGCCGGCGGACTGGACGTGGCCGGGGCCATGGCCGGCCGGCCGTTCTTTCTGACCATGCCCCGGGTGCTGGGGGTCGAGCTGCAAGGCCGCCTGCCGGCCTGGGTGGCGGCCAAGGACGTCATCCTCGAGCTGCTCCGCCGGCGGTCGGTCAAGGGCGGGGTGGGGTGGGTGATCGAGTACTTCGGCCCGGGCGTGGCCGGCCTGAGCCTGACCCAGCGGGCCGCCATCACCAACATGGGGGCCGAACTGGGGGCGACCTCGTCGATCTTTCCGTCCGACGGGCGCACGGCCGAGTTCCTGAGGGCCGCGGGCCGGGAGGCCGAGTTCATCCCCCTGGCCGCGGACGGGGACGCGACCTATGATGAGGTCGAGACCATCGATCTGTCCGGTCTGGAGCCGCTCATCGCCCGGCCGTCCTCGCCGGACAACGTGGTCCCGGTCCGGGAGGTGGCGGGCACGCCGGTGGACCAGGTGATCGTCGGCTCGTGCGCCAACTCGTCCTTCACCGACCTGTCCCTGGTGGCGGCCGTCCTGGCGGGCAAGCGGGTCCATCCCGGGGTGACCCTGGACATCAATCCCGGATCGCGGCAGATCCTGATGAACCTGTCCGCCGGGGGGCACCTGGCCGATCTGCTTCGGGCCGGGGCCCGGGTCAATCTGCCCGGCTGCCTGGGCTGCCTGGGCATGGGCCAGGCCCCGGCCACCGGCGCGGTGTCCCTGCGGACCATGCCCCGCAATTTCCCCGGCCGCAGCGGCACCCGGCCCGACCAGGTCTATCTCTGCTCGCCCGAGGTCGCCCTGGCCGCCGCCCTGACCGGCCGGATCACCGACCCCCGGGACCTGGGCGACTACCCAACGGTGCGCGAGCCCGAGGTCTTTGTCAGCGATCGGGCCAATCTGGTCTGGCCGCCCGAGGACGGGCGGTCGATCGAGATCGTCCGGGGCCCCAACATCGCCCCCTTCCCCGAGCTTTCGCCCCTGCCCGGGGACCTGACCGTGGCCATCACCCTCAAGGTGGGCGACAACATCACCACCGATCACATCCTGCCCGGCGGGGCCGAGGTCCTGCCCCTGCGGAGCAACATCCCGGCCATCAGCGCCTGCGTCTTCCAGAACACGGACGAGGGGTTCTGCGATCGGGTGGCCGAGGTCGGCCCGGCGGCGATCGTGGGCGGGGAGAACTACGGGCAGGGCTCGAGCCGCGAGCACGCCGCCCTGGCCCCCCGCTACCTGGGCGTCCGGGTGAAGATCGCCAAGAGCTTCGCCCGGATCCACCGGGCCAACCTGGTCAACTTCGGGGTGGTGCCTTTGGTCTTCGCCGACCCGGCCGACTACGACCGGCTCGAGGTGGGCGACCGCCTCGAGTTCGTCGGAATTGGCCGGGCCGTGGCCCAGGGGGACGAAAAAATCACCGGCCGCCGCGACGGCCACGAGTTCGAGTTCCGGCTGCAGGCCGACGAGCGGGAGCGCCGGGTCCTGGCCGCCGGCGGCCGCCTGGGACTGATTCGCCAGGAGCTGGGAGCCTGACGGAGTTTTTCGTAACAGGCCCCCAGGCGGGACATGGATGTCCCGCCAAATCGCGCCGGCGATTGTATCGCCACGCGATTTGCGGTACTTGGCAAAACCAAAGTACCGGTCGGAAAAAGCCAGGACGGCCTTTTCCGATACGCTGTTGGGGAACTGATCCGGATCAGCGCCGGTAGCGGAAGGTGAAGCGCCGGCGGGTGGTCCGCCGGGGTCCCTCGACGATCAGGATCACGGAAAACGTCGGGCCGTAGTTCATCGGCCGGATGGTCTGACCCGGCAGGTTCAGCCGGGGAATGGGCAGACCCCGCTCCTGGCGGTCCTTGAGGACCAGGCCGACCTCGGGCCAGATGTTCTTGGCCGGTATCAGGTAAACATCGAGACTGCGGCCCGGGGGGATGATCTCCGGGGCCTCCTTGAAGTAGGGCCCCTTGTCCTCGCGGTCGGAATCGCCGAACAGGGCCCGGGGCCGCAGGAAGGCCAGCCGGCCCTGGCCGCCCTTGACCACATAGGCCCGAAACGGCCAGGTCCGGCCCAGTTGATCGACGTACAGGGCGCCGTCCCACAACAGCCGCAGGGGGTCGCCGCCCAGATTCTTCAGGGTCAGCCGGAGCCACTTCTCCCGGGTGGTGAAGGTGGACTGCAGGTTCCCCACCCGCCAGACGATGCCCTGGCCGACGACCTTGCCCGGCGGAGAGACCGGCACGAACCGGCCGGCGCCGCAGCCCGCCAGGGACGCCGCGGCCAACCCCCCGGCCGCGATCAGCCCGGCCAGGCGGGCCGCCATCCGGTTCACCGGCACGTCAGGGCCCCTGCCGGCGCCGGCGGACCAGTTCCGAGACATAGGCCGAGGCCAGGACCAGCCCCCCGAGGGGGACGATCAACCACTTGGTTTGTTTCCCGAAAAACAGCCACCACAAGAACCAGCCGGCGGCCGCGGACAGGCAGGCCCGAAGGATGAGGATCGAGAGCCAGTTCATTTAATCTCCGCGTGTTGGTCGGTCTTCCGTCCGGCACACTGTAACAGAGATGAGTTGGAATGGAAATGGATTTTAATCACCCTTTGCTTGACCCCCGGGCCCTAATGTGATAATCAAAAAGCACTATTCCAGACGCCGGCGAAGCCCACTCGAAGGGCTTGGCCTCGACATATCGGGGGGAGGGAGTCAGATTGCACCTTCCGGCGCAGGTCGGTCCGGGGCGGAGTAGCCTTCCCTCTTGACCGGTCAAATGTCTGTTTGTTATAGTGCCGGTCTAATCCAAGTCAGTATCTGGTGGGTGAGCAGATAACACCAACAAAGGAGCCTGATGATGAAGAAGCATCGTTCCTGGCGGTGCCTGGTGGTGGCGGTCGTGGCCGTTTTTGCGATTGCCATGGTGGCGGGCGCGGCGATGGCGGAAACTGCCAAACCGGCGGCCAAACCGGCGGCCAAACCGGCGGCCAAGCCCGCAGCCAAACCGGCGGCCAAACCGGCGGCCAAGCCGGCGCCTAAACCGGCCGCAGCGGCGAAGCCCGCCCCCATGGCTAGTGGCGGCCTCAAGGCCGTGGTCGCGGATTGGTTCAAGGCCGCCGCGGCTGGCGACATCAAGAAACTCGAGGCGCTGAGCACCGACGCGGCCCTGAAGAACGTCAAGAAGAGCGCCGGCAAGAAGGACGCCGTGGCCAAGCTCAAGTTCTTCGGCAGCTGTTACAAGGATGCCAAGGTCGATCCCAAGAAGAAGATGGCCATGGTCTCCCTGGACTCGGCCAGGCTGACGGCCTATTTCAAGAAGCAGGCCGACATGAAGCTCAAGGGCATCAAGGACAAGAAGAAGCACGACCAGATGAAGAAATTCATGGACAGCCTGATCCCGCGTCTGGTCAAGCGGATGTCCACCCTCAAGGTCAAGCTGGCCAAGGTCAAGAACAAGTGGCTGGTGGCCGATATCAGCGCTCAGTAGAACTCAACCGGTCATAGACCGGTCAAGGCCCCCCCGCCGGCGGGGGCCTTTTTTTTGGGCTGACGGCCCGGTCGCGATTTGGGAGGCTTCGGGGGCTAGGCGGCGATGGGCTCGGCGCTGCGGTCGCTCAGTTTGAGGGACAGGACCCGGGTCACGCCCGGTTCGTCCATGGTCACCCCGTACAGGGCGTCGGCCGCCTCCATGGTCCGCCGCTTGTGGCTGGCCAGGATCACCTGGGCGTTTTCCCCGAGCACCTGCACCAGGTGATTGAACCGCTCCAGGTTGGCCTCGTCCAGGGGGGCGTCCACCTCGTCCAGGAGGCAGAACGGGGCCGGCCGGATCAAAAACAGCGAGAAGGTGACCGCCACCGCGGTCAGGGCCTTTTCCCCGCCGCTCATCAGGGACATGGTCTTGAGCTTCTTGCCCGGCGGCTGGAAATGGACGTCCAGGCCCGAGTCCAGCGGATTTTGGGGGTCGGTCAAAAACAACTCGGCCTGACCGCCCTCGAACAGCAGGGGGACGACCTCCTGGAGCTTGTGATTGACGGCCTCCAGGGTCTCCAGGAAACGCACCCGGCTGGTCCGGTTGATCCGGCGGATGGTCTGGTTGAGGTCCTCGACGGCCTTGATCAGATCGTCGCGGTTCTTGGTCAGGAACTGGTGCCGCTCCTCGAGGACCTGGTGCTCCTCGATGGCGCTCAGGTTGATCTTGTCGGCCATGCGCTCGATGCGATTGACCAGCTTGTCCAGTTTGACCCGCGTCTGGTCCAGGTCCAGGTCCGGCTCCAGGTAATCGCCGGCCACCCGGGCCAGGTCCTGGTGGTACTTTTCGGCCGCCTTGTCGGCCACCGCCTTTTGCTCGGCCTCGAGACTGCTGGTTTTGAGCCTCAGTTCGGTCAGCCGCTCGCGCAGGTCGGACGCGGCCCGTTGCTGGTCCTTGATCTGGGTCTCGACCTCGAGCAGTTCCTCCTCGGCCTGGCGCTGGCGATCCTCGGCCCCCCGAAGGAGCGCCTGTTTGTCCTCGAGTTCCTGGTACAGGCCGGCCACCTGATTCTGTTGCTGTCGGCGGCGGTCGGTCAGCTCGACCTGGCGCTCCCGGGCCCGGGTCAGTTCCTGGTCGGCGACCTCGATGCGGGCGGTCAGCTCCCGCTGCTCGGCCCGGACCCGCTCCAGGTGGCCGGTCAGGTTTTCCTGCCGGTGTTTCAGGGCGCTGTATTCGACCTGATGGTCGGCCACGGCCTGGCGCCGGGTCTCGACCTCCGCCCGCTTGGCCCCCAGTTCCTCGCGGAGGCGCTCGATCCGGGCGGCCAGGTCCTGGGCCTTGGCGGCATACTCCCGGCTCTGCCCTTCCAGACCGGTCAGTTCCCCGGTCACCCCCTCGATCCGGGCGGTCAGCTCGACCCCGGCCCGCCCATTCTCCTCGGCCTTGGCCTGGAGCAGTTTCAGGGACTGGCCGCCCTGGAAGCACTCCCGCTCGGCCTCCTGGAGTTCCTCCTCCAGGGCGTCCCTGCGGCGGACAAGGGCCTCGATGGCCTCCTGGCGCTCGGTGCGGTCTTTGGCCGCGGCCTCTAGGGCGGCGGCCGTCCGGTTCAGGTCCTGCTGTTTGGCCTCGACCGATTTTTTCAGATCGCTCAATTGCCGCTGGCGGGCCAGGAGCTGTCCGGCGGTCTTGTCCCGGGCCCCGCCGGCCAGGTGACCGTCCTTGAACAGGACGTCGCCCTCGGGGGTGACCAGGGTCGCCGCCTGGGGATTCGAGATCCACAAGTCAAGAGCCGTGTCCAGGTCGTCGGCCAGATAGACGTCTTCCAGCAGCCGGCGGCCGACGTCCTCGCGCCCCGGCTTCAGACCGGCCAGGGGCAGCAGGGCCCTGGCCCGGGGGTCGTTCAGGGCGGGCCCGGCCGTTTCGGCCGGGGCGTCGATCACGAACCCGCTCCGTCCGGCGTCATCCTTTTTGAGCCGGTCGATGGCTCCCCGGGCCGTGGCCGGGCCGTCCACCAGGACGTACTGGAGCCGCTCGCCCAGCACCGCGGCCAGGGCCGCTTCCAGCTCGGCCGGGACCTCGAACAGCTCGGCCACCACCCCGCCCAGACCGGGCATCTCGGGTCGGACCTGGCCCAGCAGGTGCCGCACCCCCCGGGCCGCGCCCTGGCCGGCCTCGATCAGGCCGGTCAGGGCCTCGAGCTGGGAGGTGACCCGGTCCAGATCGGCCCCGGCCCGGCGATGCTCCTCGTCCGCGCCGCGCCAGCGCCTGTCCGCGGCCTCCTGCCCCTCCTTGGCCTGCTTCAACTGCTGACCCAGTTCGGTGGCGGCGGCCTGCAGGCCGTCACGCCTGGCCGTCTGGTCGGCGAAGGCCTGCCGGGCCTCGTCCAGGGATCGAACCAGTTCGGCCGTCTCGGTCGTAAGGCGGGCCAGGCGCTCGGCGGCCTCGGTCCGGCGTTCCTTGAGGTGCTCCAGGCGGTTGTGGGCCCGGGCGGCGTCGCTGATCATCTCGACGTGGGCCGCGCCGTCGGCCTCGAGCTTGACCTCCAGGTCGCGCAGTTCGGCCGCGCCCTCCCGCAGGGACTCCTCCCGGTCCCGGCCCTGGACCTCGATCCGGCCCAGGTCGTTTTCCACCCGGGTCAGTTGCCCCTTGAGCCCCCGTTCCTCGTCGGCCAGGGAGGTCAGCTTGCGCCGGGCCTCGTCCATCTCGGTCCGGACGCGGGCCTCGTCCTTTTTCAGGCCCTCGATCCGCTGGCCCAGGAGCACGATGTCGTTTTCCAGCCGATTGATGCTCTCCTTGTCCTGGAAGACGGTCTCCCGGGCCGCGGCGATCCGGCGTTCGCCCTCGTGCAGGGCCAGGCGCTGCTCCTCCTGGGCGGCCTCCAGGCCTGACAGGGCCGAGCGCCGCTCCGATTCCAGGGCGGCCAGTTCATCGGTCCGCCGGGACAGGTCGCCCAGGTCGTCGCCCAGCCGGGCGTAGTCCCCGGCCAGGAGGGACATTTCCAGGTCCCGGGCCTGGTCCTTGTACTTCTTGTACCGAACGGCCTGCTTGGCCTGGCGCTCCAGGGAGACCATCTGGGACTCGACCTCGGCCAGGATGTCGCTCAGCCGCTCCAGGTTGAGCTGGGCCTGCTCCATCCGCCGCAGGGCGGTCTGCTTGCGGGTCTTGTACCCGGTGATCCCGGCCGCCTCCTCGATCCAGACCCGTCTCTCCTCGGGCTTGGCCTCGACAAAGGTCCCGATCCGCCCCTGCTCGATGATGGCGTAGGCCTTGGAGGTCAGCCCGGTATCCATGAACAACTGGTGGATGTCCTTGAGACGGCAGGGCTGCCTGTTGATCAGGTAGTCCGAGTCGCCGTTGCGATACAGCCGCCGGGTGACCTGGACCTCGGCGCAGGAGGACCACTGGCCGGCGAACGGGCCGTTATCGCTGGACAGCACCAGGTTGACCTCGGCCATGCCCATGGCCCTGCGGTCCGGCGTGCCGTTGAAGATGACGTCGGTCATCGCGTCGCCCCGGAGCTGCTTGGCGCTCTGCTCGCCCAGCACCCACCGGAAGGCGTCCACGATGTTCGACTTGCCGCAGCCGTTGGGGCCGACAATGACCGAAACGACCCCGGGAAACTCGACGATCGTTTTGTCCATGAAGGACTTGAAACCGTGCATTTCCAGGCGCTTGACTTTCATGAACACTCGGTCCCCATGGTCCTTGATTATCCCTGCGACCGCGCCGGTCGCGGGCCAGACTCAACCTCTATTGTAAGTATGAACGTGGAGACACCATATCAAAGGTCAGGGCCGCCGTAAAGGGAAAAATACAACTTATCGTGGTAATTGTCCACTAACGCGCAAGATATGGGGTTATGACCGGCCCGGCCAAGGACGTCACTTGATCGTCAGCTTGGAGAAATCGGCCAGGGGCTTGAACAGCTCGGCCACGGCGTTCATGGTCGCCAGGCGGTTTTTACGGAGCCGATCGTCCTCGACCATGACCATGACCTCATCGAAATAGGCGTCAATGGGGCCCTTGAGGTCCTGCATGGACAGGACGTATTCCACGATGTCGTTGACGTCGGCCAGTTCGACGGTTTTCATGCGTTTTTTCAACTTATTCACGGCGTCGAACAGGGCCTGTTCCTCCTTGACCTGGAACTGGGCGGGATCGATCTTCCGGGGGGCGACCTGGTCCTTGAGGATGTTGAAGGCCCGCTTGAGGCCGATGAATAGGGGCCGGGCCGCCGGATCCTCGAGGAGGCGGTTGAGGGCGTAGGTCCGGGCCAGGACCTGGGGGAGACGGTCGAATCCGGCCTCGAGCCCGGCCTCGACCACCCCGGGATCCAGGCCGGCCTCGACCAGCATCCGCTCCAGGCGGGCCCGGAAAAAGGCCAGGACCCCGGCCCCGGTCCGTACGGGGTCGGCCCCGGTCAGGCCGGCCACTCCGGCCACGGCCTCGTCCACCAGGTCCTTGAGGGACAAATCCGGGGGATGGTTCTCGATGAGCATCCGCAGGACGCCGATGGCCTGGCGCCGCAGGGCGAAGGGATCGGCCTTGCCCGAGGGGATGAGCCCGGCGGCAAAGAAGCCGGCGATGGAATCCAGCTTGTCGGCCAGGCTGATCAGGAGCCCGGCCGTGGTCGCCGGCAGCTCGTCGCCGGCCTGGATCGGCCGGTAGTGCTCGGCGATGGCCCGGGCGACCTCGGCGTCTTCCCCCGACAGTCCGGCGTAGGCCCCGCCGACCACCCCCTGCAGGGACGGGAATTCCCCGACCATCAGGGAGACCAGATCGGCCTTGCATAGGGCCGCCGCCCGACGGAGGTTCCCTCGGGCGTCCCCGTCCAGGTCCAGGCGGCGGGCCATGGATTCGGCCAGGGCAATGAACCGCCCGACCTTCTGGGCCGAGGTACCCAGTCGGGAATGGAAGACCACCTCGCCCAGCCGGGCGGCGTAGGTCTCCAGGCCGACCTTCATGTCTTCGTTGAAAAAGAACTCGGCGTCGGCCAGCCGGGCCCGGAGGACCCGCTCGTGCCCCGCGGCGGCGACCCGCTCGTCGCGGACCCGGGTATTGTTCACGGCCACGAAGGCTGGGAGGAGTTTGTCGTCGGAATCGACCACGGCGAAGTAGCGCTGGTGCTCGCGCATGGCGGTGATGACCACCGCGTCCGGGATTTTCAGGAAACGCTCGTCGAACCGGCCGACCACGGCCGTGGGGGCCTCGACCAGGTTGGTCACCTCGTCCACCAGGTCCGGATCGGGCCAGACCCGCCCCCCGGCGGCCTCGGCCGCCGCGGCCACGCCCTTTATGACCAGGGCCCGCCGCTCGGCGGGATCGACGATCACCTCGGACCGGTACAGCACGTCCTGATACTCGTCCGGATGGGAGACCACCAGGGGGGCCGGGGCGTGGAAGCGGTGGCCGTAGGTCACGTCGCTGGCGGTCAGCGGTCCCCAGGCCACGGGGACGATGGTTTGATCCAGCAGGCAGAGCAGCCACCGGACCGGCCGGGCGAACTTCACCGGATAATCGTGCCAGCGCATGGTCTTGGGAAAGGGGACCCGGCCGATCAGCTCGGGCAGGATTTCCAGTAAAACCTCGGCCGCGGGCCGGCCGGCCTCCTTCTTGACCGCGCCCACGTACCGGCCCTTGGGCGTCTCGATGACCTGCAACGCGGCCGGATCGAGGCCCTGGGCCCGGGCGAATCCCAGGGCGGCCTTGGTCGGCTGGCCCTGGTCGTCAAAGCCCTTGGCCGCCGGCGGGCCGGTCACGGTCAGATCGACATCGGGCTGTCGCCCGGGCAGGCCGTCGGCCAGGACCGCCAGGCGGCGCGGCGTGCCCCAGGTCTTGATCCCGCCCGCGCCCAGCCGCAGCTCGTCCAGGCGGAGGCGCACCGCCTCGCCCAGCCAGGTCAGGGCCGGATCGATGTATCCGGCCGGAAGCTCCTCGGTGCCTATTTCCAGAAGCAGGGTGGCCATGACGTCCGTGGATCTCAGGCGGCGCCCAGCAGGGGATGGCCCATGGCGGCCCGCTGCTCGACGTAAGCCGTGGCGCAGGTTCGGGCCAGGTTTCTGACCCGGCCGATGTAATTGGTCCGCTCGGCGACGCTGATCGCCCCCCGGGCGTCCAGCAGGTTGAAGACGTGGGAGCACTTCAGGCAGTACTCGTAGGCCGGCCGGACCAGGCCCCGCTCCTCGAGCACGCGCCGGCTCTCGGCCTCGTACCCGTCGAACAGGCTGAACAGCAGCCCCACGTCGGCCGCCTCGAAGTTGTAGATCGAGCCCTCGACCTCGTCCTGATGATGGACCTGGCCGTAGGTCACGGTCTGGTTCCACTTGAGGTCATAGACGTTGTCCACGCCCTGGAGGTACATGGCGATGCGCTCCAGGCCGTAGGTCAGCTCGACGCTGATCGGGTCCAGCTCCAGCGAACCGGCCATCTGGAAGTAGGTGAACTGGGTGATCTCCATCCCGTCCAGCCAGACCTCCCAGCCCAGTCCGGCCGCGCCCAGGGTGGGCGATTCCCAGTCGTCCTCGACAAAGCGGATGTCGTGGTCCAGGGGATCCAGGCCGAAGGCCGTCAGGCTGTCCAGGTACTGCTCCTGGACGTCCACGGGCGAGGGTTTCAGGATGACCTGGTACTGGTAGTAGTGCTGGAGGCGGTTGGGATTGTCGCCGTACCGGCCGTCGGTCGGCCGCCGCGAGGGCTGGACATAGGCCACCTTCCAGGGCTCGGGGCCCAGGACCCTGAGCGTCGTCGCCGGGGCAAAGGTCCCGGCCCCGACCTCGAGGTCAAAGGGCTGCTGGATGACGCAGCCCCGGTCCGCCCAGAATTTCTCGAGGGCGATGATCAGTTCCTGAAAGGTCGGCATGACGGGTCATAGTAGGAGAAATTCCAATAACGGTCAAGTCGTTACTGCACCCGGTTCCGTACGTTGAAAAACATATTTAAAATTATTCCGGCTCGGACGCGGCCGTCATTCCCGGTCGTAGGTCGAGACCCGTTTCTTTAAATACTTGGCCCAGCCGGCCGCATCCAGCCAGACCAGCAGGGCCCGCCGGGCCTGGGCCCGCTTGTTGGGGAAAAAGGCGACATAGGCCGGCGCGGCGTAGAGCCCCCAGGTGTCGTCGTCCTTGACGACCACCAGGCCGACGATCCTCCCCGCGGTCAGGTCCAGGCCGATGACCACCTGCTTGACATCCTCGGAATAAAAATCCTGCCGCGTATTCTGTAAGACCACGGACAGGCCGAAGGCCTTCTCGGTCCGGACGATCAGCCCCGGCCAGGTCCGGGCCGGCTTTTTCTTGACCGGCGCCTGCTTTTTGACCTTGATGAATTTCTTGTTGGCCGCGGGCATGCTCGGCCAGGGCCGGGGGGCGGGCGCCTGGCCGGGGGCCGGCGCGGTGAGGACCAGGAGCATCAAAGGGGCCAGGACAGCCGCCATCCGCCTCCGACCGGGGGTCATCGTTTCCGTCTCCCTCGCCGCCGTGCCTTCCGGTGTTGTCCGTCAGCGCCGGAAACGCCGGTTCTCCACGGGCGCCACCCGGTGGATCAGCCACCGGCCCTCCTGCTTGACCAGCCAGACCCAGATCCGGGACAGGAATCGGGCCTGCCGCGGGGCCCAGGACTTGAGGCGCCGTTCCAGACTAGCCCTGGTCCGGGGGTCCAGATGCCGCCGGGCCAGCCGCTCCCGGGCGGCCTGGAGCAGGACCCGGGTCAGGGCCTTGGGATCGAATCTGACCTCGGCCCGGGCCACGTCCTTCTTGATCCGGATCCGGTCCAGGGAGAGGAAGGTCCGGGCAAAGGCCTGGTGGAATCTGAACCGGGCCGTGCCGGGGTGAGACCGGTAGTCCCGGGCCAGGCCCGTGCTCAGCCGGTCCAGGGTCTCGAAGTCACCGGTGGCCGCGGCCTCGATATAGATCAACACCGTCCGCCGGACGGCTTGCGCCTCGTCCCTCGCCCGGGCCGGTCCGAAGACCGAGGCCACCACCCACAGGGCCACCACCCCTCCCGCCGTCCATCGCCCCCACATGGTCGCACCCCCGGGTGACCGGAACGAAAACTTGGCTTCCAGATTTAGATTATTCGATTTCCGCCGCAGAGGCAACAGGGGAAACCGGCTAGGGCTCGGTCAGGCCCTCGCGCAGGGCGTACTTGACCAGCCCGGCCAGGTGCCGGATCTGGAGTTTTTTCATGATCCGGCGGCGGTGGGTGTCCACGGTCCGGGGGCTGATGGACAGGAGCGAGCCGATCTCCCGGGAGGTGTGACCCTTGGCCAGAAGCCGCAGGACCTCCCGCTCCCGGGACGACAGCTCCCGGGCGGCCAGTTCCAACTGGGTGACGAAATCGCGCCGATGATCGTCAACCATCACCCCGGCGATATGGGAGATGAAAAAGCTCTTGCCGTCCCGGGCGGCCTGGATGGCGTTCATCAGGTCGTCAGGACAGGCCTGCTTGAAGACGAATCCGATGGCCCCGTGGTCGAGCATGTCCATGACCACCCGGGGATCGGACTGGTTGGTCAGGCACAGGACCTTGGTTTGGGGGCATGATTTCCGAATCTGGGCCGTGGCCTCGTTGCCGTTCAGTCCGGTCAGGCCGACCTCGATCAGGACCAGGTCCGGGAGGTGTTCCCGGGCCAGGCGAACCGCCTCGCGACCGTCCTCGGTCTCGGCCACGATCTCGATGCCGGGATGGCTCTCCAACAGGGCCCTGATGCCCTGCCGGCACATGTTATAGGTATCGGCCATCAGGATTTTTGTCGGCACCTTGTCTCTTCCCATCCTGTCCCGAAGACGATCGCCCGGCCGGTTGATGTATTATGCCCCAGCATGCTTCAACCTACAGCTACGGCGGGACTAAGCGACCTCCCCGGGTCGCCCCGCCCCGCCTAACCATGCGCGACCATTGACTTCGCTATAGAGAACACATCAGGCGTCTGTTGTCAAGACATGTTGATTAAAAAGCTATAATTAACCTCCTTTTTTCAGTCAACAAAAGGCCGGGCGGCGGTTGCCGGCCCCGGGACCCACCCCTGATGGAGCAGTAAATAGTCAATCGAAGCCGACCCTTCCCGGACTCGGCCCTCCCCCTGCAAAAGGTCAAAGATATCTATAGAACTTGATCAACGTATTAATGAAAACATGAAGGATCATTTGGTGGGCCGGGGATGACTCTCGATGGTTCGATCCCGGGAGTCACCCCGGGGGCGGCCGCCGGGATCAGTGGACCGGACGGAGGGCCAGGGTCATGGTGGTCACGTAGCCGGGCCCGAGGCCCCCCCGCCAGGCGGGCAGACCGCCCCGGACGACATAGGCGATCAGCCGGTCCCAGACGGGACGGTCGAACACGAACCCGTCGATGGACACCCGGTCTGAACCGGTCGGCCGACCCACCGGGATTTCCGTGGGCCGGGCCCACCCGGCCAGAATTTCCTCGACCACCCCCCGGTGCCGCGCGCCGGCCGGGTCCTGCTTGAACTCGGCCCGGTTCCGGGGAAAAGGCCATTTCCGGTAAACGTCCCCGATGAAGCCGGTCAGACGCGAACCGGACAGGGCGCCCTGCAGGTCCCCCACCTGGGCCGGATCGTCGATGATCCAGCCCGGCATTTCGAGGGCCAAGTCCCGGCCGGGCGGCACGGCCTGCTCGGCGGTCACCGCCCGGCAGAAGTCCTCGGCCCAGAAGAACAGGTTCTCCAACAGGAGGAGGTCGGTCTCGATGTTGAAGAAGCCGAAGGCGATCGGGCCGTGGCTCAGCGAATCAAAGGCCAGGGGCATGGTTCGTCCTTTCGCCGGACGGCCGTCTGGGAGGAGTCAACAAATAATACCAGAGCCGGGGCGGCCGTGAAACTCCCTTTCCCTTGCCCCCGGGCCGCGGCCGGGGCACAATCAGTAATCTCGACCCAGGAGGCGATCATGATCGACCGAGGCGTCCACACCGTCATCGACCCCGAATTGTGTTTCGGCTGCGGCGACTGCCTGGCCGTCTGCCCGGACGACACCATCCGCCTGGACAAGGGCCTGGCCGTGGTCAGCGGGGACCGGTCCCTGTCCTGCGGTCACTGCGCGGCCGTCTGCCCGGCCGAGGCGGTCCGGGTCACCTCCCTGGAGCCGCTCACGTTCGCCACCTTTACCACCAGCCAGACCTGGCTGCCCCACGGCCAGTTCGACCCCGGACTCCTGGTCCGGCTGATGCGCTCCCGGCGCTCGTGCCGCAACTTCACCACCGAGCCGGTGGACAGAGACCTGCTTACGGACCTGGTCAAGATCGGGATCACCGCCCCCTCCGGGACCAACAGTCAGGCCTGGACCTTCACCGTCCTGCCCCGCCGGGCCGCGGTCGAGGCCCTGGGGGCCGAGATCGCCGAGTTCTTCCGTCACCTCAACCGTCTGGCCCGGAAGGCCTGGCTGAGGCGACTGTTCAGGCTCATGGGCAAGGGCGATCTCGAGGCCTATTATCAGGACTACTACCAGACCGTGGAGGAGGGCCTGGCCGAGTACGACCGGACCGGCCGCGACCTGCTGTTCCACGGCGCTTCGGCCCTGATCATCATCGGCTCCAGGCCCGAGGCCAGTTGCCCCGGCGAGGACGCCCTGCTGGCCGCCCAGAACATCCTCCTGGCGGCCCACGCCCTGGGCCTGGGGACCTGCCTGATCGGCTTTGCCGTGGCCGCCATCAAGAACCGGCCGGCCCTCAAGCGGGTGATCGGGATCCCGGACCAGGAGCAGGTGTACGCCGTGATCGCCCTGGGCCATCCCCACGAAAAATACCAACGGGTGGCCGGCCGCAAGCCGGTCGAGTTGCGTTTTTTTGAGGGGTGAGCTGGATCGACCTCGGCGATGCGGCGTTCTGCCGCACCAGGGCCAGCCGTCGTGTCTGCGCTGCAAAATACCTCACTGGCTGCGGTCTGGGACAACTTGTTTAATGCCATGTAAATATTGAATAAATCGTCTTGGAGCCCTGACCGGTGCTGTAAAATACCGCATCAGCCTCCGGCGCCGGGCCGCTCCGCAGGCCCAAGCCGGGAAAGATCTAAATAAATTTCAATTGGTTACATAATTAACCACCCAGGCCGGGAAATGGCGCGAACCCTGCAAACACATGGAGCGACTTTAACGGAGGAGACCCATGACCCGCCAGCCCGAGGACAAGAAGACCCTGCGCCCGGTGGTCTTCGGCCTGAGTCAAGACCTGTGCATCTGGGCCACCGCCGGCCTGGTCAAGCCGGTCAAGTGTATGAACGCCTTTGACTGCCTGAGCTGCCCCCTGGACCAAAAAATTCAGAGGGACCGGGAACAGGGCCGGCTGAGCGTGGCCAGCGACAAGCCCTACGCCTGGTCCCTGGATCTGGAGACCTGGGGCCGGCTGTCCCCGGAGGAGAAGAAGTGCCGGCACATGATCTCCGGCCGGGTGCCCTTCAAGCTGTGCTCCCGAGGATTCGACTGCGCCACCTGCCCCTTTGACGAGCAGTTGCTGGACCCGTTCCTGGATCAGGGTGAGGGCCGGATTCAGTCCCGCCAGGTGGCCGGGTTCGCCCTGGCCGCGGACCACTACTTCCACCGGGGCCATGCCTGGGCCCGGGTGGAATACGGCGGCCGGGTCCGGGTGGGCCTGGATGACTTTGCCCTGCGCCTGGTGGGGGCGGTGGACTCGTTCGAACTGCCCGAGCTGGGCGACACCATCACCCAGACCGAGCCCTGCCTGACCCTGACCCGGGGTTCGAACACGGCCCGGGTGCTGAGCCCGGTCCACGGGGTGGTCATCGCCCGCAACCACCAGGTCCTGAGCGAGCCCGATCGGGCCAAGCAGTCGCCCTACGGCCTGGGCTGGCTGCTGGTCGTCCAGCCGAGCCAGCTCAAGACCAGCCTCAAGAACCTTTTGTTCGGGCTGGAGAGCGACCGCTGGATCGAGGACGAGGCCGGACGGTTGCGGACGATGCTGACCGAGGGGGCCGACTACCAGCTGGCGGCCACCGGTGCCCAGATCGTGGACGACGTCTTCGGCGCCGCGCCCCAGATCGGCTGGGACCGCCTGGTCCGGGAGTTCCTGCTGACCTGAGGCGGACCGGGGGGAGCGATTCACCCGCCGGTCACGAGGCGTCGGCGCTGCTGCTTGAGATGATCGGCGCACTCGGGACAAAAGGCCAGGCCCAGGGCGTCCACCTGCCTGAGGGTCGAGGAAAAGCGCATCAGGCATTCCGGTCGGTGACAGTGGACCGCGCCCAGGACGTGGGCCATCTCGTGGAGGGCCACCTTGACCAGGCGGTTGTAGAGCACGGCCCGGGGGGCGTCCCCGGTCGGGCCGGCCAGGCGATGGCTCGACACCACGGCCGCCCGCCCGTTCATCTGGGCCTGCCCGAAGACGTGGGTGAAGCCCGGCAGGCATAGATCAAAGGCGGTCAGGCCCAGTTTCAACCGGCCCGCCGGGGTTTCAGCGGCCAGGGTGTCCAGAATGACCCCGGCGTCGTATTGCTGGGAGGTGGGGATCAGGGCCGGGTCGGGCGCCGGCCGGGAGGCCGTCAGCCGGGCCGGCAGGCCCAGCCCGATCTCGACGTTGGCCGCGACCACGGCCCCGGCCACCTCGTCCACCCGGCCCAGGGGGACGACCTCGACGGCGGCCTCGGTCCGGTCGGTCCACTCGCCCGGGGGCGGGGCGACCGGGGCGGCCGACTCGTCAGTCACCGCCGGCCCGCGGCGGCCGGGACAGGCCGTGCCGCTTCATCTTCCGGGACAAGGTGCCTCGATCGATCCCCAGGTGCCCGGCCGCCTGGGACACGTTCCAGTCCGTGGCGGCCAGGGTCCGCCGGATGTGATCCAGTTCCACCTCCTCGAGGGTCGCCAGCCCGGTCGCCGCCGGCCGGTCCTCGCCCGGAAAGGACAGGACCTCGACCCCGATCCGCTCCCCGCGGCAGAGGACCACCGCCCGTTCGATCACGTTTTTCAGCTCCCGGACGTTGCCCGGCCAGGAGTAGCCCTTGAGCCGGGCCAGGGCCTCGGGGGCGAAGCCCTCGATCCGCTTGCCCGTGTCCAGGGCGAACCGCTCCAGGAAGTGGACCGCCAGCAGGCCGATGTCCTCCAGCCGCTCGGACAGGGGGGGGACGTTGATCGAGATGACGTTGATCCGAAAGTAGAAGTCGGACCGGAAGCGGCCCCGGGCGATCTGGTCCGGCAGGTCCTGGTGGGTGGCGCAGATCAGCCGGAAATCGGTGTTGACCTTGGTCGTCCCGCCGATTCGGAAGAAGACCTTGTCCTCGAGGACCCGGAGCAGATCGACCTGCATCTTCCCGGAAATGTCGCCCACCTCGTCCAGGAAGAGCACCCCGCCGTCGGCCATCTCCAGGCGGCCGCGCCGGGCCTTGACCGCCCCGGTGAAGGCCCCCCGCTCGTGACCGAACAGCTCGGTCTCGAGTAAGGTCTCGGTCACCGCCCCGCAGTTGAGGGGCACGAACGGTCCGTAGGCCCGCGGACTCCGGGCGTGGATCGCCCGGGCCACCAGCTCCTTGCCCGTGCCCGTCTGGCCGGTGATCAGCACCGGCGAGTCGGTCGGGGCCACGTCCCCGATCAGGGCGAACACCCGCCGCATGGCCTCGGACTGACCGATCAGGTCCTCGAAGACCGACTTGTCCCGCTCCAGGAGGCGGGCCTTGAGGGCTTGGTTCTCGTCCATCAGGGCCTTGTGCTCCACCAGCTTGTCGATCAGGACCATCAACTGCTCGGGGTCGAAGGGCTTGACCAGATAGTCGCTGGCCCCCAGCTTCATGGCCTCGACCGCGGTGTCGATCGAGGCGTAGGCGGTGATGATGACCACCATCGCCTGGGGGTATTCGGTCCGGAGGCGGCGAAGCAGTTCCAGACCGTCCATGCCCGGCATCTTGATGTCCACGAACAACAGATCGAACGGGGCCTCGGACAAAAGGTTGAGGGCCTGCTCGCCGCTGGCGGCCGTGGCCACCTCGAAGCCGTCCTTGACCAGCCAGGCGGCCAGGGACTCGCGCATGGCCTCCTCGTCGTCCACGACCATGATCCTGATCCAGCGCTTCATGGGTTCGCCTCCCCGTCCGTTGGCGGCCGGCGGTCCTGGGTCGGGAACAGCAGCCGGAAGGTGGTTCCCTCGCCGGGCTGGCTGCGGGGGATGATGTCCCCGCCGTGGTGCTTGACGATGTCGTAAACCATGGCCAGCCCGAGACCCACGCCCCGGCCGCCGCTCTTGGTCGAGAAGAAGGGCTCGAAGATGAGCGGCAGGTGGTCGGGACTGATGCCGTGCCCGGTGTCGGACACGTCCAGGCAGACCAGGCCCTTGGCGGGTTTGACCCGGCCGGTGACGGTCAGGGTCCCGCCCTGGTCCATGGCCTCGACGGCGTTGAACAGGAGGTTGGTCAGGCACTGCTGGAGCTGGTTGTAGTCCCCCCAGACCATGAGCTCCGAGTCGCCCAGCCGGGTGACGACCTCGATGCCCGACAGGTTCATCAGATGCCGCATCAGGGCCAGGGTCCGCTCGACGACCTCGCCCAGGTCCACGCCGCCCTGTTCCCGGCTCCGCTGGCGGGAAAAGGAGAGGAGGTTGGTCACGATCTGCCCGCAGCGCTCGGCCTCCCGGACGGTCAGCTCGAGATAGTGCTCGAAGTCGGCCAGGTCCTCGGACGTGGGCGGGCCCTGGCGGAGCGTGCGCAGCATCAGCTTGGTGAAGTTGATGATCCCGGCCACCGGGTTGTTGATCTCGTGGGCCACCGAGGCCACCAGCTTGCCCAGGGCGACCAGTTTTTCCTCCTGGACCACCCGGGCGATGTCCTCCTGGAGGGCCCGGGTCCGCTGCTCGACCCGCTGGGTGAGTTCCGAGGTCATGTCCCACAGGATCTCGACCACCTGGACCACCCGGCCGTCGGCGCCCAGCAAGGGGAAGGTCGAGACGTCGCAGAAGTGCAGCTGGCCCTGGGCGTCCACGTGCTCGTGGAGGGCGTGGCTGGAGACCCGTTCGGTCAGGGTCGTTCTCATGGGGCAGGGCGTTTCGGGGCCGTCGCAGGGGGCGATGCCCTGGTGGCTGACCTGGAAGCAGTACCGGCCCAGGGCGTCGTCGCGGGTCAGTCCGGCCTGTTTGAGGGCCTGGTCGTTGATCCAGACGATCCGGTGCTCGGGGTCCAGGACCATGACCGCTTCGCTCATGCGGTTGATCAGGGTCTGGGCCATGGACAGGCCGATCCGGATCTCCTCGCTGCGGTCGCCGCCCCGGCGGCCGAAGGAGGCGCTGTCCTGGAACGGACCCGTATCGTCCCTTTTCCGGATCAAGGCGGCCCCCTGTTCGTTCTGGAATCGGGCTGACCGCGACCTTCACCCGTCACTGTACCACATCGGCCGTCCCCGGGCCAGGGCGGCGGTCCCGGGGCGAAAGGGATGGGTCCGACCCCGGGGGCGGGCTCAGGCCGGCCGGTCGGCCGTCCAGTAGGGGTTGACCAGGTCCTCGAAGACGGTCATGGCCGCCTCGGCCCCCTGGCCGGCGGCGATGACGATCTGCTTGTAACCGCCCTCCACGTCGCCGGCGCCGTACACCCCGGGAACGTTGGTCCGATGCCGCTCGTCCTTGGCCAGGTAGCCGTCCGGCCGGAGCTCGAGGCCGATCTTTTTGGCCAGCTCGACCGCCGGATCGTAGCCCACGGCCACGAACACGCCGTCGGCCGGGGCGACCGAGGTCTTCCCGGTTCGGTTGTCCAGCAGTTCGACCTCCTGGACCCGGGCCTGGCCGCGGATCTCCTTGACCTCGGTGTTGTAGAGGACCGGGACGTCGTTGGCCGCGAGGTTTTCGATCAGGCGGGCCTGGGCCCGGAGCTGGTCCCGCCGGTGAACCAGGGTCACCTCGACCCCCAGGTGTTTGAGGTGCAGGGCCTCGGTCACGGCGCTGTCGCCGCCGCCGATGATGAACACCTTCCGGCCCACGAACAGGGGACCGTCGCAGGTGCTGCAGTAGCTGACGCCCCGCCCGGCCAGGCGGTCCTCGCCCGGGACGCCCAGGCGGCGATGGGCGGCGCCGGTGGCCAGCAGCACCGCCCGGCACAGAAACCGCCGGCGGCTGGTGGTGACGATTATCGGCCGGCCGGGCTTGATATCGACCACCTCCTCGCCCGGAAAGATGTGGGCGTACTGCAGGGCGTGGTTGACCATGATGTCCACCAGGGACTTGCCGCCGACCTGGGTCAGGCCGGGGTAGTTCTCGACCACCGGCGTCAGGGCGACCTGGCCCCCCAGGGCCCCCTTCTCGACGATGACCGCCTTCAGGCCGGCCCGGGCGGCGTAGATCCCGGCCGTCAGTCCGGCCGGTCCGCCGCCGACGATCACCAGGTCCACCTCGAGTTCGGGGGCGTCGTTGTCCGGGATGAACACGGTCTGGGGTTCGAGCTGCTCCAGGCTGACCAAAAACAGTTCCTGGGTCTGGGCCCCCTTGGCGATGAGCTGTTCGTTGGCAAAGGCCGTCGGGGTGGAGAAGGCCTCGTACTGCTCGGCCAGGCCGGGGTTGGCCTGGACGTCGATGATCGCCAGCGAGATCGAGTCCGGCCGGGTCACCGCGGCCATGAGGCCGTTGACGATCTGGACCGGACAGTAGGGGCAGGTCGGGCTGACAAAGATCTTGACCTCGCGGGGCGAGTTGATCCGGTCCAGGATGCGGGCCCCCTGGTCGCTCAGGTCCCGGACCCCGTTGCCGATCATGAGCAGGGCCTCGACAAAGGCCTGGACCTCCTCGCCCACGGGCGCCCCCAGCCAGCGGATGTGGTACTGGTCCGGATTGAGCAGCAGGGTGGGCGAGTGCTCGACGTTCCATTTGCGGGCCAGGTCGTGGTCCAGACCCAACTCGCGGAACGATATCTTGTCGGTCAGGTCGCTCAGTTCCCGGATCGTGGTCCGGGCCGCCTGGGCGTAGGACTCGTTGCGGCCGGGCGCGGCGAACAGGATCAGGTCCACCGGCTGGCGAAACCGGTCGAACACGGCCCGGAGCCGCTCCCGGACCTGGGCCTCGTCCGTGGCCGGCGGCGCCGGTTCCGGGGAACGGCGGCGTTTCTTGGTCATTGATGCCTCCCTTGTTCCAGGGACCTGGTTGATCCCCCTAATTATTTTTTACCACGGGGATGGGCCGGGCAAAAGGGGGGAGGCCCGGTTCGGCCCGGAGGGCCTGGTTCCGGGCGGCGGGAGGTGGTATGGTTGGAGCCAGCGACCGTCCGCGACGGGCGGCACCCACGGGACACGGAGGGGGATGATGGGCATCGAGGCGGCGGACATTTTCACGAAGCGGGCGGTGGTCCGGCTGGCCACAGGCGGCCGGGTGCGTTACGGGCTGTGGGAGGACGGGGAGATCCGGTTGTTCGAGGGCTCGCCCTTTGCCGGGGGGAAGCCCGGCCGGAACAAGGTCCGGGCGGACAAGGCCCGGCTGCTGGCCCCCTGCCGGCCGTCCAAGGTGGTGGCCGTGGGCCTCAACTACCGCTCTCACGCCCAGGAGATGGGGGTCGCCCTGCCGGCCGAACCGATGCTGTTTATAAAACCCTCGACCGCGGTCATCGGTCCCGGGGCGCCGATCGCCCTGCCCGAGATGAGCCAACGGGTGGACTACGAGGCCGAACTGGGCGTGGTCGTGGGCCGGACCTGCCGGGGGGTGACCCCGGAGGCGGCCCCGGACTACATCCTGGGCTACACCTGCCTCAACGACGTCACCGCCCGGGACCTCCAGGCCTCGGACGTCCAGTACACCCGGGCCAAGGGCTTTGACACTTTTTGTCCTCTCGGACCGGCCGTGGCCCTGGACGTTGATCCGCGGGATCTGCGGGTCCGGTGCCTGGTGGGCGGCCGGGTGCGCCAGGACGGCCGGACCTCGGACCTGGCCTGGTCGGCGGCCGAGCTGACGTCCTTCATCAGCCGGGTGATGACCCTCCACCCCGGGGACGTGATCGCCACGGGCACCCCCTCGGGGATCGGGCCCGTGTCCCCGGGCGACACGGTGGTCATCGAGGTGTCCGGGATCGGCCGGCTGGTCAATCCGGTCGGCGGCCGGGCCTGAGGGGCCGGGTCAGCGGGCGGTCCGCACCCGGTCCGGTTCCGACGTCTGGGGCGGGACCTGGCAGGGACCGTTCTTGTGGACCAGGCGGCCCAGCCGCCGGCAGTAAAGGGCGGCAAAGGTCCGGCACGAGCCGGCCCCGTCCACGTCCCTGGTTTCGGGGAACTCGGCCTCGGGGCAGCTCAGGTCGCAGAACTTCATGGTCCGGCCTCCCGGCGGTCATTATCGGTCAAACCGGCGGTCGCCGCCAAGTTTTTCCGTGCCCCCCGGCCGGGGCTTTGATATACTGCCCTGGAAATTTTCCGCAACAAGGAGGATCAGATGAGGCGACTGGTGGTAGGGCTGGCGGCGCTGCTCTGCATCGCCACCACCGCCCGGGCCCAGGTGGCCCCGGTGGCCGAGGGCCTCAAAGGCTACAAGCTGGTGTACATGGAAGCCACGGCGACCTTTACCCTGAAGGACGCCGCCGTGATCGCCCGGTACCAGATCCTGCCGGCGTCCGATCTCAAGCCCGGCCAGGGGCTCACCCTGTTTTTCCCCAAGCGGAAAGGCTATCCGGCCCTCAAGAATTTCGCGGTCTCCTACGCCTTTCTGCCGCTCAAGGGCGGCCGGGAACCGTCGCTCAGGTCCCTGCCCCTGGCCTGGCCCCCCCGGGCCAAATGGACCCGGGCCACGGCCAAGGCCGGGGACCTGACCGACCCCGCCCTCAAGAAGCACTACGGCAAGTACTACGACCGGCTCTTCGTCTTCACCGTTCCCGCCGGTGACCGCCGGAAACGGCGGATGATCCTGGTCCAGGTGTCCTACACCCAGGCCCTCAAGGATCGTCACCTGATCATGCCCTTCCGCATCGCCGGCCGCTGGCCGGCCCGGATCGGCAAGGCCGGCATCCGGCTCAAGGTGCCCCGGGGCTACTGGATCAGCTCCAGCACCCGCAGCTTCCGGCGGACCAGGGGCGGGGATTACCTGTGGTCTTTCCGGCACCGGGCCTTCGGTCAGGACCTGGGCCTGCGCCTGGTCAAGGGGGCCAAGAGAAAGCGCCGGGGTTTCCACTTCCGCTGGCATCTCAACCTGTAGTCAGGGGGCCTTAACCGCCACGGCCATATTGACAACCCGAGGCGTCATTGCTAGGATGACCGTATCCCGCAAAACGGAATCCGTGACGATAACTGGAGGGAGGAGCAGTCATGAAGATCACGACGGGTATCGCCCTGGTGCTGTTGTGTCTGGCCCTCATGGTCGGCTTCAACGTGTCGAGGGCCGGCTGCAGTTGTGACGCCCGCGCTCACAACAACACCGGGCCGGTGCAGGCCAGCCTGGTCCTGCCGAGGTAACAGTTTTCAGCCCCCGCGGGGGCTTTTGATTTTCATGGGGGACGCTCTCGACCGGGGCGGCCTCAAACTGCAGGCGGGCGGCTGAGTCCGCCTGTCCCCTCAAGGGGTCGGGGGAGGGGGGTTGTTTGCCCGGAAGCTCTTCGGGGCTTCCGGGCCTTTTTTTTCGGTCATCGGCGGGGGGGCGTTGGCGAGGGGTCGGTCAGCGGCCCCTATTTTTGCAGCATCTCCAGCAGTCGATCCAACTCTTCCTGGGAATAATATTCAAAGACGATGCGCCCCTTGTCCGGGCGGCCCTTGATCTCGACCTTGGTCCCGAAGCGGCGGCGCAGCCGGTCGGCCAGGGCGGTGAGATGTCCGTCCGTGGAGGTGACGCCCCGCGGCGGGGCGGGGGGCTTGAGCAGCCGCTTGACCAGATCCTCGGTCTGACGGACGCTCAGGCCCTTGGCCGCCACCGTCCGGGCGGCCTTGATCATGGCCGCGGCCGCGGGCAGGGCCAGCAGGGCCCGGGCGTGACCTGACCTCAGCTCGCCGGCCTCGAGACGCTGCTGGACCTCGGGCGGCAGGGACAGCAGCCGGACGGCGTTGGCCACGGTCGAGCGGTCGCGGCCGACGACCTTGGCCACCTGGGCCTGGGTCAGCCCGAACTGATCCATCATCCGGTGGAAGGCGGTCGCCTCCTCCAGGGGGCTCAAGTCCTCCCGCTGGACGTTTTCGACCACGGCCAGGAGCAGCGAATCCAGGTCTTCTTTGTCCTTGACCACGGCCGGGATCTTGGCCAGGCCGGCCATCCGGGCCGCCCGCCAGCGCCGCTCGCCGGCGATCAGCTCGAACCCGGACTCGACCCGCCGGACCACGACCGGCTGGATGAGGCCCTGCTCCCGGATGGACGCGGCCAGCTCGCCCAGGGCCGCCTCATCGGGCCGGCGGCGGGGCTGATGGGGATTGGGGCTGATCAGGGCCGGATCGAGGTAGGTGAACCCGTCGGGCGGGGTCAGATCGGCCCCGTCGGCCGGGGCCGGCCGGAACAGGGAATCAAGACCGCCGGCCAGTTTCTGACCGAAGTCCAGGTTCTCCGGGCTGGTGGTGTCCTTGAGTCCCCTACCCATACCGAACTTGGGCATGTCTCTTTCTCCCGTCCAGTATTTCCGCGGCCACCTCCAGATAGGCCTGGGCGCCCCGGGACTGGATGTCGTACATCAGGGCCGGCAGCCCGTGGCTGGGGGCCTCTGACAGGCGGACGTTGCGCGGCACCTGGGCGCTGAAGACGTGGTCCCCGAAGTGCCGCCGCACGTCCTCGGCCACCTGGTGGCAGATCCGGTTGCGGGGATCGAACATGGTCAGCAGGATCCCCTCCAGACCGAGGCCCGGATTGAGCGACTGCTTGACCCGCCGGACCGTGTCCAGGAGCTGTCCCAGCCCCTCCAGGGCGTAATACTCGCACTGCAAGGGGATCAGGATCGACTGGCAGCAGGTCAGGGCGTTGATGGTCATCAGCCCCAGCGAGGGCGGCGTGTCCAGGATCAGAAAGTCGTACCCGCCGGCCACGAGGCCGAGTTTGTCGCGCAGGATGCGCTCCCGCCCGGGCATGGCCATCAGCTCGGCCTCGGCCGCGAACAGGTCCACGTGGGCCGGCAGCAGGGCCAGGCCGGCCATGGGCGTCGGCCGGATCAGGTCCCCGGCCCCGGCCCGGCCGACGACCAGGTGATAGATATTGGCCTCCCGGCAGTCGCTCATGCCCAGACCGGACGAGGCGTTGCCCTGGGGGTCGCAGTCCACCAGCAGCACCCGTTTTTCGGCCGCGGCCAGCGAGGCGGCCAGGTTGACGGCCGTGGTCGTCTTGCCCACGCCGCCTTTTTGATTGGCAATGGCGATCAGATGGCCCATGGTGAGTCGGTTCCGGAGACCTAGGTTGTCCCTAGAATACGAAATGGACCCCGGGGGGGCAAGGGAAAAAGGGATTGGCCGGCGGCGACCGGCGGCCGGCCGAATCGATTCGGCCCCTGGCCGGGCCTGACCCGGGATTTATTTGAGACCTCCCGTCAGGTTCGATCGGGGGCCGGGTGTCCGGCCCAAAAAAACGCTTGACATTTACATTTTACAAGCATATTAACGTTTAAATGTCGGACAATAAACAGGAGCCCGCCGTTGTTTGATCGTATAAAAAATTTACGTATTTTCGAACAGATAGCCTCGGAAGTCCGACGGGCTATCCTCACCGGAGAACTCAATCCCGGCGACAAGCTGCCCTCTGAGACCGAACTGGCCCGGCAGTTCGGGGTGGGACGGCCGGCCATTCGGGAGGCCCTGCGCAGCCTGGAGATCGCCGGCCTGATCTCGATCCGCCAGGGCCGGGAAGGCGGCTCCGTGGTTCAAAGCGGGGACCTGACCACGATGAAGGATCATTTCTCGGACATGTTGCGCCTGGGCAAGGTCTCCCTGTCGCACCTGACCGAGTTCCGGTCGTTCATGGAGACCCTGATGTTCGACATCATGCCGGACAAGATCACCCCCCAGCACATCGAGGATCTTCGGGCCAGCGTCGCCCGCACCCGGGAGTTTTTCAATTTGGAGCGGGAAGAGGAACGGATCAACGAGAACTTCAACTTTCACACCCTGCTGGCCGCCATCACCGAAAACCCGCTGATCATCCTCAACGTCTCGACCATCATCGACCTGATGGGCTATTTCCTGATCGCCATCAAGCCCACCCGGCAGATCTCGCAGAACACCATCGACGCCCACGAAAGGATCGTTGACCTGCTTCAGCGCGGCGACTTCGAGGCCTGCAAGGAGGTCAACCGCAAGCACATCGCCGACGTGGCCGCCCGGCTGATCGGCAAATGCTCGCAGCTCTCCCTGGGTGAATATCCGGACCCGCTGCAACCAGCCACCTGGCGCAGACCTTCGATTTAGGAGCCGAGCATGATCGACAACCTGGGTCAATTCCTGGACCTGCTGGACGCCCGCGGCGATCTGGTCCGGGTGACCCGCCCCGTGGAAGACGGGCATGAAATCTTTTCGGTGTTGTGGCGGTTGACCGAACTGGGCGGCGGTCCGGCGGTGGTCTTCGAGAACGCGCCCCCCTGGGACATTCCGGTGGTCAGCAACCTGTTCGGCACCCTGGACCGGTTCGCCCTGGCCTGCGGGTTCGAGCCGGGGCTGACCATCGACGCCTATCGCGACCTGTTTCTGGAAAAGCTGGACCCCACCACCTGGCGGGCGCCCCTCGAGGTGGACGACGCCCCCTGCCAGGAGGTGGTCCTCACCGGCGACGAGGTGGACCTGGGGCAACTGCCGATCATGCGCTGGCACCCGGACGACGGCGGTCCGTACATCACCATGCCCCTGGTCATCGCCGAGGATCCCCGGTGGGGGGTCAACGCCAGCATCTACCGGATGATGGTTTACAACCGCAACCAGACCGGACTGATGTGCAACATCTTCCAGGATCAGGGCAAGTACCTGGCCCGGGCCCGGGAGCGGGGCCAGGACTCGATGCCCTGCGCCGTGGCCATCGGCTGCGACCCGGCGGTCTATGTGGCGGCGGTGACCAAGATCCCGCTGACGGCCAGCGAGCTGGATTTCGCCTCGGCCCTTAGGGGCGGCCGTCCCCTGGAGGTGGTCAAGGCCAGGACCCTGGACCTGATGGTGCCGGCCCAGGCCGAGATCGTGCTCGAGGGCCACGTCTCGACCGTGGAGACCCGGCTGGAGGGCCCCTACGGCGAGTGGATGGGCTACTTCGAGGAGCAGATGATGCTCCCGGTGTTCACCGTCCAGGCGGTGACCATGCGTCAAAAACCCGTGTTCCTGATGACCATCGAGGGCCCGGAGATGGGCGACGCCGAGGTCATCCGGATGATCCCCCAGATCGCCAGCTTCACCCGGCAGGCCAAGGCCCGGATCAGCGGCCTCAGGGACGCCTGGGTGCCCCCGGCCGGCCGCAACTACATGGTCATCCTGAGCATCGACAAGTACCACCCCGGCTGGGGCAAGTCGGCCATCTACCAGGCCTTGGGCATCCCCTTCGTGGCGGCCAGCGCCAACTTCGTGATCGTGGTGGACGCCGACATCGACGTCCGGGACTGGAACCAGGTCGCCTGGGCCCTGTCCACCCGGGTGGACCCGATCCACGACGTGATCATCGCCCCGCCCACCGGCGGCTACGTCCTCAACCCGGCCGCCAGCCAGCGGGACCTGGAGTTCGGTCCCACCCGGGCCACGGACGTGGTCATGGGCTCGAAGATCGGCATCGACGCCACGCTCAAGTCCCCGGCCGAGGGCCGGCGCCGTCCGGCGGCCAAGGTGGTTCGGCCCCGGGCCGAGGCCTACGAACGGGTCCTGGCCCAGTGGAAGGAGTACGGCTTTGACTAGGGTCGCCAAAGAAAAGGGCCGGCCGCCGGCCGCCGTCTCCCGCCGGGCCGAGCTGGAGCGGCATTTCCAGATGTTTTCCGACGTGCCCCGGGAGGTGGTGGTCAAGGAGGACGTCCTGAGGATGGGGGTCCGCTTCAGCGAGGCCGCCCTGGGCCACGACCCCGAGGCCCGGCCCCGGGCCTACTACATCTTTTCCTATGACCGGACCGGCCTGGAGGACATGGAACGGGCCGAATACGCCCGGGCCCCGGAAGAAGTGCGTGTCAGCGGCGGGCCCTACGGGCTGCGTCCGACCTTGATTTCGGCCCGGGTCAATGTGGATTCGCCCTACCTGATAGACGTGCTCGATGGACAGCTGGCCCTGATTTCCGAGGACGAACCCTTGGCCCGGGTCGAATTTCCCCCTCGGCCCGCCTTTTACCGGCGGGCCTTCGAGGACGGGACGCCCTATCACGACATCGTCTCGGTGATCGGCTGGGGCCACCGGGCCTTCTCGACCCTGCTGCGGCGATGCGCCCTGTGGGGCCTGGACGTGGAGTGCAAGTTCTGCGACCTGAACGCCAATTACCGGGCCCTCAAGGCCAAGGGCCGGGCCTATACCCTCAAGAAACCGG
This sequence comes from uncultured Desulfarculales bacterium, assembly GCA_964569795.1. GTDB lineage: Bacteria > Desulfobacterota > Desulfarculia > Desulfarculales > JAHJDS01 > JAHJDS01. The sequence goes on along the minus strand of CAZMVB010000027.1, from coordinate 5,518 downwards.
TGGACCGGGTGGCGACCGTGATGGCCGAGATATTTCTGAACCGGCCGGAGGGCGAGTCCCGGTGCCACTCCTACATCATGACCGGGGGGTCGGTCCTGCGCGGCAGCCGGGGGACGTACCTCGACCTGCGCTTCTACCTGGACTACATCGGCGCGGTCAAGGAGCGGCTGGGCGGGCGCTGGCCGCTGCTGATGCAGATGGCCGCCTGCGACCGGGACACCCTGATCCAACTGAAGCGGGGCGGGGTGGACGCCTACCACCCCAACTTCGAGGTCTGGGACCCGGAGCTGTTCGCCCAGATCTGTCCGGGCAAGGATCGCTTCGTCGGGCGGGACAAGTGGATCCGCCGGACGGTCGAGGCGGTGGACGTCTTCGGGGAGGGCAACGTCTGCCCCGGGTTCGTGTCCGGCGTGGAGCTGTGCCGGGAATACGGTTTCAAGTCGGTGTCCGAGGCGGTCAAGTCCACCACCGGGGGCCTGGACTACCTGATGAGCCGGGGCGTCACCCCCCGGGTGGCCCACTGGTGCATCGAGCCGCTCAGCGCCCTGGCCGGCAATCAGTCGCCGCCGCTGGAGTACTTCATCCGCGTGGACCGGGCCTGGTTCGAGCTGTGGGACAAGTATCACCTGCCGGCCCTGCGCGGTTATCCGGAGATGGGCCCGGGACGGTCGCTCAACCAGAACAGCGCCTTCCTGGACGTCGGTCCCGAACCTTGACCGGGGCGCCTTGCCTCGGCTGTATAAACACAGGGAGGGTAACATGAGGGAAGTCAGCCAGAAAATTTTGGTCGCGGTCCTGGTCGCGGCCCTGGCCATGTTCGTGGCCGCGCCCGCGGCCCGGGCGGCCAAGACGTGGAAGATCGGGGCCATCCTGTCCACGACCGGTTACTACGCCGCCCTGGGCGGTCCGGAACGGGACGCGATCACGGCCCTGGCCGAGATCATCAACAAAAAAGGCGGCATCCTGGGCCGGAAGATCAAGGTCATCTTCGAGGACGACGAGGGCGTGCCGGCCAAGTCGGCCATGCTGGCCAAGAAGCTGATCTACCAGGACAAGGTCATCGGCATCATCGGGCCGTCGTTCACCGCCGGGTCCATGGCCGCGGCGCCGGTCTGCGAGCGGGCCAAGATCCCGATGATCTTCATGACCCCCACCAAGAAGGTCTGGAAGGGCAAGAAGTTCATCTTCCACGTCACCCCCAGTTCCAACCTGGACGCCGTGGTCATCGCCCACTGGCTGGCCGACAAGCTCAAGGTGAAACGGGTCGCCCTGCTGCACGGCCCGTCCCAGTACGACCAGATCGTCGCCCGGCTGGTGGCCCGCCAGATCAAGAAAAATCCGAAGCTGACCCTGGTCGCCCAGGAGAAGTGGAGCAAGGGCGACAAGGACATGACGCCCTACCTGCTCAAGATCCGGCGCAAGAAACCCCAGGCGATCGTCATCGGCGGGTCGGCCTTCGGTCCGGCGGTCGCCGTCCGAAACATGCGGGACCTCAAGTTCAACATCCCGATCATCTGCACCTCGGGCACGGCCCAGCGCCGCTTCCTGGAACTGGGCGGCCCGGCGGTCAACGGCGTGTACGTCACCTCGCGACTGGTTTACGGCCACCCCCTGCCCGAAGAGAAGATGATCTTCAAGGTCATCCGCCAGAAGTACAAGGTCGAACCGTCCAGCTTCCACGCCAACGGCTGGGACGCCCTGCTGGTCATGGCCGAGGCCATCAAGCGGGGCCGGGGTGTTCCCCAGAAGATGCGTGACGCCATCGAGCACCTCAAGAACTTCAAGGGCGCCATCGGCACCTACAACATGAGCCCCACGGACCACAACGGACTGACCACCGAGGCGGTGGTCATGCTCAAGATCAAGAACCAGAACTGGTCCGTGGCCAAGTAGTCCCGAAAGTCCGACCGGGGGGGCGGCATGGCCGACGTCCTGCAGTACCTGATCAGCGGCCTGACCATCGGGGCGATCTACGCCCTGGTGGCCCTGAGCTTCCACCTGATCTACAAGGCCACCGAGATCTTCAACTTCGCCCAGGGGACCTTTGTCGTCTTCGGGGGGCTGCTGGCCTACACCATGGTCGTGACCGCCAAGTGGCACTTCGCCCTGGCGCTGGCGGCGGTGGTGGTCCTGGGGCTGCTGGCCGGCTGGCTGCTGGAGATCGTCATCCGCCGCCCCCTGCTCACCGGGGCGCACCTGATCGTGATCATCGCCACCATCGCCATCGGGATCATTCTCGAAAACGCCTACATGCTCATCTGGTCCAAGAACTACCTGCCCTTTCCCCCCTTCTCGGCCGGACCGCCCATCCCTCTCGCCGGGGCCATCGTGCCCCGGCAGAGTCTGTGGGTCATCGGGCTGACCATCGCCGCCCTGGTGGCCTTCAAGTCGTTCTTCAAGTTCACCCTGACCGGCCGGGCCATGGAGGCCGCCGCGGTCAATCCCCGGGCCGCCCGGGGCGTGGGAATCAACGTCGAGCGGATGATCGTCTATTCCCTGGCCATGTCCACCGGCCTGGCCTTCATGGCCGGGACCATGATCGCGCCCATCACCTTTGCCGGCGGTCCGGCCGGGACGGGGCTGACGGTCAAGGGCTTCGTGGCCAGCATCCTGGGCGGGATCGAGGACGCCAACGCGGTGATCCTGGGCGGATTGCTCTTCGGACTGATGGAGGCCTTTGTCGGGGGAATGATCTCCTCCGGGCTCAAGGACGCCATCACCCTGACCGCCCTGCTGGTCATCTTCGCCGTCAAGCCCACCGGGGTCTTCGTCCGGGGACGGGCCGTACGCTGAGGGGAAGCCATGAGTGAAGCGGCGGTCAAGCGAATGATGTTGGCCCTCGGCCTGGCCCTGGTGGTCGTCTTTCCCCTGGTGGACGCCAACCACTATCACATCAACCTGGTCATCCTCATCGCCCTGTACGGCATCAACGCCGTGGCCCTGGACATCGTCCTCGGGGTGGCCGGTCAAATCTCGCTGTGCCAGTCGGTGTTCTACGGCATGGGGGCCTACGTTTCGGGCATCCTGAACGTCAAGCTGGGCCTGAACTTCTGGCTGTGCATGCCGACGGCCATCGTCCTGAGCGCGCTGCTGGCCCTGCTGATCGGGCTGACCGCCCTCAGGTTCCGGGGGCACTTCCTGGCCATGGTCACCCTGGCCATCGTCCTGATCTTCATCGAACTGGTCCGGGAGTGGTACGACCTGACCGGCGGCCCGGACGGGTTTCCGGGCATCGGCCGGCCGGCGATCGGGTCGTTCGTGTTCAACACCGAGGCCCGCTATTACTACCTGGTCATGGTCTTCACCGTGGCGCTGATGTACTTCGGCCACTACGTGGTCCGGGGCCGCACCGGCCGGGCCCTGGCCGCCATCCGCCAGAACGAGACCCTGTCCCTGGCCTTCGGCATCAGCCCCACCAGCCAGAAGCTGAAGGCCTTTGTCCTGAGCGGCGTCTTCGGCGGCGTGGCCGGCAGCCTCTACGCCCACTACTCCTCGTTCATCGGGTCCGAGGACTTCAGCCTCCACGTCTCGATCGCCTTCTTGTGCATGACCGTGGTCGGGGGGCTGCGCACCGGGGTCTGGGGCGGGATGCTGGGCGCGGCCCTGCTGACGCTCTTGCCCGAAATCCTGGGCGCCCTGGTGCACCTGCACGTCCTGCCGGGCTTCCTGAAATTCGTGCTTCAGGACTACGCCTACATCCTGGTGCTCTACGGAGTGATCGTGCTGCTGGTGGTCCTGTACCTGCCCCAGGGGATGGTCGGCCTGCTGCAACAGGGCGGCCGGCGGCTGTGGGGCCTGACGGCCGGTCAAAAGAGGACGGTCGGTGAACAGACCTGACGATCCGGAAGGCCGGGGTTTCCTGTCGATCGAGGACATCGGCAAGAACTTCGGCGGGCTGCGGGCCCTGGCCGGGGTGACGACCGGGGTCGCCCGGGGGAGCATCACCGCCCTGATCGGTCCCAACGGGTCGGGCAAGACCACCCTGTTCAACGTCATCAGCGGCCTGATGCCGCCCAGCCAGGGGCGGGTGGTCTTCGAGGGCCGGACCCTGACCGGCCTGCCCGCCACCCGGATCGTCCGCCGGGGCGTGGGCCGGACCTTTCAGGTGCCGCTGCTGCTGGAGGGAATGACCGTCCTGGAAAACGTGATGCTCGGCCTGTACGCCCGGACCAGGTCCGAATTCCTGCGGGTCGGCCTGCACTCGCCCTTCGCCCGCCGCGAGGAGAGGGAGGCCCGCCGGGAGGCCCTGGCCTGCCTCGAGTTCGTCGGCCTGGCCGACAAGGCCGCGGCCATGGCCACCGAACTGCCCTTCGGCCAGCAGCGCCTGATCGAGATCGCCCGGGCCCTGGCGATCAGGCCCCAGATCATGATGCTGGACGAGCCGGCGGCCGGGTTCGACCGGTCCGAGACCGACGACCTGATGGAGCTGTTCCAGAAGATCCGGGCCTCGGGGGTGACCCTGTTCCTGGTGGACCACGACATGAACGTGATCATGAACGTGGCCGAGCGGGTGATCGTCCTCAATTACGGGGCCAAGATCGCCGAGGGCTCTCCGGCCGAGGTCCAGCGGGACCCGGAGGTGCTGGCCGCCTACCTGGGAGGGGAGTAGGGCCGTGTTGTCGGTCAAGGGGGTCAACACCTATTACGGTCACATCCACGCCATCAAGGACGTGTCCCTGGAGGTGGGCGCGGGCGAGATCGTGGCCATCCTGGGGGCCAACGGCGCGGGCAAATCCACCCTGCTCAAGACGATCATGGGTTTTCAGACCTGCCGTTCGGGCGAGGTGTCCCTCGAGGGCCGGAAGATCCAGCACCTCCCGCCGGAGAAGATCGTCCGGCGGGGCGTGTCCATCGTCTTCGAGACGCGGGAGATGTTCGGCCCGATGAGCGTCCGCCACAATCTCGAGCTGGGGGCCTACGCCCGCCGGCGGGCCCGCCAGTGCGACCACCGGCAGTTGGAGACGGACCTGGAGGAGGTGTACCAGCTCTTCCCCATCCTGAGGTCCAAGATGAACGACCCCAGCGGGTCGCTGTCCGGGGGGCAGCAGCAGATGCTGGCCATCGGCCGGGCCCTGATGTCCAAGCCCCGGCTGATGCTCTTGGACGAGCCGTCCATGGGCCTGGCCCCCCTCTTGGTCAAGGAGATCTTTCGGACCATCAAGAACCTGTCCGGCCTGGGGGTGACCATGCTCCTGGTGGAGCAGAACTCCCGGGCCGCCCTGTCCATCTGCGACCGGGCCTACATCATGCAGACCGGCTCGGTGGTCATGAGCGACACCGCCGAGAACCTGCGGAACAACCCGGACCTGGCCCGCCTCTACCTGGGCGAGCAGGTGGCCGAGGACCGGCCGTGACCCCGACCCGCCTTTTGGCCGAACTGGCCCGCCGGACCGACCCGTCCGACGTTCCGGACGCGGTGCGCCGCGACGCCTGCCTGGTGATGCTGGACGGCCTGGGCTGCGCCCGGGCCGCGTCCGGCCTGGCGCCGGGGCGGGCCATGATCCGGGCGGTCCTGGGC
>CAZMVB010000026.1:0-57967 GCA_964569795.1 uncultured Desulfarculales bacterium | reverse complement strand
AACCCGCAACCTGCTGATTACAAATCAGCTGCTCTACCGGTTGAGCTACGCCAGCGAAGCTGACAGACTAGGCCCGCGTTTCAACAAAAATCAAGCGCCGTGAAGGCGCACCTACAATGAATTTGAACCTCTGGCGTCCGGATACAGACCGACAGCACACTGATTTGAACAAAACCTGGCGAATCCGAGTTAATACCCCACGCGAGGCTCCTCCTGTCTCAAAGCTAGACATTAATTAATAACATGAACCACGGCAAATGTAAATAAAAAAATAACGTCCCCGGCCCGGCCCGATTCCGGCCCGGACCCGGGGGCGCACTTTCCGGTTGTCTTCCCTTCCCCAACAAGGTAGAAACAGGGGCCATGGACAAGGACAACTACTGGGCCCGGGCGGCCCGGGACGAAAAAGTCTTCCGGCCGGCCTGGCGGAGTTTCGTCGTGTTCTGGGTGGCCGCCTTTGCCTTTCTGGTGGGGCCCCTGGCCAATCCCCGGGCCGCGATCAAGTGGCCGGTGGGCATCCCCATCGCCGTCGTCTGCCTGGCCGCGGCCGTGGGCCTCCGCTACACCCGGCGCTACCGGGTGACCGCCGACGCGGTCGAGGCCGCCTTCTCCCTGACCGGCCAGCCGCCCCAGCGGGCCGAAATCAATGATATCACCCGGGTGGACGTGCGCCGGGGGTTCATCCACCGCGCCCTGGGCATGGCCCACGTCCACCTCCACACCAGAAGCGCCCAGGGGGTGGCGGTCCGGATGTTCGGGGTACTCCATGCCCTGGAATTAAAAGAGTATCTCCTCGACCGGGGCGCCTCGGACGACGGGGCGACCGGGATGTGGCGCTAACCCCAATCATTCATCAGACTTCTCCTGCCGGGACGCGGGCCGAGACGTCCAGGACCGTGACCGGACCGGCGATCACCCGCCAGCCGTGCCTGACCCCGGCCGGCACCAGGTAACCCTGCCCGGCTGACAGGGTCCGGGTCTCGGGACCGATGGTCAGCTCGAAGCGGCCGGCCAGGACCAGGCCGGCCTGCTCGAAGGGATGCTCGTGCCCCGGGTCGGACAGGCCCGGCTCCAGGCTCATCACCGCCAGGGTGAGCTGGTCGCCCAGGTGGGCCCAGCTCTTGACGCCGGGCCGGAAGTCGGCCAGTTCCAATTCATTCGGATCGAAAAACCCCATCACTTTCCCTCTCAGACCAAACGGTCCAGATAAGGGGCGGCCTCCCCGCCCCGGACGGTAATTCGTCCCCCTTCCCCCGCGCCGGCCGGCCCGGCCAGCTCGATCTCGACCGGCTCGTCGTCCGGGGTCCGGCTGAAATGGGCGGTCAGGGCCCCGGCGATCCGGGCCGCGGCCGGGTCGCCCCCTCCCAGGACGAGGGCGGTGGGCCCCACCCGGTCGGCCTGTTTCACCAGGAGATCCTCGGCCCGGGCCCGCGCCCCAAGGGCGTCGTTGTCGGCCTGGTTGCGGCCGACGATGATGATCACCCCGCCCGCCAGGCTGAAGTACCGGCCGGCCTTGATCAGCTCGACCTCGTCGGGCCCGGCCCCGGGCCGGACGCGAAGCAGGTCCCGGAGCCGATCGGCGAAGCTGGGCACGGTCAAGAGGCATCCCCCGGCCGGGGGAGAATAGTCGGTAATTCCGAACTGTTGCGCCAGTTCGAGCTGCCTCTTGCGGCTCCGCCCCGAGATGTCCAGCAGCCGATTTCGGTCCACCAGCCCCCTTTCTTCGGGCTCGGTCGGGTCGAGCAGCCGGGCGGACAGGGGCCGCAGGATGCGCCCGGCCAGGCCCGAGTCCCGTTCGACCAGCCCCAGGGACTGGCGGTTCTGGGAAAAGGGCCGCTGGCCCAGGACCTCGCCGGTGAACAGGAAATCAAAGCCCCCGGGGGTCAGACGTCGGCCGGCGATCCGCAGCATCAGGGCGTGGCAGTCCACACAGGGGTTCATGTTCTTGCCGTAGCCCCGGGGCGGGTCCTTGACCAGGGCCCAGTGGGGAGCGGTGATGTCCTCGACGATCAGGTCCAGCCCGGCGGCGGCCGCCGCCCGCCGGGCCCGGTCGGCGCCGAAAAAGGGCGAGGTGAAGGTGACGCCGGTTACTTCGACGTCCTGACGCCGGAGCAGTTCGGCGGCCAGCAGGGAATCCAGTCCGCCCGAGATGAGACCCAGTGCCCGCGCCATGGACGATAATCCTTACTTGGGGGCCACCGGCGGGAACTGATAGACCAGGTCCAGCGACGGGTGGCTCGACTGCCGAGGGGGCAGGGGGTTGAGCCGGTCCGGGACATCGGCCACGTGCTTCTTGGCCCAGGCCCGGGTCATGGCCGAGGTGGCCAGGACCACCTCCCGGGGGATGCGCAGGACTTGGCCGGCATGGAGATAATAGGGATAGGCCAGGTTGTTCTCCAGGGCGATGATCTTCCAGTTCTCCGCCTTGTGGGTGTGCCACAGGGCCAACAGGAGCAGGGTCTTGCCCGGGATGATCTGCTTGGGGGCGACCTTGATCTCGAAATAGGTCGTCGGCGGGGGCTGGGGCCGGCTCAACATCAGGCGGATGTTGCGGATGTTGATCCGCAGGGTGTGGGCCCGCATGTTCAGGCCGTTGTATTTGAGGGCGGCGTCCAGGGCCGCCAGGGCCTTGCGGAAGGGGGGGTGGTCCTTGCGGCCGGTGGCCTCGACATAGTAGTAGGCGATGGCCAGATTGACCAGGACGTCGTCCAGGAAATAGGGCTTGAGTTTGGCCAGGCGGCGGTACTCCTCCACGGCCCGGGCGTACTGACTGGTCCGCAGCAGGACGAACCCCAGATTGAAGCGCCCGATCAGGTTCTTGGGCTCAAGGGCCAGGAGGTGCTGGTAGGCGTCCTGGGCCCGGCGGAATTGGAGTTCCTCGGTGTAGAGCCGGCCCAGGGCCAGGTAGAGGGCCGGAATCCGGTAGCGGCGGGGCAGGAGTCGGTCCAATTCGGCCGCCCTCTGGAGCAGGGACAGGGCCTCCCGGCGAAAATAGGTGTACCGGATGGAACTGGTGCCCTCCCGGAAGTAGGCCCAGACCAGCAGCGGCCCCAGCAGCGGCCGGAGGGGTTTGTCCTTCTCGGCCGGCGGCCAGAGGACCTCGATGACCGCCCGGTCCAAAAGGTCGGCCCCGAAGTCGGCCTCGACCTGGGCCGGGGTGGGCTTGACGACAGGGGGCGGCGGCTTGGGCCGCAGCGGGACCTGCGTCCTCCCCGCCGAGGACCACCAGACCACCAGCCGATCCCAGACCCTGGCCGTGGGCTGCCAGGAGGCCAGGTCAACGGTCGGCTGCCGGCCCAGGCCGGACATGTGGAGGTAGATCAACAGGGCCACCAGGCCGACGATCAACCCCCCGGCGGCAACGATGGTCAGGACCCGAGGCCAGTGTCGGGCCGGGACGCCCTCCTCCGGGACCGCCTCGGCCGGTGCCTCCTCGACCGGCATCACCAGGGTCCGGTCGCCCAATTCCGGCCCCGGGCCGGGCTCGGTCCGGGCCAGGTCGGCCATGGCCAGTTCCTCGGCCTGGATCTCCTGCTGCTCGACCGAGATTTGATCGACAAAGGCGGTCCGCATCAGGTGCCGCAGGTCAAAGGTCGAGGACACCGTGCCCTGGGCGTGGAGATAGGATTCCAGGGCGTCGGCCAGGTCCCCGGCCGTCTGGTACCGGTCCCCGACCGCCGGGGCCAGGGCCTTCATCACGATCGAGTCCAGGGCGGCCGGCACGAAGTTGCACAGGACCGAGGGCGGCTGGATGTGGGGCTGGGTCACCTTGTGGAGGACGGTCATCTCCGAATCGCCGGTGAACAGCTTCTGGCGGCAGAGCATCTCGTGGAAGACGATCCCCAGGGAATAGACGTCCGAGCGCCGGTCCACCGGCTGGCCGGCGGCCTGCTCGGGCGACATGTAGGCGATCTTGCCCTTGAGGACCCCGGCCCGGGTGTCGGACGAGAGGGAGGCGGCCTTGGCAATGCCGAAGTCCACCAGTTTGACCTCGCCCTCGAAGGACAGGAGGATGTTGTGGGGGCTGACGTCGCGGTGGACCAGCCCCACGGACTGGCCCTGGTTGTCGGTCAGGCGGTGGGCGTAGTCCAGGGCCGTGGCCACCCGGAGGATGAGGGTGACCACGTTCTCCATCGAGGGATAGACGTTTTTTTCCCGGGAGGTGTTCATCAACTGGGCCAGGGACCGGCCGAAGACGTACTCCATGGCGATGAAGTAGGTCTCCTCCACCCGGCCCAGGTCCAGGATCTGGACGATGTTCGAGTGGTGCAGGCGCGAGGCCAGCTTGGCCTCGTTGATGAACATGGTCAGAAATTCGGGGTGCTGGGCGTAGTGGGGGAGGATGGTCTTGATGGCCAGCAGGCGCTCGAATCCGGACAGCCCGACGCGGCGGGCCCGCCAGAGCTCGCTGTTGCCGCCGGTGGCAATGCGTTTTCCGAGGTAATATTCCCCGAAAACCCTGATATCGGCCATCGGGACTCCGGTCCTGGTTACTGGAGGGCTAGCCTCCCCCGGCCCCGGTGGATTCGGGGGAGGCGATTCGGCCGAAGATATGCCGGGCGATGTCGTTCGCGGTCTGGTGGAACGGCTCCCAGTAAATATACAGGACGATCATCACCCCGACCAGAACGATGGCCAGAATCAGGACAAACTCGAACATGGTCTGTCCCCGACGGTTTATGGGCAACGGTGGCCGCACGCGAATCCCCCTGGGCGATTGACAACTCGGCTATGATACTGCACCGCCCCCGGCCATGCAACTTGATTTCCGCCCCCCGGTCCGGGGCGGGTCGAGGGGACGGGGGCTCTCAGAGGGAAATCAGGGCCTGGACCGGATTGAGCCGGGCCGCCCGCCGGGCGGGATAGAGCCCGAAGGCCAGGGCGACCCCGGTCGAGAACAGGACGGCGAACAGCCCCAGGCCCCAGGGCATCTCCATGGGCAGACCGGTGGCCAGGCGGATGATCAGATGGGCGATGAACCCCAGGAGCAGTCCGCCCCCGCCGCCGCACAGCCCCATCACCGCCGCCTCGAGCAGGAACTGGACCTCGATGTCCCGGCGCCGGGCCCCGACCGCCCGCCGGACGCCGATCTCCTGCCGGCGTTCGCCCACGGCGATGAGCATCACCGCCATGATCCCCACCCCGCCCACCAAGAGCGAGATGGCCGCCACGCCGACGATGACCTTGGCGAAGACGCCGGCCGTTTCCCGGTGGCGCTGGGCCAGGTCGGTCTGGCGGAGGATGGTGAAGTCGTCGGGCTTGGGCACGCCGGTGTCCAGGCGGTGGCGCCGCCGGAGGATGCGCCGGACCGAGGCCTCGACGCCGGGAATGGCCTGCTCGCTGGCGGCCCGGATCAGGATCAGATTGACATAGGTCTGGTTGTAGATCCGCTTCATGGCCGTCCGGAGCGGGATGATGATCGTATCGTCCTGGTCGTTGCCGTCGGCGTCCACCCCCTTGGCCTGAAGCACGCCGATGACCTGGAAGGGCAGTTTCTTGATGGTGATGGTCTTGCCCAGGGGGGACTCCGGGCCGAACAGGTTCTGGGCCACGGTCTTGCCGATGAGGGCCACCCGTTTCAGGGTCCGGTTCTCCAGGGCGGTGAAGGCCCGGCCCTCGGCCGGATAATGCCGCAGGACCTCGAAGATCTCGGTGTTGCCGCCGACGATGTTGGTGTCGGCCGAGGTCTCCATGTATTTGGCCTGAATCGCCCCCCCGTTCACGGGGCTGATGGCCGTGACGCTGAAGACGTTGCGTTTGATCATGTCCGCGTCGGCCGGGGTCATGGTCGTCACCTGGCCGATGGGCCGGACCCGGCCGCCGCGCATCCTGATCTTGCCGGCCCGGACCTGGATCAGGTCGGTGCCCATCTTGGCGATGCTTTCCAGGACCCGGCGCTGGGTGCCCTGGCCCACGGCGGTCATGACCACCACCGCGGCCACCCCCACGGCCAGGCCCAGCATGGCCAGAAACGACCGGACCCGGCTTTCGGAGACCGAGGAGGCAGCGGTTTTGACCAAGCGTTTCCAGCGAGAAAACATTACATCTGTCCTATGTCTCTGTCGGAAAAAGTCGTCCTGACTTTTTCCGACTGGCGCTCGCCAAAAGCGCGGTTTTGGCCAGCGCTACAAATCGCTTGTCTTTTTCAAAGCCCGCGCGATTTGCCGGGCCATCCCTGGCCCGGCCAGGAGCCTGTCGGATTCCGAAAGGCTCCTAGGCCACGGCCTCGACCGGCGAGAGCTGGGCCGCCCGTCGGGCCGGGAAGATGCCGAAGAACAGACCGACCGCCCCGGCGAAGCCCAGGGCCAGGACCACGGCGATGATCGACGGCGCCGTGGGCAGCCCGAAGGCGGTGTTCAGCAGCCGGCTGATGACCTGTCCCAGGCCGATCCCCAAGATGCCGCCGCTCATGGCGACGAACAGGCTCTCCAGGACGAACTGGACCATGATGTCCCGCCGCTTCGCCCCCACCGCCCGCCGGACGCCGATCTCCTGTTTCCGCTCGGACACGCTGACCAGCATGATGTTCATGATCACGATCCCGGACACGAACAGGGAGATGGCGGCGATCAGGGCCAGCATCAGGACCATGGCCCGGGATTGCCGGGTGATGAAGTTGAGCAGCTCGTCGGCGGTGATGATGGTGAAGTCGTCGGGCACCCCCTTGGCCAGCTTGTGGTTTTTCCGGAGGACCTTCTTGACGGCCACGATGGCCTGAGTGACCACCTCGGCCGAGGTCAGGTTGACCTTGATCATGCTGATGTAGTCCGAGTTGATGACCCGCCGGAGCACGGTCGAGATGGGGGCCAGGGCGATGTCGTCCCGGTCCCAGCCGCCCGGGGTCGAGCCCATGGACTCCATGACCCCGATGACCCGGAAAAAGACGGGGCCGATCCGGATGGAGCGGCCCAGGGGATCCTGGCTGCCGAACAGGTTGCGGACCACGGTCGTGCCCAGGACCACGACCCGGGCCTTGTGTTCCTCTTCAGACCGGGTGAAGAACCGGCCCGCCTTGACCTTCCAGTCCCGGGACAGGGGGTAGTCGGTCGAGGTGCCGATCAACGAGCTGTCGGTCGAGGTCCGGCCGTAGATGAAGCGCTTGCCCCGGACCATGCGGTGGGGGACGACGTACTTGGCAAAGGTGAACTGCTGGATGGCCGCCACGTCCCGCATCTTCATGGTCGTCGGGCGGCTCCCCCGGCGGCGGAAGAGCTTGCCCGCCCCGGCCCGGATCATGAACGAGTTGGCCCCGAACCCGAAGCGGGTCATCATCTCGACCACCTGAAGGCGGGCGCCCTGGCCGATGTCGATGATGACCGTCACGCTCGAGATCCCGATGATCAGGCCGATCATCATCAGCACGGCGTACATCTTGTGGGCCCACATGGCCGCCAGGGCCTGCTTGGCCAGCCGCCAGGACTTCACCCCGCTCCCCCTTCGGTCTCCGCCGGGACGGCCCCGCCCCCGGCCGAATTGCCGCTGTCGGGCGGGCCCAGCAGGGCCAGTTGCTCGGAGGCCTTGAGCCGGTCCGTGACCGGTTCGTCCAGGGCGATGCGGCCGTAGTTGAGGCGGATGATCCGTTTACAGTGGCGGGCGATCTCGTCCTCGTGGGTGACGATGACCACCGTCCGCCCCTCGTCGTTGAGCCGCTGGAAGATGTCCATGACCTCGTAGGACGAGCGGTTGTCCAGGTTGCCGGTCGGTTCGTCGGCGAACAGGACCTCGGGGTCCTGGACCAGGGCCCGGGCGATGGCCACCCGCTGCCGCTCGCCGCCGGACATCTCGCCGGGACGGTGGTCCAGACGGTGGCCCAGGCCGACCATCTCCAGGGCCTGCGCCCCCCGGGCCTTGGCGTCGGAGGGGTACCTGGCGGCGTAGGTCAGGGGCAGCAGCGCGTTCTGGAGGGCCGAGGCCCGGGACAGCAGGTGGAAGGCCTGGAAGACGAAGCCCATCTTCCGGTTCCGGATGGCCGACAGGGCGTTGTCCGACAAGACGGTCACGTCCTGGTCGTCCAGGAGATAGGTCCCGGAGGTGGGCCGGTCCAGGAGGCCCATGATGTGCATCACGGTCGATTTGCCCGTGCCCGAGGGGCCCATGATGGCCACGAACTCGCCGGCCGCCACGGTCAGGTCGATCCCCATCAGGACCTTGGTGGCGACCTTGCCCAGCTGGTACACCTTAGTGATGCCCTTCAGTTGGATCAAGTCGCTCATCGCCCGGGCCGCCCCATGGCCCGACGGGCCCCGGCCCGGGGCACCAGGACCTCGTCGCCCGGGTTCAACCCGCGGACGATCTGGGTCCAGCCGCCCGAACTCCAGCCGATCTGGACCAGCTTGTACTTGTACTTCTTCTCGGCCGCCGGAGCGGGCACCAGGACGATGGTCCGGCCGCCGGGCAGGCGCCGGACGGCCTGGCCGGGGACGGCCACCACGTCCTTGCGGGTGCCGACCCGGATGGAGACGTTGGCCGTCATCATCGGCCGGAGCAATCCCTTGTAGGCCGTCAGGATGTCCACCTCGGCGATGTAATAGACCACGTCCTGCTGGATGGTCGCCTGGGGCTGGATGGCCCTGACCCGGCCTGTAAATATCCGGTCCGGATAGGCGTCCACCACAAAGGTCACGGTCTGGCCCGGCTCGACCAGTCCGATATCGGTCTCGTCCACCGAGGCGTTCACCTGGAGCCGGGCCAGGTCGATGATGGTGATGAACGTCGGGGCGGACAGCGACGCGGCCACGGTCTCGCCTTCCTGGGTGGTCACCGAGCCGACCACTCCGGTGATCGGGGCCCGGATGGTGGCGTAGTCCAGGTTGATCTGGAGGGTGCGGACCTGGACCTCGGCCTGCTTGACCTGGGCCTCGGCGACCAGGATGTCCGTCTTCATCTTCCTCTGGAGATAGGTCAGTTGCTCCCTGGCCGAGGCCAGCTGGGCCTTGGCGACCTCATAGGCCTTGCGGGCGTTGTCCAGGGCCTCCTGGGCGGCGAACCCCTTGCGCCTCAGGGCCGACTGGCGGTTGAGTGTCAGCCGGGCGTTGGTCACCTCGGCCTGGGCCTGGACCACGCCGGCCTTTTGTTTGGCGATCTCGGCCGGCGCGGTGGACTTGATCTGGGCCAGCTTGGCCCGGAGCACGATCAGGTTCGCCTGGGCCTCGTCCCGCTTGGCCTTGAGTTCGTCCCGCTCGATGATGGCCACCACCTGGCCGGGCTTGTTGCCCTCGGGACCCTTGACCATGTCCCCGGCCCGGACGAACAGCTTCTGCACCCGGCCCGAGACCCGGCTGCCGACCTTGACCTCGGCCCCCACCTGGGCCACGACCGTGCCGGTGCACTGGACGATCTTGTTGATGGTCATCCGTTTGGCCTTGGCCTTCTGGAACAGGCCCGAGCCGGACCGGTTTCCGGAACGGCAGGCCAGGGGCAGCACCAGGACCGGCAGCAGCACCAGCCACAACCACTTGATCCCCGGGACCCGCCCGGTCCGGTCCGCCGGAGAACCAACCGATATCTGCTCAACCATGTCATCTCTCCCAAGAGGTCATTGGCGACGCTTCCCATCGTTGGTACCGAGGCAAGATCCGGGCCAGCCGTCAGGACCCGGCCCTGGGGCCATTTTATAAAGTCGCTTCAGACCGGGCCCGGGTCACGGCCGACAGGTCTTCGACGCGAACTTGTGGTATTATATGCTAGACGCCCCGGCCGGGTAAACGAGTTAATTCATCATCGCCCCGCGTCCGGCGGCCGAGGGGAAACCGCCCAGGGCCGGCAGGCAAAAACTTGTCAAAACCAGCGCCTTGTCTTAGATTATAATAGGTCTATACTCGATGGGCCGGCGCCTGGCGCCCGGCCCCCTGACGGCATTCAAGGAGGAATAGCGGATGGACAACGTTCTGGCGCGCACCCGGCCGGTGGACGTCACCACTTACGTGGCCTCGTTCATGAGGCGGGTTTACAATTGGATGGGCCTGGGCCTGTTGGTCACGGCCCTGGTGTCCTTTGCCGTGTCCCAGGGGTACCCCACCGGGGCCCTGTGGCAGTTCGCGGCCACCCCGATCATCCACTTCGGGTCGTTCATCGCCATGATCGTCATCATGATCGTCATGGGCGGCCGGTTCGCCAAGATGCAGCCGCGCACGGCCACGGCCCTGTACTTCACCATCACCGTCCTGATGGGTCTCAGCCTGGCGCCCATTTTCGTGATCTACGCCAAGGCCCGGATCTTCGGGACCTTCCTGGTCACCGGGGCCATGTTCGGGGCGATGAGCGCCTACGGCTACTTCACCCGGCGGGACCTGTCGGCCTTGGGAAAGTTCCTGATGATGGCCCTGGTCGGTCTGATCCTGGCCATTTTGTTCAACCTGTTGATGGGGGCCTTCACCTCGGCCAAGGTGACCTGGTTCAACTACGCCATCGCCGTCATCGGCGTGGTCATCTTCGCCGGACTGACCGCCTACGACACCCAGTCCCTCAAGGAAATGGCCCTGGAGGGCTTCGGCGAGGAGGCCGTGGCCCACAAGTCGGCCATCTTCGGGGCCTTGAACCTCTATCTGGACTTCATCAACATCTTCTTGTTCCTGCTCCAGCTCTTCGGAGGAAGCAGAGACTAGGACCCGGTGGCCCGCCAGGCGCCCAAGGACCATCCCCTGGAAGCGGCCCCCCCGGGGGCCGCTTCCCGCGACTTCAGGACTGGAATCGACCCGAGCCTGAGGACCTTTTTCTCCCTGGCCCGGAAACTGGGCCTTTTTTTTGCGGTCCTTTCGGCCATGGCCGTGGCCGCCCACCTGGCGGGCGTCCAGCAGTGGCTGCGGCCCGATCACCTGGCACCGTTTCTTCACCGGCTCGGGATCTGGGCCCCGCTGGCCTTTGTGGTCCTCCTGATCCTGATCTCCATCTCGGTGGTGGTGCCGGTGCTCCTGTTCTACGTCGTGGCCGGCATGATCTGGGACCCGCTGACGGCCATGGTCATCTGCCTGCTGGGGGTCAATCTGGGGGCCTACCTGTGCTACGTCCTGGCCCGGCCCCTGGCGCCCTGGCTGTGGCGGCGGATAAAGCCCGAGACCGTCCGGAGAAGCCGACGCTTCCTCAAACAGACGCGAGGGGTCCTGGCCCTGATCCTGTTCCGGATCGCGCCCGCCATGCCCATTCCCCTCCAGAACATCGTCGCCACCCTGTCCGGAGTCGGCTTCGTCCGCTACGCCCTGGCCACCCTGATCTCCGAGACCTTCTGGATCGTGCCCCTGGTGCTGTGGGGCCAGCACGTCCGGGTCGGCCCCGCCCTCTGGCCGTCCCTGGTCATGCTGGGCGGGAGTTATTTC
The DNA here is from genome assembly GCA_964569795.1 of uncultured Desulfarculales bacterium. GTDB lineage: Bacteria > Desulfobacterota > Desulfarculia > Desulfarculales > JAHJDS01 > JAHJDS01. Next base: position 46,655 of record CAZMVB010000026.1, on the reverse strand, counting down.
GGGGTACTGGCCCTGGCCTTCATCTTCCGCCGAAAAATCAGCCTCCAGTAGGGCGTCTCGAGGGCGCTCGACCGAAGCGGTTCCGGACGATTTGACCCGTCCTGAACCGGGTTATATGATAACTTGTCCCCGTAGAACTGACCGGAAGGGATCAGGGCCGCTGAATCAGGCCCTAAAACGATTAGGAAGCACCATGCCCCGCAAAAAGACCGCCCGGTTTCAGCCACCCGCCATAGGGACCGTCACATCCATCCTGGCGGCCCTGGACGAACACCTGCCCGACGCCCGCTGCGCCTTGACCTATCACGACCCCTACCAGCTCCTGGTGGCCACCATCCTGTCGGCCCAGTGCACCGACGAGCGGGTGAACCAGGTCACCCCGATCCTGTTTTCCCGGTTTCCCGACAGCTCGCGGATGTCATCGGCCGAGGTGGAACAGATCGAGGAAATAATCCGCCCCACCGGTTTTTTTCGTCAAAAAGCCAAAAATATCAAGGCCATGAGTCAGATCTTGACCGAAAGCCACCAGGGGCGGGTCCCGCCCGATCTGAGCGCCCTGGTCCAGCTCCCGGGGATCGGCCGAAAGACGGCCAACGTGGTCCTGGGCGAGTGCTTCGGTATTCCAGGGATCGTGGTGGACACCCACGTCCGCCGCATCGCCGGACGCCTGGGACTGACGCCCAACGACGATCCGGACAAGATCGAACACGACCTGATGAGAATCATTCCCCAGGATAAATGGACCCTGTTCTCCCACCAGTTGATCCATCTGGGCCGGAGCATCTGCCTGGCCCGCCGGCCCCGCTGCGAGCGGTGTTTCCTGCCGGACTGGTGCCCCTGGGGTCAAAAAGTACTAAGTACATCCTGATTGGCACTGAAGTTGCCTCTCTTCCGGGCGAAGGCAAAACTGGTCAACGCCCGGAGGGTAATCATGTTCCCCCAGTCCCGGTCAGCCGCGGCCAACCTCAGCGCCAATTGGCTCCAGGCCAACGCCGCCAATATGATCCGCTGCCCCTCCCAACCCGGCGGCCTGCTCATCTCCCGTCGGGCCTGCGCCCGCCGCTATTTCCTGGCCCAGGCCGCGCCGACCAACTCGGCCCAGGAAAACCTGTTCAAGTTCACCGTCAACCAGAACCTGAGGGCCTGCCGCGAATGCACGGTCGGCCGTAGCCAGACCGAGCGCCAGGTTGCCTGACGCCGCCTTTTCCCGTGACCCCGCCCCGGCCCCGGGCGGGGGTTTTTATGTAAATTTTTTTTGATATTGCTGTGTTATTATGATAAGAATAGGCAAAAACGGCGAGGACTCCATGGCTGAATATGATGAGGCTGCCCTCTCGGCGGAATTGGCAGAGGCCCGGGAACGCCACCAGGAGGTCCAGCAGGCCGTCAAGCAGGCCCGCCGGATCATCCATGACCTCAATCAGCCCTTGACAACGGTGATGGGCAACCTGGAATTGATGCTGATGAGGATGTCTTCGGACGACCCCGGCCGGCCCAAGTTAAAAGAACTGGTGGAGCAGTGCGAGCGGATGAGGCAACTGAACATCCAGTTGGGCAACCTCATTCGGGGCCAGGACGACGACATCCGGTCCGGCCGGGAGTAGGGGCCCGTTCCGGCCGGACAACGATTTTCCAAAAAATTTTCCGACATTCGGAAGGCCGTCAGCGTAGCGGAGGACTGAGGACCTCCGACGAGGGGGCCGGTCTGTTCCCGCTGGACGGGGCCGGGGTCCCGCTGTCAGGGGCCCGGGGCGGGCCGGAACCCGGTCCGGGGGGCGGCGGGGTGACCGACCGGGGCGGAGGCGGCGGTCCAGGCGGCGGCGGGGATGACCCGGCCGGGGGCGTGACCGACGGCGCCGGCCCTGAACCGGTCCCGGACGTCGCCGGGGCCGGCGGCGCCACGGGGGCGGGCCGGGGCGCCAGGGGCGCCAGTCCCAGCTTGCGCCGGGTGTAGGCCGACACGGCCTGCAGGACCTCGGCCATCAGCTGGGGCCGGATGCTGAGCAGCCGCTGGCCGGCCGGACTCTGGTAAAAACGGATCATGGCCCGCAGATCATACTCGGACAGGTACTTGAGGTAGATCGGCCGGATCACGGCCAGGACCTCATCGGGGTCAAAGGCCCGGGCCAGCCGCGCCGCCTGGTCCGGCGGCAGGCCCCGGATCAGGTCGTCCTGGATACTCTTGACCAGGGCGGCACCGCCCATGACCTTCATCAACTGGTCGAACAATTGGGCCTTGCGCTCCTCGTTCTGGGCCGCCGCCGGTCCGAGCGCTACCCCCAGGATCAACACCAGGACGATCACCATCCGTTTCATCGGGTTTCCCTCTCCGAATATTTTGCCGAGCGCCTTGGCGCGCCGTGTGGCCGGGGCCGTCGGGCCGATCCCGGCCGGTCTGCACTTTAATATCCTATCCCTTCGGATCTGGCAAGGTCAACGGGTCGGCACCCGGAATGACGGTCGGCGGCAGCCGGTCATTGTCGCCTTTTTCATCCTTTGCGGGAAATGTATAATCGCCTAGGGGAAAGATAATATTTTTGGGTTGACAACCCGGGACCGCCCAGTAAAATCATTACCTATCCGGGATTACCCCGAGTATAACCCCAGGCCGCCCCATGGACCCGGGAGAAGCCATGGCCGGACGAACACCCGAAACAGTTTCCCCGGCCCGCGTCGGCGTGGCCATGAGCGGCGGCGTGGACTCGTCCGTGGCCGCCCTTTTGCTCCGCCGGGCGGGGTGGGACGTGTTCGGGGTGACGGCCCTGTTCCGGCCGGCGCCCGCGGGCCGAGGCGGCGAAACCGAGACCGCCGGGGCGGCCCGGGTGTGCCGGGAGCTGGGGATCGAGCACGTCGTGCTCGACGCCCGGTCCTTTTTCGAGCGGCGGGTGATCGGACCGTTCGCCGCCGGTTATGCGGCCGGCTTGACCCCCAACCCCTGCGTGGTCTGTAACGCCCGGGCCAAGTTCGGCTGGCTGCTCGGTCGGGTCCTGGCCCAAGGGGGGGCCGCCCTGGCCACCGGGCACTACGCCCGCAGAATCGGGCCTGACGGATCCGGTCTGGCCGAGGGGGTGGATCAGGCCAAGAGCCAGGCCTATTTCCTGGCCCGGGTGACCCCGGCGGCCTGGCAACGGGTGATCCTTCCCCTGGGGGAGATGACCAAGGATCACACCCGGGACCTGGCCCGGACCGCCGGCCTGCCCTGCGCCGAGCGGGAGGAGAGCCAGGAGATCTGTTTCGTGCCCCAGGGCGGTCCGGCGGACCTGGTCGCCAGCCGGTGTCCGGGCCTGCCCGGCGGACCGATGATCGACCCCGAGGGCCGGGAACTGGGCCGCCACCAGGGGCTGCATCATTTTACCGTGGGCCAGCGCCGGGGACTGGGACTGGCCCTGGGCCATCCGGCCTACGTGGTGGACCTGGATCCGGACACCGGGACGGTCCGGGTGGGCGGGGCCGAGGACCTGCTGGTCAGGCGGTTCGCTGTCCGGGACCTGAAATTCTGGGACCGGGGCGCCGCCTTTGCGGGGGGCCCCCTGCGGGTCCGCATCCGTTACCGGCAGCCGGCCGTGCCGGTGGACATCGAGGTGGACGGCGATAGGGCCGTATTGACGGTGGACCAACCGATCCGGGCCGTGGCCCCGGGGCAACTGGCCGTGATCTATCGCGGCCGGCAGGTGGTGGCCAGCGGCTGGATCGAGCGCAAACCAAACGGATCAAAGGAGACATCATGAAAATATCGACCAGAGGCCGTTACGGCACCCGGGCCATGCTCGACCTTGCCAACCATTACGGTCAAGGGCCGATCAGTCTCAAGGACTTGGCCACGCGACAGGAGATATCGCCCAAGTACCTTGAGCAACTTCTTATTCCGCTGCGCACGGCCGGGATCATCAAGTCCATCCGGGGGGCCAAGGGGGGCTACGTCCTGGCCCGGGAACCCGGCCTGGTCTGCCTGGATGAAATCATCCTCATCCTCGAGGGCTCCATGGCCCCGGTGGAGTGCGTGGACAATCCCGAGAGCTGCCACCGGTCCTGTATCTGCGTCACCCACGAGGTCTGGTGCGCCATCGGTGAGAAGGTGACCCAAATGCTTCACGACATCACCTTGAGGGACCTGGTCAATCGAGACATCGAGGCCCAAAAACGAGGTGTTCAACCGGCCACGGCCTGAGGGGGGAGGCCGGGCCGATAAACCCATGGAGGTGTAACGTGCTACGGACCATTGATCAGATCAACGAGAGGATCAAGAGCGGAAAAGTGGTCGTGGCCACGGCCGAGGAAGTGATCGGTCTGGCCAAGAAAGAAGGGGTGAAGGCGGCGGCCAAGATGGTTGACGTCGTCACTACCGGCACGTTCTCCCCCATGTGTAGCTCCGGCGCCTACTTCAACCTGAAACAACCCACGCCCAAGATGAAGCTGGGCGGCGGCCAGGCCTACCTGGACTCGGTCCCGGTCTATACCGGGTTCGCCGCCGCCGACATCTACCTGGGCGTCAACGCCCTGCCCGACGACGCTCCCCGGAACCAGATCTTCCCGGGCAACTTCAGCTTTGGCGGGGCCCACGTCCTGTGCCGCCTGGTCGAGGGCCACAAGGTCAAGCTGAACGGTCGGGCCTACGGCACCGAGTGTTATCCCCGGCGGACGCGGGAGGAGGAACTAGGCCTCGAGGACTTCAACGAGGCAATCATGTTCAACCCCCGCAACGCCTATCAGAACTACAACGTCGCCGTGAACCTGGGAGACAAGACCATCTACACCTATATGGGGGTCCTGAGGAGGCGGCTGGGCAACGCCAACTACTGCTCGGCCGGCCAGCTCTCGCCCCTGCTCAACGACCCGACCTTCAGGACCCTGGGGATCGGCACCCGGGTCCTGCTGGGCGGCGGGATAGGCTACGTGGTCTGGCAGGGCACCCAGCACAACCCCAATCCGCCGCGGGACGACAATGGGGTGCCCATGGTGCCCTCCGGGACCCTGGCCCTGATGGGGGACCTCAAGCAGATGAAGGCCGGCTGGCTCAAGCCGGTGTCGTTCACCGGCTACGGGGTGTCCCTGTCGGTCTCGGTCGGCCTGCCCATTCCGATCCTGGACGAGGACATCATGGCCGCCTGCGCCCTGAGCGACGCGGACATCAGCGCCCCGATCATCGATTACTCGGAGGCCTATCCCCAGGCCACCGGGGCCGTCCTGGGCCGGACCAACTACGGGGCCCTGCGCTCGGGCAAGATCGAGATCGACGGCAAGAAGGTCCCCACCGGCGGCCTGTCGTCCTATGCCAAGGCCCGGATGGTGGCCGAGACCCTCAAGGAGTGGATCTCCGGCGGAAAGTTCCTGCTGACCGTTCCGGCCGCGCCCCTGCCCCGGCCCGAGGGGTACGGCCCCTGGGTGGGTGACATGACTCCGGAACCGGCCGCCAAGAAAGGAGGGAAGAGCAAATGAAGCGACGCGTTGTCCTGACCTTCCCGCCGACCCTGGTGGACGAGCCGGTGACCTATCACCTGATCAAGGACTACGAACTCGAGGTCAACATCCTGCGGGCCACGGTCCGTCCGGGCGAGGTGGGCCGCCTGGTGCTGGGCCTGAACGGAAAGAAAAAGGACCTGGACGCGGCCTTCGAGTATCTGGAGAAGGCGGGCGTCACGGTCGATCCGCTGGTCCAGGAGATGCGGTTTTTGAGCGACAAGTGCCACCACTGCACGGCCTGCCTGCCCATCTGCCCGACCGGGGCCCTGGACGTGGACCGCGAGACCTGGCTGGTGAGCTTTGACGCCAGCAAGTGCATCCTGTGCGAATCTTGCGTCCCGGTCTGCTCTTACAAGGCCATTGACATCGAGTTTTAACCAAACAACCTGACGACAAACAACAACCGGGGCGTCACGCGGCGCCCCGGTTTTTTATTCGAACTTTTCTGGGATCTTCGAGCGGGCCTGGTCGTAGTTTTCCGGGCACTTCCAAGACTCAGGCGATCAGCTACTCATGCCCACAAGTACGAGGCCCATATACGGGAGCAAGTGAGGGTCTGAGGCAGCTAACTAGTACCTCTGGTTTTAGGGATTTCCGATTTGGACTTTATTCGGTTGTATTCCGATGGTCGAATATAGGCTCTTGTCTAGCGGATCAACTCCTATTTCAACTCTCAGGGCGGCAATTAGGGAATACAGGGCAACCCTGATCTCATCTTTCCTCTGAAAGTCCGGATCAGGCAATATGGGTGGAATAAAATGACAGGAAACGAGTATCAGAAAGGCATTTCGATATACTTCGAGGGTGGTGGGGGATAACAGTAGTGTGGCTTCGCCATAGCAATCAAAAAACATAGAAAGGTCAGTTTTTACTTCCTCATACAACCTTTCTTTTACACTCGCAAACGACAGCCAGCCGGCGATTCTCCAAAGCGGTGGTGCTATTTTTCTTGAAAATTCGATCTTATTTTTATGTTGTTCTACCTCGAAAAGTCGTCTTCGAGCCAGGTACACGGCTCCAAGTGACGCAAGGACAGACCCGATGATGGTTAGCACGGATATTAGAAGCTGAAGCGACCAATTCATGGGGGTACTCCTAACCTTCGACATACATTTTAATAATATCAAGACATAGTTTTAGTGCCAAGAACATACTGAAAAGTATGTGAAAATATGGGCAAGAATTGTCATCCAAGCCAAGGCGTCACTCGTTGTCCAAGTGCCCTATCTCGGGTGGGAGTGTCACCCCTATCCCAGGTCAGGGCGGCAAGGACAAAAAAACCGGGGCGTCGCGCGGCGCCCCGGTTTTTATTTTGGAAATTTTTATTAACGGGACCCTGGGGTGTTGGCAGGCCCCGAGGTTCAGGCCATCTGGTTTATTTAATCCATGTTTGCGTGCGGTAGAAGATAGCCCAGTAGCCCCTGACCTTCAAGACCTTGCCCTCGCGCCAGATGGCGCAGCGGTAGTCCTTGCCCTTTTCCGGGTCCAAAATCCGGCCGCCTTCCCACCGGTCGTCACCCTTCTTCATGCCCCAGACGATGGTCAACCCCAGGATGGGCTTGCCCTTGAACGCCCCCGGACACTTGTCGCACTTGGGATTGGGCTTGCTCGGGTTGTGCAGCTTGACGATCTTGCCGGTCATGATCCCGGTCTTCTTGTTGAGCGTGAAACAGACCGTGGACTTGATCTTGTTGGTCTTCTCGTCCACCGTCCGCCAGCAGCCCAGCACGCCGTCGGTCTGGGCCAGGGCCGCGCTCGCCCCGATCAGACACACGGCCACCGCCAAAAGCAACGCCTTCCTCATGTCTCCCTCCACACATTGTCGCCGGATTTTTTGGGGTCAGGGCTCGATCCTAACACGACCGAGGGGGAAAAGAAACCGTTTAGCCGTAAAACCGTTCAGGGGACCACATCCCTTCCATGAATTAAATATAAACGTGCCCTGGCAGGGCCCCCGCAACACCGGTGTCACCCCCCGTACAATTTCACGCCCCGGAGACAGCCGGATCGCATCCCTTCCATGAATAAAATAAAAACACCCCCTGACAGTACCCCCACGTATCTATCGAAAAATAAACCACATTCAGCGTCTTGTCATCCGAATTTCGTATTTGACACCGGCCCGTTCCCCTGGTCTGTTTGAAACAGGACAGACAACTTGCGGGTCACGGAGAACCGACGCATGCCGACCTATCAGGAAATTCGGGAGATGTGGGCCGAGCTGGGCATGGACCTGCCGGCCCATGACCGCTACGTGGGCGCCTTTCCGGCCCGGTTCAAGGAGGTCATCCTCGCCCAGGAAAACCGGCCCGAGGAAATGGCCTATTTCACGGGCGTGGTCAAGAGCCTGCACGGAGTCCGGCCCTATGAACTCCACCAGCACCGTCAGGCCGGCGGCAAGGTGGTGGGCACCTACTGCGTTTATGTCCCCGACGAGGTGATCTACGCCCTGGGGGCGATCAGCACCGGGCTGTGCGGCGGGGATCAGTTCTGGGTCCCCGGCGGCGAGAAGTTCCTGCCCACGAACACCTGCGCCCTGATAAAATCCTCGGTCGGCTCGCGCCTGGACCGGACCAGCCCCTTTTGTCAGGTGGCCGACCTGTTCGTGGGCGAGACCACCTGCGACGGCAAGAAAAAGGCCTGGGAGATCTTGGGGCGGGACGTGCCCCTGCACATCATCGACGTCCCCCAGATGAAGCGCGACCGGGACGTGGCCCGGTTCGCCGACGAGATCCGGGACTTTGTCCGGGCCCTCGAAAATTTGACCGGCCGCACCCTGACCGCGGCCGACCTGGGCCGGGGCATCCGCCTGATCAACGACCGCCGCCGGGCCCTGCAGCGGCTGCACGACTCCCGCCGGGCCGCGCCCCCGCCCATCAGCGGCCGGGACGCCCTGCTCGTCACCCAGGTCGCCTTTTACGACGATCCCGAGCGTTTCGTCCGGATGACCGACCAACTCTGCGACGAGCTGAACCGGCGGATCACCCAGGGCCGGGGCGTGGTCCCACCCGATGTCCCCCGGATCATGATCACCGGCTCGCCCATGGCCGCCCCCAACTGGAAGGTCCCCCACCTGATCGAGACCCTGGGCGGCGTGGTGGTCGTCGAGGAGATGTGCACCGGGAGCCGGTACTATGAAAACCTGGTGGACGAGGGGACCGCGGACCTGGACGGCATGATCCTGGCCCTGGCCCGGCGGTATCTGCAGACCAACTGCGCCTGCTTCACCCCCAACCCGGGCCGGATCGAGGACGTGCTCCGGCTGGTCGAGACCCATCAGGTGGACGGGGTGATCGACTACTGCCTCCAGTTCTGCGGCCTGTACGCCACCGAGGGTTTTTTGCTCAGGGAGGCCCTCCAGCAAGAGGGGATTCCGGTCCTGCGCGTCGAGACCGATTACGGCCCCGAGGACGTGGAGCAGCTCCGCACCCGCATCGGCGCATTCGTGGAGATGCTGGAAAACAGAACCCGGCTCGCCCACCAGGTACCCGCACCGTGATGGCGTTCCCTTAATAAAAAAACCCTCCAGCCCCCGGGAGGCTGGAGGGTCTGGTGACCGGGCGGTAAGTTACTCGATGATGCCGTCCCTTAACGCCTTCAGGCTGATAATCGGAATGGGTTGCAGGTAATTCCGGTCCGGGTCGTACATCTGACGATAGGTCAGGCCGGGCCGGCCCTGGGTGTAGTTGAACTCCTTGTTCCGCTTCAGATAGGGACACTCGTCGTTGAAGCAGATATACATGAACTCGTTGTCCCAGGTCGGCCAGGGCCCCTGGGGCACGGCCCACTTGTTCATCAGTTCGCCGCAGTGGGGACAGCGGTGCGTCTCTCGAACGGCTTCAGTTTGTTCTTCGACCGCGGCCATTGCCATGCCACACCTCCATTAAAAAACCCCGGCCCAAACCGTCCGGGGTCCAGGTCGTTTTCACTTAATTTAAGGCTGATATTGGAATATTCAATAGGTGAGATCAAATATAGCCGATGATCCTGGCGGCCAGGCCCCCCAGCGGACACAGCCGAGGTGTCCCTTCCCGGTTCCCGCCTGAAAAAGCCCCCTCAGGCGGCCTCCAGGGGCCGCCGCCCCCAGAACAGGCAGTAGCCGATCCGGCCCTGGAGCACGGTCCGGTAAAAGGCCTTTTCGTTCTTGAGGGCCGTCACCAGGCCGGCGGGGCCGTGCCTGAGGAAGATGCGGCCGATGGTCCGCAGGCGCTCGCCTAAAGTCAGGACCTGGCCCGGGCCGGCCACGTCCCGATCCTGGCGGATCTTGTAGAAATTCTTGGGGTTGGACCAGGGCTGGCACTCGGTCTCGATCTCGATTGCCCCGGCTTGCTCGAGCAGGGCCACCCACTCGGCCTTCTCCAGGGGCGTGGTCCCGTAGCGCTCGGCCAGTTCGGCCTTGTCCTCGGGACGCCAGGCGCCCTGCCAGGTGGACTCGTGCATCACCACCCGGCCGCCGGGCTTGACCACCCGGACCATCTCGCTCAAGACCGCCTGGGAGTCGTCCGGGATGCCCACGGCGCACTCGTTGATCGCCACGTCAAAGGTGGCCGCCTCGAAGCCCAGGGCCTGGGAGTCCCCGGTCTCGAACCTGACCCGGTCCTCGAGGCCGGCCGCCCGGGCCCTCTCGAAGGCCGTGGCGACCATGTGGGGCGACAGGTCCACGCCGGTGACCTCGACCCCGAACTCCCGCGCGTACCACACCGCCTGGGTGCCCCGGCCACTGGACACGTCCAGGACCCTGAGGCCGGGCGCCAGCTCGGCCACCTGGGCCGTGCGCCGGGTCAGGGCCAGGCCGCCGGGGTGGAGGGTCTCGATCCCGCTCAGCTCGATGATGTCCTCGATGGTCGGCCGGTGCAGGCCCTGGCGTTTCATCAGAAAATCTCCCGGCTCCCGGGCGGTTTCTCCCGGAGATTTTTGAATTGTATTTAAAATTCATTAGCCGGATACCGGTCTGGCCCGGTCCGGGCGACAAGGACGGATGAGGCCTCACCAAACCCCGAAAAGGGTCAGATCCCCAGGTAGGCCTGGCGGACGTGGTCGTTGTCCAGCAGTTCCTGGCCCGAGCCGGTCAGGACGATCCGGCCGTTCTCCATGACGTAGGCCCGGTGGCAGAACTGGAGGGTCAGGTTGACGTTCTGCTCCACCAGGAGGGTGGTCACCCCCTCGCCGTTGATCTTCTGGACGATGTCGAAGATTTCCTGGACCAAAAGGGGCGCCAGTCCCAGGGAGGGCTCGTCGAACATGAGCAGCTTGGGCCGGGCCATGAGCCCGCGGCCCACGGCGACCATCTGCTGCTCGCCGCCGGACAGGGTTCCGGCCGGCTGCCTGCGGCGCTCCAGGAGCCGGGGGAAGAGGGAGTAAACCCACTCCAGGCTCTCGGCCCGCCTGGGCTTGGCCGTGGGGGACAGGGACCCCATGATCAGGTTTTCCTCGACGGTCATTTCCGGGAAAAGCCGGCGGCCCTCGGGGACCTGGACGACGCCCTCTTCGATCACCACGTGGGGCGGCAGATGGTCCAGGCGTTCGCCCAGGAAGTGGATCTCCCCGGACCGGAGCGGCAGCAGGGACGAGATGGTCTTGAGGGTGGTGGACTTGCCGGCCCCGTTGGCCCCGACCAGGACCAGGATCTCGCCCTCCTGGACCGTGAACGAGACGTCCCACAAGACCTGCACGTCGCCGTAGGCCACGTCGATGTTCTTGACCTCAAGCATGGCGCGTCTCCGATTTGCCCAGATAGGCGGCGATGACCTCGGGGTGGTTGGCCACCTCGGCCGGCGCGCCCAGGGTAATGGGCTGGCCCTGGTTGATGGCCAGGATCCGGTCGGAGATGGTCATGATGACCTTCATGATGTGTTCGACGACGATGATCGTCACCCCGCTGTCCCGGATCAGCTTGATCAGGTCGATGGCCTCGTCCAGCTCGCCCGGGTTGAGGCCGGCCGCGGTCTCGTCCAGCAGGAGCAGTTTGGGCTCGGTGGCCAGGGCCCGGGTGATCTCCAGGCGCTTGCGCGAGGCGATGGGCAGCGACCCGGCCGTCTGGCCGGCCATCTGGGTCAGACGGCAGAAACTCAGCCAGTGCTCGGCCCGCTCCCGGGCGTCGGCGGCCCGGGGGTGCCGCAAAAAGGCCGAGGCCAGGACGTTGTCCAGGACGGTCATCCGGGCCAGGGGCTTGACCACCTGGAAGGTCCGGCCGATGCCCAGCCGGCAGATCTGGTGGGTCGTCAGCCGGGTCAGTTCCTGACCCTCGAGGCGGATGCTGCCCCGGGTGACCGGATAAAACCGGTTGACCAGGTTGAAGATGGTCGTCTTGCCCGAGCCGTTGGGCCCGATCAACCCGAAGATCTCGCCCTGGTTGACCGTAAAGCTGACCCCGCCCACCGCGGCCAGACCACCGAAGTACTTGACCAGCTCCTTGACCTCGAAGAATTCCATCTCAGGCCTCCGCCCTGACCTTCTTGCGCTTAAACAGGCCGCCGATGTGACCGGCCACGCCGTTGGGCATGAACAGGATGACCAAGATGACGATCAGGCCGAAGACCAGCACGTCCAGCTTGGAGACGGTTTCCCGGACCACCGTGCCCGCGGCCAGCAGGCCGAACAACCCGGAGCGGAAGATCTCCTCGACGCCGACCATGATCGCCGCCCCCCAGACCGGGCCCCACTTCAGGGCCGTGCCGCCGACCATGACCACCATGATGGCCATGATCGAGATGTTGTGCAGGGACATGGAGACCTGAGGGTTGTTAAAGCCCAGAAACAGGACGTAGAAGGCCCCGGCCACGCCGGTGAAAAAGGCGCTGATGCCCAGCGAGATATTCTTGTAGAGCGTGGTCGGTATGCCCAGGGACTCGGCCGCGTCCTGATCCTCGCGGATGGAGACGAAATAAAAGCCCAGCTTGGAGCGCATCACGAAGTGGACGGTCATCAGGCAGATAACGGCGATGGCCAGGATCAGGTAGTAGAACGGGATCGTCTGCGTCCAGATGGGCGGATTGTGCATGAAGGCGTTCATCAACTTGGCGTGTTCCGAGAAGATGATGCCTTCCTCGCCGCCGGTGATGGGCTCGAGGTTGATGGCGACATAGTACAGGATCTCGCCCGCGGCCAGGGTCCCCAGGGCGAAGTACGGTCCCCGGAGCCGTAAGCAGACCCAGCCGATGAGCAGTCCGATCAGGACCGCCGCCGGACCGCCGATGAGCAGGCCCCAAAAGGGCGAGCCGTACCAGGGCAGGATCGGTGTCAGGCCCGCGATGGAGATCGGGTAGGGCATCATCGAATGCAGCCATGCCGGAAAACCCAGACCGAACACGTCCTTGATCAGCTCGGTGGGGGCCTCGATCAGGCAGAACTTGTACAGCAGGGACCCGGCGTAGGCCCCCACCCCGAAAAAGGCGGCGTGACCAAAGGAGACCTGGCCGGTGTAGCCGCCCAGCAGGTTCCACGACGCTCCAACGACCACCCAAACCAAGATCAAGATGGCCGGATTGAGGAAGTAGGCCACGGAACGAAGATCGCCGCTTTGAGACAGCGCGGCGACAATAGCCAAGACGATGAACGGAAAGGCGAGAACGAACAGGCCGCCGATGATCTTCCACGCCGTTTTGGGAACGCCGGTCATGTCCCTTCCCTATGACTTGAGGATCCGTTTCAGACCGCCGGGCATGAAGACCAGGACCGCGATGAAGACCACCAGACCGGCCACCGGCTGCCAGGCCTTGCCCAGCCAGATCTCGGCCAGCTTCTCCACAAGACCGAGAATCACCCCGCCGAAGATGGCCCCGGTGGTCGAGCCCAGGCCCCCCAGGATGCAGATGATGAAAGCCCGGAGGGTGAACTGGCCGCCGATCTCGGGCTGGACGTAATAGACCGGTAGAAACAGGACCCCGGCCGCGGCCACCAGGGCCGCCCCGAGGCCGAAGGTGACAATGGTGATCCGCTCGGCGTTGACCCCCATCAGCCGGGCCGCCTCCTTGTCCTGGGCCGTGGCCCGGATGCTCCGGCCGTAGTCGGTCTTGTTGAGGAACCAGAACAGGGCCAGGGTGAAGGCCACGGCCATGATGAAGGCCAGGGCCATCGGTTTGTTGATGGACAGGATCTCGACCGGGTTCCAGGCCACCTCGGCGAACATGGTCTTGACCGCGGCCTCGACGTTGCGCTCCCGGCCGCCGAAGGTGAACAGGGCCACCTGGGCCAGGACCATGCCGATGCCGACCGTCATCAGGACCTGGTTCTCCGGCAGGATGGCCTTGACTTTCATCAGCGGGTTGAGCAGGAACTTCTGGATGAACAGGCCCAGCAGAAACAGGGCCGGCATGGCGATCAGCAGGCTGAGGTAGGGGTTGATCCCGATCAGGGACAGGGCGAAGGTGATGTACATGGCGGTCATCATCAACTGGCCGTGGGCCAGGTTGATGATGCCCATGACCCCCATGATCAGGGTCATGCCGATGCCCACCAGGGCGTACAGCCCGCCGATCAGGAAGCCGGAGACAATGGCCTGGGGGGTTGACTTGAGCGAGACCGAAAACCAGGTCCCGAAGGGCAGCATCGACCCGAAGACGATCGTCTTGACGATCCCCAGGATCATCATCCCGGCGGCGATGGCGATCAGGCCGGCCAGGGACCCGGCCCCCCACAGGCCGAGGGTGACCCCGAGCGAATTCAGCCTGGAACGCCCGCCGATCGTCGCCGTTTCCGCTCCTGACGCCATGTTCCCCCCCTCTGCAAGGGACCGAAGAACCCCCCGGACCGCGGGCGCACCGGTCAGTCAGACCGCGGCTGGACCTGAAACCAGAGACCGGCCTGGTCAGGGCGCCGGGTCCGGTGCGTCCGTCCGGTCAGATCGGCCTGACCGGCCGGAAACGGACGCCCGGTCCGGCGGTGACGGCCGCGCCCCGGCGGGTCCGGGGCGCGGCTGAGTTTGTGTCTCGAACGGCCGGGACTACTTGAGGCCCCAGGCCTTGAGGTAGTTGACCGGATAGACGTACTTGTGGGTGGCCACGTTCGTGGGCCAGACCGTCTCCAGGTTCCCCTTGATCCACTGCATGACGTAGGAGTTGCCCTGGACCTGCTGGGCCTTTTTGCCGTAGCTGACGAACTTGACCCGGCAGAAGGCGGTCATCAGGTTGGTCTTGAGCAGGGCCGCCCGGATGTCGGCCGGCTTGAGGGACTTGGCCCGGTTGAGCACGTCGGCGATGACGAACACGGCGGCAAAGGCCTCGGCGCCGTGGTAGTCGGTCTTGTTCTTGTAGCGCTTGAGGTACTGGGCGGCGTACCACTTGGCGGTGTACTTCTTGCCCGCCCAGGTGCTGTAGAAGGGTAGCGAATCAGACCACAAGGTGGCGGTGAAGACCAGGTTGCTGGCCTTGCCGGCCATCTTGGGGAACTCGGGCAGGGTGAAGCCGGCCGCGCCGCCCACAAAGGCCTTGAGATTGAGCTTGATCTCGCGGGACTGCTTCATGATCAGCCCGGCGTCCATGAGGTAGGAGATCATGTAGAGCACGTCGGGCTTGATCATCTTGATCTTCATCAGGATCGGCCGGAAGTCGGCCGCCCGGGCGTCATAGGGGAACACGGCCACGACCTTGTAGCCGGCCTTGGGCAGCATTTTCTTCATCTTCTTGGCCTGGGACTGGCCGAAGGCGCTCTGCTCGTGCATGATGACCACGGTCTTGGGCTTCATGACCTTCTTGAACATGCTCATCACGCCGGTGAAGTACTCGCTGGCCGCCGGGTTCATCCGGAAGATCCACTTCCAGCCCTGCTCGGTGATCTTGTCCGCGGCGGCGGTGTTGATCAGGAAGGGCACGCCGTAGCGGTTGGCCCGTCCGGCGGAGACAAAGGTCGTTGTCGAGGAGTAGCCGCCGCCGATCATGACGACCTTGTCCTGGGTGATGAGCTGTTCCACGGCGCTGGACGCCTTGTCCGCCCGGCCCTCGGTGTCGCGGAACAGGAACTCGAGCCTGGCGCCGGCCTTGTTCTTGAGACCGGTTGAGTTGACGATTTTCAGGGCCATCTGCATCGAGTTCCGCTCAATGGAGCCGAACCGGGCCATGGAGCCCTTCATCGGCAGGACGATACCCACCTTGATGACCTTGGCCGCCTGGACCGGCCCGGCCAGCATGGCCAGGACGGCGACGACCCCCAGTACGATTAGTCCCCACTTACGGGTCATGGAAGAAACCTCCCCATCTGGGATTGATAAAAAAAGAAAGGCCAACGTACGCCCCCTCTCCAGGACGCGGCGTCGACCACCTGATCCCCATCCCCCCCGGCGGGGCAGCCGTCTCCAGGAATCATCCCTAGATACGGTTCACTGACTGGACTGCCAGACTCCCCCACCCTGATGAAAGGCGATCGCCCGGATATCTGGAAGTAACGTCCTGTTTACCACAGGCGCAAGGACCGGACAAGCAAAAAATGAGGACCCTCGCCCCCCGGGCCGGGAGGCGACGTTGTCAACGCCCGGCCCGAGCGCCATTCTGGAACCAGACCCTGGGCCGCTTCTGCGACCAGCGGGACTTGGTACGGGGGGACATGATCAACCCCGAACTCGAGGTCGAGGCCGCATCGTAGATGAGGGTCCCACGGAGGTGCGGGCCGGAGGGCCCTCCGGGTGGCCCGGTGACGGATCGCTGGGCCGGGCCGCGACCGGGGCCATCCGTTTGGTGGTGATTCCATTCCACTTTTCGCCCCGGGTTTCATTTGACTGACCAGGGCCGGCCCCAATTGTCCACACCGGGTGGATCGCTGGTGAATTGGAACGCCAAGGCGACGTTAGGTCTTGAGGTCGAAAAACGCCGATATTCTCCAATATCGTTCATTTTTGACCGTAATTCAAAGGCAAGGACCTGAACAACCCTGTTGACAAACCTACCCACAACTGTGGATAACTCATCGAACCCGGGTCGCTGACTGACATTTTCAGGACGGGGCGTCATTTGTCCGTCGGTTCGGCGTTGTGGCGTTATACAACAATATATGCTGTCATTATAAGAAGTTATAAGTGTGGACAAATTGACTGCAAGGCGCCGGCCCATCCTCGCGTATCTCATTTTGACAGTGGGGTGACAACCCACTATATAATTGATCTCAAGACGGCCTTCTGACTCTGGTCGTCCTAAATAGACCACAATCAACGACCTTCCAGATCGACGAACCGGTCTGTGCCCGGCGGGGGAACGGGTTATCCAGGGGCGGTTACACCAACTTGTCAGGCCTATCATCGCGATATCCTTGGCCGAAGGGAACGGCGCGGCGTCGTTGCCGTTGATCGTCACGGCCAGACGAGCCTGATCGCCAGTCCATCCCGGCGGAGCGGCCCCGGACAGGCGAGAACGACGACAAACCCATGGAGGGCGAAGTGGTCCTGACGTCTTCCCCGAGCGGCGGTCGTCTCCTGGGTGGTTCAGTCCACCCTCGGGGGCAACTTGAGTGTTTCACGCCGGCAAACGAGTTGCCATATCGCCGCCGGTCCGGCCGGGCGCCAGCCGATCGATTCGGCGACCGGTTTGGACCGAAGGGAGGTTGACGGCCATGGGGAAAATCTCGCCTCTGCCACAACCCCTGACCGATGAAGGGTCCCTGTCCGGATGCTGGGCCGCCGTCCTGGAGCGGCTGCGGTCGGAGGTGTCCGAGGCCGCCTTCAAGATGTGGCTGGACCCCCTGTCCGTGGTCCCGGGGGACGGCGACCGGATTCTGGTGCGCTGCCCCAGCCGCCTGGGCAAACAGCGGGTCAAGGACGAATTCGCCGCGCGTCTGGCCGGACTGATGAGCGAGGCGGCCCGGCGGCCCCTGGAACTGGACTTCGTGGTCCAGCCCGCCGGGGAGACCGACCCCGCCCCGGACACCGGCCGGATTCCCTTCCCGGAAAGGGCGGCGACGGCCCCCCCCTCGCCCGTCCAGTTGCCCCTGCCCCGTCTGGGCGGGGCGGTGATTCCCCTCAATCCCCGGTTCACCTTCGAGGAGTTCGTCACCGGCGTTAACAACGAAATGGCCTTTGCCGCCTCGCGGGCCATCGCCGGCGGGGCCGGGGCCTTTACGGCCCAGATCATGTGTCTGACCGCGGGCACGGGCCTGGGCAAGAGCCATTTGTCCCAGGCCGTGGCCAATCACCTCCTCAGCCAGGGCAACGGCGTCCAGGTCTGCTACACCACCACCGAGGATTTTACGAACGAAATGGTCCGGTCCCTGAAGCAGGGCCGGATCGACGAGTTCAAGGACAAGTACCGGCGCGGCTGCGACGTGCTGCTCCTGGAGGGGGTGGCCTTTCTGGCCGGCAAGCCCAAGGTCCAGACCGAACTGGCCTACACCCTGGACGCCCTGTTCAACGCCGACAAGCGGATCGTCTTGACCTCCTCCCAGCCGCCCCGGGAGATCCCCAAGCTGGACCAGGACCTGTCGTCCCGGTTGACCGGCGGCGTGGTCATCTCGATCCATCCCCCGGACGAGGCCACCCGGGGCAGGATCTTCGTCCACAAGGCCCGCCGGGCCGGAATCGACCTGCCCTCGCCGGTGGTCGAGGAGCTGGCCAAAGGCGCCCGGGGCGACGTCCGGCAGATCGAGTCGGTGATCGCCTCGCTGGCCGCCCGGGTCCAGTTTCAGGGCCGGTCGATCGATCTGGACCTGGCCCGCGAGGTTTTGACTCAGGTCTGCGGCCGGCCGGGGGTTTTGGACGTGGAGCTGATCAAGCGCGTCGTCTGCCGGACCTTCCGGCTGACCGAGGACGAGCTTTGCTCCAGGAGCCGCTACAAGCGGGTCGTCCTCCCCCGTAACCTGGCCATGTACTTCACCCGCCACTACACCGACCTGTCCTACGCCGCCATCGGCCAGGCCTTTGGCCGCGAGCACGCCACGGTGATCCATTCGGTCAAGCGGATCGCCCGGCAGCTCAAAACGGACGCCAAGCTGATCCACCAGGTCCGGTTTCTCCAGGACAAGCTCGAGGCCGCGGGGGAATCGGTCCGGACGACGGACTGACCCGCCGGGCCGGTCCGGGCGCCGGCGGGGACGGGGGGACGTCGGGTCAGGAATGGAACGGCTGGTCGGCGGGTTTGTCCCGGGCGGCGAAGCGGCGGCCGCGGGAGCGCACCTTTTCCCGCAGCTCCTTTTGCGATTCCCGGTCCAGGTTCTTGAACCGGGTGCATTCCTTTTCGAACAGGACCCAGAAGCTGCCGGTCGGCCCGTTGCGCTGCTTGCCGACGATGACCTCGGCCGTGCCGGCAAAGGGCGAGCTGTCCGGGTGATAGACCTCGTCCCGGTACAGGAACAGGATCACGTCCGCGTCCTGCTCGATGGCCCCTGACTCCCGCAGGTCGCTCAGGATGGGCCGGCGGTCGGTCCGCTCCTCGACCCGGCGGTTGAGCTGGGACAGGGCGATCACCGGGACCTCGAGCTCCTTGGCCAGGGCCTTGAGCGACCGGGAGATCTCGGAGATCTCCTGGACCCGGTTCTCGACGCCGGGGCGGCCGCGCATCAGTTGGAGGTAATCGACCACCACCAGGCCCAGGCCGTGCCGGGCCTTCAGGCGCCGGGCCTTGGCCCGCATCTGGAGGCTGGTCAGGGCCGGCGTGTCGTCGATGAAGATCGGGGCCTCATACAACTTGCCCGAGGCGTCCATGATCCGCTTAAAGTCGGCCTCGGTGATGGTCCCCTTGCGCAGGCGCTTGGCGTCCAGGCCCGACTCGGCCGAGATGAGCCGCAGGGCCAACTGCTCCTTGTTCATCTCCAGGGAGAACAGGGCCACCGGCCGGCTGGTCCGCAGTCCGGCGTGCAGGGCGACGTTCAGGGCAAAGGCCGTCTTGCCCATGGACGGCCGCCCGGCGAGGACGATCAGGTCCGAGGTCTGGAAGCCGGTGGTCATCTCGTCCAGATCGGTGAAGCCGCTGGGCACGCCGATGACCGGCCCGTCCTGCTCGTAGAGTTTTTCCAGGTGGCGGACCGACTGGTCAACCACCTCGCGGAGGGGGGAAAAGGCCTGGGTGATCTTCTTGTCGGCGATCTCGAACACGGCCTGCTCGGCCGCGTCCAGGAGCTGGTCCACGTCGCCGGCGTGGGTGTAGCACTGGGCGGCGATCCCCTCGGCCCGGGCCAGAAGCTGCCGGGTGACCGACCGGGCGTGGACCGCGGCGACGTAGGCCGAGACGTTGGCCGCGCTGAACACGGCCTCGCTCAGTCCGGTCAAATAGGCCGCCCCGCCGACCTGGTCGAGGACGTTCCGGTTCTGGAGTAACCCCCGGACCGTGACCAGGTCCACGGCCTCGCCCCGCTCGAACAGCTCGACCATGGCCGAAAAGACATGCTGGTGGGCCGAACGGTAGAAATCGGTCTCGGTCAGGTTCTCGATGACCTCGGCCGCCGCCTCGGGCGAGATCAGCACCGCCCCCAAGACGGCCCGCTCGGCCTCGATGTCCTGGGGCGGGACCCTGCCGTTCCCGCTGTGGTCAGCCTGGGCGCTCACACTGGCCTCGCAGGAAGGGATCGGCGTCCGGGCTCACCCGGGACCGACCCCGAAATCAGCCTTGGTCCGGGCCGGTCTCGATCTTTTCCCCGGCCTCCTCGGACGCCGGCTGGGTGACGGCGACCTTTGTTTCTTCCTGGGGCTCGCCTTCCTTGAGGACGTCCACCGCAATCAGCACGGTCAGGTCCCGGTGCAGCCGCAGGGGGACCTCGTGCCGTCCCAGCCGCTTGATGGGCTCCTTGAGCAGAATCCGCTTGCGGTCGATGTCAAGGCCCTTGTCGCTGAGGGCGGAGCTCAGGTCCATGTTGGTCACCGAGCCGTACAGCTTGCCCGTCTCGCCGGCCTTCATCACGAACTCCAGGACCAGCCCGTCGAGCCGCTCGGCCACCAGCCGGGCCGCCTCGAGTTCCCTGGCCGTGTGTTCGGCGAACAGCCGTTTCTTCTTTTCCAGGGCGCGGATATTGTGGGGCGTGGCCTTGAGGGCCAGCCCCTGGGGCAGCAGGTAGTTGCGGGCGTAGCCCCGGGCCACGTCCACCTCGTCGCCCACCGTCCCCAGGTTCTCGACTTCTTCTACGAGGATGACCTTCACCTCATCTCTCCTGACGTAAGCCGGCCGCGGGCCGGCGTCTGCCCCCGAGCCGGGTCGGTTACGGGCTCTGGGTGGCGGAAAAGGGCAGCAGGGCCAGGACCCGGGCCCGCTTGATGGCCGTGGTCAGTTCCCGCTGATGCTTGGCGCAGTTGCCCGAGATGCGGCGGGGGATGATCTTGCCCCGTTCCGTCGTGAAGTACCTCAGGGTCCGGTAGTCCTTGTAGTCGATGAGCATGGTCGAGTCGGCGCAAAAACGGCAGACCTTCCGGCGATGATAACTGCGTCGCTTCTTACGAAATTGGGCCACCAGAGTCCTCCCTTACTTCTTTTCCTCGGATTCGGCCTCGGGCGTTTCCTCGGGGCTCGTTTCCGCCGGCTCCTCGGTTTGATCCTGCTCCTCGGGGGCGGGGGGCGCCTCCTCGACCTCCGGCTCGGGCTGGAATCTGGTCTGCAACTGCACGGTCAGGAACCTGAGGATCTGTTCGTCGATCTTGAAGTTGCGTTCCAGCTCGAACACCGCCTCGGGCGTGGCCCCGTACTCGAACAGGACGTACACCCCCTTGGTCTGTTTCCGGATCATGTAGGCCAGCGTCCGGCGTCCCCAGACGTCCACCTTGAGGATCCGGGCCTGCTGAGTATCCAGGATTTGGCGGTAGCGATCCACCAGGGTGGTGGTCTCTTCCTCGCCCAGGTCCGGGTGGACGATGAAGACGGTCTCGTATTGTCGCATCGGTCCTCCTTACGGGTTGACAGCCCCGCCGGCGGCGAGCGTCGGGCGGAGCAAGGAGTGGGGCCGGCGGGTTGCGGGCCCGTTATTTTTCAAACCTTCCGAAAAGAGAATCTATATCCCGAGCCGAAAGCGGGGTCAAGTCTTTTTCTCCGGCGGTCCTTGGCCGGGGTTTTGTCTTGACACAAAACACTATAACTTGTATCGTTAGGGTCGAAGTACCCCCAGGTGGGGCATAACGGCTCGGGTTGCCCGGGGCCGCCCCGGGACAAAAGGGGCGCCAGATATTGAGTCGGTTCACCGCAGGCAGGTCCGACTCGAGGGGGCCGGAGGCGAAACCGACCCGCCTCCGGACGGAGTGCGGGAGGGGGCGTTCCGAACCCCTCCGGCCCCTGGGGGCCGGCCCGGGCGGCACCATTCGGACAGGGCAGAGGGGCGGACAGGACCATGACCAGCCGATCCGACGGACGGGCAGACTGTCCCAACATCGAGACCAATCTGCGGGCCTGCAACTGCTCCTATCCCTCCTGCGAGAGAGAAGGAATGTGCTGCCAGTGCGTGGCCTTTCATCGGCGCATGAAACAACTGCCGGCCTGCTTCTTCACCGAGGCCGCGGAAAAAACGTATGACCGTTCCTTTGACCAATTCCTTAAAATCTGGAGTTGAAGCCCCGCCCGGGTCGCCGGCCACATCCTCCCCCGACCTGGACGACCTGATCAAACTGGTCAGCAACGTCACCGACGCCTTCACGGCGGCCCTGTTTTTGAGCGAGAACAAGGGCGACCCCCTGGTCCTGACCGCCTATCACAGCCTGAGCAAGAACGTCGTCCCCGGGGCGTCCATCGGCCCGGGAGAGGGGCTGATCGGCTGGGTGGCCAAGCACAACAAACCGGTCCACGCCACCCAGTTCGACCGGGACACCCGCTCCCTGATGTACTATCAGACCGATGAATCGATCAAGAGCTTCATGGCCGTCCCGGTGGACGGGGGCCGGGGCGTGCTGGCCGTGGACAGCAAGCACACCTTTGTCTTCACCGACAAGGCCCAGAAGATCCTGGGGGACCTGGCGGTGGTCGTCGGGCACACCCTGCGCTTCCACCAGGTGCTGGCCCGGGAAAGGCGTTACGCCGCCCTGGTGGATTTTGCCTACGAGATCGAGAACCTGACGCTCAGGTTCCGGGACAAGCTGCCCTTTTTACGGGGCGTCCTGGCCGCCGGGCTCAGGTTCACCGGCACCGAGAACGCCTTTTTTTGTGTGTTGAACAAGGCCCAGATGAAATATAGTATCGAGGCCATCGAGGGTCCGGCCGGGAAGCACCTCATCCCCCGGACCTACGCCCTGACCCAGGGCCTGATGGGTTGGCTGATGCGGGAGAAAAAGCCGCTGGTCTTGCCCCGGATCAAGGCCTCGGGGCAGCGGTCGTTTGTCTTCACCTCCAAGGATCCGTTCGGCAGGTTCAAATGTTTCATCGGAGTGCCGGTGGCCGATTTCGGGCGTCTGGTGGGGGCGATGGGTTTCGCCGGTTCGGCCCCGCGGCCGACGCCGTGGCACGACGACGAGGTCAACGGATTGTGGCTGGCCGGTCACCGGCTGGCCTCGACGCTGTCCCACTTTCAGGTGATCGAGCCTTAGCCGCAGGGCGGCCGGGGAGGAGGGGTATGTTCCTGGATAAATTGTTCAGCCTGTCCTCCCGGGACCTGGCCATGGACCTGGGCACGGCCAACACCCTCATCTTCCACAAGCGCCACGGCATCGTCCTCAACGAGCCCTCGGTGGTCGCCCTGTCCCGGGACAACGGCCGGCCGGTGGCCGTGGGCCACGAGGCCAAGTCCTTTCTGGGGCGCACCCCCCACAAGATCGTCACCATCCGCCCCCTCAAGGACGGCGTCATCGCCGACTTCGACGTGACCCGGGTGATGATCCAGTCGTTTTTGAAGCGGGTGCTCAAGTCCTCGCGCCTGATCAAGCCGCGGCTTTTGATCGGGGTGCCGACCGGCATCACCCAGGTCGAAAAAAGGGCGGTCATCGAGTCGGCTGAAATGGCCGGCGCCCGCGAGATCTTCCTGATCGAGGAGCCCATGGCCGCGGCCATCGGCGCCGGGTTGCCCATCGAGGTGCCCCGGGGAAACATGATCGTCGATATCGGCGGCGGGACGACCGAGGTGGCCGTCATCTCCATGTCGGCCACGGCCTACAGCGAGTCCATCCGGGTGGCCGGGGACGAGACCAACGAGGCCATCGGCCGCTACATCCAGAAGAAGTACCAGGTCATGATCGGCGAGACCACGGCCGAGCTGATCAAGTTCAAGATCGGCTCGGCCTTTGAAATGGAACACCCCCTGGCCACCGAGTTCTCGGGCAAGGATCTGGTCTCGGGCATCCCCCGGACCATCCGGATCACCGACACCGAGGTCCGCGAGGCCATCGCCGAGCCGGTCGAGGCCATCGTCGCGGCCGTGGGCCGGGCCTTCGAGAAGACCCCGCCCGAACTGGTGGGCGACATCCACGAGTCGGGGATCGTCATGGCCGGCGGCGGCTCGCTGCTCATGGGCCTGGACCGCCGCCTCCAGAAGGAGACCGGCGTCATGGTCCACCTGGCCGAGGACCCCCTGACCTGCGTGGTCATGGGCGCCGGCCTCGCCCTCAATGACTTCAAGATGTATCGTCAGGTATTCATCAACTGAAGGCCCGGCCAACCGCGGTCCTGCCCACCGGCGACCATCTTCCCTGAACCAGCATCATTCCACCGGCGGCAGCCGGGACAGGAGTTCGTCCCGCCCCAGGCCCTCGAGCCGGATCGATTTCTGCCGCGAGGTCTGACCGGCGACGATCTCCACCTGGTTCTTTTTGAGGCCCAGGGTCTTGGCCAGGAACTTGATCAGGGCCGTGTTGGCCCGGCCCTCGACCGGCGGCGCGGTCAGGCTGATCTTGAGCCGGCCGTCGGCCCGCCACCCGGCGATGGCGTTGCGTTTCGCCCGGGGCGTGACGGCCACGGCCAGGACCAGGCCCTGGCCGTCGGAATCCATGGCCGGTTCCCATCCTGAAGGCATGGCCTGGCACCTCTTGTCCAGAGACAACTGACCGGGGACGCTCTGGCCCCAGACTATCACATTTTTTAGAGGTGGCTTCGGCGGGGTACCGGGAACACGGGGAACGAAGACGAATCAGGTCGGGACTCGGACCGGCGTCCATCAGACGTAGCGGTCCACCTGTTCGCGGCGGTCGCCCTGGGAGTCGCTGCCCTCGTCGGGCCGGCGCTTGGCCGGGGCGAGCAAAGAGGCCTCCCGCTTGCGCTTGACCTTGCGCCTGGGCCGGGGCTCGGGCTGCTCCGGGATGGGCGCCGGCGAGGCCGGGGCGATGATGTTATCGGTGTACATCCAACCGTTTCCCTCTGTTATCCCTATCGGTCTGATGGAGCAAAAACTTGACCAAAATGGGGGCCGTTCCCGTGACCAGGGGACGAAACCGGTCTCTTTCTCAAGTCTATTCCCAGGTCTTCATTTATCGGTCGTCAGCCCGGTCGAGTCAAAGGTTGAAGTCAGCCACAGACCGAGGAGGCAGTAGATGCTCAGGAGAAACTTGCCACCCCCCGGACAATCATGGTAGTAATATCGAATAGCTACCCTGGGGGAGAATATGTGGCGCTCGATCCTGCCCTACGTCGTCCTGGCCCTGATAGGACTGGCGTCCCTCAGCCTGCTGGTGATGCTTTTCTCCATCCTCCGGGCGTTCGTTTTCAAACATTTGCCCAAGGCGCTTGCTCGCCGCCGGCGGTCGATTTACGTGTGGGCCTTCACCTCGCTGGTCCTGATCGCGGCCCTGGTGGCCAGCGGCTTCGTGATGATCCCCCGGACCACCCGGCTGAATCTGGTTCCGGCCCGTCCGCCCGAGTCGGCCGGCCCGGCCCGGCCGGCCCCGGCCCGGATGTCGCCGGGCCGCCTCTGGTCTCAACTGGTGGGTGATTTCGTCCCCTTCCCGTCAGGCACCAGGACGCACCTCCCGGCTGAGCCCCGGACAGGGATGGCCCCGGCCCGGCCCGCCCCTCCGCCGGTCCAACCACCGGCCCCGCCGGCGGCCAAGAAGCCGGCCCCGGCCATGGCGGCCCCCGGGCCCGGCACGGGCTGGACCCAACTGCTGGCCGGGTTGACCCTGCCCCGCCCCGAACCGACGACTACGCCTTTGCCACCGCCCAAGGTCGTCCTGCCCTCGACCGCCCCGGAAACACAGCCCCTTCAGGTCCCGCCGCCCAAGCCCTCGGCGGCCACCCCGGCCAGGCCGACCCCCCCGCCGGGCCCCCGGTCAACCCCGCCCACGGTGGTCCAGACCCCGGCCAGGGTCCGACCCGCCCCGGCCCGGCCCCAGGTCAAGCCGACCAGTCCCCCGCCGGCCCGGCCGGCCGCGGAACCGAGACCTACCCGGACCCCGAAACACTGCTGGGCCCTGAGCACCGATTCCTTCCGCAGCCGGGAAAGGGCGCTTTCTGCCCTGCGCCAACGCCGCAAACTGGGACTCAAGCCCTTTCCCCTCACCCGGGTCCGGGTCAAGGGCAAATGGTGGTACCGGGTCATCGTGGGTTGCTTCTCGACCCGCCAGGCCGCCCAGCGTTACGCCCGACGCCTGCACAAGAACGGCCTGACCCGGGACGTGCCCCAGGTCCTGCGCCGGCCCAACCCCGAGGCGCGGGGAGGGCCTTGACCGCGCGACGACCGGCTCTGGGCGAGGTCTGGGTCTGGTCCCAACTGACCGACCTGGCCCGCCGCCTGGGGATCACCGTCATCGTCCGGGACCTGAGCGACGATGATTTCCCCACCTCGGGGGGCCTCTGCCGGGTGGGCGAGGCCTGGCGGATGATCCTTCACCGGCGGCTGTCCGTCGGCGAACGAAACCAGGCCCTGGCCGCGGCCCTGGGCCGCTTCGATCTGGAAACCGTCTATATCGTCCCCCGACTGCGCGGCTTCATCGAGTCGGCCCGGGGCGAGAGCCAATTGGAAAAGTCATGAGCACCAAGGCCGATCGCCAATTGGCCGCCCTGGAAAAGGTGGCCCAGGAGCTTAACATCGAGGTCAGTTACGACCGTCTCAAGTACGCCGGGCTGATTCTCAAGTCCGGGCTGTGCACCTATCGCGGCCGCCAGATCCTGTTCATCGAGCGCCGCAAAAAACCCCAGGAAAAGATCGACGTCCTGGTCGAGGTGCTGTCCGGCCAGGACCTGTCGGCCGTGGAGGTCCCCCAGGAAGCGGCCGGGCTGCTGCCGTCCCGGCCGACCGCCTCCCCGGCCTCCTGAGGGGCCCCGACCGAGGCCGTCCGTCCCCCGCAAGCGGAGCCCGAACGTGGAAATCTCGCGGCGCCTGATCATCATCCTGAGCCTGGTGGCGCTGCTGCTGACCGCGGGCACCGTGGGATATTACGTCATGTACATGGACCAGGGCGTGTCGCTCCTGGACTGCTTCTACATGACGGTCATCACCATCTCGACCGTGGGCTACGGCGAGGTCTTCCCCCTGGTCAAGCATCCCTTTGGCCGGATCTTCACGGTGCTGCTCATCTTCGGCGGAATGGGGATCCTGGCCTACGGCCTGTCCACGGTGACGGCCTTCTTCGTGGAAGGTCAACTGACCGACATCCTGCGGAGAAAACGCATGGAGAAGAAAATAGAGGCCCTACGGGATCACTTCATCGTCGTCGGCGGCGGGGCCACCGGGCGGGCCATCGTCTCCGAGTTGACCAAGAACCGGTTCCCGGTGGTCGTGGTGGACAGCCAGGCCAAGGAACAACTCCTGCCCGAGGATGTCCTGATCGTCGAGGGGGACGCCACCCACGACGAGACCCTGCGCCGGGCCAACATCGACCACTGCCGCGGCCTGTTCCTGGCCCTGCCCTCGGGCAAGGACAACCTCTACCTGACCGTGACCGCCCGGATGATGCGTCCCGCTCTGCCCATCGTCGCCACGGCCAAGGACGAGGTGGTGGCCGCCAAGCTCACCCGGGCCGGGGCCACCGGCGTGGTCTCGCCCCAGGCCATCGGCGGCCTGAGAATGGCCTCGGTCATGATCCGGCCCGACGTGGTCGATTTCCTGGATCAGATGCTCCGCTCCCGGCACCAGACCCTCCGCGTCGCCCAGATCAGTCTGAACGAGGGTTCGTGCCTCGACCAGCGGACCATCAAGGACAGCGATCTGCGCGGCCGGTTCGATCTGCTGATCCTGGCGGTGCGCAAACCCAACGGCGAATTCGTGTTCAATCCCCCGGCCGACTACCGGATCCAGCCGAGGGACGTCCTGATCGTCATGGGCGATGTCGAGAAAATCAAGAAGTGTCAGGCCTGGGCGACCTGAGCCGACCCGGCTCCCGGGCGGGCCGGATCAGACCCCCAGGGTCTCGAAAAAGGCCTCCAGCCGGGTGTTGGCCTGTTCCTCGGAAAAGACCCGGCTGTCGGTGATGTCGGCCTCGATGATCACGCTGGGCACCCCCAGTCTGTCCGAGAGCAGCCGCTTGATGTCGTACTGGCCGACCGAGTAGGGCTTGCAGGACCGGGCCGAGTGGATCACCAGCCCGTCCACGGCGTAGTCCTGGATCATCTGGCTCATCAGCTTGAGCCGGTGGTCCAGGTGGTGGTTGAGGATGATCAGGCTGTAGGCCTTGACCATGGAGGTCCAGGGGTCGTTCTCGTCCAGGTGGTGGATCGTCTCGGCCCAGGCGTTGGTGTAGGTCGCGGCCACGAAGTTGCAGCCCCGCTCGGCGAACAGCCTGGACCAGGCCGACAGCTTGTACCAGATGGCGATGTTGTCCCACATCAACCGTCGCTTCTCGTGGGCGATGCCCCCGATCCCGTTCCTGACCCGCTCCCGCAGTTCCGCAAGCAGGATCTGGTAGTATTCAAAGGCCACGGGCAGGCCCCGCAGGGAGACGATCGGCGCCAGGTGGACAAAGGCGTCGAAGATGCTCATCGGCGCCGGCCGGTTCTTCATCGTCCCTAAAACCTCGCCCCACAGGGCCGACGAGTCCCGGCCCAGCCTCAGGACCTCCTCGAATTTTTTGTCCGTGAATTTCCGGCCCGAGATCCGCTCCAATTGGGGGACCATGTCCTGGAGCTGGGCGACCATGTAAGCGATGTCGCTGTCGGACAGCTCACGAAAGACGAACGGCGTGTCGAACATGATCAGGGGGATGCGATAGGCGTGGGCCAGTTCCTTGTACCAGTAGGAGACGGTCTGGCAGATGTTGTTGGAGGCGAACAGGAGGTCGGGCTTGGGCAGCTTGCCGGCCGGGGTCTTGCCGGACAAAAAGTGCCCCAGGTCGCATCGGGCGTAGGAGCACAGGTCCGGGCTGTAGCCGTATTTCTCGGCCTCGGCGCAGATCTCGGGGGCCATCTTGGAGGCGCCGCACAGGGCGCCGTGATTCTCGGGATAGACGGTGTAGAAATCAAAGACCCGCAGCAGCTCGACCGGGGCCCCCGAGCTGACCCAGGCCACCTTCTTGACCCCGGGGGTGAACCGGGAGAGGTAATAGTGCCGGGTCATGATCTCCTTGAGGCGGCCGGCGCACTTCAGGGGCGGGCCGAAGGCCGGATGGGGCGGGCGGCCCTTCTTCTTTTTACTGGCGGCCAGGCGCATCAGGACCGGCGCGCCCAGGTCCTTCATGAAGCTGTATTTGGCCTTGGCCAGAACGGACATCTTTTCCTCCCCGGAAATTTGACCCGGGTTAGGGACGGCTCAGGCTTCCCCGTGCACCTTAATTATACAACAATTATACAACGACCCGGTCGTCTCGTCGGCCGAATCCGGCCCGGCGTTCATCGGTTTGAACCCGAGGGCCATGGTCATTTCAGCATCTCGACAAAGGCCTCGATCCGGGTGCGCATCCGCCCCGTCTCGGCCTCGTTGACCTCGGTGTCCAGGACCAGGGTCGGCAGGCCGGCCGCCTTCATCTCCTCGACCAGGTTGGGCACGTCGAACAGCTCGGTCTCGCAGAACTTGACCTCATAAAAGATCACCCCGCTTGCCCCGGCCTCCCGGCACAATCCCAGGATATACTCGGCCCGCTGCGCAAGGGGCGAGTTCTTGGTCGAGCAGGGCGGCAGGGAGAAGTACATCTCGGTCAGGGCGTCGAAGGGGTCAACGGCCGAGGAGGGCCGGGTCAGCAGCCGGCGGGAGCCGCCGATGAAATCGTCGCCGCCGACGCGGACGCCCAAGTCATCCAGGATGGAGAGCAGCGAGGCCGGATTGGGCAGCACGCCGCTGACGATGACCGCCGGCCGCCCGTCCGCCTCGGCCTCGGGCCGGTCGGCCAGGGCGGTCAGTTCGGCCTGGAAATCGTCGGGCCAGAGATACTCGCCCCGGCGCAGGGCGGCGTAGAGCTCGACATTGGACAGGCCCAGGGTTCCGGCCGCCTGGCGGGCGTAGATCCGGGCGATCAGGGCGGCCAAGTCCTGACTCTGGGCCACCCGTTGGGCCAGGGCGGCTTCATCCAGCGGACCGAAGGCCGCGCCCAGTTCCTCGGCCAGCTTCAGCAGCTGGGCCCGGTAATAGACCCGCGAGGCCTCGCGGTAGGGGGCCTTGGGGTGGTAGAAAAAGAAGACCGGCTTGGTAAGACCCACGTAGTCGTTGACCACGGCGGCCATGTTCTGGATCGAATCGCAGGTGTGGGGAAAGAGGTAGCCGTCCACCAGCCCGTCGGTCCGGCCGCTCAGGATCAGCTCCAGCCCCAGCTTGACCACCGAGCAGATATAGGTCTGCAGGTGGGCGCTGGCCGAGGTCACCTCAAGGGGCGGGTCCCAGACCTCGGCCGGCAGGATGTTCATCGCCCACAGGATCTCCCGGGGGTACTGGGCCGGAAAGACGGCCATCAGCCGGCGGCCGGCCTCGTTTTTCTGGACGCTCAGGTACTGCTTCCGGGTCACGTCAGGCCCCTGGGTGAGGATCGACGGGGGACGGTGCTTGGCCTGGGAGTCTATTGGGTCCAGGGGGAGTTGTCAACCAAGGTCTCCCCAGGGGTGGTTGCCTTCTGACCTGGATCATGTTGGCCGGAGTCGGTCAACGGGCCCGGGGTTCGACTCAGGACAGGGAGCGGGCGTTACTCGGCCGATATCCAATGATTTCAGACTGGTTTGACTGATCGACCCGGGCGGCGGTCGTCGTGGGTTGCGGCCGGCGAGGGGGCCGGAGCGGCCGGGTCCGGGAGGTTCGGCCCCAGGGACCGGGCCGTTTCCGGCCCCTGAAAATCGGTGGACTTCACCGGCCGGCGGGTGGTAGAGTATCCTCATCGCGGACCGGCCGCGGGCCCCTTCAGGCCCGGGTCCGGCCCGGGGCGGAGGGCTCGAACCTTCCCCTTGACGGGGCAGAATGAATGCCATAGAGTTAATCGAGTTTAGCTGACGTTCATGCCGTTTTGAACCGGCCGCGAAGCCGGTCAGAGCCCCGGTGCCGACCGGATGGCGCGCCTATACCTCAGGAGTCAAGCGGCATCGGAAGTCAATTCCCTGCATAGCCATGACGAGTTCGGGCGACCGGGGGCCCGGGACGCCCGCCAGCGAAGGAGTTACCTGCCATGAAGCGTCTGTTCCGGTACACCGGAGTGGCCCTGGTCATCGTGGCGTTGGGGTGCGTTACCGCCAACATCAAGCCGGCCTGGGTCTTAAGAGACAGCGTCAAAAAGGGAATGTCCCTGGCCCAAGTCCGGGAGACCCTGGGCAAGCCCAAGACCAACTCTCCGCCCGAGGACGCGCGGCTGCGGGGCCGGGTCAAGGTCCTCGAGTACTACATGATCCCCGACGATCCCAACTGCCCCGAGCAGCACCTGGTGGACGCCGTGATGGCCTGCTCCACCCTGGGCATGAGCGCCCGGCGGGACAAGACGGTCTATCGGCTCTATTTCCTGGACAAGCGATACGTGGACAGTTGCCGCATCGTCGCCGGCCCGGCACCGATGGGCTTCTGCCGCTTGCTGGAGCACAAGATCGCCGCCAATCTGGGCTATCGCTGATTCAATCTTTTAAAAACGAATCGGGACCGGTCGGTTCGGCCCGCGGGCCGAGGGAGGCCGGTCCTTTGTCTTGAGGCGGCGGGATTCGCTCAGGCCGGCGGCGTCAGGTCGAACTTGTCGATCATCAGGACCGGCCGATAGGACAGCTTGGCCTGCCGGAGCCCCTCGATCCCCAGGTCCTGCTCGCGGTTGACATAGGTCAGTCCGGCCCAGGTCTCCCGGCAGAACCGCTGATTGATGGCGGCGTACAGTCCGGGGACATCAGGATCGGCCTTTTCGATGTGGATCACGGCCGTATCCGGATTGAGCCGTTCGCCCAGGCTGAAGGCCTCGATCCGGCCGTCGATCAGGATCGCCCCGCCCGAAAAGTCCAGCCGGCCGAAATGGGTCAGGGCCTCGTGGATGGCCTGGTCCTCGTCCACCAGTTCCGGGTCCGTGGCGCACTGGCGCAGGGTGCACCAGTTGTCCTGCATGGCCAGGACTTGATCGACCAGGTCCGCGGTCAGGGGCCGGTACTCGAATTGATAGTTCTTGAGGAACTGGTTGAGGTGGTTCTTCTTGCGGTGGTATTTCTTCCCGGCCAGGTGGATGAGGTTTTCGGTCAGATAAACGTAGTCGCTCTGGTCCGGGTCGTGTTCGGCCCGCCAGCCCGCCGGCTTGGCGACCCGATCGACAAAGTCCCGGTCCGCCCGGCGGACCACGGCGCCCCGGTTATGCGGCGCCAGGACCCGGCGGCAGAAGTCGAGGGCCCGGGTTCGATCGCCTGGGCCGTGGGGCGGCAGGGCGAAGGGGGCCTCGCCGGGCGGGGTCAGGACCACGACCAGGCAGTCGTGGGCCACGCTCAGGACGGTCCGGTAGCGCCGGCGCCACATGAACAGGTTGGTGAAGGTCAGTTCCGAGACGCGGGGCGGGTCCTTCTCGAGCAGGCCGGTGACCACCGCCCGGTCCTCCAGTTCCAGGGGCCTGAAACCGGCCTCGACCGGAAAGGCCGGGGTCAACTCCCGAGGATCGGTCATCCGTCCAGGATCTCCCGGACCTTGGCGGCCAGTTTCACGACGGAGAAGGGCTTGCCGATGAAGTTGACCTCCTCGTCCAGCACGCCGTGCCGGGCGATGGCGTCGTCGGTGTACCCGGACATGAACAGGAGCTTGGCCTCCGGCCGCAGGGACCGGATCCGCTGGGCCATGTCCTGGCCGCTCATCCGGGGCATGATCACATCGCTCAGGATCAGGTGGATCGGTCCCTGGTGCTGCTCGCAGACCAGGAGCCCCTCGCCGCCGTTGGCGGCCTCGAGGACCCGGTAGCCGTGCCAGCGGAGGATCCGGGAGGCCAGCTCCCGGACCTGGTCCTCATCCTCGACGACCAGGATCGTCTCCGACCCCCGGCGCGAGGCGGCCTGGCCGTCGGCCGCCTCGGGCCGGCCGGCCGGCCCGCCCAGGCGAGGCAGAAAGACCTTGAAGGTCGATCCCCGGTCGGGTTCGCTGTAAACGCCGATGTGTCCCCCGCTCTGCTTGACGATGCCGTAAACCGTGGACAGCCCCAGGCCGGTACCTTTGCCGGTTTCCTTGGTGGTGAAAAAGGGATCGAAAATCTTGGACTGAAGGTCCTCATCCATGCCCACGCCGGTGTCGCTGACGGCCAGCATGACGTAGGGCCCGGGCGTGACCCCGAGGTGGTCCTCGGCGTAGTCCTCGTCCAGCCAGACGTCCGCGGTCTCGATGGTCAGTCGTCCGCCCCGTTCCATGGCGTCCCGGGCGTTGACGGCCAGGTTTATCAGCACCTGCTCCAACTGTCCCGGATCGGCCTCGACGGCGCCCACCTGGGGGTCGGTCGTCACCACCAGTTCGATGTCCTCGCCGATCAGCCTCCGGAGCATGTGCTCGACATTGGCCACCACGACCTTGGGGTCCAGGGTCTGGGGCTCGATGACCTCCTGCCGGCTGAAGATCAGCAACTGCCGGGTCAAGGCGGCGGCCCGTTGTCCGGCGCGGTTGATCTCGACCAGGTCGTTATGCAGCGGGTCGTTGGAGGAGGTCTTGGTCAGGGCCAGGTCGCTGTAACCGGTAATGATCGTCAGGAGATTGTTGAAGTCGTGGGCGATGCCCCCGGCCAGGCGGCCCACGGCCTCCATCTTCTGGGCCTGCTGGAACTGGACCTCCATTTTCTCCTTTTCGGTCTGGGCCAGCCTCTGGTCGGTGACGTCATTGACGAAAATCAGGGCGGCCGGCCGCATCTGCCACTGGATCGACACAGTGTTCATTTCCACCCACCGGACTTCCCCGTCGGCCCGAACGACCCGACAGGGCTGGCCGGCGGGCTGGGCCTGTCCGGCCGTTTCCCGGCGATGCCGGTCCTCGACCGCCGGCCGGTAGTCGGGATGGATGAAATCGGCGAACGGCCGGGAGATCAACTCATCCTGGGAGTAACCCAGGACCTCGGTGATCTTGGGGTTGGCGAACCTGATCTGCCCGTCCTGGGCGATGAGGATTCCCTCATGGGCGTTGTCCACCACCAGCCGATACTGCTCTTCACTGCGGCGGAGGGCCTCCTCGGCCCGGCGCTGGTCGGTCATGTCCGAGATGAAGTTGATGGTCGCCGGCCGCCCCTTCCAGGTGACGACCACCGAGATGACGTCCATCCAGCGCACCACGCCGTCCGGGCGCATCAGGCGGTAGGAGTGACGCTCGGGGAGCCGCTCGCCGGCCAGCCGTCGCTGGTAGCGGTCCAGGACCTCCGGCCGGTCCTCGGGGTGAATGAAATCGATGAACGGCCTCTCCGTGGATTCGCCAGGGTCCAACCCGGCCATCTCGATCAGCTTGGGGTTGGTGAACTTGATGATCCCGTCCTGGATGACGCAGATCCCCTCTTGGGCGTTGTCCACCACCAGCCGGTACTGCTCTTCACCGCGGCGCAGGGCCCGCTCGGTCAAACGGCGTTCGGTGACGTCCCGGCCCACCCCGCTGACGAACGGCTCACCTCCCTCCCTCGTCACCAGGGTGCTGCTGTACTCGATGTAACGGACCGTGCCGTCCTTGGCCTTGATCTTGAACACGCCGTCGAAGCGGCCCTTTTCCTTGAGTTGGGTCAGATAGAGGTCCACGAATTCGGGACGATATTCCGGCAGCAGAAAATCGCTGATCAGCCGGCCGATGAGTTCGTCGGCCGTGTAGCCCGAGGCCTGGCACACGGCCGGATTGACGCTCTGCAGCCGGCCGTCCAGGTCGTGGACGCAGATCCAGTCGGAAATGCTGTCGAACAGATCGCTGAACCGCGCCTCGCTCTCCTGCAGCGCCGCCGCGGCCCGGGCGCGCTCTGTGACGTCCCGGGCGAAGACGGCGATCCGGGCCAGGCGGCCCGCCTCGTCAAAGACGGGATAGGAACTCATGTCAAAAATGTAGGGTCCCCGGGCATCGGTCTGCCGGACCGGCCGGCCCGTGCTGATCAGCTCCTCGAACCTGACCCGGCGGCGGGCGGCGACCTCTTCCGGAAACAGCTCCAGGAGGTTGCGGCCGATCAACTGCTCGGGCTCGGAACCGAGCCGCTCGGCCGCGATCCGGTTGCAGACCAGGATCTCGTAATCGGTCCCGATCAGGAAGGCGGACTCGGTGGTCGCGTCGAGGAGGGCCGTCAGGGCCTGCTGACTCTCGAGGCGGGCCGCCTCGGCCCGCTTCCGCTTGGTGATGTCCCGGGACACGGACAGGACGACTCGCCGGCCCCGGAGGTCCACCAGCCGGACGTTGCTCTCGACCGGAATGAGCCGGCCGTCCTTGGTCCGGTGGGCGGTCTCGAACCGGGCGTGGCCCTCGGCCAGCAACCGCCGGCCCAGGTCCCGAGCCTGGTCCGGATCGGCCTCCACTCCGATGCCCAGGGGCGACATGTCCAGCAGCTCTTCCCTGGTGTAACCCAGCCGCTCGCAGGCGACGTCGTTGACCTCGACGAACTTCCCCGGCAGGCCGTCGTCATCCAGGTCGTGGACAAAGATGGCGTCGTTGCTCCGGTTGAACAGGAGCCGGTAACGCTGCTCGCTGGCCTTGAGTGCCTCTCTGGCCCGGACGATATCGGACACGTCGCGTACGACCTCGATGACCTGGCTGACTTGACCCGCCTCGTCCTGGAGCGGCGACATCAGGACGTCCACCACCCGGGTCGTCCCGTCGGCGTGCCGGTGCTCGTGGTAGTAGTTGGTCGGCCGGCCGGTCTCGAACACCTCTTGCAGCGGGCACTCCAGGCCGTGCACGGGGCAGGGCGAGTCAAAGCCGTGACTGACCTGGTAACAAGGCTGACCCAGCACTTCCGGGCGAGTGAGACCCATGGTCGCCAGGAAGGAATTATTGACGTCGGTGATCCGGTAGTCGCGGTCGAGGACCAGGATGTCCTCGTGGATGTTGTGCATCAGGGTCCGATAGTAGCGCTCCCGTTCGGCCAGGACCTCCTGGGCCCGCTTCTGTTCGGTGATGTCCGTTATCACGGCGAAACTGCCCTGGAAGCCTCCGTCCGGCCCGAAGATCGTCCGGGGAGAGACCAGGAGTCGCCGCTGTTGTCCATCCGGGCGCACGGTGGTCAACTCATACGCCCCCCCCTCGACCTTGCCCTGCCGGGTGGGTTGGGCCTGCCAGGTCTCCAGGCTCGACTCGTCGAGAAAATCGGTGACCGGCCGGCCCACGATCTCGTCCGGGGGCAAACCGACCAGGTGGCCGAGCTGGTCATTGCAGTAGGTTACGAGGCCGTCCCTATCGGCCACGGCCAGGCCCTCGGTCATGGTCTGGACCAGTTCCCGGTACCAGGCCTCGCTGGCGCTGCTGGCCGCCTCGATCTCCCGCTGTTCGGTGACGTCCTGGATGCTGCCCAGGATCCGGACCAGACCGCCGTGGTCATCGCGGACCCCTTCGGCGGTCGAGACCAGGCGCCGTTCCGAACCGTCCCGTCTCAGGACAGTCATCTCGAAGGAGAACTGTCCCTGATCGGTCTCGGCCCGGGACCTCACCTCTTGATCCAGACGTCGATTTTCGGGGCGGAGGCGGCTCATGACGGCGTCGATGGTCGGCTCGAATTCGCCCGGATCGAGCCCGAAAATGCGGAACACCTCGTCTGACCACTCGATCCGGCCGGTGGTCACGTCCCAGGCCCAACCGCCGACGTGGGCCAGCCGCTGGGCTTCGGCCAGCATCCGCTCGCCGTGGCGCAAGGCCTCCTTGGCCCGCCGGCCCTCGACCACGTGTGCCCACTTCCGCAGGGCCCGCTCGGCCATCTGGGGCAGGTCGTCACCAGGCGCGGCCGACTTGACCGCGTAATCCACGGCCCCGGCCTTGAGTGCCGCCTCGGCCCCCTCCTCGTCGCCGGGGGCGGTCAGGACCACCACCGGGAAGGAAGGCTCGCCGTCCCCGGCCAGGAGGTCCAGCCCCGGGCCGTCGCCCAGGTTCAGATCAATGATGGCCAGGTCCGGGCTGGCCCGCAACAGGTACTGGCGGGCCTCCTCCAGGCCGGCCGCCCATTCGATGGAAAAGCCGTCGGTCCGGTCCTCGAATACCCGGCGCACCAACTCGGCCTGGTCCGGGTCGTCTTCCACCAGGAGGATGGTTTTGACCGCCACTACCACCCCACCCCCAGGGCATGATTCAACGACCGATGACGACCGTGCCCCGCAAACAGGACCGGCACCTCCGGCCGTGTCATTTCTCAATTGAACAAACCGACCGCCCTCGGTGTCGATTATAGATTTTACGTCTATTTTCCCATTAAGTAAAGACCGACCAGGTACCGGGAGGTACCGCCAGGGGGCCGGACCAGGGCCGAGGAAACGGTCCGGACCGGAAGGAGGGCCTGATGGCCCGAGGCATCTTGTCCGGGCCCAAGGGGGCCCAAAAAAACGACCGGGCCCGGACGTCCCCTGGCAGGACGACCGGGTCCGGCCGGAAAATGGCTGGTCTTAGAAACGGAAGAACAGGTACATCAAGAGCATCCACACCCCCAGGGCCACGGCGATAATTCCCAGGGTGCCGCTCAGGCCTGACAGTTTGGCCTTGACCGCCTCACCCGCACCGGTTGTCTTCACCTTGGCGATCAGGGCGTAGCCCAGCAGGAACCCGAGCAGGATCATCATGATGGCCACGGCCAGCGAGGTCAGCCACAAGATCGGGACATAGGCAATGACCTTGATTCCGATGAGGGTCCAGATCAGGATCCAGATGCCCCACAGGAAGCCGACGACGCCGATTATGCCCTGGAAGGGGGCGATCTTGGCCACCACATCGGCCTTGCGCCCCAGGATAACACCGGGGGCGGCCAGGATACCCAACACGATCATAGTTATCGCCGCTAGGATGTACATCGCTTCACTCCTCTGATGTTTCCCTGAACATTGACCCGAGGGGAGACCTCTTTCCCCCGAATTCACAATATCATTCCAACCCAAGTATTGGCAATGATGTTTCTTTATAAAAGTTATTGGGACCGGCGATTGGTACGGCGATCCCGACCAAAATGGCCCGATTTACATCCAGCAGCCGCCGCTCACGTCCAGGACCGCGCCGGTGATAAAGGAGGCCTCGTCCGAGAGCAAAAAACAGATCGGGGCGGCGATCTCCTCGGGCTCGGCCATCCGGCCCAGGGGGGTGTCATCGATGAGCAGTTGGCGGTATTTTTCGGCCATAAAGGTCTCGATGGTCGGGGTCCGGGTCAGGCCGGGCTGGATCAGGTTGACGGTGACGTTGTGGGGGCCCAGCTCCCGGGCGGCGGTCTTGGTCAGGCCCACCAGGGCCGCCTTGGCGGCGCTGTAGGCCGCCTCGCCCTTGCCGCCGGTCTTGCCGTAGATCGAGCCCAGGTTGACGATCCGGCCGCGGCCCTGCCCGATCAGCACGGGGCTGACGGCCTTGATGACGTTCAGGGCGCCGATGAGGTGAACGCCGAGCACGGCCCGGAAGTCCTCGACCGAGACCTTCTGGATGGAGCCCGGCCGGTCGAACCCGGCGTTGTTGACCGCGCCGTCGAGGCGGCCGAGTTCGGTCTTGGTCCAGGCCACGAAGTCCGTGACCGCGTCCGGGTCGGCCACGTCGCATACCCCGGGCAGACAGCGCCGGCCAAGGTCCCGGATGATCCGGGTGGTCTCTTCCAGGGTCTCGGTCTTGAGATCGCAGGCGGCGATGTCGGCCCCCTTTTTGGCGGCCGTCAGGGCGATGGCCCGGCCGATCCCCTGGCCGGCGCCGGTGACGAGAATGACCTTGTCGGTGAGCATGGAACTTTCCCCCAGATTCAGAACCACGCCCTGATTCTTAGGCAGATCGGACGTCAGGCTTCAAGAAAAAAGAAAGTAAGAGGTTGGATGAACGAAGTGTTGTGAAGGGCAAGTGGCTCAGGAGCAGTGTAATCCGAGCCAAGGCGGCCTTCCGGTGTCCTTCCCGTTTTCCAGGTCAGGAATGGCGCGGCCCGCCCCTTCCACCAAAAAGGGGGCGGGGCCGCGCCTGGTTTTCAATGTCGTGCCCGGGGCAGGCTATCGGCGAGCCCCGGCCCCGCTTTTTAGCGAGCGGGGCCGAGGCTCACCACCTGACTCGTGACGTTGTTATACGTGCTCGCTCACAGTAAGGGGCAACGGGTCCGCTTTTTCATGAAGAGCGTAGCCGAAATGAAATGGAGGCGGTAAGCGCGGACGGAAAGAAAGCAGGCCGCGAACGTTCGTCGCGAAGTACGCCCGTGCGGCCTCGCACCGCGAAGTACGCCCGTGCGGCCTCGCACCGCGAAGTACGCCCGTGCGGCTTCGCACCCGGGCTCGCCACCTGGTTCTAGACGACGGCCGACTTGCCTGAAAGGCTGGTTGAGTTCCTCCGGGTGGCCCAGACAACTTGTTGTCTGGGTCGCGAAGCGACAAGAGGCCTGCCCAGGGGTCGAATGGAATCGGAAGTCACTTGCTTTGAGCTCTGTAAAAGTCGGCGCTTCGGGGATGACTTCTTGTGCCTGCGGCACCCAGACAGCAGAGCTGTCTGGGCCACCCAGGGTCTTTTGAGAACTAATTGACATATGAATATTAATTAGTTAGTATAATATCAATATTAAGGGGTGGAGGTGGCAAATGGAGAACAGCAGGAAGAATTTC
The DNA here is from genome assembly GCA_964569795.1 of uncultured Desulfarculales bacterium. GTDB lineage: Bacteria > Desulfobacterota > Desulfarculia > Desulfarculales > JAHJDS01 > JAHJDS01. The sequence continues at coordinate 7,353 of CAZMVB010000026.1, read as the reverse complement.
GTTGAAGAAAAATATATTATTCGGGCAATAATTCTAGGCATAACATCTGCCTTAAATAATTATCTTGCTTGGAGCGGAGGGTATGCCCTTGATGAGGCCCCAGAGAGTTTTATAAGAGACGAAATAGCAAGAAATTTATTTGTCATATTCCCTTTCGTTACGCTTGAAGAATCAATTAAAGCAATTATCAGTCTATCGCTAAAGGGAAAAGAGACTAAAGACTTGTTAGATGGTTTTGGTAAGCAGAAAGTAGATATTGTCTGTTGGAGTAAGGGTATAAAGCCTAATTCAGAAGACAGCGAACCTTTATATCTTATTGAAATCAAAAGGTCTTGGGGTCATATTGATATAGTCAAGGACGTGGAAAGGATTAGGGGATTGCTAAGGGACTGTCCAAATATTCGGGGTGGTTTCGCAGCGGTCTACAGTGACTCAACTAGTAGGAAGACAATAAAGGAGAGATTTGCGGGATTGGCCAAAGAGTCCGGGACAAAATTTGCCGAGCCGCCTGAAATTCTGAGGCGTATAAATTATGCCGGGAAAGAGTCGTGGTGGGGCCCATGTGTCTTTAAGGTAGATAGGCCTTAATACCATCACGGGAGGGAAGCGGCCCCGCCCGACGGCAATCACGTTAGATCGTCTGGTCCACCAGTTCCTTGATCGTCTCCTCGACGCTGCCCTCGGCCTGGAGCCGCTTGAGCGCCCCCTCGATCCGGGACCGCTTGGCCGGATCGTTGCGATCCTCCAGAGTCCGGAACAGACCGCCCCGCCGGCCCAGGCGGTAGATCAGCCGTTCGTCATCGGGCAGGTCCAGATACTCATCGACTATCCCGATCAGCCGCTCCTTGTCCTCGGGGTACTTCCCGGTCACCTCTTCCAGGAGATTCATGATGTGGTCCGAGGTGATGGTCGAGGTGATCCCGTCCAGGGTCTCCAAAAAGAGTTTTATTTCCTCGGCCTGCTCGTCGTCGGTCAGGGGCGTGAATTTGCCTGACTCGACCAGATCAAAGAGCGGGATCCGGGGCGGGACGCGCAGGCTCCTGAGACGTATGAAGTGGGGATTGATCTCGTTCAAGACCCGGGCCGTATCCAGGGCGTGCTCCCGGGTCATTTCTTTCCCGCCCAGGCCGGGCATGACGTACTCGGAAAGCTCCATGCCCGCGGCGATGGCCCGTTTACCGCCCTCGATCTGCTTGGCGGCGGTGGTCCCCTTTTTCATGAGCTTGAGGAGCGGATCGTGCCCGGTCTCGAGACCGACGTGGACCCGGTCCAGGCCGGCCTGGCGGATGCGCGTCAAATCCTCGACGGATTTCCGGGCCAGGGTGGAGCTGCGGGCGTAGGACGTCACCCGGGTGATGAACGGGAATTTTTCCCGCAAAAACTCGAGGGCCTCGACCAGGACGTCGGTGTCCAGGATCAGGTTGTTGGCGTCCTGCAGAAAGACCGCGCCGGTGCCGTAGTACAGCCAGGCGGCCACGTTGAGATAGGCGTGTGAGTATGGCCCGGAGTTGTACAGTTGGCTGATGACCGTGTCGTCCACCTGGCCCGGCCGGCCCAGCCGCCAGGACAGGGCGATGATCTCGTCGTAGATGTCCCTGGCGGTCTGGATATCGGCCTTGATTTCCTCCAGGGACCGGCGCGAGAACTCGCGGCCCTTGTAAACCGGGCAGAACAGGCACTTGTTCCAGGGGCAGTTCCGGGTGAACCGGAGCAGGAGCGACATGGCCTCGCTGGGCGGCCGGATCGGTCCCTGCTCGAATGTCAGGTCTGAGCCCATGGATTGCCTCCTCAAAAAAAATATAGGTATGACCACTGGTTAAGTCAAGGCTTAAGCTTTATCACCATTTATTTGAAATATAATATTAATCAACACAGATGGGCCTCGATCTCTACCGCCTTCCATGGGAATATTTCCTAACAAACCAATATGTTGTGCCAAACAGAAGTGAGGCCAAATGGGAGTAGTCCAATGAGCAGGCTACATCAAATCAGCAGAAAGGAGTAAGAGATGCAGCACCACCCCAAATAGGCTATAATTAAGTTGACAGGGATACCAACCGAAATATAGGTTAGAGGTACTCCCAAGCCAACCTGTTTAAAGCTTGCCAGCCATGCCTTCTAGCTTGGAAAAACAAAGCATGACCGTTCGTGACTTAGTCAGATTTATTGTATGGTATTCTAACCAGTCAGATATCCTTTTGACCACAAACAAGCTGGTCAAGTTCCTATACTTGGCCGATCTTTATTATGCTAGATACAATAAAGGAGCCGCTCTTACAGGACTTCCATGGAGGTTCGTCTACTACGGTCCTTATTGCCCCGAGGCCATGTCAGCAATTGATGAAACCGTTAGCGAAGGACTAATTTCAATGTCAATACACGAGGGTCGCTACGATAAAGATTTTCGAAGCTTTACCTGTCGTGATCCCGAAGCCGAACAGTCGGAGCAAGTATTGCCCCTTGAGGTTGTATCTCAGTTAAAGTGGGCCATTAAAACGTATGGAGATGACACACCATCCTTGTTAGACTACGTTTATTTTGAAACTGAACCAATGGAGGATGTAAAAAAAGGCGACTTGTTAGATTTTAGTAAAGCCCGAGTTCCAATCAGAAGCAAAGCACCTGAGCCTAAAAAATTGTCAAAAGAACAAATACGGCTCGCCAGACAATATATAAGTCAACTTGCAGATTCTTTCGAAAAAGGGCGGAAGAGGTTGCTTGAAGACGAGAAAGAAGCATCCAAATGGAAAGACGATGAATACTATCAAATGATAGACACAATGGACGGTGATGATTTGACAGCCGACATTTCGGGGATTGCCAGGATTAAGTAATCATGGGTGTGACGCAACTATATGATGAAAGCCAATTTTACTGTCGAGTTAAGCGAACTGAGTTTTGTCCAGGCCAATTTTGTTGGCTTCCAGTTCCTCACATTGAGCCAGTTCCCCAAATACTTGAAGTTGAAAGGTCATCGCCGGAGGAGCACGAAGAAGTGCGCTTTGTGCTCCGAAATGCAAATCGGCGAGGTGATTTTAAAAAGAGTGACAGATCGTTACCGATTAAGTATTTGAAACTTAGGTCAAATGAAGAACTATTAATTCAGAGGGCAAAGAAGAGGCCTGGAATAATACTTGGTTCTGGGCTAGATATTTATCCAGAAATAGCCAAAATACTAAAAGGCAAGGGCAAAAAACATTTACAAGAGGATTCAATATTCGTCATACCGGGCTATAGCATTGAAGCTCCAGAAGGTGGGTCAGGATTCCCTCAACAGCAAGTGCAACTCATAAAGTGCATGATGTATAGGCAGTTTTTCTTTTATCGTCAGACAAAAGGTATGCTTGAAGGTATAGCAAGATTTGACCGAATACAGGTAGTCATTGGCCGGGACCCGGCCGCAATTGAGCCGACGGAGATTTGTCTGTCGCGTGAATTATTTGGTTTGTTTCAGGCCATGTTCATCTTCTGTGTGACTGGAATCGAATTTTCGGATCTTGAAGCCACAAGAGCCATTGTGAAAGATGCTCTCCCATCACCGAAAAAATAGTTAATCGGCATATAGTCAGAGCCGGATGTTTGGCCCATAATCAGTGGGTCAACTCGAACTCAAAAAATATTATTCTACCTCAAGCCACCGTGTCCGCCTGCGACGCGTACTTATCCCAGTTGCCCATCACCCGGCGGACGTACGTCCGGGTCTCGCTGGGCAGGCGGGTGATCCCCTTGCGGTCCACGTTGCCCGGCCCCCAGTTGTAGGCCGCCAGGGCCCGCTTGACGTCCCCGTTGTACCTGACCAGGAGCCGCTTCAGATACCGGGTCCCGCCGTCCACGTTCTGCCGGGCGTCATAGGCGTTGGTCACCCCCAGCTCGGAGGCGGTGGCGGGCATGAGCTGCATCAGGCCCATGGCCCCGACCGATGAGGTCGAGGCGGGATCGAAATTGCTCTCGGCCTGGACCACGGCCTTGACCAGGGCGGGATCGACTCCGTGCCTCTTGGCCGCGGCCTGGATCAGCCGGTCGATCTCGGCCCGGGAAGGTGCCGGGCCGGTGGGCGAGGTCGAAGCAGTGTCGCGGTCCGGCTCGCGGCTGACCGGGCCGTCCGGGCGGGACCCGATCGGGACGTTGACCGGCACCGGGCTGGACTGGGCCCGGAGTAAATTTAACAAGTAATCGACACGGGAAGAATCAACGCCCGGGTCCGTGGAGACCGCCTCGGTGTCGGTCGCGCCGCCGACGGCATATTTTGCCAGCAGGCGCTGGAATGATGGCCGGCCGAAACCGGTATTGAGCAACCGGCCGCCGGTGGCCAGGGGCGAGGTGTTGCGGTGCAACTCATTGGAAATTAAGTTATAATGGACTCCCATCTCTCCGTCCGGTCAGGTTTCCCGGCTGTTCGGTTCATTTGTGGAGCAACTTCGGTGCCAAAATGAGTATATGGTTCCCACCCACACGGCCGGCCCGGTTTTGTCGCCCGTTCCGAGGTTTGACCCGGTTTCAGGGTTGTGTTAGCGTGAACGCTCCGGGGCCGAAGAATCCTTCCGGCCGCCGGTTCCCAAACGAAAAACCCGGAGGGAAAAGCCGTGGCCGAGCTTTGTAATTACTCGCGGCAGGATCACGTCGGCCGCATCCACCTCAACCGGCCCAAGAAACGCAACGCCCTGGACCGGGACATGTGGGCGGCCATTGACGAGGCGATCAAACAGGCCGCGGTTGATGACGAGGCCCGGGCGATCATCGTCTCGGGCGAGGGCAAGTCGTTCTGCGCCGGGTTGAACCTGGACCCGACCGGCGAGATGGCCCGGAACATCATGGAGGCCCCGTCCGCCACCCAGAAGGAGGCCTTCTTCAAGATGGTCTGCCAGGCCCAGGACATCCACACCGCCCTCGAAAGACTGCGGCCGCCGACCATCGCCCTGATCCAGGGGCATTGCCTCGGGGCCGGGCTCGAACTGGCCGTGTGCTGCGACCTGAGGCTGGCCTCGGCCGGGACCCTCTTTGCGTTGCCCGAGGCCAACCTGGGCCTGATCACCGACGTGGGGGGCCTCCAGCGCCTGCCGCGGATCGTCGGCCCGGCCAAGGCCCGCGAGATCGCCTTTCGGGCCCACCGCTTTGACGCCGACGAGGCCTGCGCCATGGGCCTGGTCAACAAGGTCTGCGCCGACGAGGCCGAACTGGAACGGGTCGGCCAGGAGTGGGCGGCCGACATCGCCGCCAAACCGCCCCTGGCCGTCCAGGGGGCCAAGGACGTCTTCCTCCACGACGAGCAGAGCGGCCTCACCGAAAAACTCCGCTACAACGCGGCCCGCAACGCCATGATCATCCCCTCCGAGGACCTCAAGGAGGCGATCACGGCCTTCTTGCAGAAACGTCCCGGGACCTACACCGGTCGGTAACCAGAAAAAAGCGGGAGAAGAAAATGCTCCAGACCCTGATGAGCCCCCTTGAGGTCGGACCGCTGACCCTGAAGAACCGGATCGTCATGCCGGCCATGCACCTGGGCTACACCCCGACCGGCGAGGTGACCGACCGTCTCGTGAAATTCTACGAGCGCCGGGCCCAGGGCGGTCCGGGGCTGATCATCGTCGGCGGCTGCTCGGTGGACTCCCTGGGCAGCGGATCGTTCTTCATCGCCCTCAAGGACGACCAGTATCTCCCCGGGCTGAAACGGCTGACCGAGGCCGTCCGGTCCCACGGGGTGCCCGTCTCGGCCCAGCTCTACCACGCCGGGGCCTACTCCCACTCGTTTCTGATCAACGGCCAGCAGGCCATCTCCAGTTCGACCCACGTCTCGAGATTTACCAAGGAAGAGGCCCGGGAAATGACCGCCAGTGACATCCAGGCGGTGATTGAGGCCTTTGCCGGGGCCGCGGTCCGGGCCAGGGAGGCCGGATTCTCCGGGGTCGAGATCATCGGCTCGGCCGGGTACTTGATCCCGCAGTTCCTGTCGCCGGCGATCAACAAGCGGACCGACGAGTACGGCGGCGACTTCGAGCACCGGGCCAAATTCGGCCTGGAGGTCATCCGGGCCGTCCGCGAGGCGGTCGGGACGGACTTCATGGTCGGGATGCGCATCGCCGGCAACGACTTCGTGCCCGGGGGCCACACCAACCCCGAGGCGGCCCGGTTCGCCAAGCTGGCCGCCGCGGCCGGCCTGGACATGATCAACGTCACCGGCGGCTGGCACGAGACCCGGGTCCCCCAGATCACCATCGACCTGCCCCGCTCCGGTTTCCTGTATCTGGCCCGGGGGGTGAAGGAGGCGGTGGACATCCCGGTGGCCGGCAGCAACCGGATCACCGACCTGACCGGAGCCGAGGATTACCTCAAGACCGGGGCCCTGGACCTGATCTGCATCGGCCGGGGCCTGATCGCCGATCCCGATCTGCCCCGGAAGGCCTCCCGGACCAGGCTCCGCTTCATCCGGCCCTGCACGGCCTGCAACCAGCGCTGCTTTGACCACGTGTTTCTGGCCCAGCCCGTGGGCTGCATGGTCAACCCCCTGGCCGGCCGCGAGACGGAACTGTCACTGGCCCCCGGCGCCGAGTCCAAGGAAGTCCTGGTGATCGGCGGCGGCCCGGCCGGCCTGGAGGCGGCCCTGACCGCGGCCAGGCGCGGCCACCGGGTGACCCTGGTCGAGGCCAAGCAAACCCTGGGCGGCCAGGTCCGCTGGTGGGCCGGGCCGACCAAGAAGTCCGAGTTCCCCCGGCTGATCGCCTATTACCGGCGCTCCCTGGAGGAGGCCGGGGCGCGCGTTTTGACCGGCCGGACCATGACCGCCGAGCAGATCAAGGACCATCCGGCCGAGGTGGTCATCCTGGCCACCGGCTCTCGGCCCGTCACCCCGGACCTGCCGGGCGCAGACCTGCCCCACGTGGTCCAGGCCTGGGACGTGCTCAAGCGGAAGGTGATCGCCGGCAAGAACGCGGTCGTGGTCGGCGGCGGCCTGGTCGGCCTGGAAACGGCCCTCTACCTGGCCCAGGCCGGGATGATCACCGCGGACCAGCTCTATTTCCTGACCGTGCACGCCGCCGAGACCCCCGAATTCTTGAAGGAACATCTGTTCAACGGCCTGCGGAAAGTGACCGTTCTCGAGATGCTGCCCAAGATCGGGTCAGACATCGGCCCGTCCACCAAGTGGGTCTATTTCAAGAAGCTCAAGCTGTACGGGATTGCGGCCAAGTCCAGCGCCAAGGTGGTCGAGATCACCCCGGACCAGGTGATTTACCAGGCCGGCGAAAAGCGGGAATCTACGCGAGCGGACACGGTCGTTTTGGCCGTGGGGGCCGCGCCGGACACGGCCCTGTTCGAGGCGATCGGCGACGTGCCCGGTCTCGAGGTCAAGCTGATCGG
>CAZMVB010000025.1:0-60545 GCA_964569795.1 uncultured Desulfarculales bacterium | reverse complement strand
AGACCCTCTCGAACAGAAACTCCCGGAGGCCGTTTTTGAGGACAAAGGACTTGACCGGGCGGAAGCCGGTCATGAACCGCTCCAGGGCCCGGCTCTGGCGGAAGGAAAAGGGCAGTTCCAGATGGGGCTGGCGCCGCGGGGAGACGTGATAATCAGGTCCAATGGCAAAGGAGTGGACCGTCCCGGACTGGCTCTCGGGCAGACCGAACATGGACACCAGGCCGTGGGGGGCCAGGAGCGAATGAACGATGTCGATCAGGCCCCGGACGTGGTCGTCGCCCAGGCGATCGATCAGGTCCCAGAGCATCAGGCCGTGGAAGTGCTGGGGCGGGTATTGCAGCGGCCGCCACAACCCCTCCTTGCCGGGCGGTGGCTTCTTGCGGCCGAGGTGCTGGAACAGGTCGCAGATGTAGAGTCGGGCCACGTTGCTGGCGAAAAAGGCGATGTTCTGGCCGCAGACCGGACCGACGTCCAGGGCACGACTGTTTCTGACCCGGTTCAACCGGTCGATGAAGAGCGGGAGGGTCTGACTGGTAAAGGAGGCCGGCCAGGCGGCCGGCCCTGTGCCTGGAGCCGACGTTCTGTCTGCGGCCACGAGAGCGGCCACGATCCTGTACCCTTTATCCTATCTTAGTTCCGGGTGCAGCGGCGGCCGGTTTGGCCTCTGGTTTATCCGGAGGCTTGGGCCCGGTCGGGCTGGGAGGCTTCAATCCGCCGACAGGGGACGGCGAGGTAGCCGGCTTGGGGGCGGGTTTGGCCTCACGCTCCATCTCGATGACGGCCTTGAGATAGGCCCCGTCCTCGACCGAGATGCCCCGCGCCCGGATCTCACCGGTGAAATCGGCGTCCTTGGTGATCTGGACCTTGCCGGCGGCGGCGATGTTGCCGGTCAGCTTGCCGCTGACGGTCACGTTGTCGGCCTTGATCTCGGCCTCGACCTGACCCATGGGTCCGATGATCAGGTGGTGTTTCTGCAGCTCGACGATGCCCTTGACCGAACCCTCGATGACCAGGTCTTCCTCACCGAGAATATCGCCGTTGATACTGATGTGTTGACCGATGGTCGTTCTGCCTTTGTGGGAGCTGTCAGGCATGGACCTGGCCTCCTTGCTATGGGAACTGCCGATTGTCGAGCCGCCGATGCCGGAACCGGCGCCCGGTTTTCTATCCTGGGTTTTCCTGAGCATGTCTCTCCCCTGAAAAATAGGGATCTTTGAGGTTTACGGCCCACCATAGCACGAATGATCGGCCCAAGACAAGGTCGTCGCGCGGCCTCGTCCAAAAAACTTGCCTCAGACCCGACCCGGGTTCTAGACTGGGGACCGTTGTCATCACCAGGATTCATCTGGCGGGGCTGATGAGCCTGAATCGTCGCAAATTCGTGAAAATCTTGAGTCGAGGGGCCGCGGTCCTGACCGGCTGGCCGCTGCTGATGGGTCGGGCCGGGGCGGCCGCGGCGGCTGGGGCCGATCCGGGCGGCCGGCCCGGGCCGGGCCAAACCCACCTCGGCCGGCGTTTTGACGGGGAGCGGATGAAGTACCAGTGCGGGTTCTTCATCTTTCCCCACGCCGCCGACGCCCAGGTATCCTTCCGGATGCTGGATGCGACCCGGTGCCGGGCCGTGCTCTGGGGCAAGACCCGGGGAATCATCGGCCTGGTCACCCTGTTTCGGGAGGACCGGTACGTGGCCGACATGAGGCTTGTGGACGGCGGCCGGCGCCTGGAGACGGTCCGGCTCCACGAGTACGTCAACATCGGCCGGATGCGGGATCGCAAAGTCCACATCTACGACCACCGCCGGCGGGTGGTGATCGAACAGACCATTGACAACAAGACGGGCCGGGTCAAGAAGACCAAGTCCAAGCCCATGCCGCCCAAGGGCCTGTGCGACGATTACCTGACCGCCTTTTACAATTTCCGGGGGGGCGTGTATGGTCCCTTGAAACCGGGCCGGTCCTTCCGGATCCAGTCCAACCCCCACGGCCAGATCGATCACGTGGACATCCGGGTGGCGACCCTGGCCGAGGCCCGGCGGAAGCGGCCCCGTTTCAATTACCATCTGGACTGGTACTGGCTGCTGGAGATCAAGCTGGACAAGGATTTTGTACACTCGAGGACCGGGGTGTTTCAGGGCTGGCTCAACCACCGGGAGATCCCGGTGGGCGGGATCATTCCGGACGTCAGGATCTTCGGCGACGTCTGGGGCCATCTGTCCGAGCGCCGGCCGCCAAAATGCGAGCGAAGTGGCAGTGGCCACCCTTGATTCGCGATGACCAATGGTGCTGGTGTAACTTGGTCGTCCGCGCTTGCCGGCGCCACTACGTCGGCGCCTGCCACTTCATAATTCGGGTGGCCCAGTGGCAGTGGCCACCCTTGATTCGCGATGACCAATGGTGCTGGTGTCACCTGGTCGTCCGCGCTTGCCGGCGCCACTACGTCGGCGCCTGCCACTTCATAATTCGGGTGGCCCAGTGGCAGTGGCCACCCTTGATTCGCGATGACCAATGGTGCTGGTGTAACTTGGCCGTCCGCGATTGTCGGCGCCAGGCGCCAGTGGGCGCCACTCAATTCGCGAAGCGACAAGAGGTTGGGCTGACTCATCAAGAATAACTATATTGCCGGGTAATCGCTTGCGGGTCTGACCGGCAGGTGGCCCTTGTTATTTGAAAACGAAAGTCAGAAGCGTTTTTCTTGACTCAAGGTTCAAATAGTCATTTGGTGGTCCATTTATCGCCGCCTGATAGTTGACTCCCGTCCCCCTTTGAGGTAATCACGGGCCAGGAGGTTTCATCATTGCCGAACCTGGACCACTATCCGGAACACGTCCGGCCGCTCCTCATCCCCGAGCCGGCCGGGGACATGGTTTACGTCTGCCTGGACTGCGGTAAAAACCATCCCCCGGACGAACTGCTCTACACCTGCCCGGAATGCGGCGGGGTGCTCCTGCTCGAGGACCGGGACTTTGACCGCCTGAAAGAGGTGCCGGGCCCCACCTGGCGCGATGTGTTCGATTTCCGCCGGACCGTCAGTCTTCGCGGGTTGAGGGGTATTTTTTGCTGGCACGAACTGGTGGCGCCCAATGTCCCACTGGAACACGTGATCTATCTGGGCGAGGGGCACACCCCGATCATCCAGGCCAACCCGGGACTGACCGCTGAGGTGGGCCGGACCTTTTTTTTCAAGAACGACGGCCAGAATCCGTCGGCCTCGTTCAAGGACCGGGGCATGGCCTGCGCCCTGTCGTATCTGAATCACCTGGTCCTTACCAAGGGTCTGAAGAACGTGCTGGCGATCTGCGCCTCGACCGGGGACACCTCGGCCTCGGCCGCGCTCTACGCCTCGTACCTCTCGGACAAGGTGGCCTCGGCGGTGCTGTTGCCGGCGGGCAAGGTCACCCCGGCCCAGATGGGACAGCCCCTGGGGGCCGGGGCCCGGGTGTTCGAGATCCCGGGGGTGTTCGACGACTGCATGAAGGTCGTCGAGGAACTGAGCGAAAACTATAACGTCGCCCTGCTCAACTCCAAGAACGCCTGGCGGATCAAGGGGCAGGAGACTTTTTCATACGAGATCGCCCAGTGGTTCGACTGGGACGTGGCCAACAAGGCCGTGTTCGTGCCCATCGGCAACGCCGGCAACATCACCGCGATCATGGCCGGTTTCTTGTCCCTGCTCAACCTGAACATCATCGACGCCCTGCCGCGGATCGTGGGCGTCCAGTCCGAGCACGCCGACCCGGTGTACCGGTATTACCTGGAGCCGGACGAAAGCAAGCGGGTCTGGCAGCCGGTTACGGTCCGGCCCTCGGTCGCCCAGGCGGCCATGATCGGCAATCCGGTGTCCATGCCCCGGGTCATCCGGCTGGTCCGGGACTACAACCGCCGGGCCGGGGGCAAGCGGATAAACTTCGTCCAGGTGGCCGAGCAGGACATCATGGACAACATGCTCCAGGCCAACCGCCAGGGGCACATCGTCTGCACCCAGGGCGGCGAGTGCCTGGCCGGCCTGAGACGGGCCGTCGTTGACGGTATCATCGGCCCGGACGAGGAGGCGGTGCTCGACGCCACGGCCCACGCCCTCAAGTTCGCCGATTTCATGCAGCTCTATTTTGACGACGCCTTTGACCCGGCCTTCGAGATCAGGCCCCGCCCGGAGTTGATCAACCGGCCGGAGTCGATCGAGCCGGACGTGGCCTGCCCGGCCCCGGGCCGGCCCCTCAAGGACGAAAAATTCAGGGTCTTTGTCGAGGCCACGGCGTCCCTGGTGGCCCGGAAACTCGGTCTGAGGAAGAAATGAGCGATTCCCCGATCAGAAACGACGGTTCCCTGAATGACGACGGCCACTGTTTCGCCTGCGGCAAGGACAATCCGATCGGCCTGGGCATGCGGGTGACCTATGGGGACGACGAGTCGGCCCGGTGCGAGATCACCCTGGACAAGCGTTACCAGGGCTGGCGCGAGGTCATCCACGGCGGCATCGTGACCACGCTTCTGGACGAGATCATGGCCCACGCCATGATCCATCACGTCGGCCAGTCGGTGACCACCGGCATCGAGGTCCGTTATGCCAAACCGATGCAGGTCGGCCGGCCGGTGGTGGTCGAGGGCCGGGTCGAGGAAAAGCGGCACCTGATCCGCTGCACGGCCCGGGTGACCGACGCCGCCGACGGTACGGTCCTGGCCACGGCCAAGTCCAATTTCATGCTCCTCAAGGCCAACGACGTATAAATGAGGTGGCCCGGCCGACTGCGCCTCTTGAGTGTAGGTCACCTCCGGACGCCCCACTTCAAAGACGCCCTGGACGACTACCTCGGCCGGATCAGGCGGTTCATCGCCGTCGAGACCGAATCGGTCCCGGCCGTGGGACTGGCGAGCGAAAAGCCGGCAGAGGTCGCCTGGGCGATGAAGACCGAGGCCGAGCGTATTTTCGGGCGGGTCCCGGACGGTCAGGCCATGGTCGCCCTGGACAAGGGCGGCCGGGCCTTTACGTCCGAGCAACTGGCCGCCTGGCTGGGTGAACGTCTGGACGAGGGCCGGGGGCTGTGCCTGGTCATCGGCGGGGCCTGGGGCCTGGACCGGTCCGTGCTCGACCGGGCGGCTTGGACCCTGTCCCTGGGGCCGCTGACCCTGCCCCACGAGCTGTGCGCCGTGGTCCTGGCCGAGCAGGTCTATCGAGCCCTGACTATTTTAAACGGTACGCCTTACCACAAATAGAAGTTCGCGCTTCATGGCCTGGGAGGGAGCCTCTGATGGAGATTGCAAACGTGGTCGTGGTCGGCCTGGGGACCATGGGTCGTCAGATCGGGATCGTGGCGGCCCGGGCCGGGTTTAATACCGCCCTGGTCGATGTGTCCGCCGAGCGGGTGGATGAGGGCCTGAAAGGCATCGAGTCCTGGCTGGCGGGCCAGGTCAAGAAGGGCAAGATCGACCAGGAGACGAGCCAGAAGATCATGTCCCGGATCACGGCGGGGGCGGACCTGGAGGTGGCCGCGGCCCGGGCCGACCTGGTCATCGAGGCCGTGCCCGAGGATATTTCGCTCAAGAAACAGACTTTCGAGCGGCTGGACCGATCGTGCCCGGAGCGGACCATCCTGGCCAGCAACACCTCGACCCTATGGATAACCGAGATCGCCGCCGCCACCCGCCGGCCGGAGAGGTGCATCGGAACCCACTTCCTGATCCCGGCCGCCCTGACGCCGCTGGTCGAGGTCGTCCGGGGCGTGGCGACCTCGGATGAGACCCACCAAACGGTCATCGACTTCCTGAAAAAGTGCGGCAAGGAGACGGTCACCGTGGCCGACTCGCCCGGTTTTGTCATCAACCGGCTCTACCTGCCCCTGGTCAACGAGGCCTTTTTCGCCCTGGACACCGGCCTGGCCAGCCCGGAAGAGATCGACCGGAGCTGCACCCGGGGCCTGGGCTTTCCCCTGGGGCCCCTGGCCGCGGCCGACGCCTTTGGCCTGGACATCCTCCTGGCCTGCATGCAGACCTTTCACCGGGAACTGGGCGAGAAGTACCGGCCGGCCCCCGGCCTGGTCAAGCTGGTCAAGGCCGGCCGGCTGGGGCGCAAGACTGGGAAGGGTGTTTATAATTACTGAGAGTCAAAGTGAATCGCCGATGACCAGGCCGACGAAACGGATCGCTTGTTGGATAACGGTCCTGGCCGTGCTGCTGGGCCTTGCCTGGGGCTGCGGCCCGTCAGGGGATGACATCAGTGACCTCGCCGGGGTCTGGACCAACGTCAAGGGCCTCGGGGGCCGGCCGGTGGTCGTTCGCTTTGACGGCTACCGCGGCCGGCTGACCATTGGCACCTTCTTTGTCTTTGACTTCAAGGTCCTTCGCGCCGTCAGGAAAGGGGCCCGCTACACCCTGACCATCAAGCACAGGGGGGGCCACCGGCATATCTACCACCTGGTTCGGCTCGGCCCGGACCGGATCGAGACCACGGCCCAGGGCATGCACTTCGTCTTTCGCCGCTTGAAGGGGGCCGAGGCGGCTCGGTATCGCCTGCGGAAATTTTGAAAAAAAATTCCGCCGAACAATAGCCACGGTCACTACAAATTTATTCTTGATGAGTCAGCTTAACCTCTTGTCGCTTCGCGAATTGAGTGGCGCCCACTGGCGCCTGGCCGCGGCAAGCGCCGACGACCACGTGTCACCTGGACCATTGGTCATCGCGGATTAAAGGTGGCCACTGCCCTCTGGGGGGTGGGGATCTGGTGACAGGCGCCGACGTAGTGGCGCCGGCAGGCGCGGACGACCAAGTGACACCAGCACCATTGGTTATCGCGAATTAAAGGTGGCCACTGCCACCTGGGCCACCCGTGAATCGAAACGCAGCGGCCGACGTAGTGGCCGCGGTAAGCGCGGACGACCAAGTGTCACTTGGACCACCGTTCATCGCGAATTAAGAGTGGCCACTGCCACTAGGGGACGGTCAGGGCGGTCCGGAGCTGTTTCATGGCCAGGTCCAGCTCCCGGCGGCCCATCCAGCCCACCCGGGCCGCGGCGAAGAATTCCAGGCCGGTCTTGTCGCCCCGGGGGATGAGGCGGATGACCAGGTCGTGGGCCAGGCCCAGGCCCGGGCTGCGGCGGACCAGTTGGATGAGCTTTTTATCGGCCGAGACAAAGCGGAGACTGAGCCGGGGCACCTGGCGCAGGGCGCGGGCGATTCTCCGCCGGACACCGGCCGGATCGGTGTAGAGGATCAGCGGCGGCCAGACCGGGTGAGGATTTTTGAAGGTGCTCCGGATGCAGGGCAGGTCGGCCGGGCACTTGTCCGGAAATTCCCGAAAAACCCGGTCCGTTCCCCGGGGCAGGAACACGTACACCGCGGCCAGCAGGAGGAACACGGCCAGGCTGATCGCCCACCGGACCTGCCGGCGGCGCTTCAGCCGGCGCTCCTCGGCCAGGCGGGCCGCCTCCCGGGTGTCCTCGGTGGCCACAGGATCAGGGTTCACCTGGGGACGCCTCCGGCGGATCGAAGAAGCGGTGAAACTCGGGCGGCAGGTCCTCGGGGCCCGCGGCCGGCGGGGCCAGCTCGACCGAGTTGAAGGTGTGCCAGAACAGGACCGGGCCGGTCGGGCGCTCCCGACGGACATAATCGATCAGGCCGGCCATGGCCTTGGCCGTGTAGGTCAGGTCCAGGTCGATCCCCTCGGTCTCGGCCAGGAGGGACCGGGCCCGGCGGCCGGCCTCGGTCGGGTGGCCGTAACCGGGGCCGTATTGATCCCGGATCAGGGGCGGGGCGGCCGGGGCGGTCGAGGCGAGACCGGGATGAAGACTGCGGAGCAGGTCCAGGGCCCGGAGCTGCAAACGGACCACGCCCTGGGGATTGACGGCCACCCCGGGTGCGACCTGAACGCCGGTCACCGGGACGGACAAACCGGCCAGCCCGAGGCCTAGCGTCAACCCGGCCAGGGTGCCGCCGCTGCCGGCGGCCACGAACACGGCCTCGGGCCGGGGCGCCTCGCCGCGCTCGATCTGCCCGAACAACTCGAAGGCGGCGTCCACGTAGCCGATGGTCCCGACCGGGCTCGACCCGCCGCCCGGGATATAATAGGCCCCGGGACGCCGCATCCTTTCCCGAACATGATAGCGCCACACCCCGCCGGCCAGGGACCCGGCGTAAACCGGCCGGGCGCCGTGGGTCTGCAACAGCAGCAGGTTGCGGCGGACGTGGTCCGAGAGGGGCTGATCGAACAGGACCAGGACGACCTCGAAGCCCGAGGCCCGGCCGAAGAGGGTCGTGGCCAGGCCGTGATGGGTGCCCAGGCCGCCCAGGGTCACCAGGGTTTTTCGGTCCCGGGCGTCGGCCAGGATGAACTCGAGCTTGCGGGGCTTGTTGCCGCCGTAAACCGGCGAGGTCTGATCGTCCCGCTTGATCCAGATCTCCGCTCCCAGTTTCGCGCTCAGCCGGTCCAGCCGGTGGATCGGGGTCGGCCGGACGACCAGTCCCTGCCAGGGCAGGCGCTCGGCCAGCTCGGGAAAGGCCGCGAACAGGGCGGGCTGGTTCATGGTCAAATTCAAGGCCGGGACCTCGCCGGTTGATCGGGTCATCCTAAGTGTTGGTCTTTAACGGCCGGGTGTCAAGCCGGAGTCCTTTGACAAATGCCGCCGATGGATGCGAGAATCCATAGTTCCGGACGCAGGAGACATTCTTGATTCACGAACTGGGCGAAGGCCTGTTTTTTGTCGAGCGCGGCTGGCTCAACGGCAACCACCTGGTCTATGCCGGGGAGCCGGTGACCCTGATCGACACCGCCTACCGCAAAAACCTGGCCGACACCAAGCGCCTGATCGAACAGTGCGGCGTCGAGCTGACCGCCGTCCAGCAGATCATCACCACCCACAGCCACTGCGACCACATCGGGGCGCATCGGTTCATCCAGAGCGTGTCCGGGGCCCGAGTCCTGGCCCATCCCATCACCCGGGGCTTTATCAGGACCAGAAACGCCATCGCCACCTGGTGGGACTACTATGACCAGGAGGCCGATTTTTTCCCGATCCACAACGTCCTGGACGAGGGCGACGAGATCGCCTTCGGTCCCTTTCGGTGGTTCATCCTGCACACCCCGGGACACGGCGCGGGCATGATCTGCCTGTATGAGCCGGACCGCAAGTGGCTGATCAGCGCCGACGCCATGTGGGAGTCCGACATGGGGGTGTTGACTCCCCGGGTGGAGGGCATGGACGCCGCCTGGCGGGCCCTCGACTCGCTGGCCAAGCTGGCCGCCCTGGACGTCGAGCTGGTCCTGCCCGGTCACGGGGCCCCTTTTCGGGACTTCCAGGGGGCGGTCACGCGGGTGGCAGAAAGGCTGCGTGTCTTTCGGGACGATCCGGCGGCCATGGGCCGGGACCAGCTCAAGAAGATCCTGGTCTATGCGGTGATGATGAAGGGGGGCCTGCCGGTCAAGGGCCTGCTGGACTACTTGATGGACGTGCCCTGGTATCCGGACACGGTGGACCTGTTCTTCGAGTCCCGCTACGAACAGACCCTGGCCGAAGTTTTGACTGAACTGACCGCACGGGGCATCCTGTACGAGCAAGACGACCAGTACCTGACCACCATCCAGCCCTGAGGTCCCCGGGCCGATGACACGGTTTTGGGGCAGGGGAGGGGGAGGGATTTTTGCTTGCGCCGCCCTGCCCGGGCATCTATATTGACGCCAAACCGCTAAGGGAGACCTTTCATGGGCGGCACGGGAATCGTTCGTCATCCGCTCTACATCGAGCACCTCCGGGGGGTCAGTCACGTCGAGTCGCCGGCCCGTCTCGAGGCGCTCTACCGGATGCTGGACTCGGCGGACATGGACGGCCGCTTCGCGGCGGTCGAGCCCCGGCCGGCCACGGATGAGGAAATCACCCGGGTCCACAGCCCGCGCTACCTGGAACTGGTCAAATCCACCACCGGCTACCCCCACGCCGCCCTGGACCCGGACACCCACACCACACCCCAGTCATATGAGGCGGCCATGCTGGCGGCCGGCGGGCTGATCGAACTGACCGACGCCGTCCTGGACGGCCGCCTGGGCAACGGTTTCGCCCTGATCCGGCCGCCGGGACACCATGCCGAGGCCGACCGGGCCATGGGCTTCTGTCTGTTCAACAACGTGGCCGTGGCCGCGACCCATCTCCTGGCCGAACGAGGTCTGGAGCGGGTGATGATCGTTGACTGGGACCTCCATCACGGCAACGCCACCCAGCACAGCTTCGAGTCAGAACCCCGGGTCCTCTACGCCTCGACCCACCAGTTCCCGTACTATCCCGGTTCAGGGTCCCTGGACGAGGTCGGCCGGGGCGAGGCCAAGGGCTACACGGTCAACGTGCCCCTGTCCATGGGTCATGGCGACGCGGATTTCCACGCCATCTTCCGCGACATCTTCCTGCCCATCGGCCGGCAATTCAAGCCCGAACTCATCTTTGTCTCGGCCGGATTCGACACCTATTATCAGGATCCCTTGGGCGGCATGGAGGTCACCGGTCCGGGCTACGCGGCCATGACCCGGCAATTGATGGGCCTGGCCGATGAGGTCTGCGGCGGCCGGCTGGTCTTGACCCTCGAGGGCGGGTACAATCTCGAGGGTCTCCGCGACGGAGTCCGGTCGGTCCTGCTGGAGCTGGCCGGCGATTCAAGTCTGGAGGAGAATTTTCTGTCCACCCTGGACGGGGCCGAGCCGCCGAAGATCGTGGATCGGGTCCGCAAGGTGCAGGCAAAATACTGGGAGGTTTGAACGTGCCCCGCATCACCCGGGCCGAGGTCGAACACGTCGCCCGCCTGGCCCGCCTGGAACTGGATGAGGCCACGGTCGAGAAAATGACCGGGCAACTCAACGACATCCTGAGCCATATGGACAAGCTGGCCGAACTGGACACCAGCGGCCTGCCGCCCACGACCCACGCCATGGAACTGACCAACGTCTGGCGCGAGGACGCGGTCAAGGGATCGACCTCGGTCGAGGAGGCCCTGGAGAACGCGCCCGAGTCCGACGGCCGGTCGTTCATCGTGCCGAGGGTGGTCTGATGTCCGATATCCTGGAACATGGCGCGGCGGCACTGCACGATCTCTTCGCTGCCAAGGAACTGAGCCCGGTCGAGGTTACAAAATTTTATCTCGATCGCACAGGGTCGGTGGAGGACAGGATCAAGGCGTTCATCACCTTGACGCCGGAGGCGGCCCTGGCCGCGGCCGACCGGGCCGAGAAGTCGTACCGGGACGGCACGGCTGGACCGCTCACCGGGATTCCGATGGGCCTCAAGGACGTGATGTGCACCCAGGGCGTCCGGACGACCTGCGGCTCGAAGATCCTGGAGAACTTCGTGCCCATCTATGACGCCCACGTGGTCGAGCAATTGAATGCCGCCGGGGTGGTCTGTCTGGGCAAGCTGAACATGGACGAGTTTGCCATGGGCTCCTCGTGCGAGCACTCGGCCTTTTTCCCGACCCACAATCCCTGGGACCTGGAGCGGATTCCGGGCGGGTCTTCCGGCGGCAGCGCGGCGGGCGTGGCCGCTCAGGAGTTCGTTTACGCCCTGGGCTCGGACACGGGCGGCTCGATCCGACAGCCGGCCTCCCACTGCGGCGTGGTCGGCCTGAAGCCGACCTACGGCCGGGTCAGCCGCTACGGCCTGGTGGCCTTTGCCTCGTCGCTGGATCAGATCGGACCCCTGTGCCGAGACGTGACCGACGCCGCCCTGGTGATGAACGTCATCGCCGGGTATGACCGCCGGGACTCGACCTCGGTGGATCGCCCTGTGCCCGATTACACCCAGGCCCTGGGCCGGGAGGTCAAGGGCCTGCGGCTGGGCATCCCGCGTGAATATTTTGTCGAGGGCATGGATCCCGACGTGGAGCGGACCATCCGGGCGGCCATCGACACCCTGGTGGGCCTGGGGGCCGAGACGATCGACGTCTCCCTGCCCCTGACCGACTACGGCCTGGCGGTCTATTACATCATCGCCCCGGCCGAGGCCAGCTCGAACCTGGCCCGCTACGACGGGGTGCGCTACGGCCTGCGGGTGCCTCGAGACGACATGATCGACATGTACCGGGTATCCAGGACCGCCGGGTTCGGCGCCGAGGTTCAGCGCCGGATCATCATCGGCACCTATGCCCTGAGCGCCGGGTACTACGACGCCTATTACGGCAAGGCCTCCCAGGTGCGGACGCTGTTGGTCCGGGACTTTAAGGCCGCTTTCGAAAAATGCGACCTCCTGGTCACCCCCACGGCGCCGACCCCGGCCTTCAAGATCGGCGAGAAGACCGACGACCCGGTCCAGATGTACCTGAGCGACGTCTGCACCCTGCCCATCAACCTGGCCGGCATCCCCGGCCTGAGCGTCCCGGCCGGGCTCAGCAGCGGCGGCCTGCCCATCGGCGTCCAGTTCTTGGGTCCCCATTTCGCCGAGGAGCGCCTCTTAAGTGTCGGCCGCGCCTTCGAGCTGGCCCGGGGGGAGTGGACCTGGCCAAAGGTGTAGCTGAGGGGGACATGATAAAAACAGCCACGATCATGGCCATGGCAGGTTGCCTGTTCCTGGCGCCCTGGGCGGCGGCCAAGACCGCCTATCCCATCGAATTGAAACAGGTCAAGCCGCGCCTGGTCCTCTGCAAGCGGGTCGTCACCACCCGGGCGGACGTCGGCCGGGACCTGGGCCGGGCCTATCAACAACTGGGCGCCTTTCTGAAGGCCAAAAAGGTCGCGGTCGCCGGGCCGGCCCTGGCGATCTACCTCGGCCCGCCCAGACCCAAGTGGCGGATCGACGCCTGCCTGCCGCCCCGGACGGCCCTGACCGCCAGCGGCCCGTTCAAGCTCCAAAAACTCCCCGGGGGAACGGTGGCGGTCCTGACCCGTCACGGGCCCTATGGGGATATGACTCCGGTGTACCTGGACCTGTGGAAGTGGATCAACCACCAGGGCTATAAATCGGCCGGGCCGCCCCGGGAGGTTTACGTGGCCATGCCGCCCCGGGTCAAGGACCCCAAGAAATTCGTGACTTTGATCGTGTGGCCCGTCCAGAAGGTGAGGTGCAGCCCGAGATAGCTCTGCTCGTCAGTCGGACCGGGGGGGAATCGAATGAACCGACGCCAGGCGATCAAGCTGGGCGGCGGCCTGCTGGCCGCCGGCCTGGGCGGTCTGGTCTCCCCGCCCAAGGTCCGGGCCGCCCGCCGCCGGCCGAATATCATCTTCATCCTGGCCGATGATCACCGCTGGGACTGCCTGAGCCGTCTCAAGCACCCGGTGGTCACCACCCCCCACCTGGACCGGATGGCCGGGGGCGGGACCCTCTTCCGGAACGCCTTTGTGACCACCTCCCTGTGCAGCCCCTCCCGGGCCAGTTTCCTGACCGGGCAGTACGCCCATACCCATGGCCTTCAGAACAACCTGACCCCCTGGCGCAACGACCGGGTTACCTTCCTGGAGATCCTGGGGCGACAGGGTTACGACTCGGCCTTTATCGGCAAGTGGCACATGCCCGGCCGGCTGCCCAGGCTCAAGGGCGTCAGCCGGTTCATCACCTTTTCCGCCCGGGGCGGGCAGGGGACCTATTTCAATTGCCCCCTGATCGTGGACGGCCAATTGCGGAAATCGCGGAAGCCCTACATCACCGAGGAGCTGACCGATTACGCCCTGGAGTTCATAAACCGCCGCCGCTCCGGCCCGTTCTGCCTCTACCTGTCCCACAAGGCGGTCCATCAGCCCTTCCTGCCGCCCCCGCAATACGAAAAACTGTACGCGGACAAGAAACTGCCCCTGCCGCCCGAGGCCGATTCCTGGATCCCGATGCACACCGACATGGTCTATTACGGCATGAAGGGCACCCTGGAGCACCACTTCCGCAATTGCCTCCGGACCATCCACTCCCTGGACGAGCAGGTCGGCCGGATTCTGGACTGGGTCGAGGCCAGCGGCCAGGCCGACAACACGGTCATCATCTACTGCGGCGACAACGGCTTTCTCTGGGGAGAACACCGCCTGGTGGACAAGCGCTGGCCCTACGAGGAATCCATCCGCATCCCGTTCATCGTCCGCGACCCGCGGACCGTCAAGGACCCGGGCCGGACCGAGCCGCGGATGGTCCTGAACATCGACCTGGCCCCGACCATCCTCGACCTGGCCGGCCTCCCGGTCCCTTCCAACATGGAGGGCCGCAGCCTGTCGCCGCTCCTGGCCGGAAGGCACGGGCCCTGGCGCACGGCCTGGCTCTACGAGTATTTCAAGGATTTCCCCTACCGGGTGCCCCGGATGCAGGGCGTCCGGACCGAGCGATACAAGTACATCGAGTACCAGGGCGACATCGACAATCATCTCTTTGACCTCAAAACCGACCCCCGCGAGCAACACAATCTCATCGCCACCGGCGCCGGCCGGGCCATGCTGCCCCGGCTCAAGGCCATGCTGGCTGATCTTAAAAAAGGAAAAATGCGGTGAGAGTGGGAGGGACTATCAAGCGACAGTCGTTTTTGCGCCGCTTCGTCGTCCCTGTGGGGACGATGCTGGTGCTGATGCTCGTCCTGCTGGTGGTTTACAACCATGCCTGGTGGATCGGCTCGCCGGCGGTGAAAACCATCCTGGCCTGGGCCTCGGGGGTTCCTCTCTTCCTGTTGCTGTACTTCAGCGCCGTGGTCCTCTATCCGGTGATCTATTTCCGGGGAGGCGGCCCCCTTGAGCGGATTGCGGGCAGTTTCATCCCCCAGGCGGCCTGGTGGCTCAAGGAGATGTACCTGGCCGGGGCCTATTTCACCCTGCCCGAGACCATGTACTACGGCCTGAGCCAGGTCTTCCTGATGGCCTTTGCCGGAAACGTGGCGGTCATGGGCGCGGCCGAACTGGTCTGCCGGTTCTTTGCCCGGCGGCGGACCGCCCGGGTCCGGGTGGTGACCCCGGGGCCGGTGGCGGCGATGGCCGTCGGCCTGGCCGGGATCTACTTCATGGCCCTGTACGGCGGCGGCGAGCCCTGGTTCTACCTCTATCAGGAAGGGTACAAGGCCCTGTTCCACTGATGGACACCCTGTCCCTGCTCGTCAAGCCGGCCGCCAACGCCTGCAACCTGGCCTGTGCTTACTGCTTCTATTGCCGGGAAATCTATCCCCACAAGACACTGATGAGCCCGGAGGTGGCCGAGGCCCTTATCCGGCGGGCCCTGGCCGCGGGAGCGGACCAGGTCGTCTTCACCTGGCAGGGAGGCGAGCCGACCCTGATGGGTCTCGATTTTTATGAAACAGTGGTTGAACTCCAGCGCCGTCTGGCCGCGCCACATCAGACGGTGATGAACACCATTCAGACCAACGGCCTGCTGATCGACGAGGCCTGGTGCCGTTTTTTTCGGGATGAAAATTGGCTTGTCGGCCTCAGCCTGGACGGGCCGGCCGAGGTCCATGACGCCTATCGGCAAGGGCCGGGGGGGCAGGGCTCGTTCGACCGGGTGATCGAGTCGGCCCGACTGATGCAGCGGTCAGGCGTGGAGTTCAACGTCCTGACCATGCTCACCGATGTGAGCGTCACCCGTCCGGAATTGATCTATCGTTTTTTTCGAACTGAAAGATTCGGCCATTTGCAGTTCATTCCCTGCTGCCTGGACGACCGGCAGGCCGCTCATGCCGTGGACGGGGAGGAGGTCGGGGAATTCTACTGCCGCCTGTTCGACGCCTGGCTGGCCGACGGCTTTCCCCGGGTGTCGATCCGTTTTTTCGAGGACATCCTGATCTACTTCTTTGACCGGGTTTCGGCCTCGTGCCAGTGGCTGCCGCGCTGCGCCAGCTATCTCGTGGTCGAGCACAACGGGGACGTCTATCCCTGCGATTTCTTTGTCCGGCCCGAGTGGTTGCTGGGCAACCTGGTCCGGGATGACTGGTCAGCGATCCTGGAGTCCCCGCGGCGCCGGGCATTCGCGGACCGAAAAACGCGCCTGCCCGAGGAGTGCCGGTCCTGCCTGATTCTACCTTTCTGCCAGGGGGATTGCCCCCGCCATCGCCGGGGGCCGGCCGCAGATGGGGTCAGCCGCTATTGCTCGGCCCTCAGGCGGCTGGTCAACCACATGGAACCGAGTCTTCCCCGGGTCCTGGCCGAGGTGGCGCGTCACCGGGGCTGATGGGGCGTCACTCCAGGGAGGCGAAGGTGATGCCGTTGTCGCCGGGAAAGGAGTGGTCGTGTTCGATCTCGCCCAGGAGGATGGCCAGGGGGATGCCCCGGGGAAAGGCCAGGCACCGGTCTTCCTCGAGGTAATGGCGGCACTGGTCGCATTGATTGGTCGGGAATTCTTCAATTCGGTTCCAATCCGACTCCATGAGCGTCCTCCTGCATAGGTTTGTCGTGGCGTAATATTCGGCTTTAACCGACGATCCAGACCGCGGCCTCGAGGCAGTGCCCCAGGACCTTGTTCGTCACCTGTCCCAGGAAATGGGCCTGACCGGTTCCCCGCCGGCCCAGGACCACGGTGCCGCAGTCGCCCTGCTTGACCTCCTTGAGGATGGTCCGCCACAGGCTCCCGCCCGGTTCGCAGGGCGCGATCTTGACCTCGGCCGGCCCCAGGCCGTGCTTGGCGAAGATGCCCTGGCTCCATTGCCGAGTGTTGGACCTTGCCTGGCGGGCCATTGAACGAGAGATTTTAGGCTCCGGGCCGTCCCGAGGGACGGCCCCAGCCATGACACAGGCCGGTGTCTCAGACCGGGCCCATGATTGCTCCGGTCATTCCGCCCGGACCTTGATCGTCTTGGCCTCGGCGTTCAGGGTCAGGCCGCCACCCCCGTTGGAGGCAGGCGCCGGGCCAGGTCCTCGACGGCGCACAAGAAGTCCACTGTCGGCCGCCGGCCCAGTTCGAAAAAGACCCGATCCCCCCGGGTGGTGTGACGCCGGGTGAAATAATCGCGATATTGATCTGACAGGGCCGTCTGCACGATCTCCAGGTCCAGATCCCCCCGCATCACCAGGTGCCATGTTCCCTGCTCATTCATTTCGAGCCGTCCTACGTAGCCCGTGGAGCCGCTGTTCAAGTAATGCCTGATTCGGATCTTGGGTCTCATCGTTGCCCCTCCCGTCAATAAATGCCGATTGGGAAGCTTCTCGCGGACATCGCGTTCCGCGCCTTTATTTGATTTTCGCGGGAGGGTGGGGGCCGGGCAATGGGTTGCAGCCCTCATTGGCCGGAGGTGAGGGCTTCATTCCAGGCTGATGGATTGTTCCCGGCGGCGGCCGGGAAGGGACGGGGGATGTTTTATGTTTTAAAATAAAGCCGTTACAAACTCACGGCGGTCAAAGGGCCTAAGATCCTCCATCTGCTCGCCCACGCCGATGAACCGCAGGGGCACTCCCAGCTCGCGGCTGACGGCCACGGCGATGCCGCCCCTGGCCGTGCCGTCCATCTTGGCCAGGATGATCCCGGTGACCTCCACCGCCTCGGCGAACATTCGGGCCTGGGCCAGGGCGTTCTGGCCGGTGGTGGCGTCCAGGACCAGCCAGACCTCATGGGGCGCGCCCGGCATTTTCCGGCCGATGACCCGCTTGATCTTTTTCAATTCTTCCATCAGGTTTTTCTGGGTATGGAGCCGTCCGGCCGTATCGACGATGACCACGTCCACGTCCCGGGCCACGGCCGCCTCGAGGGCGTCAAAGGCCACGGCCGAGGGATCGGCCCCGGTCTTTTGCTTGACGATTTCGGCGCCGACGCGTTCGGCCCAGATGGTGAGCTGCTCGACGGCCGCCGCCCGGAAGGTGTCGGCCGCGGCCAACAGGACCCGTTTTCCCTCGGCCTTGAGACGCCAGGCCAGCTTGGCGATCGAGGTGGTCTTGCCCACCCCGTTGACCCCGACCATCAGGATGACCAGGGGTCGCGCCTCGATTAGGGGCAGGGGCGGCCGGTCCTCGGGCAGGCGGGCCAGGAGAATTTCGCCCAGGACCTCGTTGATCCGGGCCGGGTCGGTCAGCTCCCGGCGGTCCATCCGGGCCCGCAGGTCGTCGATGATCTCCATGGTCGTGGCCACCCCCAGGTCGGCCGTGATCAGGATCTCCTCGAGCCTTTCGAGCAGGTCCTCGTCCAGCCGGGTTTTGCCGGAGAACGTCTCCTCGATCCGGCCGCCCAGGGCCTGCCGGGTCCGGCTCAGGCCCTGCCGCAGCCGTGACAGGAGACCGGTCTTGTCCCCGGCCGGCTCGTTGGCGGCGGTTTCGAGTCCCTTGTCCTTGGAGCGTCTCAGCCTCATTCGATCTCCTCGTACCCGGGAGAGGATAAAACATAACCACTCCGGGAACAAGTTGCAACCACCGGAACCGGGGGACGAAAAACCCGGGCCGGTTCGGCTTGACCGCGGGATGAAATGTTTGATACCGTCAGTCCACCCGGCCCGGGATCGGCCGCCGGGATTGATTCACGCGGTTTCTTGACCGCCAACGGAGACTGAGAGTTGTTGATCGAGCCCATGCTGGTCGGCCAGATGGCCGTTTTCTGCTATATCGTCGGCGACGAACAGACCAAGAACTGCCTGGTCATCGACCCGGCCGGTAACGAATCGGACGTGGTCGATCGGATCGGCGAGTTGGGACTGACGTGCCGCTACATCGTCAACACCCACGGCCACCCGGACCACACCTGCGGCAACGCCCGGGTCAAGGAGCTGACCGGGGCCCGGATCGTGGCCCACAAGTCCGAGGAGCCCTACTTTCAGAGCCCTGATTCGGCCAATTTCGCCCGGATGATCGGCGGCCTGCCGTCGCCCCTGCCGGACGTGACGGTCATCGGCGGCGACATGATCGACCTGGGCGAGGTCAAGCTCGAGGTGCTGCACACCCCCGGCCATTCGCGGGGCGGGATGTGCCTCTCCGCCCCGGGCAACGTCTTCACCGGCGACACCCTGTTCGTGGGGTCCATCGGCCGGACGGACCTGCCCGGGGCGAGCATGCAGCAGCTCCTGGACTCGATCCGGGACAAGCTTCTGAACCTGCCCGACGACACCGTGGTCTGGCCCGGTCATGATTACGGTCCCACACCCAGTTCGACCATCGGCCGGGAAAAAAGGGAAAACCCGTTTGTCACGGAGTTCATTTACGGTCGCTGAACGAGGTGCCCCGTGAAGGCCGTTCATCAGTACCACGTCATTCCGCGCCTGCCGGAGCGGCTGGCCGCTCTGAAGACCCTGGCCTACAACTTCTACTTTTCCTGGCATCCCGTGGTGACCAGGCTCTTCCTGCGGATGAATCCCCAGCTCTTCGAAGAGTGCGGACGCAACCCGGTCCTGCTCCTGGGCCGGCTCAGCCAGGAGCGTCTCGAGGAGCTGGCCGCCGACTCCGGGTTTCTGTCCGAACTGAACCGGCTGTCCACCGAACTGACGGACTACCTGGGCCGGTCGGGCGTCCCCGGGCACCTGGAACAGGTCATGCCCGCCAGCACCCGGATCGCCTATTTTTCGGCCGAGTTCGGCCTGGACGAGTGCCTGCCCATCTACTCGGGCGGACTGGGCATCCTGTCCGGCGACCACCTCAAGAGTTCCTCGGACCTGGCCCTGCCCCTGTGCGCGGTGGGGTTGATGTACCGGAAGGGCTACTTCCACCAGTACCTCAACGCCGACGGCTGGCAGCAGGAAAGCACGCCGGTCAATGACTTTCTGACCATGCCCATCGAGCTGTGCCGGGACCAGGCCGGCCAGCCGATCCACATCCAACTGGACCTGGCCGGTGAGAAGGTGACCATCCAGGTCTGGCGGGCCAGGGTCGGCCGGGTGGACCTGTACCTGCTGTGCACCAATTTGATCGAAAACCCGCCGAACCTCAGGGACACCACGGACCAGCTCTACGGCGGCGACCGGGAGATGCGCCTGAGACAGGAAATCGTCCTGGGCGTGGGCGGGGTCCGGGTCCTGGCCGCCCTGGAGATCAACCCGACCGTCATTCACCTGAACGAGGGCCACAGCGCCTTTTCCATCCTGGAGCGGATCAACACCTACAAGAACCGCTATAACCTGTCCTTTGACGCCGCCCGGGAGGTGACCACCGCCTCGACCGTGTTCACCACCCATACCCCGGTGCCGGCCGGCAACGACTACTTCGAGGCGGGGCTTTTCCTGAAATACTTCGAGCCCTACGCCGCCCAGATGGGCATCTCACCGAAGGTCCTGCTGGGATACGGCCGGATCAATCCCCGGGACGACAACGAGCCCTTCGGCATGACCACCCTGGCCCTCAGGCTCTCGGCCAGGTCCAATGGCGTCAGCCGGCTCCACGGCCGCATCTCGCGGCGGATGTGGCAGAACATCTGGCCCCGGCATCCCAACGAGGACATTCCCATTTCCTACATCACCAACGGGGTCCACATCCCCAGCTGGATCTCGCCCGAGATGCACACTTTGTTCGAGCGGTATTTGGGGCCGGACTGGATGGAGGACCCGGACAACGAGCGGGTCTGGGAGGGGATCAACGCCATCCCCGACGCCGAGTTGTGGCGGACCCATGAGTTGCGCCGGGAGAGACTGGTGGCCGTTACCCGGAGTTGGCTGCGGAACCAGCTCCAGGCCCGGGGCGCGCCCGAGGCCGAGGTCCGGGCGGCGACCGAGGTCCTGAACCCCGACTGCCTGACCATCGGCTTCGCCCGCCGGTTCGCCACCTACAAGCGGGCCGTGCTCCTGCTCCGGGACCAGGATCGTCTGGCGCGGCTGATCACCGACAGGGACCGTCCGGTCCAGTTCATCTTCGCCGGCAAGGCCCACCCCCAGGACAACGAGGGCAAGGAGTTCATCAAGCGGATAGTCCATCTGGTCCGCGAGGAGCCCTTCCGCCGGTACGTCGTCTTTCTCGAGGATTACGATATCGGCCTGGCCCGGCATTTGCTCTCCGGATGCGACGTCTGGCTGAACACGCCCCGCCGGCCCCTGGAGGCCTGCGGCACCTCGGGCATGAAGGCCATGGCCAACTCGGCCCTCAACCTGAGCGTCCTGGACGGCTGGTGGGACGAGGCCTACCATCCCGATCTGGGGTGGGCCATCGGCCACGGCGAGGAGTACCAGGACCCGGAGCTGCAGGACCAGATCGAGTGTCAGGACCTGTACAACCACCTCGAGCAGGACGTGGTCCCCCTGTTCTATGACCGCAACCACGACGGCGTACCCCGGCGCTGGCTGAACAAGGTCCGCCAGAGCATGCGGCGGCTGTGTCCCCGGTTCAACGCCCACCGCATGGTCGAGGAGTACGCCCGGGAGTTCTACTTCCCCTGCTCCCGGCGCTTCGTGGAGCTGTCGGCCGACGACATGGCCGGGGCCCGAGACCTGGCCGACTGGCGCAGCAAGATCATGGTCCACTGGAACGAGGTCAAGATCATCGACGTCGCGGCCGACCAGGCCGAGGAAAAGCTGGTCGGCGAGGAGGTGGACGTCCAGGCCCGGGTAGTGCTCGGCGCCCTGGAACCCGGGGACGTCTCGGTCGATCTCTACTTCGGCCTGATGTCCACCGACGGACAGTTCCTGGAACGGGAGACCCGCCGGATGGAGGCCGGGACCGTCCAGGACGGGGAGTACCTTTACACCGCCCGGCTGCCGGTCAACCGGGTGGGGCGCTTCGGCTTCACGGTGCGGATCATGCCCGGCCACGAGCGGCTCATCAACCCCCACAACACCAATCTCCTCATCTGGGCCTCGGGCGAGGCGTCATGACCCCGACCGCCTCGGCGGACGACATCCGGGCCCTGACCGCGGCCCGCTGCACCGATCCCCACGCCATCCTGGGGGTCCACCCCCACGGCGACGGCCTGGTCTTCCGGGCGTTTCGCCCCTGGGCCAAACGGGTCGAGGTCATCGTGGACCATAAGGCCCGGGACCTGACCCGGGTCCATGAGGTCGGCCTCTTCGAGCTGGTCCTCCCCGGATCACGAAAAATCCCGGCCTATCAGCTCCGCTTCACCTGGCCCGACTGGAAGACGACCACCACCCCGGACCCTTACTCCTTTCTGCCCCAGATCTCGGACCTGGATCGCCACCTGTTCAATGAGGGCAACCTGGACCGGGCCTACGACACCCTGGGGGCCGTGCCCTGGACCGCCGAGGGCACGCCCGGGGTCCGCTTCGCCGTCTGGGCCCCCAACGCGGACGGGGTGAGCCTGGTCGGAGACTTCAACGGCTGGGACGGCCGGGCCCTTCAGATGCGCGTCCTGGGGGCGTCCGGCATCTGGGAGATCTTCGTCCCGCACCTGGCCCCGGGGGAACTGTACAAGTTCGAGATCCGGCCCAAAACCGGACCGCCCTTTCTCAAGGCCGACCCCTATGCCCGAAAGAGGCAGATGCGCCCCCATACGGCCTCGATCGTGACCGAACCCGGGGGATACGTCTGGGGTGACGGCGAGTGGATGACCTTGCGCGGCGGGCGCAACGGCCGGGAAAGCCCGATCAGCGTTTACGAGGTCCACCTGGGCTCCTGGCGACACCAGGGGGAAAAGGGCCAATACTGGCTGAGCTACCGCGAACTGGCCGACCAGCTCGTGCCATATGTCCAGGACATGGGCTTCACTCACCTGGAGTTGATGCCGGTCATGGCCCATCCCCTTGACGCCTCGTGGGGGTACCAGGTCACCGGCTACTTCGCCCCGACCACCCGCTACGGCGAGCCGGCGGACTTCATGGCCCTGATCGACGCCGCCCACCAGGCCGGCCTGGGGGTGATCATGGACTGGGTCCCGGCCCATTTTCCCAAGGACGCCCACGGCCTGGCCCGCTTCGACGGGACGGCCCTGTACGAGCACATCGATCCCCGCAAGGGGGAGCATCCCGACTGGCAGACCCTGATCTTCAACTACGGCCGCAATGAGGTCAGAAACTTCCTGATCTCTAGCGCCCTGTTCTGGCTGGACCGCTATCACCTGGACGGCCTCCGGGTGGACGCCGTGGCCTCGATGCTCTACCTGGACTACTCCCGGAAGAACGGCGACTGGATCCCCAACAAGTACGGCGGCCGCGAAAACCTCGAGGCCATCGAGTTCATCAAGACCCTCAACACCAAGGTCTATGCCGCCTTCCCGGACGTGATGATGATCGCCGAGGAATCCACCGCCTGGCCGGGCGTCACCCGGCCGGTCTATCTGGGCGGACTGGGCTTCGGCTTCAAGTGGAACATGGGCTGGATGCACGATTTGCTGGATTACTTCTCCAAGGAGCCTGTTTACCGCAAGTATCACGCCGATCTCTTGACCTTTGCCCTGCTGTACGCCTTTAGCGAGAATTTCATGCTCCCCCTGTCCCACGACGAGGTGGTCCACGGCAAGGGGGCGCTCTTGAGCAAGATGCCCGGCGACGACTGGCAGAAACGGGCCAATCTGCGTCTGCTGTTCGCCTACATGTTCGGCCAGCCGGGCAAGAAGCTGCTGTTCATGGGCGCCGAGCTGGGCCAGTGGGACGAGTGGAATCACGCCGGTTCGCTGTCCTGGCGCCTGCTCGATCACGAGGAGCACCGCGGCCTGCAGCGCTTTGTTCGGGACCTGAACCGCGTCTATCGGTCCGAGGCGGCCCTCCACGAGGTGGACTACTCCTTTGCCGGATTCGAGTGGATCGACTTCCGGGACACCGAGGCCTCGGTCGTGTCCTTTGTCCGGCGGGCCAAGGACCCGGCGAATTTCCTGGTCTGCGCCTTTAACTTCACCCCCGTGCCCCGTCGCGGTTACCGCATCGGCGTGCCCCGGGCCGGCCTCTACGGCGAGATCATCAACTCGGACGCCGAGACCTATGGCGGGTCCAACCTGGGCAACCAGGGAAGCGTCCGGGCCGTGGACCGCCCCTGGCACAATCAGCCGGCCTCGGTCGGCCTGAACCTGCCGCCTCTTGGGGGTGTTTTTTTGAAATATCAAGAAGATATTTGATATGGTCCCCCCTGATTACAACAACCTCTCGCCCCGCCGACCGGTGAGGTGGCATCGAGGCGGCCCCTGAGTTAGAATTTCCTTGTCATGTATTTGGCCCGCCTGCCAAACGGCGATTACGTCATCCGCGAGTCAGTGGAGCGGCCCGGGGGCTGGCGCAGCCGCCACGTGTTCGGCCTCGGTCCGGACCCCGCGGCCCATCTCGAGTTCCCGTCCCCGACCTCGTACTATCTCGATCCGGAATTGATCGATCAGGTCGAGGCCCGGGCCGAGAATTTTGACCCTCGGGAACTGGACCGCCTCTTTTTCCCTTTTCTGCCGCCCGGACTCCAGGCCCGGATCAATCAATTCGAGGGGCGGGGCCGGGGTTCGGCCAAAAAAATATCCAGGGCCGAACGGGCCGCCCGTCAGGCCGGGATCCACGCCTTTGACAGGCGCCGCCTCCATTTCCTGCGTTACGGCCAGATGAATCTGGGCGCCGCCTTGCTCAAACCCTATCCCTGCTATGATCAGGTGCTCCAAAAGAGCCGGGACGAGATCGAGTGGTCGATCACCGGCCTGGAGAATGTCCTCAAGCCCCGGGAGTGCAAGTCCTACGTCTATGTCATCTTCGACCTGCCGCGTTTCTTTCCGGGAAATATCCTGAAATTCATGCCGGCCGGCCTGGACCCCGAGGTGGTGGACGAATTTTTCATCGAGGAGATCTGTCGGCTGGATCAGGACCGCGGTTTTTTGGGCGAAAATTATCGGTCCGACCGCCTGAGCGATTACCTGGTCAAATACGTGATCATGTATTTTGATTCAGAGTTCGAGGCCCGGAGTCCGGAGGCGGATTTACTGGAGGATTTCATCAATCGCCACCGGGTGTACCGACCCCCTGCCCCCAAGGGCCCCAGCCTGGTCCAGGCCTGCCGGATCATGGGGTTGAGCGAGACGGAATACCGGCGCCTGGACGGCCGGGGGCTGACCCGGATCTACCGCCGCCTGGTCATGGAGCACCACCCGGACCGGGGCGGCTCGGCCGAGAATTTCGTCCGGGTCAAGGAGGCCTTCGCCCGCCTCCTCAAATCCAAAAAAGAATAGCCCGGATCATTCATCAGGGTTCGTAGCGAGGCTCCGCTATCCCGGCTACGAGGCTCGTTTCACCATTTTGGTGCTGGATCAGGGCTTGTCCCGGGCGGCCGCCTGGGGTCCCCTTTGGGTCGAGGACAGATTGAACGGCCGGGGCATCAGCCGGTCCAGGCTGGTTCGTTCGACCACGTCCCCCCAGGCCAGGATGATCGGCAAATCCGGGGCGAACTCGGCCAGGGCCTGAAGACAGACCCCGCAGGGGGTCACCGGACCGTCACCGACAACGGCCAGGGCCGTGAACTCGCGCTCGCCCCGGCTGACGGCGGTGAACAGGGCCGCCCGCTCGGCGCAGATCCCGGCCGACAGGGCCGCGTTCTGGACGTTGGCCCCGACATAGACGCTTCCCGAGACGGCCAGCAGGGCGGCGCCGACCCGCACCGGGACGTAGGGGGCGTGGGCGTTTTGCTTGGCCTCAAAGGCTTCGGCCAACAGGGCCTGGTAGGGATCGCCGGTCAACGGTCAGGCCGGGACCGGTTCGGTCTGCCGGGGCCGCGGCGGACCGAAAAAGGCCAGGACCACCGGGACCACCAGGTTGAGTCCCGGGATCAGCAGGAGCAGGGTGTACCAGCCCGAAACGCCCATCCGCTGGAAGATCCTGATGAGCAGGTAGGTCAGGACCACCAGGTTGACCCCTGGCGCCAGTAACAACCAGAACCACCAACCCGGTTTGCCGGCCACCCGGCACAGGAAATGCCAGTTCACGACAGGCACCCAGGCCCGCCAGCGCTGATCCAGGCCCAGCTCGCGGGCCATCTTGACCAGGCTGATGGCGCACAGGACGTAAAAGACCCCGAAGATGGCCGTCCCCCCGAGGATCAGCACCAGCTCGAGGCCGACCAGGAGCTCGGGCGTCAGGTCGCCGCCCAGCAGGCGGGGCAGGATCAGGGAAACATCGGGGATGAAACTGATTATGACCACGCAGCCGAGCAGCAAGGCCAAAAAGGGCGCCGAGGCCCGGGCCACCTCGACCAGGCTCTTCTTGGTCAGACCCATGGTCACGAACAGGTTCAGGCCAAAGGGCGGGGTCAGGAAGCCGAACTCGATGACCATGACCATGACCACGCCGAAGTGGATCAGGTTGATGTTCAGGGCGGCCAGGGTGCCGGCGAAGATGGGTGACAGGATGAGCATGGCCGAGACGTTTTCCATGACCGTGCCCATGATCAGGAACAGGACCACGACCATGCTCATGAAGATCCACCAGGGATTCATGCCCAGGGGCAGGAAATAATGCAGGGCCGCCCGGGTGGCATGGGGCCAGTCGGCGTAATTGATGATATCGGGAAAGAGCCAGGGCCAGTGGGGGAAGGCGGGCAGCACGTGCTGGATGAAGGCGGCCATCTGGCCGGGAATACCCTCGGTGTCCAAAAGTTCGATAAAGGCGAAGGCGGCGGTCAGGATGAACAGCAGGCAGGCCGACAGGATGGCCGCCTCGCGGCAGACCCGGGTCAGGTCCTTGAACTTCAGGTCCCGGGTGAAGCACAACTCGACCACCAGGGCGTAGATCACGCTCACCGCGGCGGCCTCGGTCGGGGTGAAGACCCCGAAGTAGATCCCGCCCAGGACCACCACCGGCAGGAACAATCCCGGGATGCCGTCGGCCAAAATTTTGAGGGCCTCCTGGCGGCTGTAGGTCACCTGGCTCCGCCACTTGTGTTTGAGGGCCATCAAAAAGGTGTAGCCCACGAACACGCTCGTGATCAGGACCCCGGGGATGAATCCGGCCATGAACAGCTTCTCGACGCTGACGCTCATGACCATGCAGTACAGGATCATCGGGATCGAGGGCGGGAAGACGATCCCCAGGGACCCGGCGTTGGTCACCAGGCCGATCGAAAACCGCTCGCCGTAGTTGGCCTTGATCAGGGCCGGGATCATGATCGAGCCGATGGCCACCACCGTGGCCGGGGACGAGCCGGAAAGCAGGGCGAACACGGCGCAGCCGCTGATGGTGGCGATGGCCAGGCCGCCGGGCAGGAAACCGAACAGGACGTTGACCACGTTGATCAGCCGCCGGGCCAGCGAGCCCTCGGTCATGATCCCGCCGGCCAGGATGAAGAAGGGCACGCAGAGCAGGACCTCGTTGTCCAGCTTGGTGTACATGGTGATGGCCACGTCCAGGGGCGAGGTGCCGGTGAAGATCAGGAGGCAGATCAGGGTGGTCGCGAGCAGCATCACGGCGATGGCCATGCCCCCCAGGAGCAGGCCGAAGAAGCAGACGATCATGGTCGTGATCAGCGGAGGCACGCCGAAGATCTGTCCCAGGGGAAAGGCCTCGATCAGGAACAGGGCGGCCAGACCGAGGGAGACGACCTTGCTCGAGGGGACCCCCCGAGACGTCAGGACGGCCATGAAGACGACCGTCGCCGCGGCCAGGCCGTGGAGCACCCAGATGACCAGGGGGGTACCCGTGGATTTGACCGCCGCCACGGCGGTCAATCCGATCACGGCCGGATCAAACATGGGAGTCCTCCGCGGCCTCTTCCCGGGTGATCCGGACCATGGCCGCCAGGTGCCGCCAGGCGACCATGAAGAACCGGACGGTGATGTTGAGGCTCAGAAACCCGAGCAGGAAGTAACCCCACCCCTTGTTGATCTTGAAGATGGGCGTCTGGTTGCCCCAGCCCATGACCTGAAAGCCGTACTTGACGGCCGCCCAGACGACGATGGCGAACAGGACGGCCGAGAGCAGGTTCATCAGCGCCTGGACCGCCTCGGCGGTCCGGCCGGGCAAATTGTTCACCGCCAGGTCCATGGTGAAGTGGACGCCGTACTTGACCCCCAGGGAGGCCCCCAGGAAGACCATATAGACGACCCCCAGATGGGCGACCTCGGCGAACCAGGCAAAGGACTCCCCGAAGAACTTGCGGCCGATGACGTCCACGAACTTGATCAGGGACAGGATGAGAAGGACCCAGACGACGCTGGACTCCTCGAAGAGGTTGAAGGCCCGGACGGTCCGGCCCCATAGGGAGGCCGGTTCCGGGTCGAGGCGGTTGGCCGTGTTCCGGCCGGCGACGAGGAATGACCCGGCCAGCAGATAACAGCCCGCGATCCACCAGAAGCCCCATTGGAAATGGATCGCGATCTTGACGTCGCCGAAAATCCCCAGTCGATCGGACAGGACCATCAGCAGGGGCGCGACCACGCCGAACAGCCCGGCCAGGACGGCCAGCCAGGCGGCGTTGAACCGGCGAGGGTTGAAGGCACACGCCTGGGCGATCCCCAGGCCGAACAGGGCCGCTCCCCAGCCCAAAAACCACCAGTAATGCTGGGCCGTCTTGTCCACAGCACCGAGTCGGCCGACCAGCGTCACCAGGAGCGGCAGCCAGACCAAAAAACCGGAGAGGATCAGTCCCAGTCCGGTCAGCCGAAACGATCCGGCCGGGGCGCCGGGCTGGGTCGGGCCGTGGGTCGTGGACACGGTCTCACCATAGATTCCCGGCGCCGAAGCCGCAACGAATCGGCCCCGGCGCCGGGTACGTTACCGAGGAGGGCGTTGACCCCCCGCCTGGATCTTACTTGACCCTCTTGTGCCAGTACTTGACGCGCTTCACGAAGAAGGCGTAGTCCTTGGGGAACTTCTTCCGGTACTTGGTCCAGACCGGCTGAACGGCCTTGACAAAGGCGGCCCGCTGGGCCGGGGTCAGCCGGATGACCTTGACCTTGTGCTTCTTGGCGTATTGCCAGACGCTGATGCCGGAGCGGGGCAGCTTCTTTTCCAGGGCCCGGTTGCGGGCGCGGTTGACCTTGATGGCCAGCCGGGCCGCGGCCCGGAAGATGGCCTTGTCCTTGCGGGACAGTTTGTACCAGAACCGCTTGTTGACGATGATGACGCACTCGGTCAGGATGTGCTTGGTCAGGGTGACGTTCTTGGCCACCTCGGTGGCCTTGATCAGGATCGAGGTCAAGAACGGGTTCTCCTGGGCGTCAACCGTGCCGCGCTGGAGGGCGTTGTACAGGTCCCGGAAGGGGATGCCCACCGGCGAGGCCCCCAGGGCCCTGAAGGTGTCCAAATAAACCGGGCTGACCATGACCCGCATCTTCATGCCCTTGAGGTCGCTGGGCTTGTACACCGGCTTCCGGGTGTTGAGGTCCCGGAACTCGTTTTCGGTCCAGCCGATGCCGACCAGGCCCTTTTTGGGCAAATACCTGAAGAAGTGCCTCTGGACCGCGGGGTCGTCCAGGAAGGCGTAGGCCGTCTTGCGGTCAGGGTAGATGAAGGGCAGGTCGAACAGGGCCAGTTGGGGCACCGTGTTGCTGAGCACGGCCGTGGTGATGGCCGCGATCTGGATGGTGCCGGCCTGGGTCTTCTGGGTCATGGCCCGCTCGTTGCCCAGGCGGCCGAAGGGGAAGGTCTTGATGATGATCCGGCCGTGGGTCTTGTCCTTGACGTATTTGGCAAAGGCGTCCACGCCCCAGGCCTGACCGTGGAACGGGGGCGCCACGTGCCCGAATTTGATGACCATCTTGGCCTGGGCCGCCACGCCCAGACCCAGGGTCACCGCAAACACGACGGCGATAATAAAAGATAGGCGACGCATGGATATCCCTCCTGGATTTGGTTGATTCCCCCACACCCGGCAACGGGCGAAACGTGTCGTCGGCAGTATATGGCCCCCGCAGGGGCGAGTCAAGATGGATTCGAGGCCGCCGGGCCCGGCCGAATCCGCCCGGGCCCGGACCCTCAGGCGGCCTCGACGCCCAATTGGAAGAGCTTTTGGTTCTGCTTCTGAAAGCGGGGCGGACTGATGGTCAAGATCGTGTTCAACAGGTCCTGGGGGGCATAGGGCACCGCCCCCCGGGCCGCGCCGAACCCCAGGACCACCAGGTTGGCCGACAGGGGGGCCTTGTTGGCCAGGGCGATCCGGTCGGCGGCGATCCGGAACAAGTCGATCCCGGTTTGCTCGAGGATCCCCCGGGCCTCGTCGGACAGGAAACCGTCGCCCGGGGCGTTGACCAGCAGGACCGCGCCGGCGGTCCCGTTGTCCGCCGGCCGCAGGTAGCCCAGGTTGCGGACGGCCTCGCCCGGCTCCAGGGAGATAACCAGGTCGGCCCGGCCCTGGCGGACCAGGGGGCTCTGGAAATCGCCGGCCTTGAGGTGGGAGACCACCGAGCCGCCGCGCTGGCTCATGCCGTGGACCTCGGACACCAGGACCGGCAACCCCAGGGTCCGGGCGTGGGCGGCCAGGACCCGGGTCAGAAACAGAATCCCCTGTCCCCCCACTCCGGCGATCACGGCCTGAAAGTTGTCAGACATCACTTTTCCTCCCCGGCGACCTGAATGGCGTTGTGGGCGCAGACAAAGCGGCACAGACCGCAGTCCACGCAGATCCGGCGGTCGATGACGGTCCGGTCACCCGGGCCGACGATCAGGGCCGGGCACTCGTAGTTGGTCTGGCAATAGCCGCAGCCGACGCAGGCCCCGGCCGGCTCCAGGGCGATGATCCCCACCGGACAGACGGCGGCGCACTGACGGCAGGAGGTGCATTTGGCCTCGTCGATGACGTAGTCCTTGTCGCCCCGTTTGGACACGGCCCCGGCCGGGCAGACCAGGACGCACTGGTTGCAGGACAGGCATTTCCCGTCCGGGTCCTCGACCCTGGCCTTGGCCGGGACGAAGTCGCCCTGGATGATCTCGACCTTGACCGGTTCGGGCACGGCGTCGGCCTGGCGAAAGGCCACGCAGGGGTGCCGGGCGATGACCACGGCCGCGGTGCCTTCCGGCTCCATGGCCGCCCGGTAGGCCTTTTTGAGGACTTTGCTGAAATTCTTGACGTCGTAGGGATCGGCCTCGGCGATGTGCTTCACCCCGCAGCCGGCGATCAGCTCCTCGAGGGGCACGGCCGTGCCCGGCCGGTCGGGACCGTCGGCGGTGACCCCGAACTCGGGGGTGGGCTGCATGCCGGTCATGCCGGTGATCTCGTTGTCCAGGATGACCAGGACGAACCGGACGTCGTTATAAACGGCGTTGACCAGCGGGGCCAGGCCGGAGTGATAAAAGGTCGAGTCGCCGATGGTGGCGACGACCGGTCTTTTCTGGCCGTCCAGTCGGAAGGCGTGGGCGAACGAGGCGGCAAAGGACACGGCCGCGCCCATGTTGTGGCAGGTATCGACCGCGCCCAGGTTCAGCCCCAGGGTGTAGCAGCCGATGTCCGACGGATACACCCCGTCCGGGAAGGCCCGGCGGATGGCGTAGAACGAGGCCCGGTGGGGGCAGCCCGGGCAGAGGCTGGGCCGCCGCAGCGGGGCCTGGTCGGGCACCTGGACGACGGTGGATTTGCCTTCGGTCCGCTCCAGGAAGCGGTCCAGGACCTCGGCGATCACCTCGGGCATCAGCTCCCCGGCGGCGGGCACCGTCCCGTCCAGCCGGCCGCTGATCTTGGATTTGTCCCGGATCTGCATCTCGATGACCGGATCGGTCTCCTCGATGACCAGGACCCGGTCGCAGGCGGCGATGAAGTCGGTGACCAGCTTCTCGGGGAAGGGATAGGCCGTGGCGATCCGGAGCAGGGGCGTTTCGTCCAGCCGACCTATCTCGCCCAAAACGTCGGTGGTCACCGCCGAGGAGATGCCGGCGGCGATGATGCCCAGGGGGGCCTTGTCCCGCGGCCGTTCGATCCGGTTGAGCCGCGTGTCGGCGCCCAGTTCGGCCGCGATCCTGTCCAGCTTGGCGTTGAGTTCATGGTGCAGCCCCAGGCGGAACTTGGGCGTGGCCGCCCAGCGGAAGGGGTTTTTGGGGAAGGCGGCCCGGCGTTCGATATTTTGGGGCTTGTGGAGCGAAATATTCTGCCGGGCGTGACATATCCGCAGGGTCGGCCGGAACAGGACCGGGATCTCGTACTTTTCGCTGTACTCGAAGGCCAGGCCGATCATGTCCCGGGCCTCGGCCGGCGAGGCCGGGTCGAACACGGGCAGCTTGGCCAGCATGGCGAACAGCCGGGTGTCCTGCTCGGTCTGGGAGGAATGGGGGCCCGGGTCGTCAGCGGAAATGATGATGAACCCGCCGATGACGCCGATGTAGGAGGCGCTCATCATCGGGTCGGCGGCCACGTTCAGGCCGACCTGTTTCATGGCGCAGGCGGCCCGCTTGCCGGTGTAGGTCACGGCCAGGGCCGTTTCCAGGGCGACCTTCTCGTTGATGGACCACTCGGTGTAGAGGTCCCAGTCGGCGTCCTTCTTGAAACGGACCACGGCGGGCAGGATCTCCGAACTGGGCGTACCCGGATAGGCGGACACGAAATGGCAGCCGAATTCGACCAGTCCGCGGCCGATGGCCTCGTTGCCCATGAGAATCAATTCGTCGTTTGGGGGCATAAGGTATCCTCTTGTGGGGTTGACAGGTGGTGCATGGTCACAAAAAGACCCGGGTGACCGTCGGTCACCCGGGCCGGTTTCCGAAGTTATCTGGCGCCGCTGGAGGACTGACCCCCCGCGCCTTCTTGTTGCAGCCTCTTCTTCATATCCAGCAGGCGTTTTTTCTGGAGGTCCATCTGCTTTAGTTTCTTGTCAATGTCCATCAATTGCCGTTTCCGGCGGGCGGCGGCGTCCCTCAGGTTCTGATCCAGTTTCTGGACCGCATCGCCGCCCAGGCGATCCAGGCCGCGAACAAAGAAGAAGCCGGCCGTCATGTCGGCCACCTGGCGCTTCACGGCCTGGACCCGGTCGTCGAGCGAGGGAATCCTGAGGTGTTGGGCCACGGTGGTATGGGAGAGCAGATGAGGCAGGACCTTGCCCTGGCGGGGCACGGTGTTCAGGAAGGCGAAGCCGGTGGCCGAGGCCGCGGCCAGGATGAGGAAGGTCCACAGAAAGACCTGGGCCTTCCTGGTCCCGAACAGGCGGATGAAGTAGGTCACCAGGGCCACCAACATGGCCAGGGGGAGGACCACCTCGAACAGGAGGTACAGGGGGTCGATCCACCACGGCACCTTGATCAGCAGCCAGACCGAATCGTTGAAGACATGGGACAGGGTCTGCTCCTGTCCCAGGGCGTAAACCAGGGGGTAGAGGCTGTAGAGGGTGATCACGGTCAGGACCGCCGCCACGATCTTGTACCGCTTGAACAGGCCCCACCACAAGGCGATGCACACCACGCTCAGGACCAGGAGGATGACCAGGATGAAGACCGTGCCCGGGTAATCCAGCAGATTGAATACCCGCCCCGGATCCTTCCACCAGCCCAGGGGCGCGGCCCACAGGGTCAGGCCGATGAGGGTGGCCATCAGGCAGCTCAGTCCGGTCTTGAAGGTCCAGGAGGTGTTGCGCCACAGCACGATGGACGGTATCAGGGCCACGGCCGGGGCGAGCACCAGGCCGATCTTGAGCCAGGGGTTGCCGACCAGGGCCCAGTTGCTCCAGATGCCGGCCAGCATCACGAACCAGGAGGCGGCCAGCAGGACCAGGTGCAACGGACCGGTGGCCACGGCCGGCAACTTGGCCGGGGCCGGCTTGGCCTCCTCTGGCTTTTCGGCCCGGGGCGGGGGTCCGATGGGACCGGCCGTCTCGTCCCGTTTGGGCAGGGGCGGTTTGGGCCCCGGAGGCGTGACTTTCACGTCCTTGGGGGGCGGCGCGGCCGGCCGGACCGGGGGCGCTTCGGGCTGCGAGGGCAGCGGCGGCGGGGGCGCGGGCTTGGCCGGCGGGGCCTCCTGGCGCGGGGGAAGGGGCGGCACCTCGGGTTTGGCCTCGCTCTTGGGCGGCGGCTGAACCTCGCTTTTAGGCGGAGTGGCCGGTGCGGTGTCCGCGGGTTTGGCCGTCGGCGGTTCGGGAGGGCCCGCGTCCTTGACAGGGGGCGGGGG
Source organism: uncultured Desulfarculales bacterium (assembly GCA_964569795.1). Taxonomy (GTDB): domain Bacteria; phylum Desulfobacterota; class Desulfarculia; order Desulfarculales; family JAHJDS01; genus JAHJDS01. Next base: position 26,803 of record CAZMVB010000025.1, on the reverse strand, counting down.
CGGCGTCGGGGCGGCCGGTTTGTCTGGGGCGGGTTTTTCAGGTGCCGGCTTCTCGGATACGGTTTTTTCCGGTTTTTTACCCTCGGCCTCGGCGATCAGGTCGTCCAGAGACAATTTCTCGTCCGGCTTGTCCGTGTCCTTGTCGTCGGGTTTGTCGGTCATGGTCTTTCTCCTGAGAGGTCGGACCATGATACCCCAGGGTGCCGGACGTGTCCAGGGGAGACCGGTTTTGGATCAGACCCGGGTGTCTATCCTGGAGGCGAATGAGGACCGGGGGCGATCGGCTCCGGGGCGAGGAGACTGACCGTCCTCCCCGGGTTCCGCCTCGGAAAGGCCGGACACCCACTGGAAAAAGACCCCCAGGGCCCGGGCCAGCGACGACTGGAAATTCTGGCCGGGGGTCTCCCGGGCCTGTTCGGCCCGCCGGGCGGTTTCCCCCTGGGGACCCGTTGTCGGGGGGGGTTATCCTGGGCCGTTAAATAGGCGGCCCGGGCCACGCTGGCCGCCGGGGGCAGGCGGGTCAGGATCTGCCCGGTGGGGGAGGCGACATGGTTGAGGGCCACGGGTTTGGCGTCGGCCGGCTGTTGGGGGGCCAGGGCCGGCTGGGTCCGGGTGACCGGGACCCGTTCCGGGGCGGTGACGCAGGGCCCCGAGGCAATGCCGGGGTCCGGGGTGCCCGGGACCACGGGAGCGGCGAACCCGGGCGGCCGGATGGCGGGCAGGCTGGGCATGGGCAATCCTCCGAAAGTTCCGAACCGAATTCCCCTTCAATTCGGAATATCGGCCTCGGGGAGAAAATTCTTTAGAACATGTCCAACTGGCGGGCGGCGGGGCGCTTGAGGTGGGGGTCGTCAGGAGTAAAGAGGCCGGGCTCGATGTCGTCCAGAAAGGGTGACGGCCGCTGGACCGTCCTTTGGCCCCGGATGGTGCGCCGGGCGGCCCGGGTCAGCCACAGGGCCCGCCGGGCCCGGGTCAGGCCGACGTAGAACAGGCGCCGCTCCTCGGCGAGCGAGGCCGGCCGCCGGGCGGGGAGGTTGAAGGGAATCAGGTTGTCCTCACAGCCGGTGATGAACACGCAGGCGAACTCGAGGCCCTTGGCGGCGTGGAGGGTGAGCAGGCTGATCTTGTCGGCGGTGAAGTCCAGGTCATCGGCGGCGCCCACGTCCTTGTCGGCGGCGGTCTGATAGGGGAGGCCGGCCCGATCCAGGGCCTCCTGGAGGGGGGCCGCCTGGGCGTGGGTCCGAAAGAGCACGGCCATGTCCGAAAAGCCCAGGTCGGTCGTCAGGGAGGCGGGATCGTCCTGTCCTGAATCGTGGTGGAAGAAGCTGGCCCCGCCCAGGATCTGCTCGATCTTTCGGCTGACGTAAACCGCCTCGGCCCTGTGCGTGGGCAAGGCGGCCAGGGTGATGGTCTGACGGCCCTCGGCCAGCGAGGTCAGTTCGGGGCAGTCCTCGCCGGCGCCGCCGACGATCACCTGACGGGAGGCCGAGAGCACCACCGGCGGGCAGCGGTACGAGGTGTCCAGGTGGATTTCCCGGACGGACGGGATTTCCTCGCGGAAAACGTCGAAGAACCGGGGGCTGGCCCCCCGGAACCCGTAGATGGCCTGGCGGGGATCGCCGATGACGGTCAGGCTGGGGCAGTCACCCGAGGCCAGCAGCCGGGTCAGCCGCCACTGGGCGGCGCACAGGTCCTGGAACTCGTCCACCAGCAGGTGTCGCCACCGGGCCCGGGCCAGCGCCAGCAACTCGGTCGATGACTCCAGGGCCCGGATGGGCTCCCCCAGCAGATCGTCGAAGTCCAGGACCGCTTCCCGCTCGAGGCGGCCCTGATATAGTTCGTACCCCCGAGCCAGCTCCGGCTCGGCGGCCGGATCGACGTCCGCGGGGCGGCACAGGTTCTGTTTCAGGTCGGAAATCCGGTCCCCCAGGTCCCGGGGACCGAGCTTGACCCGCCGGGCCGCCTCCTTGAGTCTCTGGTGGCGCTCGTCCTCGTCCATCACCGCGAACTCCCGCCCGGACATGTGCAGGATCTCGGCCCCCAATGCGTGAAAGGTGCTGGCCGTGACCCGGCCCGGACGCCCTTCTTGGGCCAGGCTGGCGTTGATCCGTTGCTCCAGTTCACCGGCGGCCTGACGGGTGAAGGTCACGGCCGCGATCCGCTCCGGGGGGACGCCGTGCCGGGCGATCAGATGGGCCGCCCGGCGGCTCAGGGTCAGGGTCTTGCCGGTGCCGGGTCCGGCCATGACGATCAGCGGACCCGGCGGGGAGGTCACGGCCAGGTACTGCCGGGGATTGAGCCCGGCCAGGACGCCGCCGGGCTGATCGGCCCGGTCCGGGCGCGCCTGCCGGTCAGGCTTGGCCCGGACTGCGGCCTTTTTCTTCCGGGCCGCGGACCGGGTCCGGGATTTGTCAGGTCCCTGGTCCTGACCAAAGGCCCACATCTGGTGCTGTCCCCCGACCTGGCGGCGATCCTCGTCGGTCAGGACGGTGATCACGCCGAACTGGCCGTCAAAGCCGGCCTGGGTGGACACCCGGCCCTGGCGCATGTTGTCCACGGCCAGGCCCAGCAGGGGACCGATCTCGCCGCCGGCGGCGCTGATGATGCTCAGGGGCAGGCGGAACAGAATGTCCAGTTCCGGTCCCAGGCGATTCAGGAGCAATCCGTATTGGGCGGCCACCTTCTTGGTTGCGGGGCCGACCCGAAGGACTTGGCCCAAAATTTCCGGGAGGGACAACAGGGAGTGAAAGGGCGAGGCGCCGGGCGGCCTGAAGCCGGGCGGTCGATCGGCCAGGTCCTCGACCCGGTGCAGGACGCCCAGGGTCAGCGGCCGGCCGCAGCGGGGACAGCGTCCCTTCAGGTCGTCGGCCTGCTCCGGGTCCAGGCGGAGGCCGCACTTGCGGTGACCGTCCAGGTGATACTTGCCCTCCTCGGGGAAGAACTCGACGGTGCCGCCGAAGCCCTCCCTGGTCTCGATGGCCCGGGCCACGGCCTCGTAGGTCATTTCCCCGTCGAACAGGTTCGCCTCCCGGGCCAGCTTGCCGGGCGAGTGGGCGTCCGAGTTGGACACCAGGGTGAACCGGTCCAGGGCGGACAGCCGCCAGTTCATGGCCGGGTCCGAGGACAGGCCGGTCTCCAGGGCGTGAATCTCGCCGGACAGGTCCTCGAAGCACTCCTCGATCGAGTCGAAGCCGCTCTTGCTGCCCAGGACCGAGAACCAGGGCGTCCAGGCGTGGGCCGGGATGAATACGGCCCGGGGGTCGGCCTCGAGGGTCAGGCTCAGCAGGTCCTTGGCCGCCAGGCCCAGGATGGGCCGGCCGTCCGAGGTGAGGTTGCCGATGGCCGCCAGGCGCCGGTTGAGGCGTTCCACGGCCGCCAGATCCGGCATCAGGATCAGGCTGTGCACCTTGCGCGTTTTTTGTCCTTGCTTGTAGATCGAGCTGATTTCGGCGCTCAGCACGAAGCGGACCTCGCCCTCGGGCGCGGGCAGGCCGTCCGTCGCCTCCAGGGTCCGGTCGGACTTGAGCCGAAAGAGACCGGAGTCCTCGAAGCGCAGGTCGTGCTCGATCTCCTTCAGCCAGCCGGGGTGGGTGAAATCGCCGGTGCCGACCAGGGCCACCCCCTTGCGCCTGGCCCAGAGTTCCAGGTGGGGCAGATCACAGTTCTTGGCCGTGGCCCGGGAAAAGTGGGAGTGAACGTGGAGGTCGGCGACGAAACTCATATGGCTTCAGGGGCCTCCTGGCGGCGGATGAGATCGAGCCGGGCCTCGAGTTCGTCGGGCGGCAGGGTTTCCGGATCCAGTTCCGAGGCCCGCTCCAGGCTGGAGATGGCGTCGTCGAACAGACGCATCTTCTCCAGGACGTTGGCCCTTTCCAGGTAGCCCGGGGCGTAGTCCGGGTTGATCTCCAGGGACTCCTCGATGGAGGCCAGGGCCTGGGTGTACTCTTTCTTGCGGCGCTGGATGCGACCCAGTTCCAGGAGCAGGTCCGGGTAGCGGACGCCCTGCTCCAGGAGACGGCCGATCTGCTCCTCGGCCTGATCGATCTTCTTCTGATCACGGAGGGTCTTGAAGTAATTGACGCGGGCCTTGACGAAATCGGGGTTGATGTCCAGGGCGGCCGAAAAATGCTCGGCGGCCTCGTCCAGTTGTCCGGTCCGGTAGAGGAACTGGCCGAGGTGATTGCGCAGGTCGGCGAACCGGGGCTGCTTGCGCACGGCGTCCGAGTAGAGCTTGATAAAGGTGTCGTACAGGGCGGCGTCGGTCTTGGGCGAGAAGAGGTGGATGATCTCCGAGAAGTCGGGATTGATCTGGATGCGGTTGGCGATCTGGGCGGCGGCCTGGGTGTAGAAGCCGGCCAGGAGCTCCTGGAAGCTTTCGACGCAGTTCTCGGCCTGGGACCGATCCCGCAGTTTGTTGATATAGGTCACCAGAAAATCGGCGTCGATATCGGTCGGTTTCGAGGCCAGGGCCGTCTCGAAGGTGGCCAGGGCCTCGTCCGCGCGTCCCTGGTGGCCCAGGACGATGCCCAGCTTGATCAAGGCGTCGGTGTAATTGGGGCTGATCTCGATGGCCCTCTGGAAGGCGGTCTCGGCGACGTCCAGGTTCTTGAGGCTGGCCTGAAAGAGGCCGTGGTGGTAGTGGACGTCGGCGTAGTTGGGGTGTCGCTCGAGCACGAACTGGAGTTGTTCGACGGCCTCGTCGAAGCGGGCCGAGATCCCGAGGAGGACGCCCAGTTTGATCCGGGCGCTCATGTACATCGGGTTGCTCTTGAGGGCCTTGGTCAGTTCCTCGATGCCGCCCTCGAGGTCGCCCTTGCTGGCCATCATCAGGCCCAGGTGGTAACGCATGTCGGCCCAGTTGGGGTGCTGCCGGAGGGTGTCCTTCAGGGTGTTGATCGCCCGGTCGTGCATCTGCATGTTGTGGAAGACGATGGCCAGTTTGAGCTTGACCGAACTCATCCCGGGGTTGATCCGGATCGCCTTCTGGAAGGCCTCCATGGCCAGATCGTACTGACCCAGGTTGTTGTAGCAGACGCCCAGGTAATTATAGACCCCGAAGTGATTCGGGTTGTAGGTCGCCGAGCGGATGAAGTGTTCCACGGCCTGCTGGTAGTCACCGCTGTACAGGGACAGGATGCCCATGTTCCTGAGGGCCAGCCCCGAGTAGAAGGCGGCCAGGTTGCCGTGAAGCGATCCCCGGTCCTGGCGGGTGTGGGCGCACTCGGCCAGTCTCTCCAGGGCCTCTTGGTAACGGCCCTGATTGTACAGGGCGATGCCGGTCTCGTAGGCCTCGTGGCGACCGAGGGTGAACAGATGCCTGACGTAGGTTTTGATACCCATGGCCAATCACTCCCATAAATTGTCTCGACGTTCAGGACGCCCCCTTGGCGGACAGCACGGCGGCCAGGGTCCGCACCAGGATCTTGATGTCGAGTAAAAAAGACCAGTGATCGATGTACTGCAGGTCCAGGCGCATCCACTCGTCGAAGTCGATCTGGTTGCGGCCGCTGACCTGCCAGATGCAGGTAATGCCGGGCCGGACCGAGAGGCGGCGTCTCTGCCAGCGCTCGTACTGGGCCACCTCTTCGGGCAGGGGCGGTCGCGGTCCGACCAGGCTCATTTCCCCCTTGAGGACGTTGATCAGTTGGGGCAGTTCGTCGATGGAGGTCTTGCGGATGAACCGGCCGACGCGGGTCACCCGGGGGTCCTCCTTGATCTTGAACACCGGACCGCCCATCTCGTTGAAGGTGGCCAGTTGACTCTTCTGGGCCTCGGCGTCGGCGACCATGGACCTGAACTTGTACAGGGTGAAGTTCCGGCCGTTGAGGCCGCTGCGGGTCTGGCGAAAGAAGACCGGCCCGGGCGAGTTCAGCTTGATCAGAATGGACACCGCCAAAAACAGCGGGAAGAGGAAGACCAATCCCGCGGCCGAGGCGCCCAGGTCCACCAGGCGCTTGAAGAACAGGCCCCATTCGTCGATCGGGGCGGTGGTGTAGGTGATCATCGGCACCCCGGCCAGGTTCCGAAAACCGGTCCGGGAGATGGCCAGGTCGAACAGGTTGGCCAGGATCGAGGTCCTGACCCCGACCTCCTCGCACAGCCGGGCCACCATCTCCAGGTCGTCGATGGTCCGGCCCGGCTGAATGATGATCACCTCGTCCACGGCCCGGCTGGTCAGGATTTCACCCAGGTGGTGGACCGTGCCCAGCACCGGGAAGCCGAAGACCTCCCGTCCCAGATCCGCCTGGCTCCAGCCGACCAGGCCCACCAGCCGGACCGCCTCCTCGGGCCGGCCCGCCAGGCGCTGGACGAACAGGGTGACCTGCTCGTTGGTGCCGACGATCACGACGTTGTCCAGGGGTTGCCGGGCCACGGCGAACCGGTTCATCAGCCAGTAAACGGTCCACTTCTCGAAAAAGAGGATGGTGAAGTTCAGGATCATGAACAGCAGGATCATCAGCCGGGAGAGCGAGGAGTAGCGGAAGATGAAGGCCACCACCGCCAGGACGACGACCCCGATCAGGTTGGTCTTGAGCAGACTGAAGAACAAGGACCTCAGTCTGGTCTGCGAGGCGTGGGAGTAAACCCCGGTCTGGTGGAGCAGGATCCACCAGGAGATCATGATCACCGCCATCATCTGCCAGTACTCGGCCAGGGCGCCGCCGTCGAACTTCCTGACCTTGCCCAGCAGGGGCAGGGAATCGGGCAGGAGCAGCCTGAGTTCAAAGGCCAGCAGAAAGGCCAGGGCCACGAAGGCCGCGTCCAGGAGGCGGAGCAGGGCCAGTGAGACCTTATCTTGCCGCATCTTTCGGACCGGTTCGGCGGCGGTCCAGGGCCCGCCGGTAGGCGGCCAGGAGGTGGGGCGCTGAATGCTCCCAGGCCAGTTCTTGGGTGAAGCGCCGTCGGCCGAAGTCGCCCATGGCCCGGCGCCGCCCGGGATCGTCGAGCAGGTCGATGACCTTGTCGCCCAGGTCGATCGGATCGTTGGCCCGGGCGGTGACGCCGGCCTCTCCGGCCGAGTACTTGTGCTCGGTCAAGTCGAACATGATTACCGGTTTGCCAAAGGCCATGTACTCCATGATCTTGTTCATGGTGGACATGTCGTTCATCGGGTTGACCACGTCCGGATCGACGCAGACGTCGGCCGTGGACAGGACGGCGAACAGGTCTTCATCCGAAATCCGGCCGGTGAACAGGACGTGATCGGTCAGGCCCAGATCCCGGGACATCTCCTCGAGCGCGGCCAGTTCGGGCCCGGCCCCGACCAGGGTGAAGGCCACGTCAGTCCGGCCCCGGTCAAGGACAATATGCCGGGCCGCCTCGAGCAGCAAATCCAGGCCGTCCTGCTGGGCCATGACCCCAACATATGCTACCAGAAACCGGCGGCCCCGTTTCAAGTCGGACTCGGGCGGCAAGGGGGTGATCGCCTCCCGCCGGGGTCCGGAGCGGACCACGAACACGTCCTCGGGCCGCATCCGGCCCCGCTCGAGGGCCACCCGCCGGTAGGACTGATTGGTGGCGATGGACACGTCGGCCAGGCGGAAGGTCCAGCGCTCCAGGATCCTCATCAGGGCGTAAAACAGGTCGCGCCGGCCGAATTTGGCCAAATACAGTTCGGGATTGACGTCGTGGTGGTCGAAGATGAACCTCACCCGCCCGAACAACTTGAAGGGCAGGGCCACCAGGAAGATGTCGTCCGGCGGGTTGCAGGCCTGGATGACGTCAAAGCCGTGGCGCCGATAAATCTTGAAGGCCAGCCGGAACTGGTGCCACAGGGCGGCCGAGTACTCCTTGGCGTAGGACGCCGGCCCGGAGCCTTCGACCGGCAGGGGATGGCGGTAGATGTGGACCCCGTCCAGGAACTCGTAGGGGCGATCAAAGCCCTTGCCCATGGGGCAGATGGCCGAGACCAGGTAGCCGTGGCGGGTCAGGGTCATGGCCTCGAGCCAGACTCGCCGGTCAAAGGGGAGAGGCAGGTTTTCGACGATGATCAGGACTCTACCAGCTGAGGCCATGATACCCGGCCACATTTGGAGGCGGCTGATCGACGACCCGCACCAGATCGACCACGATCTGGTCGGCCCGGAGTCGGTTCAGGGCGGGGGCGAAGTCGGGATGAAAATTGCCGACCACGACCACCTCGGCGTGGTCCGCGACCGCCTCGATGGAATCGGCCATCAGCCGGCCGATATGGGGCAGAACCTGTTCGATGTAGGCCCGGTTCGAGCCCACCAGTCGGGCCAGGGACACGTTTTCATCATAGGCCAGGACGTCCTTGCCCTTGCCCAGCAGGGCCTCGATGAGCAGGACCACCGGCGACTCCCGCAGGTCGTCCGTCCCGCCCTTGAAGGCAAAGCCCAGGATCCCGATCTTCTGCTTCCCGGTCTTGAGGATCAGGTTCAAGGCCGTCTTGATCTGGCCCTCGTTGCTGGGCAAAATGTGCGAGATGACCGGCAGTTCCACGTCCAGTCGCCTGGCCGCCTGGACGAAGGCCCGGGTGTCCTTGGGCAGACACGACCCGCCAAAGGCGAAACCGGGCCACAGGTAGCTGGGCGACAGGTTGAGTTTGGTGTCCGCGGTGAAGATGTTCATGACCAGGTGGCTGTCCACGCCCACGGCCCTGGCCAGGCGGCCGATCTCGTTGGCAAAGGCCACCTTCAGGGCGTGCCAGACGTTGTCAACGTACTTGATCATCTCGGCCACTTCCAGGGGCACGCTGAACAGGGGGGCCTCGAGGTCGGCGAAGATCTCCCGCAGGACGTCTCCGCTGCCCGGATCGAACTGGCCGATGACCGTCTTGGGCGGGTGGTCGAAATCGTGGACCGAGGAGCCCTCGCGCAGGAACTCGGGGTTGAAACAGACGCCGAAGTCAGGTCCGGCCGTCTTGCCCGAGGCCTTTTCCAGTCGGGGGATGACCTTTGATCGGGTGGTGCCGGGCAGGACGGTGGACCGAACCACTACGGTGTGGTAGTCGGCCTTGTCCCTCAAGGCCAGACCGATCTGGTCGGACACCCGCTCGACAAAGGTCGTGTCCGGGGCCCCGTTTTCCCGGCCGGGCGTGCCCACGCAGATCAGGGAGACCTGGCTGTCCCTGACCGCCGCCGTTGGGTCGGACGTGGCCGTCAGCCGGCCGGCGGCGCGCTGGTCGGCGATCAACTGGCCGATGTGTTCCTCGACGATGGGCGAGACGCCCTGGTTGAGGCTATCGACCTTGGCCGGGTTGACATCGACCCCGATGACGCCGTGCCCGTTCCTGGCCAGGCAGGCGGCCGTGACACAGCCGACGTAACCCAGACCAAAGACACTGATGTTCACCTCGGGACTCCTCTGTGGCGGCCCAGGTCGGCGAGGCCAAGGCGGGCTGGTTGTTCGAAGGGACCCTGAAATTTGTTCGTCTAGCGTTCGATCATAGTATCAGCCGGGTCCGGGCTTGACAAGCAGGTTATGGTCGTGGTGATGGTCAGTTGATCCTGGAAGGCGGCCTCGCCGATCAGGGTGGCCGCGGCCGTTTTTCGTCCGAACCGGTCCGAGAACCACCCCTGGGGAGGATCGTTTTGGCCGAAGACCACCCGGCCGGTGGTCAGGGGGTCCAACTCGATCAGGACCGCCGCCTCCAGGCCGTCGATGAGATAGTGCCGGCCCTGGGGGACGGGCGTCAGGCCGGGTGGAAAGTGGAACCCGATCTCGAGGCGGTGGTCGCCCGGTCCGGTCAGGGTATCGGCGACGGTCAACAGCGGGACCTTCTTGTCCAGGGTCACCTCCCGCCGGTGGACGACGCCTTTGCCCCGGCGCTGGTACCCGGTGTGGCGGGCCGCCAGGCTGATCCGGTCCTCGGACTCCTCGAACGACTCGATCTCGACCCGGGCCTTGGTCAGCCACATGAACGGACCGCCCGGCCTTGATTGATTCCGGCCGTCGATGACCACCGTGTTGTGGGCCGCGGTGGACCGGAAATACTCCCGCCAGGTCCCGCCGCTGTGGTACAAAAAAGTTCCCGGATCGATCAGGACCGGTTGTCCGGCGATACTCAGGGTCATGGCCAGGGCGTCGGCGTGCCCGTGGGCGCACAAGGACAGGTAGCCCAGGGGGCCGACGTCCATCACGACCACCATGTCCCCGCCGCCCGTCCGCCGCAGCACGCCGTATCCCCCGTCGGCAAAGAGCCGGGAGCGGGCCGGGTGAAGGCTCCGGGGCAGGGCCTCGAACCGGGCCGGGGACTGGGGACCGAACAGGAAGAAATTCTTGCGGTCCAGTTTTTGACCGGCCTTGAACTCGGCCCGGTTCGAAAGCAGGGCGGCCGAGGTCAGGACCTCGCCGTAGAATTTTTCGCTTACGTCGGACAGGCCGAAGACCCGGGCCTCGGCGTTGTCGCCGATGTCTGGTACCCAACCGGTCTGGTTCATCTGGTGGCGGAAGAAATCGGCCGTGGCCGCCAGCCGCTCGGGCAACTGGGGATGGATCGCCATCCGGTTGTCCCTGGCCAGTAGAAAGGCCGAGAGCAGCAGGTCGAAGTCAAAGGCCAGGTAGCGGTTGGTCTGCTCCAGGCCGACGCCGTCCGGGGCGATCTGCCGCGAAAACTCGTCGCTCAGGACGGCCTCGCCCAGGCGCCGCCATTTCTCCGCCCCGGGCAGATAGGGACAGACCACCCCCACCAGGAACAGCCCCCAGGCCTCGCCCAGGAGGTGATTGTTGGCCGACGAGTAGCGGGACCGGTCCTCGGCCACGGCGTCCATCTGCCGTTTCAGTGAATACAGGATCCTGGCCAGCAGCCCCGGCTCGACCCTGGCCCGGCCGGCCGTCAGCCTCAGGAACCACAGCCAGGACCCCGCCCGCAGGGACATCTCCAGGGGGCTCACCCAGTTGACCCCGACAAAGGGCGGGTTCTGGTCGAGCCACGAGGCGATGTGCTCCTGTCCCACCCGGGCGAATTTTTCGTCACCGGTGACCAGGGTCGCCGCGGCCAGGACGTGGAGGTGCTGGTGGCGGTTGAGTTCCCAGGTGAAGACGATCCCGCCCACCGAGGGGTCGTGGTGATCGATCCGGTGACAGAACTCGCGGGGCCAGCTCCGTCCGGTCAACGGGTCTCGGTGCCAGTCGATCTCCTTGCCCGGGCCGGGCAGGCCGAAGACCGACGGACCATCGAGCACAATTTTTGAGGCCTCGTCAATCAGGGCCTGGACGTCGAACCTCCGCTTGAACTCCCGGGCCGTCTCGGTCTCGTCAAAGGTCCATAACCGGGTCTGGAGGTGATCGTAGGCCCGTTCGGCCAGCTTGGCCGGCGAGCCGAAACCGAGCCCGGCCACAAAACGGTCCACCGCCTCCGGCCCGGCCAGGGTTGTATATACACCCTGCAGGCGACGGTGGGCCAGTTTACGACCCAGCCGCCAAACCACCTCAGCGGGGCTCATCAGGGCCAGACGCTTGATGACCCAGGACGGTTTCATGTCCTCAGCCCATAGACCTTGGCCGCAAACGAATACAGTTTCCGGCCGCCGGTGCTGATCCGCGGCAGGGCCAGGGGATCGTCTCCCGGCCGGCACGGCCCGGGCCGGGTGCTGAAGGCCAGGCTGTAACCCGCCTCGGCCGCGGCCGCCCGGACCCGATCGTCGAGATCGCCGTAAGGATAGCAGAAGGCGGTCACCGGCCGGCCCAGTCTCTCCGTGACGATCTCCCGGGAACGGGCCAGCTCGCGGGCCAGGTCCCCGGGGGCCAGGACATTCAGATTGGCGTGGGACAGTCCGTGCGAGCCCACGTCCCAGCCCTCGGCCGCCATTTTCGCCAGATCGTCCCAGGTCAGATACAGCCCATCGAAATAGTCCTCGCCTCCAGGGACCGCGGCCCGCAGCCGGCCCAGGATGACCGACTGATAGGCCGGATCCAGGTTTTTCAGCCACCAGGTGGCCTCGGTCATTGCCAGGTGCCCGGCCTGGACGTCGCCCGGGTCCAGGCCCTGGCAGAGCCGGACCAGTTCCTCGGGCAGGTCGCCCGCAGCGGCGACGGCCTCGGGCCGAGACAGCCGCCAGGTCAGTTCGTCCACCAGGATCGGCCGGCGCCGGTCAACGGCCTCCACCGAGGCGAAGACCACGGCCCGGAGGCCGTATCGCGCCAGGATCGGCCCGGCCAGTTCCCGGGTGTCCCGGAAGCCGTCGTCAAAGGTGATGATCGCCGCCGCCCGGGGCGGGGTTCGGCCGCTGAGCAGGATCTCCTGAAAATCGTCGAGACCGATGACCGTGGCCCTGCCGGCAAGCCACCTCACCTGGGCCTCGAACCGGGAGGCGGTCAGGGTGTCGGTCATGGGATTGAACCGGTCCACCCCGATCGGGCCCTGGTCGGGCACGATCCGGTGATACATCAGCACCGCCACCCGGCCGGCCGCCCGCCGCCGGCCGAACAGGTCGATCACCCCCAGCCGGAAGGCCGCCTCCAGGCCCGGGCCGAGCACGGCCCTGGTGATCCGCCTAAACGGTCCCACGTCCAATCACCTGGTCATAGATGTCGGCCAATCGCTCGCCCACCCGGCGGCTGTCGTAATGGGCGGCGATCCGGGCCTGGGCCGAGGCACCCAGTCGCCGTCTCATTTGCGGGTCCTCGAGGATGTCCATCAGGCCGGCGGCCAGGTCGGCCGGGCGGCCCGGCTCGACCAGGACGGCGCAGCCCTCGGCCACGTCCGGAATTCCCCCCACGACGGTGCTGACCACGGCCAGGCCGCTGGCCATGGCCTCGAGCAGGCCGTAGGGCACGCCCTCGCGATAAGAGGGCAGCAGAAAGACCCAGGCCCGGGCGTAGAGCCGATCCCGCTCCTCGTCGTCCACCCAGTCTCGAATCTCCAAGTTGTCCGAAAATTTCGCCTGGGCCACGAGCCGCCGGACCCGGTCCGCCTCGCCGTCCCCGGCCAGCAGGAACAAGACCTCCGGGTGCCGGGCCGCCACCAGGGGAGCGGCGGCCAGGGTGTCGTAGGTCCCCTTGTTGAAGCACAGCCGGGCCAGGGTGATGATCAGCGGCCGCGGGTCATCCGCCCCGGTCTGTTTCAGGGCGGCGTAGTGATCCAGGGGCACGGCATTGGGCAGGACCAGCACCCGCTCGGCCGGAACCAATCGTTTCCAGTACTCGGCCCAGGCCGGAGACAGGGCCAAAAAACGGTCGGCCTTTTGCAGGGTCTGGCGGACGTAGGCCCGGAGCAGGGCCGGCAGTTTGTCCATGAAAAGGTCGAACCGGGAGGTGTGGGCGTGCAGGATCAGCTTTTTCCCGAAAAGTTTGGCCGCCCGGGCGATGATGGACTTGCGCCAGAACGAGGCGTCGGCCGAAAAGTGAATGTGGACCACCTCGGCCGACGAGAAAGGGACCCACACCAAAAACCTGAGCAGTCCCCAGGCAAAGGCGATCATTTTTTTGACCGCCCCGCCGTCCACGTTGGTCGCTATGTGCCGGATCTGGTAGCGTTGGGTCAGGGGCGATTGGAGGAGGTACTTGAGCCCGTGGGAGATGCCGCCCTTGACCGCCAGGGCCGGGGCGACCATGATCGCTTGGGGCCGGTCGGTCACGACCGCCTCCGCCCTTTTTTCCGGGCCAGGTCGCGGATCAGGTCCTGGAGCCGGGCCACGGTCTGCTGGATGGTGAAGTCGGCGGCCACCCGGGCCCGGCCGGCCTCACCCAGCCGCCGGGCCAGATCCGGATTCCCGAGCAGTTGGTTCACCGCCCGGGCCACGGTCCGCGGGTCCTGGGGGGCCACGATCAGTCCGGCCGTGTCCGTCGGTCCCGAGACCATCTCCTTGATCCCGCCCGGGATGTCGGTCACCACCACGGGCTTGCCCAGGGCCATGGCCTCCAGCAGGGACAGGGGAAAGGTGTCGGCCGGGTGCGAGGTCAGGGCGACCACGTCCATGACGTTCATCACCTCGACCACGTCCGAGCGAAACCCCAGCAACTGGACCCGGGACTGCAACCCCAGGGCCCGCCACAGGGACTCGATCCGGGGGCGCTGCGGGCCGTCCCCGACCACCAGGAAGCGGGCCTCGGGATGCCGCTTCAGGATCAGGGCCGCCGCCCGCAGAAAGATGTCGTGGCGCTTTTCAGGGCGCATCACCGCCACCAGGCCGATCACCGGGGCGTCAGGCGGCAGGCCCAGCTCGGCGCGGACCTCGTCGGCCGGCCGCGTCGGTCTGGCCTTTTCCAGGGCGATGCCGTTGTAGATGACCTCCACCTTGGCCGCGGGCAGGCCCTCGGCCTTGATCAGATAATCCCGCTGGTACTCGCACAGGGCGATAAAGGCGTCGGTGAAGGGCGTCAGCCGCTTGTTGAACCAGCCGATGACCGAGGTCATGGAGCCGTCGGGCCGGAGAGTTCCGGTGGAATGAATGGCCGACAGGATGACCGGCACCCGGGCCAGGTGGGCGCACAACCGTCCCCAGAACATCTTGTCCCCGGGGTTGAGGGTGAACACGGCGTCCACCTTGCGCCGGCGCATCAGCCGGGTCAGGCGATGGATCACCCGGAGGTCGAACTTGTTGACCATCAGGTTGGCGAACACGGGCGCCGGGACCTCGGCCAGTTGGGCGGCCAAGGGACCGGCCCCCTTGAGGCAGGCGACCATGGGCCTGAACCGGGTCAGGTCCAGTTGGTTTATGATCTCGGCCAGCAGCCGCTCGGCCCCGCCCACCTCCAGGGACGTGGCCACGAACATGACCGCCAGCCGCCCGTCACTCATGACCGGCCCCGATGTTCCAGTTGAGCGGTGAACAGATCGACCAGTCCATCCAGGTTTTTTTCCAGGGAATAGGCGGCCTCGACCCGGCCCAGACCCCGGCGTCCCATCTCGCCGGCCAGTTCCGGGTCATTCAGCAGCTGGATCAGGCGCCGGGCCAGGGCTTGATCGTCGTCCTGTTCGACGACGAACCCGGTCAGCCCGTCCCGGACCACCTCGATGCAGCCCGGGGCCCGGGTGACCACCACCGGCCGGGCCAGGGCCATGGCCTCGAGCACGCTGACCGGCAGGCCCTCCCAGCGGGAGGTGAGCACAAAGACGTCGGCCGCGGCCAGGAGGCTGGGCACGTCCCGCCGCCGCCCGGGCAGCCAGACCGAATTTTCGAGACCCAGTCGGTCCCGGAGGCCCTCCAGTCGGGGACGCATGTCTCCCTCGCCGGCGATCAGGAATCTCGCCTCCGGGGCGCTCCGGCTCATCCGGGCCGCGGCCCGGATGAGCATGGCCTGGTTCTTGTACGAATGGAGGTGCCCGACGGTCACGATCAGGGGCTGATCCGGCCCCAGGCCGAACTCGCGGCGGACGGCAATTGGGTCGGCCCCGGCCTTGAATTCCCGGGGCGAGATGCCGTTGGGAATGACGCTTATCCGGTTTCGGGACAGGCCGGCCAGGGCGACCATGTTGTCGCCGATGGCCTCGCTTACTGCCACCAGCCGGGTGGCCAGGGCCGCCCCGAGACGGGTCGCCCGGAGGCGCAACCGCCGGCGGAGGCTGGTCCGGCGGCGCTGGGGCATGAATTGGGTCGAGTGAAAGGTGTAGAGCCGGACCGGCACCCCGGCCAGCCGGGCGGCCGCCAGGGCCAGCAGGTCCGAGTCGGGCAGATGGGTCTGGAGGACGTCGATCTTGAGTTGCTTCATCAGGCGCCGCAGGCGGACGATCACCAGGATCACGTCGGCCAAAAAAAGCGGCAGCCTGACCACGCTGCGCCGGGGACGGTACAAGGTCGTCACCGGCACGCCCCGCAGCCGGTCGGCCAGCACCCCCCGGTCATCGGTCAGGGCGACGAAGACCTCGAAGCCGCGGTCCCGGAGGCCCTGGGCCAGCCGGACGACGCATTCCTCGGCCCCGCCGATGTCCCGGAGGGTGTTGTTGACGTGCAGGATCCGGGGACCGGCCACCTCACTCGTCCCCCTCGACCGCGGCCTCTTCCCCGTCGGATTGACGTTCGTACCGCATCCGGTGATAGAGGCGGCCGATCCGGGTCTGATTGAAGATCCGGATCTCGAGCTGGTCGCGCTGGTCGCGGGCCCAGGTGTACTTGTATTTCTCCTCGCCCCGCAGCAGGTCGAATTCAGTGAATCCCAGCTCCAGGGACCGGGCCATGGACAGGGCGGTCAGATAGGCCCCCGGCGACAACTTGGCCAGGGACTGGTCAAAGGCCGCGGTGTAGGCCATCACCCGTCCGGCCAGGGCAAAGGACAGGAGGTAGGCGATGGGGCGCCCCTCCAGGGTCAGGGCCTGGAATTCGAGCCAGCCCAGGGTCGCGAATTTTTCCAGAATTTCCTCCAGAAAGGCGCCCTCGGCCGCGTTCAGCCACAGGCTCCAGCCCTTTTCCGCCTTGTAGCTCGTCTGGTCCACGGCCCGGGCGGTTCGGGTGATGAAGTCCACGTCCTGGGCCTGGTGGGCCCAGTGGAGGGCCACCAGGCCCGAGGCGGCCAGTCTTCGCCGGGACCGGGTCAGGGATTTGTTCGAGTTCTCCAGCCCGGCCAGGGTCTGGGGCGTGAGTTCCAGAAAGGGGCACTGGGACTGGAGCCTGGTCTCGAAGGGCAGGTCGTATCGGGCCGCCAGGTCCCGCAGGAGGCCGACCGTGGGCGATTGGGCCGGGACCTCGGCCAGTTCCAAGAGATCCCAGTCCGAGTCCTCGGTGGTCAGGCGCTCGAGCAGGGCCTTGAAAAACTTGGCCCCCTTTTTGTGGTATAAAAGGTCCAGACGGTCGGACAGACCGGTGCCGACCAGGGACAGACGCCGCACCGGGGCCAGCTTGATCCGGAGGCGGTCTCTCATCAACGGGGCGACCCCGGCCAGTCGGCCCTGGTCCAGCCAGGCGTAGAGGCGCAACTGACGTTTGGCTCCGAAATGACGCCACCAGGTGTCCTGCCAGACAAAGCTCGAGAAGGGGGAGGGCAGGGTCGATTCCAGGACCAGCCGATCCCATTGATCGGCCCATTTGCGGGCCTCGTCAAACCCTCCCGGCAGCGGTCTCAACAATCGCTACTTCCTCGAAATAATTAGTCTTGGCAGTATATATCGCCCCCGGGGGCATGTCAAAGCGCGGCCCAAGGGGCCATCACCAGCGGGAGGACACGACATGACCTATGTAACCCATGGCAGCCGGGTCGAGGAACGGGATCACCCCGCCTTCGAGGGGGTCAAGATCAAGGTCTTGTATTCGCAGGAGGACCACGGTTCGACGGCGACGATCGTCCTGTCCCGGGTCCCGGTCGGGGTGGAGGTCCCCGAGCATGTTCACGACCGGTCGGACAACATCCTTCACGTGCTTGACGGCCGGGCGACCATGGAGATCAGTCCCGACACCGGGGCCCAGACCTTTTCCCTGATCCCCGGGACCGTGGTCCGGGTGCCGATGAACACCCCCCACCGCATCTTCGACGTGACCGCTGAGGTCCGGATCTACGACGTGTTCGCGCCGCCGGCCTTCTGACCCGGGTCGAGGGTCAGGCCTTGTTCTCCTGATCGGCGGTCGGGCGACGCCGCCAGTCCAGCCGCTTCAGCCCGGGAATGATCGTCATCTGGACCAGGGACAGCATCCGGCCGCGCGGCGTGCGGTGATAGACGTACAGGTCGCACAGCGGGGCCGTGGCGTCGGTCCAGGTGGCGAAGATGGGCTTGCTGGTGATGAAATCCAGCAGACAGACCTGGTCGTCGGCGAAACAGTCATCCAGGAGGTGCTTGAGCAGGATCAGTCCGGGATAGACCTGGTGGAACTCCTGGTCGTAGCCGGTCTTGAAGATGTAGAACACTCCCTGCTGCAGGTACCCCAGGAAAAAGGCGACGTCCCGGCCGTCCAGGGTCAGGATGTAGATCCTGAGTCGGCCCTGGGGCAGAAACGTCCGGATCATGTCCTTGAAGAAGTCGGCCCGGGGGGGCTGGTTGAGACCGGTCCCCTCGCCGGCCTGCCAGGTCCGCCCGGCCAGGTCGAACAGCCTCTCGATCCAGGCCTCCGGGTCATCCTCGGCCCGGCTGATCTCGAACCCGATCGAGCCGACCTTTTTTATCCGGCCCAGGGCCCATCGCATGTTGTGTCTCTTTTTCTTGGGCCGGCCGGTCCAGTACGTGTCGAAATCCCGGCTGACGTCAACGATGGTCGCCCCCTCGCAGGGCGATTCGCACCACCGGTAACCGAGGTCGGTCAGGCGCCGCCAGAGGTGGGGCAGGCCGGGGGTGTCCAGCGGGGTGTCCGGGAAGTGAAACACGTCCCAGTCCCGCCGGGCCAGGACCGAGTCCAGCCAGGCGTCGATGACCGGTTTGACCTCCCCCCGGATGAGCCACTGGGGCTTGGCCGACTCCCAGTTGGACATGCCCGACAACACCCGGAGGGTGATCGGCCCCGCCCGCCGCCGGGCCAGGCGGAGCGGGAAAACGGCCCGCAGGCCCTGGTCGTCCCTGAAGACGAAGATCCGGGGGGTGCTGTCCTTCCCGAAGTGCCGCCACCAGACCCTCAGGTAGTCCGGGTCGATGAAGAAGTTGGACTGCCCCAGGGCCTGGTACAGGGCCCGCCATTCGTCGGCCAGGGCCTCGAAGTCCTCGTCACGCTCCACGGTCTGGATTTGTAGTTCGGAACTGTTGGCTGGATCGTTCATGTCGCTCGACACCGGGAAGGGGGTGGGGTACTGCGCCTGATTTCGGGCCGTCGGGAACTAACCGGAACCGGCCGACGTCCGGGGGGGACCGGCCTGATGCTGTGGTCGGGCGTGCCTGCGGGCCAGCCGCCGGCCGGTGACGAGCTGAGCGCCCTTGACCGGTGCCCGCCGCTCGTACAGCCCGGCCACGACCCCGACCAGGGCGTAGAACTGGGCGTTGAAGACCAGGAAGTACGACGGCAGAATGAACATCGAGGTCACGCCGTAGGAGGCCAGGGCCGCCCAGAAAAAGACGATGAATGATTTGTTGAAGAAGCCGTCGTCCGGCACCAAGCGGTATAACCAGAGGCTGTAGCGCCAGATTATCCAGAACAAGAAGAGCAGGGCGCACACCCCGATCAGGCCGGTGTCCACCAGCGTGCTCAGGAGGAGGTTGTGCTGGACGTGGGCGGCGGAGTACTGGGGCGGCTTGATCAGCGAGCCGATTTTTCCCAGGAATTGCGGGGCGTGACGGTGAAACCGCCCCAGACCGAAACCGAAAATGGGCCGGACCAGGGCCATCCGAAAGGCGATCTCGGCCAGGGCCACCCGGTCGGTGATGGGGCTGATCTGCATCACCCCGCCCTGGGCCCGGGAACGGCTCATGAAACTTTCGGCCTTGATGCCGGCGACGATTATCAGGATCGCCAGGGGAATCAAGAGAAAACGCCACCGGGGCAGGAACCGGCCCGGGGAAAAGACCCCCATGATGATGATCACCAGCAGGAAGGCCAGCCACACCGCCCGGGTCCGGGTCAGAAACACGGACAGCGGAAACAGGAACAACAGGATGGTGATCAGATGCTGGGTCAGGCCCCGGCTCCGGCTCCTCAGAAAGAGACCGGAGATGAAGCCGAAGACGATCATCGCCCCGTTGGTGGCGGCGTTGAGCATCGGTCCCCGGGCCCGGCCCCAGTGCATCCGGATGGTGGGATCCATGATGAACTTGGGCCAGACCAGTGACTTGGGACCGTAGATCTCGAAGACGGCCGTGATCGACAGGTAAATCCCGATCACGAAAAAGATCCAGAGCAGACCCCGGACCTCGGCCTCCTGATAGATGAAGTTCTTGGCCACCCAGTATATGACGAACGGCATCAGAAAGCCGTTGATGAACAGCGACATGGGCGCGGCCTCGGTCTTGAGCAACCGGGTCGATCCAAAGACCATCATCGAGGCCACCAGGACCAGCAGATTGATCAGCATCCACTTGTCGAGTCGGGAAAAGGGCAAGAAGCGGACGTTGCCCACCGCCCGGGCGACCAGGGCGTAACCCACCAGCAGGACGAACATCAGGCGGGGCAGGGTCAGATCCGGGCCGGGGAGGGCGATCTTGAACATCCGGGCGTGAAGGACGGTCCCGGCGACGAAAAAGGCGGCCACCAGGAGCATGATCCCTCGTTGCCGGACGAACAACAGCCCGAACAGGGCCAGACAAATCACCCCGGCGATTATCAGGAGAATCTCGACCCCGAACAGCTTGTCTAACACACCATCAACCTCATCGGGCCAGGAAGAAACGTTTTCGCTCGGTGGGCGACAAAACCGGCGGCAAGGGCGGCGCCTGGGGGCCCTGAACGATGATCAGGTGCTGGCCCGCCGTCAGGTCCAGGGTGACCTTCCGTTGCGACCAGGCCGGGGAGGGGGACAGGACCGTACCCCCGACGGTGACCCGCTCCGGGACGAATCCGCAGTTCAAGGTCAGACGCGACGGCCGGCGGGCGGCGACCAGGGCGATCATGATCTGGGACCGGCCCATGACCGCCCAGTTCATGGGGACCCGGGACTCGAGTACCGGCCGGCCGGCCGCCACCAGCGAGCGCGCGTTCAGACCCAGGGCCACGAAATTGCCGGCCTGGTCCCGGGCGGTGAACAGGAGTTCGGCCCGCCCGCTGAGGTCCGAGGCGGACAGCCGGCCCGCCCGGTCCCGGGTCAAAAAGGAAAAACGGCGGGCCTGATCCTTCCAGGACAGCCCCCAGAAACCGTCCCCCTTGATCCAGTGGAATTGCCAGGGGCTGCCCGAGAAACCGGGGCGCAGCAGCGTGACCAGGCGAAACCGGCGGCCGGGCCCGGAGCGGCCCGCGTCCAGAAGGGTCTGCTTTACAACGCGGCCGGACATCCGCCGCGGTTCGGGCGACAGCTTTACGACGAGCTTCTCCGGCGAAAAGACACTGGCCGTCAGGAGCATCCGTCCGTCACCGCCCTGCAACCGGTACTGGTGGTCCCCGGTCCGGCGCAGCACGCCCCGGAAATGGAACCGCTGGTTGAACGCCGTGGCCGCCGAGGCGCTCGCCCGATCCAGGACCAGGATCACGTCGGGCGGTAGCCAGACGATCAGCCGGCGGTAGTGCTCCAGGCCGGTCGCCCGGGGGTACATCGGGCCGGCCTCGCCCTGGACGGCGGTCAAAAAGGGGGTGGCCAGCACCACGTCGAGACCGGCCTTGAGGGACAGGTCGGGCCGGTCGTCGTGAAAGACCTCCAGCCCCTCGCCCCGTTGGCCGCGGCCCCCGACCAGCAGGGTGTTCTGGTTCCGGGTCCACTTGAGACGGGCCGGGCCGTCGTCCACGATCAGGCCCCGGCCGTTCTTGAACAGGATCAGGGAATTCTGGTCCGGGTGGGACCGGCCGATGACCACCCGGCGGCCGATGAGGCGGGCCCGGGCCGAGAGCCGGCCGCCGGGCGGGCCGCATTTCAGGGCCAGCATGGTGCCCTGGGGTGACCAGGAATCCCGGACCACGAACAGGTCCAGGTCGTCGAACAGGGCGAAGGGCGGCCGGTCAGCGGGGGGGGCCGGCTTCAGATTGGGGTCGGCGGCCAGAAAACCCCACAGGTCGTAAGCGCCGCCGGTGTCGGCCACCCGCCGGGCCAGCCAGGCCGCCACCGGGCTGTGAAACGCCCGGGCCAGGATCAGGAGCTGATAGCGGGGTCCGATCCGGTCTTGTTCCGGACTGTCGCCGTAATTGATGATTCCCCGGAAGTCGGGCCGGGACATGTGGAGCCGGAAACCGATCGTCCGGGCCAGCCAGGGGCAACTGGGCCAGGGGTCCAGGTCCGTGGCCTGATCCAGGACGTAATAAAAGACGCTCATCGCCCCCACCGCCTCGCTCCAATCGGCCGTGGCCTGCGGCCAGGAGCCGTCGGTGGGCAGGACGGTGTTCACCCGGCGGTAGGTCTCGAGGGCGGACCTCACCCAGGCCGTCGCCCGGGGGGTGTCCCCGGTCAGGACCAGTCCGGTCAGACCGAGGGCCGTGGCGCTGATCCACAGCCGCTTCTGCCGCCAGGCGCGGCTCCACCAGACCGCCCCCGGACCGACCATGGCCTCGTGGAGCAGGTCGGCCTGGTGGACGAGCTTGCGCTGGATCATCCGGCGCTCGTCAACGGGCAGTCCCTGGTAGAGCCAGTCATAGGCGACCGCCAGATCGGCCAGGAGATAGGCGGCGGTCAGGCCCTGGTTGCGCTCGTTGTCCGGACCCCAGTTCCGCCAGGTGGTGGCGGCCAGGACCCAGCGCCGGGCGGCCTCGAAGTACTTCTTGTCGCCGGTCAATTGATGGCAGAAGGCCAGCAGCAGGGGGCGGCGACCCCAGTCACGGGACTTCCCCGGCCGGGCAAAGGGCCGTTGGGGAAGGGGCTCGGCCAGATATTTTTGGGCCAGGGCAACAAGGGGCGCCGCCAGCCAGGCCAGCCGGCCCCGGGCCAGGCCCCGATACCCGGCCCGGGCGTCGGCGGTCAGCAACAGGCGCGGGTGCTTGCCCCTGAGGGCGGGCTTGAGACTGTAAACCGTCGGCAGAAAGACCAGGGGCCTGGTGGCAGGTCCCCGGCGGGCCGGCCGGGCCGGATTGACCCTGGCCGCGGGGGGGGGAGAAGGGGGCGCCGAGGGCGAGGGTGTCACGGCCGGGACGTTGGGGGAAGGGGGGGGTGGGGGAGACGTCCTGAAAGCCGTTTTTTTCGCCCGCGGCGCCCCGGCGATCAGCAATTCTATCCGGGCGTAAACCGGCCGGCGGCGCTCGAGGTGGACGTGGATGGCGGCGGCCCCGGCCGGGGCCACGGTCCGGAGTCCGATCCAGGTCCACCGGGACGGGGACAGACACGAATACGGGGTGGCCAGACGGGCGATCCGGCGACCCTGGCGATCAATGGCGGTCATGTGGAGGCGGAGGCAGAGCCTCTCGGGCTGCGGCGACCAGGCGGCCAGCAAAAAAACCAGCCGCCGGCTCGACCGCCACAGGCGGCCCGGGATGGACATTTTGGCCAGGGTGGAGGAACCGGTCCGGCCGGAGATCAACTGGGCCCGCGCCCCGGGGCCGGCGGCTTTGGGAAAGGACAGGCGCAGGCCCGGGGCCAGGACCCAGGGCGGCCCAACGGGTGTGGCCTTGGCCCCGGGACCCGGGAGAAGGCCCAGGGCCAAGGTGACCACGCCCGCCAGGAGGGTCGGGCCGAAGGCAAGGTTACATCCGGTTGGTTTTGGGAATGACGCCCAGGACCGGTAGGTCAAGATAGAACTCCACCTCTTCGACGGTTTTGAAGGTGTGGTCCATGAAGTCCAGCCAGAAGGCCAGACCCAGACCCAGCATCAGACCGAAGATGGCCCCCAGGAGGGTGTACAGGGTCCGCTTGGGCTTGACCGGACTCTTGGGCAACTGGGCCGGATCCAGGATCCGGATGTTGATGTCTTTTCTCACGTCCAGGAGCCGGGCCACGCTCAGCTTGTTCAGGTTCCGGGTCAGGGTCTGCTGTGCCTCCTGCTGGCCCTGATACTTC
This sequence comes from uncultured Desulfarculales bacterium, assembly GCA_964569795.1. Lineage (GTDB taxonomy): Bacteria > Desulfobacterota > Desulfarculia > Desulfarculales > JAHJDS01 > JAHJDS01. The sequence continues at coordinate 3,427 of CAZMVB010000025.1, read as the reverse complement.
TTGAGCAGCCTCGAGTACTGGAATTGCTTGTTTTCGATCCTGGTCAGCCGGTCCACGATCCGTTGCAGGGCCGCGGTCCGGGCGGCCAGGGCGGCCATGTCCACCCGCCGGCTGCGGAGGTCCTGACGGACGGCCTGCATGAGCTGCTGTTTGTTGGAGGCGATCTCCCGTCTGATGATCAGGACCTGGGGGTAGCGATCGGTGTACTGGGCCCGGAGCTTGGCCAGTTGGGCCTGGAGGAGGGTCAGGTTGTCCTTGATCTTGAGCAGGGCCGGGTTGCCGGCCAGCATCTTGTACGGGATCAGTCCGGCCTGAAGGTTGTGCTGGGCCTCCTCCAGATAGGCCTTGACCTCGGCCAGCAGGGTTCGGGCCCGCAGATAGTTCGAGTTATACTCGGCCAGCTGGGGATTGCCCTTGAAGTCCGGATTCGAGGTCAGGTACTTGACGTCCGCCCCGGCCTTTTTCCGGAAGGCCTCGATCTGGTTGAGGATGGCGTCCACCCGCCGGGCGATCTTCTCCCTTTCCTCGGCCAGATTCTTGATGACATTGGACACGTTGGAGGCCCGGAGCTCGGCCGAGCGGTCCCGATAGGTCTGGGCGACGGCGTTGGCCAGTTGCTTGGCCCGTTCGGGTTTATGGTCGCGCACGGAGATGATCAGGACGTCCGAGCCGGTGAAGTCGAACCCCTTGGGCGAGGCCACGGCCACGTTGGCCTGAACCGCCCGCCAGACCCTGGCCGGGACGCGGTGATCCATGCCGGGCAGGGAGGCCACCGCCCGCTTGACGACCGTGTCCGAGCGGATGACCTCGACCTGGGCCTGGAGAAAGGCCAGCCGGGCGATCCGGGGGTCCTGATAGGGCCGATTGACCGGATTGTCGCGGAAGGTCTGCTGGGCCTGGACCTTGACCGACGCCTCATAGACCGGCCTCATCAGCACCGAGGCCACGGCCACGCTGATGGTGATGGCCAGGAAGCAGAACACGATCAGCTTTTTGTAGGTGAAGACGATGCGGAGCAGATCCCGCAGCGTCGGCCTCATGCGATCGCCCAGAAGCGCCATTGGATTGTCTCCCTATCCTTCCTTTACCGCGGGCTCAAGTCGCCGCCCGGTTACGTGACCGGCCTAGAACTGGTAGCTCCGACGATGCAGGTGCATGATCGTGTCGAGGTCCAGCAGGAACTGCAGCGACGAGCCGGCCGGGAACAGCGCGTACACGCCCCGGGTGAACCACTGGTTGATGAAGTCGTTGACCTTGGCGATGAACGACTTGGGGACATAGACCACGTCGTTGGACCGGAGTTGAATGTCCTTGGCCACGTTGCCGTTTTTGATCACGTCCTCGTAATCGACCCGGAAGGCGGTCGGGCGCTGTCCCGGGACGCGGCGGAGGACCAGGACGCTGTCCAGTCTGGCCCGGACGGTGTGCCCCCGGGCGGCGGCGATGGCCTGGGAAACGGTCAGCGAGCGATCAAAGGTGACGATGCCCGGCGTGACCACCTCGCCCAGGACGTAAACCTTGTTCTGGTCCTTGCGCGGGACATAGACCAGATCGTTCTGGACCAGCATGATGTCCCGGGAGGCATCGCCGTTCATGACCGCCCGGTAGTTGACCCGCATGGCCAGGGGCCGGGTATCCTCCGGGTTGTCGGTCCGGCGCCTGAGGATCAGGATCCGCGACGGGTCGGCGGTCCGGTTGAACCCCTGGGCCCGGGAGATGATCGTGGACAGGGGCGTCGGTCCGGTGATGATGATCTCGCCGGGCCGGGTGACCTCGCCGTGGATGTAGATCCGGGGGGCCTGGAGGTTCTTGACGATGACCGTCACGTCCAGGTTTTCGACCAGGGGCTTGTAACGCCGGATGATATCGGCCCGGAGCTGGGGCACGGTCAGGCCGGCGGCCATGACGTCGCCGATGAGGGGCAGGGAAATCCGGCCGTCGGGCCGGACGGGCACGATCTTGGACTGGCCCCGGGCGGCGGTGGTGATCGACCGCTTCAATTCGTCGATCTTGACGTTGAACCGGACCAGATAGACCGTCAGCCTGGGGTTGAGCACGTAGCCGCCGTACATCCGGGTCAGCTTGTCGCGCAGTTCGTCCGAGGTCAGCCCGGCGGCGTACACGTCTCCGACCAGGGGCAGGGAAATCCGGCCGTCGGACCGGATGGACACCTGGCGGTTGAGTTCCCGGTGGACGAAGAACTCGATCCGGAGCACGTCCTGGACCTCGAGGCGGTACCGGGCCTTCTTCTGGGGGACGTACATCATGTGATAGACGATCTCGATGATGTCGCCGGCGTTGATCCGGTAGGGCGGGGGCGTCCGGGGCAGGCGGCTGGTCAGCCGGCGGATCCGTCTCTGCAGCGCCGTCTGCCGGGCCACCAGACCCTGCTTCAGGTTCTTGATGGACTGCAGGAAGTGCCGGCCGATGGGACCCATGGGCGTCAGGTGCCGCAAGGCCGGCGAGGGGGCGGTTTCCCCGCGCAGGGGCGGCTTGTACTGGGCCGATCTGGGCTTGGGCGTCTGGGGGGGCGCGACCTTGGCCTCCTGGTACGGCCCGCAGCCGAGGATCAGGGAAAAGCCGCCCAGGAGCGACACGGCCAGGACAAGCCCGATGAATTGCTTAAAACGCTTTGGCATGGCCGTCATCCCCTCACTTGATGAGCTTATAGACGGACGGCGGGATGACCATTTCCCGCTGGTTGAAAATAACGCCCAGAATCTTCTGCTTGGCCGAGATCTTCTCGACGGTCCGCTGGGCCACCTCCCGCCGGGAGTACTTGGACCGATCGACCAGGATGATGTGGCCGACGTACTTGATCAGCAACTCCGTGTGGGGGGCGATCAGCACCGGGGGCGCGTCGAACAGGACGTTGGCGAAGTAGTGTCTGGCCTGGGAGAGGAAGTGATTCATGTCGGCCGTGGAGAAGAGCCGGTAGGCGTCCTCGACCTTGCGGCCGGCCGGCATGACGTAGAGGTTCTCGATGTCGGTCTGGATCACGGCGTCGGTCAGGCCCACCTCCTGGCTCAGGACGTCGGCCAGTCCCGGAGCCGGCCGGGTGTTGAAATGGTTGTGCAGGTCGGCGTGCCCCAGATCGGCGTCCACGACCAGCAGGTTGCCGTTCTCGACCGAGGCCATGACCCGGGCCAGGCTGGCGGTGACCGTGGTCGTGCCCTCTCCCCGCCGGGAGCCGGTCAGGATGATGGATCGAAAGGCCTGGGCACCCAGGTGGAGCTTGATGTGGAGGCAGACGTTGTTCAGGCCTTGATACCAGCCCGGCGGCAGGTGGGGCACGGCGGAGTCTGATCGGGGCCGGATCACGGCCGGGCCCTCCTCCGGCGGGGACGATGGTTCAGCGGCCGGGGCGGCCGGGGCCTCCAGGGCCACGTCGGCCGGCTCGGCCGGAGCGGCCGGAGCGGCCTGGGGC
>CAZMVB010000024.1:0-60593 GCA_964569795.1 uncultured Desulfarculales bacterium | reverse complement strand
CGGGAGGTGATCGTCCACGCCAACGACCCGATGATCAAGGGCGGGACGATCTACCCCATGGGCGTCAAGAAGGGGCTGCGGACCCAGACCATTGCCCTGGAAAACCGGCTGCCGATCATCTACCTGGTGGACTCGGGCGGGGCCTTTCTGCCCCTTCAGTCCGAGATCTTTCCCGACGCCGACGACGGGGGCCGCATCTTCTACAACCAGGCCGTGCTCTCCAAGAAGAACGTCCCCCAGATCTGCGGGGTGCTGGGGCTGTGCACGGCCGGGGCGGCCTACATCCCGGCCATGAGCGACGACGTGGTCCACGTCAAGGGCACCGGGGCGATTTTTCTGGGCGGCCCGCCCCTGGTCAAGGCGGCCACCGGCGAGGAGGTCACCGCCGAGGACCTGGGCGGCGCGGCGGTCCACTGTCGCGAGTCGGGAGTAAGCGACTACTTTGCCGAGGACGACGCCCATTGCCTGGACCTGATCCGCCAGATCGTGGGCAACCTGCCGCCCGCCCGCAAGACGGACATCGGCCGGACCGAGCCCAAAGAACCGCTCTACAACCCTCGAGAAATCTACGGCATCGTCCCCCGCGAGATCAGCACCCCCTACGACTGCCGGGAGATAATCGCCCGGATGGTGGACGGCTCCGAGTTCCTCGAGTTCAAGGCCCAGTACGGGCCGACCCTGGTCTGCGGCTGGGCCCGGATCCACGGCTACCCGGTGGGCATCCTGGGCAACAACGGGGTCCTGTTTTCGGAGAGTTCGCTCAAGGCCACCCAGTTCATCCAGCTCTGCGACAAGCGGGGCATCCCCCTCCTCTTTCTCCAGAACATCCCCGGCTACATCATCGGCCGGGAGTACGAGCGGGGCGGCATCACCAAGGACGGCCACAAGATGGTCAACGCCGTGGCCACGGCCACGGTGCCCAAGTTCACGGTCATCGTCGGGGCCTCGTTCGGGGCGGGCAACTACGGCATGTGCGGCCGGGCCTACTCGCCCCGGTTTTTGTGGATGTGGCCCAACGCCCAGATCGGGGTCATGGGCGGCGAGCAGGCGGCCGGGGTCCTGGTCACGGTCAAGAACGATCAGCTCGCCCGCGAGGGCCAGCCGCCCCTGCCGCCCGAGGTGGTCGAGGGCATGAAGAAACCGATCATCGAGGCCGCCCTCAAGGAGGGCGACGCCTGGTACTCCACGGCCAACATGTGGGACGACGGCATCCTCGACCCGGCCAAGACCCGCGACGTCCTGGGCCTGGCCATCTCGGCGGCTTTAAACGCCCCGCTCCGTGACGACGATTATGGCTACGGCACCTTCCGGATGTGACCGAGGTGGCCCCCATGTTCAAAAAAATATTGATCGCCAACCGGGGCGAGATCGCCGTCCGGGTGATCCGGACCGCCCGGGAGATGGGTATCGCCACGGTGGCCGTTTTTTCCGAGGTGGACTATCGTGCGGCCCACGTCCTCGAGGCCGACGAGGCGGTGTCGCTCGGGCCGGCCGAGCCCGCCGAGAGTTATCTGAACATTGACAAGATCATCGCTGCGGCCAAGGAAGTCGGGGCCGAGGCCATTCATCCCGGATACGGCTTTCTGGCCGAAAACCCTGACTTCGCCGCGGCCTGCGTTGACGCGGGTCTGGTCTTCATAGGCCCGCCGGCCAAGGTCATCCGGGACCTGGGGAGCAAGACCGAGGCCCGGCGGATCATGGCCGCTGCCGGCGTGCCGACCGTCCCGGGCACGGCCGAAGGCACGACTGACGTGAACGACGTCTGCCGCCAGGCCGAGGAGATGGGCCTGCCGGTCCTGATCAAGGCCGTGGCCGGCGGCGGGGGCAAGGGGATGCGGGTCGTGACCGACCCCGCGGACCTGGCCGAGGCCTGCCAATCCGCGGTCAGCGAGGCGACCAAGGCCTTTGGCGACGGCCGGGTCTATCTGGAGAAAAACCTGGTCGCGCCGCGGCACGTCGAGTTTCAGATCTTGGCTGACAGCCTCGGAAACGCCATCCACCTCTTCGAGCGGGAATGCTCGATCCAGCGCCGCCACCAGAAGATCGTCGAGGAGACGCCGTCCACGGCCCTGACCCCTGAACTCAGGGCCGAGATGGGACGGGCGGCGGTCACGGCGGCTGTGGCCTCGGGCTACGTCGGCGCGGGCACGGTCGAGTTCCTGCTGGACCAGGACAAAAAATTCTATTTCCTGGAGGTCAACACCAGGCTCCAGGTAGAGCACCCGATCACCGAGATGACCACCGGGGTGGACCTGGTCCGGCGCCAGATCGAGATCGCCGCCGGCCGGCCCTTGGGCCTTGCCCAGGAGGACGTCGTCCCCCGGGGCCACGCCATGGAGTGCCGGATCTACGCCGAGGACCCGAGTAAGAACTTCTTCCCCTCGCCGGGGAGGATCGCCCTCATGCACGAGCCGGTCGGCCCGGGCGTCCGGGTGGACTCGGGCATTTACCAGGGCTTCACCGTGCCCGTGGAGTACGACCCCATTCTCAGCAAGCTGATCGTCTGGGCCCACGACCGCGAGGCGGCCCGAAGGCGGATGGTCCGGGCCCTGCAAGGCTACGCCGTCCTGGGGATCGAGACCACGGTCTCGTTTCTGCTCGATGTCATCGAGTCGGCCCCCTTCCGGGAGGGCGAGACCAGGACCGATTTCATCGAACGTCACTTCGAGGCCTGGCGACCCACGGCCCCCGAGGCCGACGTGGCCCGGCTGGCCTTTGTGATCGACGACCTGCGGCCCGCGGTCCGGCCCGCCGGCGGAGACCAGCCCCTGGGCTGGCCCACCCCCTGGCAGAGCCTGGGCCGCTGGACGATCTGAGCCGGGAGAACGGCAGTGGAATACCGGTTGGAACTGGGGGGCGAGATCACGCCCCTGGAGGTCGAGACCCGGCCCGGCCAAAGCAGCGTCCGGGTCCGCCTCGGCGAGGCCTCGGTCCGGGTGGACTACGACCTGGTGGCCGAGGGGCAGTGGCGGCTGGTGATCGACGGCCGGGCCTGCAACGTCTTTGTCGCCCGGACCGATGATGGCAAGCAGGTCTTTGTGGGCGGCCGGACCTATCTCGTGAAAAACGCCGACGCCGCGCCCCGGCATCGCGGCCGGTCCGGCCTCGACGAAACGCCGACCGAGGTCACCCCGCCCATGCCGGCCGTGGTCGTCCGGATCCTGGTGGCCGAGGGCGACCGGGTGACCAGGGGCCAGGGCCTGATCGTGGTCAGCGCCATGAAGATGGAATCGACCCTGGTCGCGCCCTTTGACGGCACGGTGACCAGGATCAACACCACCCTCGAGGCCAAGGTCATGCCGGGGGACGTCCTGGTTGACATCGAACCGGAGGACGAAAATGAGTGAGGACCTTCTCTTCGAGGTCAGAGGCGACGTGGCCTGGCTGATTATCAACCGGCCGGAGAAACGCAACTCGATCAGCCTGGAGATGATCGACTCCTGGCACGAGTTCCTGGATCAGATCGAGGAGGACAAGGCCGTCCGGGTGGTGGCGGTCACCGGCGCCGGGGACAAGGTCTTTTGCGCCGGGGCCGATCTGGGCACGACCATGGTCAGTCAGGAGATCCAGGCCGGGGCCCGGAAATATGCCGACCTGCTGGGGCGGCTGGCCCGCTTTCCCAAGGTCCTGGTGGCCAAGGTGGGCGGCCACTGCGTGGCCGGCGGCCTGGGCCTGATGCTGGCCTGCGACGTCATCTACGCCCGGGAGGGCGCCCGGTTCAGCACGCCCGAGGTCAACGTCGGGTTGTTTCCGATGATGGTCGCCGCCCTCCTTTTCCGGACCGTGGGCCGGCTCAAGGCCCGGGAGATGGTCTATACCGCCCGGATGTATTCGGCGGCCGAGGCCGAGGCCATGGGGCTCATCACCCGGGCCTATCCGGCCGACCAGCTCGACGCCGCGGTGGATGAGGTCCTGGGGACCATCGCCGCCAAGGGCCCCCTGGCCCTGACCATGGGCCGGCGGGCCCTGGCCGCCATCGAGGACATGAGTCTGGGCGACGCCCTGGATTTTCTGTGCGCCCGACTGGGCGAGGTCGTGGCCACCGAGGACGCCAAGGAAGGCATGCTGGCCTTTCTGCAAAAACGGGAGCCGGTCTGGAAGAACCGCTGAGCGGTCGCCGGACCCGGGGGGCAAGGTCATGGATTTCAAGCTGGGCTTTCCTTACGAAAAACTCGAAGTCGGCATGACCGACTCGTTCACCAAGACCATCACCGAGACCGACGTCTATCTGTTCGCCGGGATCAGCGGCGACTTCAATCCGATGCACGTCAACGAGGAGTTCGCCAAACGGACGCCGTTCGGAAAGCGCATCGCCCACGGGGCCCTGCCCCAGTGCCTGATCGCGCCGGTGCTGGGGATGATGATGCCCGGGCTGGGGACGATCCTGGTGGAGATCACCACCCGGTTCAAGGCCCCGACCTTTTTCGGCGACACCATCACCGCCACGGCCACCGTGGCTGAAAAGATCGAGGACAAGAAACGGGTCCGCCTTGATTTGGCCTGGACCAACCAGAAGGGCGAGGCCGTGGCCGTGGGCTCAGCCGAGGTCGTACCGCCGCCCAAGCTTTAACACTGAACGCGGCCGTTCGTCTGACCACCCGTTGGAAACGGCCGGGCCGGCCCGCTTTTTTGAGAGCGGCCGGCCCGGCTTTAGCGCCTCACCGTTCTGAAGGCTTCCAGAACAAGCCGATCGTTCAGACGACCGTCGCCCCCCCGTCCACGACCAGGGTCTGGCCGGTGATGTAGTCCGAGGCCGCGCTGGCCAGAAACAGGATGGGATGGACCACGTCCGTGGTCTCGGCCAGCCGCCCCAGGGGAATTTTCTTGACGATCTCGTCGTGCAGGGCCGGGTTGGACCAGAAGGGCTTGGAGAAATCGGTCTTGACCATGGCCGGGGCCACGGCGTTGACCTGGACGTTGTCGCCGGCCAGCTCCACGGCCAGGACCTTGGTCAACATCTCCAGGGCCGCCTTGGCGATACCGTAAACGCCCATGGCCGGGGCGGCCCGGCGGCCGGCGATGGACGACACGGTCACGATCTTGCCCGATTTTTGTCCCCGCATCTCCTGGGCCGCCCGGCGCGAGCACAAGAAGGTCCCGGTCAGGTTGGTGTCGATGATCTTGGACCACAGGCCGGGATCGGTGTCGGCGATGGCCCCGGTCATGATGTTCATGCCCACGTTGTTGATCAGGACGTCGAGCCGGTCGTGTTTGTCCATGACCGCCTGGAACAGGGCCTCGACCTGATCGGGCTTGCCCACGTGGGCCGCCACGGCCAGGACGTCCCCGCCCAGTTGCTCCACGGCCGCGTCCAGGCCCTCCTGCTTGCGGGCGCAGATGACCACCTTGGCCCCTTCCTCGACCAGACGGCGGGCCGTGTCCAGGCCGATGCCCCGGCTGCCGCCGGTGACCAGGACCACCTTGTCCTCAAGACCGAAACTGATGTCGCTCATGTTCATCCTCGCTGAAGAATCGATTGCGGATAAGATGACAAATTTTTTCGCCCGAGACAAGCCCGGCCGGGCCCCGTCAGCCCGCGGGCCCGACCTCGATCCGGGCGGGATGACAGGCCCGGCACGACCCTGACCAGAACCGCATGGCGTCGGACAGGGAGACCACGCCCACGACCCGGCCGGCCCCATGGTCGTACACGAACAGGCGGTGGACGTCGGGAAAGATCATCCGGTGGATGGCGTCCAGGAGCGGCTCGCGCCGGCCGCAGACCATGACCGGGGCGCTCATGACCGATTCGGCCGGGGCGTCCGCCGCCCGGCCGTGCCGAAAGGCCAGCATCAGGTCGCTCTTGGAGACCACCCCGATTGGTTCCCCGTTCCCGCCCACGATCAGGACCGCGCCCTGGCCGGTCTGAAACAGGCCATCCATGATCGTGATCAAGGTGTCGTCGGCCGGATGGGTCGTCACCCCGGGGGTCATCACCTCGCCGACCCGGAGCGGCTCGCTTTTGTCCGCGGCGTCGGGCCGGCCGAACAGGGAGCGGTCGCAGGCGCGGCAGAGGCGGTAGAGCAGGCCGACCACGTCATTGTAGGACAGGGCCCCGACCACGTCCCCGTCCGGGCCGGTCACGAACAGCCGGTGGATCCGGACGTCCCGCATCCGGCCCAGGGCGCAGGCCAGCGTCGCGTCCTCGGCGCAGAACTCGGGCTGGGTGAACATGATCTCCCAGACAGGGGCGCTTAAGGGCAGGGCGGCGTAATAGGCCAGCACCAGGTCGGACCGGGAGACGACGCCCACCGGCTGATCATGGTCGTCAATGACCAGCAGGGCCCCCAGCTTGTACTTGATCAGCCGGCCGATGGCCGCCTCGAGGGTGGCGTCCCGGTCCAGGAGGCCGACCTGACGGCGCATGGCGTCCTTGACCAGCTTGCCTGACAGGACGCCGGCCGCCTCGGGCGAGGGGGTCACCGGTCGGCCTCGCTGTCGTCCAGATCGACCATCCGCCCCGACAGGACGCGGAAGACCCGGGACAGCAGGACCATGCCCAGCATCCGCCCCTCCTCGACCACCGGCACCCGCCGGATATGACGGTTGATCATCAGGTCCAGGACCTTGAAGATATGGGTCTCGGGCGTGACGGTGATCAGTTCGGTGGTCATGATGTCCCCGACCTGGACCCGGCGGGTCCGGCGCAGGGTCTCGGCCACCAGGCCCTCGGTGTCGATCTCGGTCAGCTCGCCCCAGAGATGGACGTGCTTGGGCCGGAGCAGCAGCAGGATATCGTACATGGCCAAAAGGCCGATCAACCGGTCCGCATCGTCGGTGACGACCATGCCGAAGACCGGCACCCCGGCCTCCCGGCTGGCGGCCTCGAACTCGCGGACCGCCCGGGCGATGGTCATCTCGGGCCGCAGGGTGCGGAACCGGGTGATCATCACATCCCGGGCAATGGTGGCCATGGCCGGCCCTCCGGCGGGGGTGGATGTTTCATTTTCTCGTTGATGGGGTGGGGTGTCAACTTTCGAAGTCCTGATTCTGGCCTCGGCGGTCCGAACGGCCTATACTGATGGTCCGAGGTAGTAGCTCATGAAATCAAATAAATACCGGCCGATCATGGTCGTCGGCACCGGCTCGCACGTGGGCAAGAGCGTCATCGTCGCCGCCCTGTGCCGGGCTTACGTCCGTCGCGGCCTGGACGTGGCCCCGTTCAAGGCCCAGAACATGGCCCTCAACGCCGGGGTCACCCCCGCGGGCGGCGAGATGGGCCGGGCCCAGATCACCCAGGCCGAGGCCGCCGGCCAGGTCCCCCACGTGGACATGAACCCCATCCTGATCAAGCCCACCGGCCAGGCCGTGAGCCAGGTGATCGTCGGGGGCCGGGTCAAGGGCGTGTTTCCGGCGGCCGAGTATTACCAGCTCAAGCCCGGCCTGACCCGGCGGGTCACGGCCGCCTTCCGGCGCCTGCAGGAGAGGCATCGGCTCATCATCCTCGAGGGGGCCGGGTCCTGCGCCGAGGTCAACCTCAAGCGCTTCGACCTGGTCAACCTCTCCCTGGCCCGCCGGGTCGGGGCCCAGGCGATCCTGGTGGGCGACATCGACGCCGGCGGCGTCTTTGCCCAGATCAAGGGGACCCTCGACCTCCTGACCCCGACCGAGCGCCGGCTGGTCACCGGGGTGATCGTCAACAAGTTCCGGGGCGACCCGGCCCTCTTTCAGGACGGCGTTGGTTGGCTCGAAAACAAGACGGGCAAGCCGGTCCTGGGCCTGTTGCCCTATTTCGATCACATCCACCTGCCCCAGGAGGACGGCGTGGCCCTGGAGCGCGGCGAATTGCGGGCCTCGCCGGGTCCGGTTCGGGTGGGGGTGGTCAGGCTCGAAACCATCAGCAACTACACCGACGTGGACGCCCTGGCCGTCGAGGACGGGGTCGAGGTCCGCTGGATCGGCCGGCCCGAACAACTGGCCGGCCTGGACCTGCTCATCCTGCCCGGCACCAAGAACACCCTGGCCGCGTTGCATGGTCTCCAAAAGACCGGGCTGTTTGGGGCCGTCCGGTCCTGGCACGCCCTGGGCGGCCGGGTGCTGGGCCTGTGCGGCGGGTATCAGCTCCTGGGGACGAGCATCGCCGACCCGGCCGGGGTCGAGGGGCCGCCCGGGGAGGCCGAGGGGCTGGGGCTGCTCCCGGTGAGGACGGTCATGGCCGGGGACAAGACGACGACCCGGACCATCGCCCGGGCCGCGAGTGATCTGCCCTTTGCCGCGCCCGGTGATCTGGCCGGGTACGAGATCCACATGGGCCGGACCGAGGTGACGGGTTTTTCACGCCCGGCCTTTCATCTGGTCTCGTCCCTGGGCGGGGCCAGGGACGTCCCGGACGGCCAGGTGAGCGCCGACGGCCGGGTGGTGGGGACCTATCTGCACGGTATTCTGGACAACGACGCCCTGCGGGCGTCGCTTCTGGCCTGGGTCAGGGATGAGGCGATGACCGGTCCGGCCGCGGATTACGCCGCCTTCAAGGATTTTCAATACGATCTGCTGGCCGATTGGCTGGAGGACCGGGTGGACGTGGCGGCCCTGCTGGAGCCTTTGGGCCAGGGCGATTGATAACCGACGCCGGGGGCCGGTCCGCCTCCTATTTCCGCCGGTCCTCGATCTTGAGTTCCATGACGATCTGGCCCCAGCCGCCGCAGCGCACCCCCACGTCAAAGCACGAGGCCCTCTTAAAAACCATCTGGTTGGGGTCCACCCCGGCGTATATCAGCTCGCCGGCGGCGAAGACCCCGGGCAGGATGTTGCTCAGGGCGAAGATGCAGACCCGTTTGGGATTCATCTTGCTCAGCAGGTTGCCGGCGCCGTCGAGGTAGATCTTGTCGCCCTTCTTGTGCCCGCTGGCGCAGCCGTGGGACTCGACCACCTCGCAGACGATGGTCTTGTTCATCAGCTCCGGTGTTTTTTCCAGGACCCGCTCGTTGCGCGGGTTTTCCCGGAAGAGCTTCATCTCCTCGTCCGAGTATCCCAGATGCTGCTGCATGAATTGCCAGGTCTGGTCGCCGACGCTCATGTTCGTTCCCCCTTTGGTCCGAAAGGTCAGGCGTTGATGACGGCCTTGATTTCCTCCACGAAATCGGTGGGGCTGACGTAATCGGGCTGGTAGCGGTACAGGGCCGTCAGCCGGGCCATCTCGTCCACCTGCGGCAGTTTCCGAAGGACCTCGGGGTCTGGCCTGCCGCGGGCGGGGTGGGTGGCGAAGAGCATCCGTTTGGGATCGAGTCGGCCGCGGTCGATGTTGTATTTCGCCATCCGCTCGCAATGGCAGGGGTTGTCCGGGTTCATCAGGCCGCACTTGTTGCCCAGAAAATTTCGGAGGCGGGACCGGGCCCGGGAGAGGCGCTTGCGGAAGGCGACCGGGGTGATGTCCAGGACCTCGCCGCCCCGCCGGCTGTCCATTTCAAAGCACTCGCCCAGGATGTAGGCCAGACGCTGGCCCCGGTCCAGGCAGATGAGCAGGGCGTTGAGACAACTCAACTGGAATTCCTCGGCGACCAGTCCCTGATAGGCCTCGGCGCCGGTGTCGGACCAGGTGGCGGCCACGCCCCGATCGATCTCCTCGGCGAAATATTCCAGGGTCAGCTCCCGGCGCTCGGCCCGGCTCTTGCGCGCGGTCAGCAGATGATTGGCCGCCACCCGCCAGACCCAGGTCTCGAACCGGCTCTCGCCCCGAAAGCTCCCCAGGCGGGTGATGACCTTGATCATGATTTCCTGGGCGGCGTCCTCGGCGTCGGCCGGCAGATAGAGCATCCTCAGGGCCAGGCCGTACACCCGGTCCTGGATGCGCCGGACGATTTCCTCCAGGGCGGTCCGTTCGCCGTCCTGGGCGCGGGCGACCAATTCTTGGGATACGGGTTCCATGATTCCGCCTCTGTTGGATTAGACCGAAACGCCCGGGCGAGTGTGACCGCCATGCCCCCGACCGGATCACCGCCGCGGTCCATGACCAGGCAACGGTTTGACGTCCGGGCACCTGTCGCCATTATAATGGACTTGACGCGTAGTTAGAACCTCAACCCATCGGGTTCAACCGATCACCATGAACTCAGGAGTGATCCCGGATGAAAAATATATTCACGGCCATGGTCCTGATCGCCGTTCTGACCCTCGGCCTGGTCGGGGCCGGACCCGCGGCGGCCGGGGCGGTCGCCTCACCGGTTTGGTCGGCCGCCTGGACGCCGGCCTACAACGGCCCGCGGGCCTACTGCCGGCAGCGCTGCCAGGCCAGGTGTTACCGGCACTGCCACTATCGCTATAACTGCCAGCGGGGCCCCCGGCACTGCTACAAGGGCACGACCTGTCATCACGGCGTCTGCCGTGAGAATCAGACCATCTGTCAGCCCGGACCGGTGTACTGCCCCGGCGGCTGGGACTGCTACGGCAACTGCCAGCGGCGCTGCGAGTGGCGGTGCCTCCGCGGCTACAGACATTGATCCTCGCGCCGGGCGGGGACCGGTGCGTCAAGGTGCCGGTCTGCCGGACCAGGCTTCACCGTAAAACCCCGGTCAGGTGTCGCTGATATTTTTAAACATCCCGATGCGGGCCGGGGTCGCCCCCCCGGCCCGTTCCTGCTATACTGGGCCGGCAAGGATCGTTTGACAGGGAGGCCCTGTGAAACTCAGAACCAAGGCCCTGCTCGTTTTCGGTTCGACCATGGCCGGCATCGTCATGATCGTACTCTTTTCAGTGGGCTGGATTTTGCTCCCCAGCTTTACCCGACTGGAAATGACCAACGCCCGGCGGACCGTGGAGCGGCTGTTGGGGGTGATCAACACCGAGGTCGAGTCGCTCCAGAACATCGTCGAGGACTGGGCCTCCTGGGACGACACCTATCGGTTCGTCCAGGACAGGAATCAGGGCTACATCACCAAGAACATCCTGGACGGCACCTTCAAGGCCCTGAAGATTTCGCTGCTGATGATTGTCGATAAATCCGGCCGCCAGGTCTTCGCCCGGGCCTACGACCTGGAGACCAACAAGAGGGTGGCCGTGCCCCGGGCCCTGGCCCCTTACCTGACGGGCCGGGCGTCCCTGGCCGGTCCCCTGGGCATCAAGGGCGGGGTGCAGGGTCTGGTTCGACTGGGCGACTCCCTGATGATGATCGTCTCCCGGCCGATATTGACCAGCGAGGACCGGGGACCGGTCCGGGGGGCGTTGATAATGGGCCGTTATCTGGACAAGAGGCTGACCAGGCGTCTGGCCCGCCTGGCCCAGGCCCCGGCCCGGCTGAAGCTGGTCGGTCCCGGGCTCAAACCGGATGAGCGGCGGGTCCTGGGTCTGCTGAGGGGCGGGGGCAAGATTCACATCCGCCACCGGGAGGGCCGATTCACCACCGGTTACGCCCTGCTGAGCGACGTCAAGGGCCGGCCGGTGGCCCTGCTCAAGGTCCGCACCGCCCGGGACATCTGGCGGCAGGGCCAGCGGACCGTGGTTTATCTGCTGATCTTCTTCTCGGGCACGGGCGTCATGGTCTGCCTGATGATGCTCATCTTCCTGAACAACTTTCTGGTGTCCCGGGTGGCCGATCTGGGCCGGGAACTGGCCCGGATCGGCCGGGACGGGAACATCTCCGACCGGGTCAACCCCTCGGGCAAGGACGAACTGGCCCACCTGGCCGAGGAGATCAACCAGATGCTGGACGCCCTGGAGGGCTTCCAGAAACAGTTGCGGTCCCTGGCCTCGGAGATGTCCCTGGCCGAGGAGCGGGAGCGGCACCGCATCGCCGTCGAGCTGCACGACCGGGTGGGCCATAACCTGTTCGAGGCCAAGCTCAAGCTGAAGGCCCTCGAGACGGCCGCCGCCGAGGACCGGGCCTCCGGTCTGGACCAGGTCCGGCGGGCCATCGACGACACCATCCGCGAGACCAGGTCCCTGACCGGCGAGCTGGGTCCGCCGATCCTCTACGAACTCGGTTTCGAGGCCGCGGTCGAGTGGCTGGCCGAAAAGATGGAGACCGAGCACGGCCTGACCATCCACCTGGCCGACGACGGACGGCCCCGGCCCTTGTCCGATGACCTCAAGGTGGTCCTGTTCCGGGCGGTGGGCGAACTGCTGCACAACGTGGTCAAACACGCCCGGGCCACCCGGGTCGAGATCGGCCTGGCCCGGACCGAGGGGAGGATCCGGGTGGAGGTCATTGACAACGGACAGGGCTTTGACGCCGAGGGCCTGTGGTCCCGGACCCTCAAGGCCGGCGGGATGGGTCTGTTGAGCATCCGGGAAAGGCTGGCCTATTTCGGCGGCGACTGCCGGGTCGTCTCCCGGCCCGGCCAGGGCACGACCGTCAGGTTGACCGCCCCCCTGGCCGACCCTGACCCCAACAAGGAGACCGAGTCGTGACCGTCAGCATCGTCATCGTTGACGACCACCAGATCGTCCGGGACGGTCTGCGCAGCGTCATGGAAAAGGAGCCGGACCTTACGGTCGTGGCCGAGGCCGACAACGGCCGCCAGGGGGTCGAGGTCTGCCGCCGGATCTCGCCCGACGTGGTCGTCATGGACATCACCATGCCCGACCTCAACGGCATCGAGGCCACCCGCCGCATCAAGAGCGAGTCGCCGGACACCAAGATCATCGCCCTGTCCATGCACTCGGACAAGCGCTACGTCCGACGGATGATCGAGGCCGGGGCGACCGGGTACCTGCTCAAGGAATCGGCCATCGACGAGGTGGTCCGGGCGGTCAAGGCCGTGGCCGCCGGCGGGTCCTACCTCAGTCCCGAGGTGGCCGACATCGTCCTCGAGGGTTACCGGAAACGGCCCAGCGGCCGGCCCGAATCCACCGGGCCCGAGCTGACTGACCGGGAACGCGAGGTCCTCCAGCTCCTGGCCGAGGGCAAGACCTCCAAGGAAATCGCCGGCGCCCTCAATGTCAGCCCCAAGACCGTCGAGACCCATCGCCGCCAGATCATGGACAAGCTGGATATCCACAACGTGGCCGGTCTGACCAAGTACGCCATCCGGGAGGGCCTGACCTCGGTCGATGAATGATTCTGTAATGATTATAAATTGAGTTAAAATCGGCTGAACATACCTGGTTTTTTCGGGCCGAACCAGGGATTTTCCCGAGTCAATCCAGGACATGTACCGATTCAGATAATCCTAACGAGTGTTTATAGTCTAAATAAAAGGGGGCAGGGTCCGGCCGGAAGACCTCCGGGCCGAGACCAGATCTTTTGCCCCGAAAAGGCACCTCGAACGGTGTAAGAGCATGGGCAGGCTGAGACGATTTCTAAAAGAGGAGCGCGGGGCGGCCTCGATCATGGTCGCGGTCTCCCTGGTGGTCATTCTGGGGATGGGCGCCCTGGCGGTTGACCTGGGCTACGTGATGAGCACCCGGTCCGAGGTCCAGAAGGCGGCCGACGCCTCGGCCCTGGCCGCGGCCTCGCGCCTGGTGCAGCTCTACAACGACCAGGGCGGCGACATGACCGAGGCCGAAATGGCCGCGGCGGCCATCGCGGCCGCCAACCAGTGGTCCCAGTCCAACACCGCCTCGAACAGCAGTCTGACCGTGGCCGCAAACGACGTTCAACTGGGGGTCTGGAACCCGTCCGCCAAGACCTTCACCCTGGGCGGCGCGGCCAACGAGCTGAACGCCGTCAAGATCACCATGCGCCGGGACGGCACCACCAACGGACCGATCTCGCTGTTCTTCGGTTCGGTCGTGGGGGTGAGCACGGTCAACGTCAGCGCCCAGGCCGTGTCCTGGTTCGGCTCGGTGGGTTCGGTGGGCCAGGGCGTGGTGACCCTGCCCCTGTTGATCAGTGAGGAGGCCTATACCCAGGGCAGTGATCCCCTGACCTTCCGCGCCGACGGGGTGGACACCTCTGGGTGGAGCACCTTTTTCATGCCCTCGGGCGGGAGCGCCCTGGTAACCTCCTACATCACCGGCGAGGTCCCCATCCCGGGGATGAGCGTCGGTGACCAACTGAACGTCTATAACGGCGTCATGTCCAACAACATCTTCAGTTACATGCAGAACAAGGTGGCGGAGAACAACGGCGAGTGGCACGTGGTGGTGCCCATCGTCCAGGGCAACCAGTTCGTCCAGACCATGAAGGTGGTCGGTTTCGCCACCCTGGTCATCACCGCCGTCAACACGGCCCCGAACAAGACCATCAGCGGTCACTTCTCCCCCGCCGTGATCAACGGGGGCAAGCCCGGCGGGGCCAATTTCGGCAGTTATGCCCGGAGCGTGGTCCTGGTCAGATGAAAAGCGGCGGTTCCGAGCGGATTGAAAGGAGGTTCCGGACGAAACGGTCCTGAGGGACCGGCAACGATTTTGATGACATCCTCCCCTCTCCGAAGGGGCAGTCAAGGACAGTGGTCGGAATTGACAAATCGCCGCCCCGAGAGTCACCGGCCCTTCTCTGACGGCCCCTTCACTTTTTGGCCGCGGTCAGCTCCGGGCCGGCGGTGTTCGGTTTTCCCCGATAGTAATCCAGGAAGTAGCGCAGGCCGGCCTGCCGGTCGGCGGGCCGGGACAGAGAGAGGCAGTTGTATTGCTTGGCCGCGGCGAATCCCAGCCGGGTGAGGTGTCCGTCCAGGAAGGGATCGGCCAGGGTGATCAGGAAGTCCCGGCCCTGGTCGCGGTAGTGTTGGCACAGCCGCCGCAGCAGGCCGTGGATCACGGTCAGCTTGTCCTCCTCGGACAGGTCCTCGTCCACGATCGCCGCCTGGAAGGTGTTGAAGTAGAACGACAGGTTGAGGCCCAGCGAGGACTGCTCGGCCAGGGCCACGCCCACGATCCGGTCTTCGCGCCGGGCAATGAAGGCGGTGCGGCGCCGGAACAGGCCGGCCCCGGTGAACAGGTCGTCCAGATCGGACAGGGTCAACGTCCGGGGGGCCAGGGCCTCGATCTGGTAGTCAACCCGGCCCCGGGCCCGCCGCAGGAGCCGGCTCACCTCCCAGTGCCCTTCCGGGGCCACCGGTTCGACCGTCAGCCTCCGGTCCGGCCAGGACAGGCTGGCCTCAAGCTGTTCCAGGGGCAGGTGATGGTAGGCCAAGGTCTTCAGGGCCGCCACCCGGGCCCCGGCCTCGGTCATGGCCCGGCCCAGGCCCAGGAAGAGGTTATCGACCCGCTCGTTGGTGGGGCGCCAGAAGAGCCGGGCGTATCTGAAGTCGGGCCGGTCCAGCAGCCAGTTCACCGAACGCATCAGCAAACGCAGCATGCCGAACGGGTTGGACCGGCTGGCCATCTGGTGGACCAGCCAGGTGTGGGGGTAATACCGGGTCATGAACAGCGAGTTGTTGATCCGGCCCTCCCGCTCCACCAGGGTGATCTTGCACACCTCCTCCGGGCAGGAGAACAGGCGCTTGCCCGTGGCATAGACCTCCCGCAGATAGGGCCGGAGCAGGGCCAGCTTGCCCGGGTAGATGAACCCGGTGTCCTGGAAGAAATGCCACAGCCGGTCGAACGGGTGGAGTTCACCGCCGACGTCCGGTGCCGGAGACAGGAGTTCCGGCAAAGGCGACCGTTCGCCGCTGGGAACCGCAGGGGCTGACATCGACCGACCTCTCCCTCCAGAGAATTACTTCACGGGGCGGTGTTAACGCAAGATTCAAACCAATTATACTATCTTTATCTTTCATGGGAACCATAAACTGTATTTAAAAATAATTTCAGTCAGTTAACTAAATAAGATTTTTAATTCGACTCGGATGGCCATTCGGGATCGAGACAGCGATTGAGGAAACTGCTCTCCAGAAAAGGAGAAAAGTCATGGTCTTCGTTCAGGCGGGCCGATAAGCGCCATAATTTTGACATGATACCTATCTGACGGCATCCGGCGGCTACTTGGTCCCCTGGACGATGAAGACGACGCTGTAGGTCAGGGAGTCCTCCCGGTCCAGGAAGTCGAGGAACCGGTCAAAGAGGGGCTGGAACTGGGGGTATCGCTCCGGCTCGATCATTTTGAAGTTGTCATTGAAGATCCTGATCTTTTCGGCCCACTGCTCCCTGATCTCGGCCGCGGGGGGGCCGGCGATGAGGTGGTAGGGCAGGGCGTCCACCCGGATGTCCTCGAAACCGACCTGATGGAAATAGGAGTACAGCTTGCGGCCGACGTAGGGATCGAATCCGGTCTTCTGGCCGATGATCCGGAAGATCTGGTCCAGGCCCGCCGCCAGGTCGTCGTCCAGGGGATAATTGAAGGTGCAGTTGCCGTCCAGATCGGCGACCACGACCTTGCCGCCGGGCCGGACGATGCGCTTGAGTTCGGCCAGGGCCTCCTGGGGCCGGGGCAGGTACTCGAACAGGAACCGGGACCAGACCAGGTCGAATCGGTCGTCGTCAAAGGGCATGGCCGCCACGTCGCCCTGCTGGTAATCGACGTTGGTGAAGCCCAGCTCGGCGTCGATGGCCCGGGACTCCTCGATCCGGTCGGCGCTGAGGTCAAAGCCGACCACCCGGGCCGGATAGACGATCCGGGCCATTTCGCGGAGGACCTCGCCGCTGGCGCAGCCGACGTCGATGGCGGACATGCCCCGGCCGAGCCCGGTCAGGCGCAGGTGTTCGAGGGTGGTCTCGGACCTGGTCTTCTGTCGAATACGGGCCCCCTCGCAAGGGCTCTCCATCAGATAGTCGGTCACGGCGGGCGTTTCTCCTCGGGGCGCGCCCCAGGACGGAGGCGGCCCGGGCCGCCGGACTCGAAACGCCGGCGGGCTCCGGGGAGTCCGGGGCCGGGGGTCAGGTCTTGAAGCGGGCCACGGCCTGGGTGAGGGCGTCGGCCATGGTCGTCAGCTTCTCGGCGCTGCGGGCCGTCTCGGCCACGGTGCCGGCCGATTCCTTGGCCGCGGCGGCGATCCCGGCCACGTTGCGGGTGATCTCCTCGGTGGCCGCGGTCTGCTGTTCGGCGCTGCTGGCGATCTGGGTGACCACGTCGGCCACGGCCTCGGCGTTGGCCACGATCTGCATCAGCATCTTCCCGGCCTGCTGGGTCAGCTCGACGCCGGATTTGACGTTTTCCTGGGTCTGGGTCATCCGCTCGACGGTCTGGCCGGTGGCGGTCTGAATGGCCTGGACGGTCTCGGCCACCTCGCGGGTGGCGGTCATGGTCTTTTCGGCCAGCTTGCGGACCTCGTCGGCGACCACGGCGAAGCCGCGGCCGGCCTCGCCGGCCCGGGCGGCCTCGATGGCCGCGTTCAGGGCCAGGAGGTTGGTCTGGTCGGCGATGTCCTCGATGACGGCCACCACCCGGTCGATCTCCTCGCCCTTCTGGGCCAGTTGGGACACGGTCTGGCCGACCTCGGTCACGTCCTGGCTGATGCGGCCGATGTACTCGACGGTCTGTTCGACCACCGAGCCGCCCTCCTGGGCGATCCGGCCGGCGTCGCGGGCCTGTTCGGCCCCCTGGGCGGCGTTGTGGGCCGCCTCGCGTACGGTGGCGCTCATCTGTTCGGTGGTGGTGGCCACGGCGTCGCTCTGGGCGCTCTGCTCATCGCTGGCCGAGGACATCTCCTCGGTGGTGGCGCTGATCTGGGTGGCGGCCGCGGCCAGTTGCTCGGCCAGGCCGGAGACCTCCTGGGCCACCTGGATCAGGTCCTGCTGCTGGTCGGCGATCCGGGCCTGTTGGTTTTTCTGCTCGGTGATGTCCACGCCCAGGCCCATCACCCCGATGGTGGTGCCGTCCAGGTCCTTCAGCGGGGTGGTGGTCCCCAGGATAACCAGCTGGCGGCCGCCGAACTTGAGGCCCACCTCGAAGGTCTGCTGCTGGCCCGAGGCCAGGCTGGCCTCGGCCATCTCGTGGGTCTGCTTGCCCATCACCTCCCGGACGGTCATCTGGCCCACGACCTCGGCCAGGGACCGCTTGGTCAGGGCCTCGATCACCGGGGTGAAGGCCTCGTTGACAAAGGTCAGCTTGAGGTCGCGGTTGGCGGTCCAGAAGGGGACGGCGATACCGCTCTTGATCGACTGGCCCTCGCCGATGATCCCGCTGAGCATGTCCTGAAGGGCCACGGCCATCTGACCCACCTCATCGCTCCGGTCAGTGGGCAGCCGGGCGGACAGGTCCCCGTCGGCCACCCGGCGGATCACGGTCACGAACCGTTCCAGGCTCCGGGTCATGAGCGTCAGGGACCACCACAGCAGTCCGCCCAGGAGGATAAAGCCCACCAGGCTCAGCACCGCCATCAACCAGGTCTGTCCCCCGAGGCCCGACCAGGCCTCGGTCTGATCGAACATGAAGCTGATCACCCCCACCCGCTTGCCGGAGAAGTCCTTGAGGGGATAGGCGCCCACGAAATAGGTGTGATCCCCGACCCCGACCGTGTCCGTGGCGGCCTTCCGGGAGGCCCGGGCGACAAAGGCCGGCGAGACGGCCCCGGCGGTCACCCGCGGGGCGGTGGTGGCGATCTCCAGGAATTTGCCCACGGCCCGCTTGCCCTTGAGTCGCCAGGCGATGCGCTGGACCAGGTCCTTGTTCAGGTACACCCCCACCACCGAGCCGGTGTGGGTCGCCAGGCCCTTGATCAGGCTGATGAACGAGAAGCCGATCTCGACCGAGCCGACCTGGTGGCCGTTGTATTTGACCGGGGTCACCCCCCGGATCGACGGACCGGCCCGGCCGATCTCGATACCGCTGACCGGAACGCCCTCCCGGTTGACCTTGAGCACGGTGAACCGGAACGAGGACAGGTCGTCGCCGAATTTTTTCGGCATGTGCAGCCGCAGGAACGACCGGGCCGGCGGCAGGTGGAACTGAAAGATGTTCGCCCCGAACTGCTTCTTCAGACGCTGGTACACCGGCAGGAGCCGCTGGGCCAGATCGTCGCGTTTTTTGGCGCTCACCAGCTGGCCCGATTCCTTCATGCCGGCCACCACGGTGGCCAGGGACAGGGCCTGCTGGGACCGGGTCTGGAGTTCGGTCAGGAAAAACGACCGGACCAGTCCCAGCCGCGTTGTCTGCTCGTATTCGATCCGGTTCGCGGCGTTGATGTGATTGGCGATGTTGATCACGATCAGGCCGACCGCGATCAACGGCATGACGGCCAGCATGATCTTGGTGCGAAGACCCATCCGGTTACTCCCCAAAATCCACGGTTGTGATATGACTTAGAATGTCACTCTCCAGACAAATATGCAAGGTTTGGTCTAGGCAAAACCCCCTGCCGCCGGGGAGTTTAATCCCTTAGCAACAATAATGACTCGCCCTGGGGCACCAATTGGTATATAAAAAATGGCGAATGATTGGAGCGGATGTTCTTGACCGGACCCGGGACGAGCATGGCCGACGCCAAACATGACCTCTCGCCCAGCATTCTCGAGGCACGCCTGAAACGGGTGGCCGGGGGGGTGACCTTTGACCCGGCCCAGCTGGGCATGGCCCCCCTGTCCCTCCACGTCCTGGTGCCGGGTCATCCGGTGCCGGCCGATCTGTTTCTGGCCCGATACGACCCCACCAAGAGGCAGACGGAAATGGTTCCGGCCGCCCAGAAGGGGGATGAGTTTCAGGCCCGGTGGCGGGACAACCTGGTGAACGCCGGCCAGGACAAGGTGTACGTGCCCCTCGAGGAGCGGACGGCCCTGAACCAGTACTTCGGCGAGCACAGCCGGGCGATCCTGGACGACTCCCAGACCACGCGCCGGAAAAAGGCCATGTTCCTTCAGGAAATGGCCTCGTTCAACATCCAGTTGCTTTTCGGCCCCGAATTGTCGGCCAAGGCCCTGAGCGAGGTCGCCCAGAACACCCGCCAGCACGTGGACATGGCCATCCGGGACAGCCAGGTCCTGACCAAGATTTCCGACGTCCTGCGCCGGGATTACTCGATGTACACCCACGCCGTGAACGTGTCCATGCTGGCCATGTCTTACGGCCGGTTCATGAACCTGCCCGAGGGCCAGATCCGGTCCCTGGGCATGGGCGGTCTGCTGTTCGACGTGGGCATGGCCCGCCTGCCAATCGCGGTCAGGGACAAGGCCGGAACCCTGTCCCGCGTCGAAAAGGCGGCCATGAGGAAACACCCGGTCCTGGGCTACGATCTGCTCAAGCCCATCGGCGCCGTGCCCTACGACGTGCTGATGATCGTCCGCCATCACCACGAGAACGCCGACGGGTCGGGCTACCCGGACGGCCGGACGGCCGATCAGACTTCGCCGGGGGCCAAGATCATCAAGGTCATCGACGCCTACGACGCCATGACCTCGGACCGCCCCCATCGCCCGGCCATGCCCCCCTTCGAGGCCGGCTCCGAGATCAAGGCCGGGACGCCCCATCACTTCTCGCGGGAGATCGTCTCCTCGTTCCTCCGCTTTCTGGCCAGTCCCTTCTTCGTGTCCGGCTGATCCGGCCCCGTACCGTCCGAAGACCCTTGGTCGCCGGGGCGACCCGGGTTATGATGGACTCCGCCGCCTTCAGGAGACGACCATGAGAGGGCTATACTTCGACTACAACGCCACCACGCCGATCCTGCCCCGGGTCTTCGAGGCCATGCGGCCCTTCTTGACCGAGCATTTCGGCAATCCCGGCTCGGGGCACATCTGGGGACTGACCGCCGCCCGGGCCGTGGACCGGGCCCGCGACCGGGTGGCCTCGCTCCTGGGCGCCTCGCCCGAGGAGATCTACTTCACCTCCTGCGCCACCGAGAGCAACAACACCGTCCTGTTCGGCTCCTTCGAGGACAACGGCGGGCACCTGGTGACCACGGCCGTGGAGCACCCGGCCATACTGGAACCGGCGGCCGTGCTCGCCCAACGTGGCGTCCGGGTGACCCGGGTGCCGGTGGACGCCCAGGGCCTGGTCTCGCCCGGGGCGGTCATGTCCGCGGTCACGGACCAAACCCGGCTCATCTCGGTCATGCTGGCCAACAACGAGACCGGGGCCATTCAGCCGGTGGCCGAGATCGCCGCCCGGGCCCGCCAGCGCGGCGTGCCGGTCCACACCGACGCCGCCCAGGCGGTCGGCAAGATACCGGTCAACGTGGCCGAACTGGGCGTGGATTTTCTGAGCGTGGCCGGGCACAAGCTGTACGCCCCCAAGGGGGTGGGGGCCTTGTTCGTCCGCCAAGGGGCGGCCCTGATGCCGCTGCTGCATGGCGGCGGCCACGAGCGGGGCCTGCGCTCGGGCACGGAAAACGTGCCCTACCTGGTCGGCCTGGGCGAGGCCTGCGCCCTGGCCGTCGACGATTTATCTAACGAGGCCGAACGTCAGCAAGACCTGGGCCGAGTCTTCGTCGAGGGCCTCCGGGACCTGAAAATTTCTTTACGGTTACATTCTGACCAGGCCCCCCGCCTGCCCAACACCATGAGCGTCGGCTTTGAGGGTCTGGCGGCCGGGGACATTTTGTCCGGCCTGGTCGGCCTTGACGTCGGGGCCTCGGCCGGCGCGGCCTGTCACGGCGACGTCACGGCCGTGTCCCACGTCCTGGAGGCGATGAACGTCCCGCCCGAGTTCGCCCGGGGCACGATCCGCTTCTCCTGGGGCCGGCCGACGACCGAGGACGACGTCCGGGAGCTGATCGGTCGTCTGAGGCGCGTTCTGGAGGCGCTATATCCGATCGATGATCCGAAAATGACGATCTGAACCCCAATCGCGGTTTGTGACTGAGAGAACCGTTATGAAATATTTCCCGGGGCGTCGTCAGTCCGCGTCGTGGCTGGCGGCCACCTGGCGATACAGGTTGCGCCAGCGTTCGACCTTGTCCTGGAGGCTGGTCCGGGTCAGGTAGGCGGGGTCCAGTTCGGGCCGGGCGTGGTCCTCGTGGATGACGCACAGCTCGTGCTCGAGGACGTTGGCCACGTGCACCGCGGCCAAAGGACTGAAATCCTGGTGCCGGCAGTCGCTGGGCCGGTGGTGATAGGCCAGGGCCTCGACCACGGCCTCGTCCAGTCCCCACAGCCCGATCAGATAGGCCCCCACCTCGGCGTGGGTCGTACCCAGGACCTCGCGCTCGACCTGCCAGAGGAGCCGGTTGTCCCGGGTCATGATCCCCAGGACCTGGCGATACCGGTCGTTGACGGTCGAGCCCAGCACCAGTTTGCCCGTGTCGTGGAGCAGCCCGGCCACAAAGGCCCGGTCCGCGGCGGCCTTGTCCCCGCTGGCCTGCTGGGCGACCTTGCGGGCAAAGCCGCCGGTGACCAGGCTGTGCCGCCACAGGCCGTCAAAGGAAAAGCCGGGCAGCCGCCTTTGATCGAACGAGGAGAAGAGATGCTGGGTGATGGTCAGGGCCGAGATGACGTCCAGGCCCAGCAGGGCCACGGCCTGGTCCAGGCTGGTCACCTGGCGGCGCAGGCTGAAGAACGACGAGTTGACCAGCTTGAGCACGGTGGCGGTCATGCCGATGTCCTCGGCGACGATCTGACCGACCCGCTCCAGGGACGAACTGCGGGAGTTGATCTCGTCCATGAGCCGGAGGTACTGGGCCGGCAGGCTGGGCAGGGTCTCGATGCCGGCCACCAGGTCGGCCAGTTGGCCTTCGGCCAACAGGTCGTGAATCGTGGCCGACCGTTTCAAGACGGCATTCATCTCGACCGGATCGTACGGCTTGACCAGGGCCTGGTGGGCCAGCTTGACGGCCGCCATGACGTTTTTTGTACTGGACCCGTCCGAGACGATGATCCGGACCAGGCGCGGATCCAGGTCCTTGACCGTCCGGAGCAGCCGCGGGGCGTCGAGCCCCGGCGTCCCGACGTCGATGACGATCATCTCGAATCGCCGGTCGGCCAGGCGGTCCCGGGCCTGGCCCTCGTCCTCGGCCACGACCACCCGACCCCGGCCGCCCAGGATCTTATGGAAAATCCCGTCCGCCCCGGGTTGGGCGTCAACCAGGAGTATTTTCGCCTTTTCCGTCATTGTGCTTGACTCATTTATCGGTAAATTGTAACCGAGTCTAAAGGGGATGTATAGCCGCTGCCAACGGCCGCCCGTCTTCGGGCAAGAGAGGAGTATGGACCGCTATCAGATCCGGATAGCCGCCGGGCCCGAGCGGGAAGAGGTCTATGCCCTCCGCTACCGCTGTTACGTCGAGGAATTGGGCAAGACCGATCCGCCAGGCGCGGATCACCGCCAAAAGGTCATCCATCAGCCCCACGACGACTGTTCCCGGCACTATGTCGCCCTGGACCCTCTGGAAAAGATCTGCGCCGCCTTCACGGAAACGCCCCTGGATGAGGCGGCCGTGCCCGAGTGGTGGCACGGCGCCCTGGGGCTGGACCGCCTGGCCGACCTCGATCCCCGGACCATCACCGTCGGCTCCCGGCTGGTGCTCCGGCCCGACGTGCGCCGGTCCCTGGTCCTGGCCACGCTCCTGGGCCACGTCTATCGGGCCCAGCTCGAGGCCGGCCGGCTCTACGCCCTGATGTTCTGCACCCCGGCCCTGGTGGCCCTGTACGAGCAACTGGGATTTCGCCGCTACACCGACGGCTTCAATCTCTCCCGGGGCGGGACCTACCTGATCCCGATGATCCTGCTCCTGACCGACCGGGAACACCTGCGGCGGGTCGGCTCCCCCCTGCACCGCCTGGCCGTTGGATTGACCCTGGAACCGCCCGCCCGGGACCTCCTCACCAAACGGTTCCCCCGCCTGGCCGGGACGGTCATTACCTGGGCCCGGGACGAGGACGAACTGTGGGCCGGGATTTCCCGGAAAATGTTCGCCGCGGCGGGCCGGTCCGTGTTCGAGGGGTTGTCCCCGGACGAGGTCCGGTCCCTGATCCGCAAGGCGGCCCTCCTGGACGTCAGGGCCGGGGACCGGATCACCCGGCAGGGGCGGCTGGACAGCGAACTGTTCGTGGCCCTGGAGGGCCTGTTCGAGACCCAGTTGACCAGCGGGGACCGGGTGATCAGCCTCGGCCTGCTGGGACCGGGCGAGGTCTTCGGCGAGTCGGGTTTTTTCGGGCTGCCGCGCCGGGCCGACGTGATGGCCCTGACCGACGGCCAGGTATTGGTCTTGAGCGATACCTTGCTGGAAAAACTCCAGAGAAGCCGGGCGCCGGTTTACGTGAGGTTCATGCGGAATCTGTGGCGGGTGCTGTCCGACCGGCTGAGTGCGGCCAACGAACGGCTCCTGGAGTCATTCGCAGACGACCGGTGAGACCGGCGGCGGAACAATCAGGGCCGGGGCTCACAGGGCCTTGCCCTCGATGATGGACATCATCAGGTCCACGCAGGAGCGGTCATAGGGCGATTCGTTGACCGCGGACCGCCGGACCTGGGGCAGGGAACACCTTTGGCAGTCGTATTGGGCCGGCGGCACCTGACTCGGCGCCCGAAGGATCGCCGCGTCGCCATGGACCGGACGGCCGTGCCTGGGAAAGATTTGACGGAACATGATTGATCCTCGAGTTCGGGTCCGCCCCCCAAGTGAGGCAAGGGCCGGGCCAAACCGGGATCTCAAGGGTCCGGATCGTCACCCGGAGAGACGTGCCTGGGATAACGTTTCAATATGACGTTCAATATTTTTCCGCCATCAGAGGAGAAAAGGGACAAACGGAGTCACGGCGACCCGTCGGACCGTGACCAGCGACCCTGACCCGGCCTCCGGATTCCAGAAAATGAAAACACGCCCCCAGGGGCCGCCGGCCCGGTTTTCAGGCCGTCCGATTCATGATAAATTGACCCGGGTCCCGAATCAGGCCCGGCCAACCCCTGCCCAGGAGCGAAGACATGCCCGAGATTACCGTCAACGGCGCCAGCCTCCACTACGACGAGGCCGGCTCCGGCCCGGAGACGATCGTGTTCTCCCACAGCTACCTCCTCGACAGCCGGCATTTTTCACCCCAGATCGAGTTTTTCAAAGCAAGGTACCGCTGCCTGGCCTTTGACCACCGGGGACACGGCCGCAGCCAGGCCACCGAGGCCGGCTACGACGTGGAGAATTTGTACCAGGACGCCGTGGCCTTCATCGAGGCCGCCCACGCCGCCCCCTGCCATTTCGTCGGCCTGTCCACCGGCGGGTTCGTCGGCCTCAGACTGGCCCTGAGGCGCCCCGAGCTTCTGAACAAGCTGGTCCTGATGGACACCTCGGCCGATCCCGAGCCCGAGGAAAACCTGGGCCAGTACCGGCTCCTGATGCGGGTCGTCCGACTCCTGGGCTGGTGGCCGGTGATCGGCCGGGTCATGCCCATCTTCTTTACCAGGAAATTTCTGAAGGACCCGGCCCGGCGGGATACGGTCGCCTTTTACAAGTCCGTGATCAAGGGCCAGGACCGCCAGGCCATGGTCAAGTTCGGCCAGGCCATCTTTTCCCGGGCGGGCGTTTATGACGAAATAGACCGGATCAAGACGCCGACCCTGGTCGTGGTCGGCCAGCAGGACCAGGCCACCATTCCGGACAAGGCCCGCCGGATGGCCCAAAAAATCCCCGGGGCGAAGCTGGTGATCATCCCCGAGGCGGGCCACATCTGCACCGTGGAGCAGCCCGACCGGGTCAACGCCGCCCTCCAGGACTTCCTGTCCGCCTTGGCCTGAGTTTTTGCCGGTTGGGTCCGGATCGGACTCGACCCGGCCGGCCCGAGGGCCCCTCCCGGGGGGTCGTCTTTCCTGGTCTTAACCTATCGAATGTATATAATATTTAACCAAACGGTATGTAATACGATTATATTAATAGAGAAAAGCTTGATCCCCAGCCTCGGTTAGATACAATGAAAAGAGCAGTCGGTTTCGCCGGGCATCGTCTCAGGCCGGCATACACCGACCAAGCGCTTGGTGGAAGCCAGTTTTGTTCGGGGCCATGGGAGGCGGCCGGACTCACGATTCCAGGCGCATCATCCACTTTTTCCATCAGAGGAGGGAAGCCCAATGAAAAAAGTGCTGGTGGTATCTTCGCTTGCCGCCGTGGCCGCGGTCCTGCTGTGGGTTCCGGGGGCCATCAGCGCCCCGGTGGGTGCCGGCTCGACAGTGATCGCGCCCGGGGCGAATGCGGCCCGGACGGTCTCCCCCGGGGCTAACCTGATGCTGGCCCGGCGTCGGGTCTGCGTCCGCTGGCGGTACTACCGCCGTTGTGTGCGCTGGCGTTATGCCAGGCGGCGTTGCGTCCGCTGGCAGCGTCGCTACCGGCGGGTGTGTGTCCGCTGGATCCCGGCCGGCCCGCGGCGGTGCGTCCGTTGGCAGAGACGTTATCGACGGCGCTGTGTCAGCTGGCGGATCAGGGCCGGCCGGCGCATCTGCGTCCGTTACGCCGGCCACTGGTATCGGGGTCGGTGCCTGCGGTGGGTCGGCGGCCATGGCCGCCGCTGCGCCCGGTGGGTCCGGAGATGGACCCGGGGTCGCTGCCTCCGGTGGGCGGGAGTTGGTCGTCGGTGCGTGGCCTGGCGGAGATACCGCCACTGCGTCCGGTGGGTCTGGCGCTAGTCAGGCGCGCCCCTGAATTCAATCGAACCGGCCGGCCGCGCCGGGGGGCTACCTCCCGCCGCGGCCGTTTTTTGACCGGCCCCCGCCCGCCGGCGACCCCCGGAAGCCGAGGGACGGCCCCTTTGTCGCGGGTCGGATGTTGAAACAATTGTCTCCGGTCATGACCGCCTCGCCAGAAATTCCCGGGACATGATCCCATTGTTGGGGCGTTTCCCGGAATTCGACCTTCCTGCGGAAACGGCCCCTGTCACGCCGAGCGGGAACTGCCAAACGGTATTGACAAATATGGCCGATCACTATAGCATTTGAAAACGCCTGTCCTTTGTCTTGCCACGGTTTGCGGACCGTTTGCGATCAAGCATGATCGAGCATCAGTGCCGGTGCATATGGTTGACCCTGAACCAATCTCCAAGTGATCAAACCCCTCGAGGGGGGGGAAGGAACATAGGGTAACCACTCACACCAAGGAGGATAGGTGATGAATTCCCTGTTTGTCCTCTTGTTTTGGGCGGTCATTGTTCTGGTCGGGTACTGGGGGTACGCGAGGTGGGCCGATCGGAACGTCTTCAAGACCGATCCCAAACGGGCCACCCCGGCCAAGATGTATATGGACGGGGTGGACTTCATGCCGGCCAACAGGAACGTTCTGTTCGGATTCCAGTTGAACTCGATCGCCGGAGCGGCCCCGATCATCGGTCCGATCATCGCCCTCCAATGGGGTTGGGTCCCGGCCCTGTTGTGGCTGGGTTTGGGAGTTCTGTTCATCGGCTGGGTCCATGACTACTCGAGCGCCATGATCTCCATGCGCTCGGACGGGGCGACCTTCGGGGCCCTGAGCCACAACCTGATCTCGCCCCGGGCCCGCAAGATCCTGCTGACCTTTGTTTACTTCTATCTCCTTCTCATCGCCGCCGCCTTTGGCAACGTCATCGCCTCGGTGTTGAGCAAGGTCTCCTGGGTGGCCTTCCCGATGCTGGTCATCGTCGGCGTGGCCCTGCTGGTCGGTCAGTTGATTTACCGGTCCAAGGTGGACATCCTGCTGACCACGGGCATCGCCATCGTCCTGATCTTCGGGGCCATCGCCGTGGCCAAGTGGGTTCCCATCAACCTGGACTTCATCGCGGTCAAGGGGACCTGGTTCAGCGAGATGGGCTGGTTCCTGATCGCGGTCCTGGTCTTCGGCTATTTCTCCTCGATCCTGCCCGTGTGGCGATTTATTCAGCCCTTTAACTACTCTTCGGTTTACGTCGTTTACTTCGGGATCATCATCGGCATCATCGGCATCTTCATCGGCGGCGTGGGCGGCCAGACGATGACCATGCCGGCCTTCATCTCCTTCTTCGGACCGAAGAGTTGGCCGCTGTGGCCGATGATGTTCGTGACCATCGCCTGCGGGGCCATCTCGGGCTGGCACTCCCTGGTGTCCTCCACCGGGACCTCGCGCCAGCTCGAGAGCGAGAAAGACGCCCGGCCGGTGGCCGCCGGGGCGATGTTCAGCGAGTTCACCATCTCGATCATCGCCGTGATCCTGTGCGCCACCGCCTTCACCAGCCTGGGCGCCTACAAGATGGGACTGGGCAACCCGGCCATCTTCTTCGGCAAGGGCATTGCCGGGGCCATCACCACCGTGTTCGGCGGCGGTCCGGGCTCGTACATGGCCTCCACGGGCTGGGTCTTCGGCCTGTGCATGATCATCATCCTGGCCCTGACCATCGTCAACCTGGTCTTCCGGTTCATGAAGATCGCCACCTCCGAGCTGCTGGGCGAGGCCCTTCCCATCGCCAAGAACGGCCACATCGCCACCCTCGTCGCCCTGGTTCTGACCTTCATTCTGGTCTCGACCGGATCGTTCAGGTACATCTGGGTGCTGTTCGGCGGCGCCAACCAGCTGATGGCCGGTCTGGCCCTGCTGCTGATCACCCTCTGGCTGGCCCGGGAGAAGAAGGGCACGGCCATGAGCGGCATCCCGTTCATCTTCATGTACATCACCACCATCTGCGCCCTGGCCTACAGCGCCTACCGGCTGATCCTGGGCGTGTTCGCCGCCTCGAGTGGCTACGCGGCGGTCAAGGCCATGTCCGACGGCGCGGGCGCGCTGACCGGCGGCGTGTTCGGCAATCCCTTCGCCGCCCAGATGGCCAAGGCGGCCAAGGCGGCCAGCGGCGGGACGGTGTTCGGTAACCTGTTCGCCGCGGCCCTGTCCGTGGTCCTGATCATCGCCGCCCTGATCCTGGCCTACGACGGGATCAAGGCCTACGGTCGGTTCAAGGCGGCCAAGGCCGAGGCCGCGCCGGTCGGAGCCCCGGCCTAAGATCGGGCCCGGCGCGGGCGCCTCTTCGACTGATTACGACAACCCCGGCGACCCGGCCCGGCCCCTGGCCGGGCCGGGTCGCCGCTTCTCTGGGGCCGCGACAGGTCTTATTCGGTGATTTTCGGCGGCCAAGGGCGATTCCTGGCTGCCCTGAACCGGGAAATGATTGACAAAGGCGTTCGCGTGTGATCTTACTGCAAGACCGGCGGCCGGCCGGTCAGAGGACCGGACTGGACGTTGACTGGACTTCCCGGAGAAAGGCCATGGAGCGATCGCACCGAACCGGGCCGAAAAGGGGTTTTCGGGACCTGCTGAAGGCTATTTTCATCGGCTCCCTGACCGCTCCCGTGCAGCGCCGGAGACAGGCCGTGGCCGACGGTCTGCACCTGGTCATGTTCGGACCCTTTTTCGGGTTGCCGATCATGGTCAATTACTACTCCCTGAGGCTGCTGCCCTTTTTCGCCCCCGGCCTGTTCGGGGCGAGACGGCGCTATCTCCGGGAGAGGGACTTCTTCGACCATATAGAAGGCGACTGAGGAAAAAACATGGCAGACGAAAAGCTTGCAAAGAGAGAGAGAAAAAAAAGAGGCGGGTTGATCGGCTTCTTCCAGGACTTCACTTACGGGATGGCCACCCACGGCATGGCCCGCCACGCCCTCAAGACCAGGTCCTCCATGGAGCACCTGTTCATCCTGATCACCATGGGCGATATGCTGGGCCTGCCCATCCTGCCGCCGTACTATTCCCTGAGATTGCTGCCCTACGCCGTGCCCCAGATCACCACCTGGAAGCGGCGCATGCTCAGGGAAAAGGACTTCGTGGACTCCATGTATTGATCCGGGCGCCCCGGCCCGGCGGAGGAATAAAATGGGACTGGCCCAAGTATTCAGTGAACACCCGGAACGCAAGTACATCATGTACGGCGGCAAGGGGGGCTTAGGCAAGACCACCTTCTCGGCCGCCACCTCATACTGGCTGGCCAAGAACGGCAAGCGGGTCCTGGTCTTCTCGGTCGATCCCCAGGCCTCACTAAGCGACATCTTCGAGCGCGACATCTTCGGCCAGGGCAACGTCAAGATCATGGACAACCTCTGGGCCTGCGAGATCGACGCCGACAAGCGCATCTCCGACTACCAGGACCAGATCCGGGCGAAGATCATGGACATGTACGGGATGAAGCACATCCCCGACGAGATCGAGTCCTACATCCAGGCCGCCTCGGCCGAACCGGCCATGGAGGAATCGGCCATCTTCGACGCCGTGGTGGACATCGTCGTCGCCGGCGAGTTCGACTATTACATCTACGACCTGGTCCCCCTGGGACACGCCCTGTACTACCTGTCCATGGGCGACATCTACGACGCCTGGCTCCAGCAGATCACATCCCTGCGCGAGCAGATGCGCGATTACGACAAGGCCATCGCCACCATGCAGCGCGAGGAAGTGAACGAGCAGGACGAGATCTACAACGAGCTGGTCTTCATCAAGAACCGGATCTCGACCTCGTCACAGATCCTGACCGACGCCAATAAGACCGCCTTTTTCTTCGTGCTGACCCCCGAGGAGATGATCATCAACGACACCCTCAAGGCGGCCGAGCTGTTCGCCAGCCACCGGGTGCCCCTCTCCGGTTACGTGGTCAACCGGGTCATTGACCGGGAGCTGCTGACCTGCACCATCCCCGACTACCTGCGCAACCGGATCGACATGCAGCGGGCCTGCATCGACGACATCCAGAAAAAATTCTCCGGTAAAGTCCTGGCCAACGTCCCCGAGTTCGACTCCGAGATCAAGGGCATGGACAACATCCGGCGCCTGGCCGAGGTGATGTTCGAGGAGAAACTGTCATGAATTTCACCCTAAGCGAGTTCTTCAGGGATCACGAAAACCTGCGTTACATCTACTTCGGCGGCAAGGGCGGCGTGGGCAAGACGGTGGTCGCGGCGGCGGTGGCCGTCTGGCTGGCCCAGCAGGGCCGCAAGACGCTGTTGGCCTCGACCAACCCGGTCCATTCCCTGTCCAACCTGTTCAACCAGAACGTCTTCGGCAAGCCGACCAACGTCGGGGTGGACAACCTGGACGTCCTGGAGATCGACACCCGGGAGACCATCGAGCGCAGCAAACAGGACATCCGCAACAAGATCGGCTGGTTCCTCAAGTTCGCCGACATCCCGATCAAGTCCGACGCCTTTGTCGAGACGGCGACCATGAACCCGGCCTTCGAAGAATCGGCCATGTTCGAGAACATGATCAACCTGATGATCGACGACAATTACGACATGTACGTCTTCGACACCGCGCCCACGGCCAACGCTCGGCGCCTGCTGGGCATGAGCAAGGTCTATACCCTGTGGGTGGACAAGATGATGAAGAGCCGGGACGAGGCCCGGTCCATGCGGCTGTCGCTCTCCTTCCGCCGCAAGAAGGTCGAGACCGAGGAAGACCCCCTGCTGGACTACCTGGTCACCTTCCGGGACCGGATCGAGCACATGCGCGGTCTGTTGACCGACGACTCCAAGACGGCCTTCTTTTTTGTGACTCTGCTGGAGTCATTACCTATCGCCGTAATCAAGAGGTTCATCGGCTGGT
Source organism: uncultured Desulfarculales bacterium (assembly GCA_964569795.1). Taxonomy (GTDB): domain Bacteria; phylum Desulfobacterota; class Desulfarculia; order Desulfarculales; family JAHJDS01; genus JAHJDS01. The sequence continues at coordinate 29,406 of CAZMVB010000024.1, read as the reverse complement.
TCCACGACTTCGGGATCCCCATCGGCGGGGTGATCGTCAACGAGCAGATCCAGGCCGATCAGGTCACCGAGGACACCGACCAGTTCGTCAAGAACCGCGTGGCCATGCAGCAATCCTACCTCGGTGAGGTCGAGCAGAGCTTCGAACACTTCTGCGGGACCATTCCTCTCTTCGAGCAGGAGGTCCGCGGCCTGGACATGGTCAAGCGGGTCACCGGGGAACTGTTCAAGGGTTGATCGGCCGCCCGCCCCGGCCCCCGGGGCCAAGTCGGGCGGTACGATCTTTGGCATTGGCGGCGTCGGGGCGACGGGCCCCGGCGCCTTTTTTTGGCCGGGCCCGCCGGCCCGGGGTTGGCGGAGGCGGCGGGTTGGGTTATATTTAAGTCAACCAACGCCACGGAGCCGAAGCCATGACCGGCCGCCCCGAGCTTTACGGACGTCCCCCCCTGTACGTGGAGGTGGTCACCCGGGTCCTGACCATCAGCGGGTCCACCAGCCCCCTCGAGTTTCTGCTCAGCGACGTGGCCAGCGGCCGGGACGCCGACGACCAAGTCAATCAGTATCCGGAAGCGATCAAGGAGGAGTACCTCCGCCTGTCCGACTGGATCCGGCAGTTGTGTGACGCTTACGGCCAGAACATCCTGATCAAGATCATCGACGCCCACACGCCCCTGGGTCTGTACAAGTGCGTCCGGCACCGGTTCCGCCGCTACCCGACCTTTATCGTCAACGGCCGTCAGAAATACACCGGCTGGGACGAACGCCGCCTCGAGGCCATCCTGAACTTCCACCTGGCCCGGGCCGAGTTCTGAGGCAAAACGTCCCCAAGAGGAGAAAGCATGTTCGAGCCTAAAGAGAAAAGGACCCTCTACCTGGAAGTGGTCGCCCGAACCCTGACCATCGTCTCCTCCTGCTGACACCTGTCCATGCTACGCCACCAGGAGGAGTGGCGCACTCAGGCCTTCGAGAGCCAGATGAACGAATACCCCGAGGACGTCCGGGAGGAATACCTGCGTCTGTCCGACTGGGTCAGGAAACTGAGTTCCACCTATCAGGACCGGATCCTGATCCGGATCATCGACGCCTATTCCCTGATGGGCCTTGTCAAGGCGGTCTGGTACCGCTTCCGCCGCTACCCGACCTTCATCGTCAATCGCCACCAGAAGTACACCGGCTGGGACGAGGCCAAGCTGACCGAAATCCTGGAAAGCCAGCTGACCGCCGCCCCTGAATAGCGATGCCGCCCCAGGGTCCCCCGGCCCGGAAACATCATGAATAGCGCGGATCAGGGGCCTTTTCTGATCTGCCCCCCGCTGGAATGGGACCCGCTCGGGGAAGAAATGCCCCCGGGCCCGGTGAGATACGACCCCGGGAGGCCCGACTGTCCGAATCGGTTCAAGATCTGGTACAGCTGAAAGCCGAAGGCCAGGTTGAACAGTATCCCCAGTTGGGCTATCTGCCCCGGGGTGAGGCGGCTCATCAGGCTGATGAAACCGGCAAAGACCCAGACGCAGAACCCGGGCGGCAGGACGACCACTTGGCCCGGATTCGAGTTCAACATGACGTAAACCAGGGCCGCGGTCAGGCTGGCGTTGTAGATGAAGGTCCACGGCTCGTTGGCCTGGACGACGTGGATCGGTCCCAGCGTCCCGAGGGGCCCGGCGTAGGCCAGGCGGATCGGGCCCGTCCAGTGCGAGCGCCGGGTCGGCGGCGTCCCCAGGCCGGCCGGGGGCCGGCCCCTTCCGGCGATGACGACCACCTCGGTGCCCCGGAGGCCGACGGTGGCCGTCACGGTCTTGATCTGAAACCGCCGGTCCTTGAGCCCCATCAACTGCGACGTGGCCAGCTTGACCGCCCCGGCGGTCAGGCGGACCAGACCGCGCTGGACCTTTTTATCGGCGTCGAACAGGTATTTTTCAATGACCAGCCGGGTCTCGGGGGCGACGCTGAGCTGGGAGTTGTCCACGAAGAGCAGCTTGACCCGCGAGGACGCCTGGGTGGTCACCACGTCCTTGAGAAAGATGGGCAATTCCAGGGAGACCGGCATCGTCCGATGGAGGGCCGGCCGGGTCACACTCACCCGTCCCGTCAGTTCGGTCGCCTTGGCCACGGGTCCGTTCGCCCCGCCGGCGGCCATGACGGGCTGAACCAGTAAAAAGGCCGCGTAGGTCCCGGCCAGGCAGGCGGCCGTCCTTTGGCGAAACGTCTGTCGAGTCATACGACCTCCCTCGGTCAGGGGTGGCGCCGACCAAAAACCATTTGCCAGATTATAATATTATACCCTCATCGGCAGAGCCAAGGAAACCAGATTGTTGGAATGTGACCTTTTTGCCTTTCCTGGGGTCTGGATAGTCGTTGTCGCCTCAGGTCGTTTTTGATAGTATTCGCGGACGCCGCTATCCTTTTCACGAGGTCGAACATGGACGAGATCAGGAAACGGGCCCGGGAACTGATGAAGGGCGTCTGCCGGGTCTGCCCGGTGTGCGACGGCCGGGCCTGCGCCGGCGAGGTGCCGGGCATGGGCGGGGCCGGCACCGGGGCCGGTTTCTGGGCCAACGTCGATTCCCTGGCCAAGGTGCGCCTGAGGATGCGCCTGATACACGACGTCACCGAGCCGGACCTGACGGTTGACTTTTTCGGTGACGAACTGGCCCTGCCGGTCCTGGCCGCGCCCATGGGCGGGGTCGAGTTCAACCTGGGCGGGTCCCTGTCCGAGGAAGCCTACTTCGAGGCCGTTCTGGGCGGCTGCGCTGACGCCGGGACCCGGGGCGGCACGGCCGACGGCGCGCCGGATTACATCCACCAGGCCGCCTTCAAGGTCATCGCGGACCTGGACGGGGCCGGCATCCCGTTCATCAAGCCCTGGGCCGACGACGAGCTGCTGCGCAAGCTGGACGGGGCCCAGGCCGCCGGGGCAGGGGTGGTCGGGATCGACATCGACGCCGTGGGTCTGATCACCCTGTCCCTGATGGGCCGGCCGGTCACCCCCCGCCCGGCCCCGGCTTTGCGACAGATCATCGAGCGCTATCCCCTGAAGTTCATTCTCAAGGGGATCATGACCCCCGAGGACGCGGCGGCCGCCTTTGACGCCGGCGCGGCCAGCATCGCCGTGGGCAATCACGGCGGCCGGGTCCTGGACCACACCCCGGGCACGGCCGAGGTGCTGGCCGGGATCGCCGAGAAGGTGCGCGGCCAAGGGCTGATCCTGGCCGACGGCGGCGTCCGGAGCGGCGCCGACGCGATCAAGATGATCGCCCTGGGGGCGAGCGCGGTGATGATCGGCCGGCCCTTTGCCTGGGCGGCCATCGGCGGCGGCCGCCAGGGCGTGGTCAAGTACCTGGCCCAAATAAAGTCGGAACTGCTCTCGGCCATGATCCTGACCGGCTGCCCCGACGTGGCCTCGATCGATCGGAGCGTGATCGTCTAGCCGGCCGGACCAAGGCCGGTCCGGTTCGGAAAGGGGATGACCATGAAGCGAGTCATCATCGGTCTTTCGGCCCTGGCCCTGATCCTGGCCGCGGGACAGGCCTCGGCCCGGTGTACCCGCCGCCAGGCCCGCCGGGCCGTGGAGCAGATGGCCCGGCTGCTCACCCGGGAGGGACCGGACGCCCTCAAGGTCGTCCGCGCCTTCCGCTTCTGCCGAAACAACTACGTCTGGGTCTTCACCCCCAAGGCCGTCCTCCTGGTCAACCCGACCCTGCCCCGGCTCGAGGGACACAACGTCTTTCATCTCAAGGACGACCGGGGCAAGCAGTTCTACGTCTATTTCCTCAAGGCGGGCAAGAGCGCCAAAAAGACGGTCAACGGCCAGGTTTTTTATACCGGCTCGGGCTGGGTCGGCTACCGCTGGCGGCGGATCGGCGGCCGCCTTTTTCAGGCCAAGTGCAGCTACATCAAGGGCGTGATCATGGGCGACCGCAACGTCTTTTTGGGGGCCGGGGTTTACGCCCGATGCCCCCGGGGGGCCTTCTGATTTGGCCCGGTCCCGATCGATTTTTTCCGGCGGGCCGGCCCCGGGATGATAGATTCTGATCGTTTAGTATCCCAAAGTCGTCTATATCATTCAGGCCTATATTTAAACCCCTCCGACCAATTGTTCTAAAAACATTATAAAATCAAATATATATCTCGAACAAAATCTCAGGTCCAAAAAACAGGTTGACACCCGGCCTCGCGTCTGATTGATTATGAACGATCAGTATCTATTACGGTCAGGGGCGACAGGGGGGACATGGGGTGGCGCCCCAGCTCACCAAGAAACTCCAGAGCCAGCAGACCGTGGCCCGGATCCTCGAGGCGGCCACCAGCCTGTTCGTCCGCCACGGCTTCCACGGCACCTCGATCTCGGCCATCGCCGAGGCCACCGGCCTGACCAAGGGCGCCCTCTACAACCACTTCACCGGCAAGAACGATCTGCTCCTGGCCCTGGTCAAGGAATTCGAGTCCAGATTCCTGGACGAACTCATCGCCGAGGTGACCGGCACTCCGGGCACGGCCTGGGACCAGCTCCAGCGCTTCGTCAGCTTCGCCTCCGAGTTCGCCGCCCAGAACCGGGAGCTGTGCCTGCTGTTGACCATCGTCTCGGCCGAGTTCTCGGGGGCCGGCCACCACGAATTCGATTCGGAATTGAGACGGCTGTACGCCAAGTACGCCCGGTTCCTGAACCGGGTGGTGGAAACGGGAAAGAGCCAGGGCGTGTTCGATGCCGACCTGGACACCCTGACCGTGGCCCACGTGATCATCGCCTTTCACGACGGGGTGCTGCTCCAGTGGCAGCGCAGCCGCGATTTTCTGGACGGTCCGGACTTCGTGCGCACCTTCAGGCAGTTGTTGTTTCACGGCATCGAGCCCCGGGGGGATTCCCCGCCCGAGCCCGGACCGGGTTGAGCCGGCCGCCCCGGGGCGACTTCCAGGAGTTTCATGGTCATGTCACGCCAGGTATATCTGGTCAGCGCGGTCCGGACACCGATCGGGGTGTTCGGCGGTTCGCTGCGCGGCCTCAAGCCCTTGGACCTGAGCCAAAAGGTGATCGGCGAGGCCGTCGCCCGGGCCAAGCTGGAATACGACCAGGTCGATCAGGTGATCCTGGGCGCCTGCTTCGCCCCCCTGGAGCAGAACGTGGCCCGGATCGCCTCGCTGCTGCTGGGCCTGCCCTACGAGGTGCCGGCCTACACCATCAACTGCGCCTGCTCGTCGGCCATGCAGGCCGTCATCCTGGGGTACTTGACCATCGCCCAGGGGGTGGCCGAGGTCATCGTCGCCGGCGGGGTCGAGTCCATGAGCAACGTCCCCTACATCCAGGACTTCGCCCGCTGGGGGCAGCGGCTGCGTCACGCCCGGACCATTGACCTGTTGTGGTCGGCCATGCAGGAGTATCCGGTCGGCGGGGGCATGGGCCTGGCCGCCGAGCGGCTGGCCGAAAAATACGAGTTCAGCCGGGAGGAACAGGACGAGCTGGCCCTGGCCAGCCACCGGCGGGCCGGCCGGGCCGTGGCCGAGGGGCGTTTCACGCGGGAGATCGTCCCGGTCGAGGCCCCGGCGGGCAAGGGCCGGACCAAGACCGTGGACATTGACGAGAACCCCCGGCCGGACGTGACCCTCGAGGCCCTGGCCCGGCTGACGCCGGCCTTCAAGGAGGGCGGCACGGTCACCGCCGGCAACGCCTCCAGCCTGAACGACGGGGCGGCGGCGGTGGTCCTGGCCTCGGAGGACAAGGTCAAGGAGCTGGGCCGGCCGACCCTGGCCCGGCTGGCCGCCGTCAGCACCAAGGCCGTGGACCCCCATTACGTGGGCCTGGCCTCGGTCCCGGCCATCCGGGACGTCTTGGACCGGTCCGGCCAGACCCTGGACCAGGTGGATCTGTTCGAGGTCAACGAGGCCTTTGCCTCCTACTACCTGGCCTGCGAGCGGGAACTGGGCCTGGACCGGGCCAAGACCAACGTCAACGGCTCCGGTATCTCGCTGGGCCATCCGGTGGGCTGCACCGGGGCCCGGATGATCGTCACCCTGTATCACGAACTGGCCCGCCAGGACCTGTCCCGGGGCGTGGCCGGGCTGTGCGCCGGGGGAGGCGTGGGCACGGCGGTGATGATCGAGCGCTGAGGGCCGCCCCAGCCGCCGCCGGCCGCCGCCGGCCAACGGGGTTTTGATGCTGGAAGTGAACAACATCGAGGTCGTTTACAACGACGTCATCCTGGTCCTCAAGGGCATCTCACTCGAGGTGCCCGAGGGGGGCATCGTCGCCCTGCTGGGGGCCAACGGGGCCGGCAAGACGACCACCCTCAAGACCGTGGCCGGACTGCTGAAGCTGCAGAACGGCGAGCTGGAGGGCGGGACCATCGCCTGGGAGGGCCAGCCGATCCACCACCTGGACCCGGACCGGATCGTCCGGCGGGGCATCTCCATGGTCCCCGAGGGCCGGCGCATCTTTCACGACCTGTCGGTCCTCGAAAACCTGATGGTCGGGGCCTTCGCCCGCCGGGACCGGAACCAGGTCCGGGCCGACCTGGACCTGGTCTTCGACTACTTCCCCATCCTGGCCGAGCGGCGGTCCCAGCGGGCGGTGTATCTGTCCGGGGGCGAGCAGCAGATGGTCGCCGTGGGCCGGGCCCTGATGTCCAGGCCCCGGCTGATCATGCTTGACGAGCCGTCCCTGGGCCTGGCCCCCCTGGTGGTCCGCAGCATCTTCACCATCCTCCGCCGGATCAACCGGGAGCAGGGCACGGCCCTGCTCCTGGTCGAGCAGAACGCCCGCCTGGCCCTGTCCTTTGCCGCCTACGGCTACATCATGGAAAACGGCCGCATCGTCCTGGACGGTCCCTGCCGGGCCCTCAAGGAGAACGAGGACGTCCAGGAATTCTACCTGGGGATGACCGACGAGGCCGGCCGCAAGAGTTACGCCGACGTCAAGCACTACAAGCGCCGCAAGCGCTGGCTGTCCTGAGGGGGGATCGTGCTGCTCATCGAGGACCTGAGCCTGAGTTTCGGGGGCATCAACGCCCTGAGCGGCGTCAGTTTCCAGGTCGAGCCCGGGCGGATCCACGCCCTGATCGGACCCAACGGGGCGGGCAAGACCTCGCTGTTCAACGTCGTCTGCGGCCTCTACCGCCCCACCTCGGGCCAGGTCTATTTCGAGGGCAAATCCCTGCGCCGGATGAAGCCCCACCGGATCGCCGGCCTGGGCATCGCCCGGACCTTCCAGAACATCGAGCTGTTCAAGCACATGAGCGTCATCGACAACCTGCTGCTGGGCCGGCACCGGCACATGCGCTCCGGGGTGCTTTCCGGGGCCCTGTTCTACGGCCGGGCCCTGCACGAGGAGATCGACAACCGCCTCCGGGTCGAGGAGATCATCGACTTTTTGGAGATCGAGAAGGTCCGCAAGGCCCCCGTGGGTTCGCTGCCCTACGGCATCCAGAAACGGGTCGAGCTGGGCCGGGCCCTGGCCAACGACCCCAAGATGCTGCTCCTGGACGAGCCGGCGGCCGGGATGAACGTCGAGGAGACCGAGGACATCGCCCGGTTCGTCCTGGACATCAAGGAGGAGCTGGGGGTGACCATCTTCATGGTCGAGCACGACATGGGGGTGGTCATGGACATCGCCGATCAGGTCAGCGTCCTGGACTTCGGGCGGCTCATCGCCGACGGCACGCCGGCCATGGTCCAGGCCGATCCGGCGGTGATCGAGGCCTACCTGGGCGAGGGTGAAGAGGAGTCATGGGACTAGACGCCGCCAAGCGGGACTGGACCGTCCCCCAGCTTTTCCGGCGCAACGTGGCCCGCTACGGGGACCGGGTGGCCCTCCGGGAAAAGGACCTGGGCATCTGGCAGCGGATCTCCTGGAACGACTACTGGGCCCACGTCCGGAATTTCGCCCTGGGGCTCCTGGAGCTGGGGTTCCTGGACTCCCGGGGCAACATCTCCATCCTGGGGGACAACACCCCCGAGTGGCTCTACGCCGATCTGGCCGCCCAGTCCCTCCGGGCGGTCTCGGTCGGGGTCTATCCGACCAACGTCGCCGAGCAGGTCCACTACGTCCTGGAGAACTCGGACACCAGCTTCGTGGTCTGCGGCGACCAGGAGCAGGTGGACAAGATCCTGGAGATCAAGGACCGCCTGCCCCTCTTGCAGAAGATCATCGTCGTGGACATGAAGGGCCTCCGCAACTACACCGACCCGATGATCCTCAGCTTCGACCAGGTCGAAGGCCTGGGCGAGAGGCGCCACCGGGCCGACCCCGAGGAGTTCGACCGGTTGGTGGACGCCACCCGGCCAGAGGACGTGGGGATCATGGTTTACACCTCGGGGACCACCGGCCACCCCAAGGGGGCGATGATCACCCAGCGCAACATGGTGGCCATGATCGACGGCCTGAGCCAGGTCATGCCCCTATCCGACCGGGACACCCTGGTCTCGGCCCTGCCCCTGTGCCACATTGCCGAGCGCAGTTTTTCGCTCATCTTCCCCATGTGGGCCGGCTGCACCATCAACTTCGCCGAGTCGGTGGCCACCCTCCAGGACGACCTGCGGGAGATCTCGCCGAGCGCCTTTCTGACCGTGCCCCGCATCTGGGAGAAGATGCACTCGACGATCTACATCCGGATCAAGGACGCCATGTTCTTCAAGCGCTGGGTGTTCCGGGCGGTGATGCCCGTCGGACTCAAGGTGGCCGGACTGCGCCTGACCGGCCGGCCGGTGCCCTGGTACTGGCGGCTGCTGCGGGCCATGGGGCACGTCCTCCTTTTCCGGGCCCTGGTCAATTCCCTGGGCCTGCTCAACGGCCGGACCTTCTTCTCCGGCGCGGCGCCCCTGTCCCACGACCTGCTCCGCTTCTACCACGCCATCGGCGTGCCCGTCCGGGAGTGCTTCGGCATGACCGAGTGCGCCGGCATGAGCGTCATCCCCGCGACCGACGACGTCCGGATCGGCCAGGTCGGCTACCCCATCCCCGGCATGGAGCTGAAGCTGGCCGAGGACGGCGAGATCATGCTCAAGGGCGAGGCGGTCTTCAAGGGCTATTACCGCCGCGAGGCCGAGAGCGCCACGACCTTCACCGACGACGGCTGGCTCAGGACCGGGGACGTGGGCGAGTTCTCCCCCGAGGGCCAGTTGCGGATCGTGGACCGCAAGAAGGACCTGATCATCAACGCCTACGGCAAGAACATCGCCCCGTCCGAGATCGAGAACAAGCTCAAGTTCAGCCCCTTTGTCAAGGAGGCGATCGTCATCGGCGACGGCCGGAAGTACCTGGTCTGCCTGATCCAGCTCGAGCTGGACAACGTCTCCGACTGGGCCCAGGAGCGGGGCATCGCCTTCACCACCTACAGGTCCCTGGCCGAAAACGAGGCGATCCACGGCCTGATCCAGCAGGAGGTGGACCGGGTCAATGGGACCCTGGCCCGGGTCGAGCAGATCAAGAAATTCGCCATCCTGACCAAGGAGCTGGACCAGGACGACGACGAGGTGACGGCCACGATGAAGGTCCGGCGCTCGACCATCGAGAAGAAGTTCGGCGACCTGATCAAGGCCTTGTATTGAGCCCATCCGCACCCGGAGCGGGGAGGACCGATTGCTCTACTTTCTGAACCTGTTCATCAGCGGCCTGGCGGTGGGCAGTCTCTACGCCCTGGTCGCCCTGGGGTTCGTCCTGATCTACAAGGGGACCGGGGTGATCAACTTCGCCCAGGGCGAGGCGATCATGGTCGCCGCCTTTGTGGCCTACTACGTGGCCAAGTGGGCCCTGGGCAAGGGCGTGACCCCCGAGATCGCCTTCCTGGCGGCGATTATCGCCACCGTGGTCGTCTCGGCCCTGCTGGGCGTGGTCACCGAGCGGCTGGTCATCCGGCCGATGATCGGCGAGCCGATCTTCGCCGTGGTCATGGTGACCATCGGCCTGAGCATCTTCCTGCGGAGCATGGCCGGGATCGTCTTCGGGCCCTACAACTATGTCTTCCCCAACCCCTTTCCAAACCGGCCCCTGGAGATCGGGATCTACCTCTCAATCCACCCCGACGTCTGGTCGATGCTGTCCGCCCCCTTTGCCGACCAGTTCTGGCAGTTCAAGGGTATCATCCTGCGATATACCCACATGTGGTCGATGATCGTCTCCTTCGGGCTGATGATCATCTTCTTCATCTTCTTCAAGTTCGGCCGGCTGGGCCTGGGCATGCGGGCCACGGCCACCGACCTGGAGACGGCCAGCCTGATGGGGGTCAACATCAAGCGGGTCTCGGCCCTGACCTGGGGTCTGTCGTTTGTCATCGCCGGCGCGGCCGGCATCTTCCTGGCCAACGTCATGGTCCTGAACGTCGGCCTGTCCTTCGTGGCCATCAGCGCCTTTCCGGCGATCATCCTGGGCGGCCTGGAGTCCGTGCCCGGGGCGATCATCGGCGGGCTGACCATCGGCGTCCTGGAGAACCTGGCCGGGGGATATCTGGAAAGCGTGCCGGTCCTGGGCGGGGGTCTCAAGAACGTGGTCCCCTTCGTCATCCTGTTCCTGGTGCTGATGATCAGGCCCTACGGCCTGTTCGGCACCAAGGAAGTGGAGAGGGTCTAGGCCATGGCCGTCCGCAGCAAGACCTTCCGCGAGAGCTACCACGAGGACATCAAGCTATTAAACACCATCTGGTCCAAGGCCTGGATGGCGGCCTTCATCGTTGCCCTGCTGATATTGCCCTTTGTCAGCGACGACTACATCATCATCCTGATCAACCAGACCTGCATGTATGCGGTGGCGGCCATCGGCCTCAATATCCTGACCGGGTCCAGCGGTCAGATCTCGCTGGCCCACGCCTCGTTCGTGGCCATCGGGGCCTTCACGGCGACCATCGTCGGCCAGGCCCTGCACGGCACCTTTATCGGCCACTGGGGTCTGGCCTGGCTGTTCACCCTGCCGGCCGGCGGTCTGGCGGCGGCGGCGATCGGGTTGCTGCTGGGGATTCCCTGTCTCCGGCTCAAGGGCCTGTACCTGGCCATGGCCACCATGGCCTTCGGCGAGGTGATGGAGCACGTCTTTTTGTCCTGGGACGCGGTGACCGGCGGGCCCCGGGGCCTGCAGATGCCCGACCTGAAGGTTTTCGGGATGGTCCTGGACACCGACCAGGGCAGATACTTTTTCATGATGGCCGTCACCGCCCTGGTGATCATCACCGCCAAGAACATTCTCCGCACCCGGGTGGGCCGGGCCTTCATCGCCATCCGGGACCGGGACGTGGCCGCCGAGGTGGTCGGGGTCAACCTGACCGGGTACAAGGTCCTGGCCTTCGCCCTCAGCTCCTTTTACGCCGGCGTGGCCGGCGGCCTGTACGCCTACATCATGGGCCACGTCCAGGGCGAGCAGTTCACCATCCTCCAGTCGGTCGAGTACCTGGCCGTGATCATCGTCGGCGGCCTGGGCAGCGTCCTGGGCTCGATTTTCGGGGCGATCTTCATCATCCAGGTCCCCGAGCTGCTCAAGGCGGGGCTCGACCTGGTGGCCCAGTTGATTCCAGGCCTGAAGGGGGCCTATAACGAAGAATGGAAGGTGGCCGCCTTCGGGCTGCTGATCATGCTCTTCTTGATCTTTGAGCCCGGAGGTCTCAACGCCATCTGGCAGCGGATCAAGATCGGCTTCAAGAACTGGCCGTTCACCTACTGAGGCAATCCGGGCCGGTCTGGGGCCGGCCGTTGATTGAATGAATATCAACCTGACAGGGAGGGGAAAGATGAGATCCAAACCGAACCGTCTGGTGTGGCTGGTGGTGGCCGTCCTGGTCATCGGCCTGACCGCCGGGGTGGCCCTGGCCGCCAGCCGCGGCGTGACCAACAAGCAGATCAAACTGGGGCTGGTCCTGGTCAAGACCGGACCGGTGGCCGCCCTGGGCCTGCCCAACGGCTGGGGGTTGATCGACTACTTCCGCTACGTCAACGAGCACGGCGGCATCAACGGCCGCAAGGTCAAGGTCATCTGGGAGGACGACGGCTTCTCGGCCCCCAAATCCGTGGTCGCGGTCAAGAAGCTCATCGCCCTGGACAAGGTCCTGACGATCATGACCACCGGCGGCACCAACCAGACCATCGCCAACCTACACGCCATCAAGCGCTACAAGATCGTCAACATCCCCAACGCCATGGCCCTGGAGTTCTTCAAGCCCTTCAATCCCTACATCTTCGCCCTGGGCGCCCTGTACGAGTGGCAGTACCAGGTCATCGTCGATTACATCAAGTATGACCTGAAGATGAAGAACCCCCGCATCGGCGTGGTGTACACCAAGAAAGAGTATGGCAAGAAGGGCCTCTACGCCATCAGGGCCCGGTGCAAGAAGTACGGCCTGCCCATCGTCGCCGAGGTGGTCCTGCCCACCGGCGCCGTGGACGCCTCGTCCCAGGTCCTGGCCCTCAAGAAGGCCCGGGCCAACATCGTCATCACCGTCAACCTGCTGCCGCCGATGATCACCTTCCTCAAGACCGCCCAGAAGTACGACTACTGGCCCAAGGTCTTCAGCTTCAACTGGGCGACCGACGACCTTCTGGTCAAGGCCTGCGGCGAGGCGGCCAAGAACTACATCGGGGCCAACTTCGCGGGCGGCTGGTCGGACAACTCCCCGGGCATGAAGCTGGTCCGGATGCTGGCCAAGAAGTATCACCGCAAGCCCAAGCTGACCAGCCTCTACACCGTGGGCGTGGGCCAGGCCATGCTCTGGGTCGAGGCCCTCAAGCGGGCCGGTAAGAACCTGACCCCCGACACCCTGAGAAAGGCCCTGGAGACGTTTAAGAACTTCAAGACCGGCGGCGTCCTGCCCCCGGTGACCTACACCTCCACCAATCACGCCCCGCCGAAGATGGTCAAGCTGTTCAAGGCGGACGTCAAGAACCGGCGCCTGGTGCCCATCACCGGCTGGCGGGCCCCCCGCTGAGCCTCATCCCGGGGGCCCGCCCGGGCCCCCGGACCAGACCCAAAACCCCGCTCAACGGCGGTTCGCCCTCCGGACCGGGGCCGGACCTCACCTCGCCTCTCGGTCCGGCCGCCCGGACCCGAGGGCCCTTTGCCTTCCGGAAAGAAAAGACACGGCCGCGTCAGCGGCCTTCCCCGGAAAAAAAGCAGGCGGGAATCACTCGAGGCGCCGGGGCACAATGACCGTCAGCCCCTGACCCGAGGCGTCCGGCGACAACTCGGCCCCCAGGATCTCGAGTGCGGTCCTGACCTGGTCCCGGGGAAGGGCCCCGAGGTCACCCAGGTCGGACAGCCGGAGGTCAAAGGCGTCGTCGGTCAGCCCGACCGTCAGCCCGATCCCCTGATCGAGGCCGACCGATCGGTAAGACCAGACCAGGCAATTGTACAACAGATCGATCAGGAAAAACGGATTGGTGAGGACCTTGACCCCGGCCGCCCCGGCCAGGTCCAGATCGACCCGGCGGGCGTAGCTCAGGCACTGGGACAGGTTCACGGCCAGGGTCACGATTTCGGCCAGATCGACCTCCTGGAGCGGTTGATCGGCGCTGTGGGCGAAGGCGTTGAGCAGGCCGATGGTGGCGTAACCGCGCTGGATTTCCTCGATGATCGTCCGGCTGCACGACCGGAGTTCGCCCGGGTCGAGTCTCCGGCCCTCCCCGGCCAGCTCGACCAGGTCCTCCAGCAGGCCGGCCGTCTCGGAGATGGTGGCCAGGATGTTCTTCAGTTCGTGGGAGATCAAGGCGCTCACCCGGCCGAAAAAGGCCAGGCCCTCTCGGGTCGGATCGTCCCGGTCCATCATGTCCCCCCGCCGCCCTTTTGGCCCAGGGCCTCCTGGATCTTTTGGATCACCACCTCGATCTTGATCGGCTTGGCCAGATAGGACGACGCCTCGGCCGACCCGACGGCGAAGTCGGCCTCCGAGCCGTGGCCGGTCAGGAAGATGTATTTCAGGTCCGGGGCCAGGCCCTCGAGTCTGCGCTTCAGTTCGATGCCGCCGATGCCGGGCATCTTCACGTCCAGCACGGCCAGGTCGTACCTGGTCCGCTGGACCATGGCCATGGCCTCCTCGCCGCTGCAGGCCCAGTCGGCCTCGACGCCCCGGAGGCACAGCCGCTGGGCCAGGGTGGACACGAACCGCTGCTCGTCGTCAACCAGGATGACCTTCATCCTCCCCCACCTCTTCGATCGTCAGGGGCAGCGTGACGGTGAAGGTCGTCCCCTCTCCGATGGCGCTGCGCACCGTAATGGTCCCTTTCAATTTCCGCACCAGGCCGTAGGTGATCGACAGTCCCAGCCCGGTGCCCTCGTAGATGCCCCGGGTGGTGAAAAACGGCTCGAAGACCCGCTTGAGGTCCTTTTCGGGTATGCCGCACCCGTTGTCGCTGACGCTGATGGTCACCCGGTCCGGTTCGGCCCGGGCGGCCCGGATGGTGAGGCGCCCGCCGCCCTGCATGGCCTGAAAGGCGTTGTTGATCAGGTTGAGCAGGATCTGCTGGAGCTTGCCCCGATCGGACCGGACATTGGGCATATCAACGGGCACCTGGACCTCGAGTTCGATATTGCGGTATTCAGCCTCCTTCTTGAGAAAGCCCAGGACCTCCCAGACGACCCGCTCCAGGTTGATCGGAACGATCTTGACCTCGAGATGGCGGGCGAAGCCCAGCAGTTGCTTGGTGATGACCGCGCACCGGTCCACCGATTCCAGGATGGAGTCGATGTGTTCCATCAACTGCTCGTCGCACTCGTACTTCTTCTCGATGGTGAACAGGTCCTTGACCAGGCCCACCTCCTCGTTGATCACGGCCAGGGGGTTGTTGATCTCGTGGGCCACCCCGGCCGCCAGGCGGCCGATGGAGGCCAGCCGGCTGGTGAACTCCATCTGGGCCATGGTCTCGGCCTTGGCCCGGTCGGCCTCATAGACCTTGTTGATCATGAAGGTGGCCGTCACCAGGATGATGATCAGGATGGTCACCAGGCTCAGCCCGAAGAAGATGGTCAGGTCCAGGCGGAGGTTGATCCAGGTCTGCATGATCTCGGCCTGGCGCTTGACCAGAAAGAGCAGGTAGGGGGAGTGGTCGATAAAGGCGTAGCCCACCAGGATCGAGTTCCCCCGGCGATCCACGGCCTCGAAGGACCGGGTCCGCTCCGAAAATGCCGGGACGGGCAGGCCGACCCTTTGAAAGAGCCGGCCGTAGCGCCGGGCCGGGGTCTGGATGATGCCGGACCGATTGAGGAGAAAGGCGTTGCTGTAGCGCTGCTCGAACGAGGACAAGATCTGGATCAGGCGGGCGGTGTCCAGGGTGGCCCGCAGGATGTAGAACGAGCCGCCGGGCAGGTCGGACTTGACGGCGATGACCAGGTGGGGGACGTCCCGGTAGCCCAGGAAGACCTGGCTGACGTAGGAGCCGTTGCGGCGGCAGCCCAGGAACCAGTCCTGCCGGCTGTAGTTCTTGCCGGTGAGCTTGAAGGGTCCGACGTAGGCCTCCTGGTTGCCCCGGGCGTCGATCACCCCCAGGTCGATGAAGCCCCCGAACCCCAGCTTCAGGTTCTTGAGGACCACCCGCAGGCGGCGGGGGTCCCGCAGCCGGGCGTGACTCTCCTCGCGGACGGTGAACCGGAGGGCGGCCAGACGTTCCCGCAAAAAGGCGGTCACCGAGCGCCTCAGGTTGGAGGTCAGCCGGACCGTGCGCAGGACGGTCTCCAGCCGGCCGGCCCGCCGGTTCAGCTGGTAGTCGATCAGGGTCATCACGCTCAGCGGGACCAGGGCGGCCGAGGCCAGCAGCAGGACGGTCAGCAGCCAGATGCGGCGGTAGTTGGCAAAGGTCTGATAGGGATTGGCCCCGGCGCGGCGGTCCCAGAACCGGGGCCACAGGCCGGACGCGAAATGGCCGAAATTCCGTCTCACGACACTTCGTCCTCGGTCGCGCTCAGCAGCCGGGTCAGGGCGTCGATGTTGGCCGGCTTGGACAGGAAGGCAAAGGCCCCCAGTTCCCGGCACCGGCTGAAGTCCTCGGCCGTGCCCGACCCGGTCAGGATGATGACCCGGGTGTCGGGGTGCCGCTTTCGGGCCTGGCAAAGGACCTCCAGGCCGTCCATGTCCGGGAGCCTGAGGTCCAGGACCATCCGGGAAAAGGGCTGCTCATCGAGCAGCTTGAGGGCGGAGAGTCCGTTGTAGGCCACGACCGGTGAAAACCCCCTGAGGGCCATCCGTTTAGCCAGATTATCCACGAATCTCTGTTCGTCGTCAACCATAAGGAGGGCAACTGTTGCGTATTACAACGCATGATATCCCTTGACAAAGTTCAACAATTCACATATAACCTGAACAGCTTCATTTGTAAACAGGTATGTTGCGAAAATCGAGAGGACGGCACCATGCTCCCTTACCGCCTCAGCCGATTCAAGGTCAGCCTGGCCGCGACGATCATCCTCGTCCTGGGCCAGACCCTGGTCGCCGCCGCCGCCCCGGCCGGCCCCGGGGCCGCCGCCTCGGGTTCGCCCTGGTGGATGTGGCCCCTGATCCTGTTCTTCTTCTGCTTTGTCCTGGGGATCATCGCCGTCCTGGCCGGGGTGGGGGGCGGGGTGCTGTACGTCCCCCTGGTCAGCGGTTTCTTCCCGTTCCACATCGACTTCGTCCGCGGGGCCGGGCTGATGGTCGCCCTGGCCGGGGCCCTGGCCGCCGGCCCGGGCCTGCTCCGCCGCAACCTGGCCAGCCTCCGCCTGACCCTGCCCCTGGCCCTGATCGCCTCGACCTTTGCCATCGCCGGGGCCATGCTCGGCCTCTACCTGTCCAAGCTCAACCCGGCCATCATCCAGGTCTGCCTCGGGGTGACCATCGTCGGCATCGCCATCGTCCTCCTCCTGTCCAAGAACACGGAAAAGCCGGTGGTCACCAGGCAGGACGCCGTGGGCCTGGCCCTGGGCATGCACGGCTCCTACTGGGACGAGGGGGCCCGGGAGCGGGTGGACTGGAAGACCCATCGAACCCTGTTCGGGCTGTGCCTGTTCACCTTCATCGGCGTGCTGGCCGGCATGTTCGGCCTGGGGGCCGGCTGGGCCAACGTGCCCGTCCTGAATCTGATCATGGGCGTGCCCCTCAAGATCTCGGTGGCCACGGGCAAGTTCCTGCTGTCCATCACCGACACCTCGGCCGCCTGGATCTACATGAACAAGGGCTGCGTCATCCCCCTGATGGCCGTGCCGTCCATAGTCGGATTGATGCTCGGTTCATTCGTGGGAGTCAAGATTTTGAGCCGGGCCAAGCCCAAGTTCATCCGGTACATGGTCATCGGCGTGCTCGTCTTCGCCGGACTGAAGGCCGTGGACAAGGGCCTCGGCCTGGGACTTTTGGGCTGAGCGGAAAGGAGGGATCCCATGGCTTTGCCAGACGATCAAGACCTGAGGCCCATGCCCGAGCAGATCACCTACGCCAACCTCCTGTTCTACGGGGCCTGGCTGGGCATCTTTATCTTGATGGTGACCTATTTCCTGTACGTGACCGGCATCCTGTCGCCCCACGTGAAGATCTCCGCCGTGCCCCAGAACTGGGGCAAGTCGGTCCACGACTACATCGCCGCCACCGGGTCCCCGGCCGGCTGGAACTGGGTGGCCCTGCTGGGTCGGGGAGATTTCCTGAACTTCATCGGCATGGCCCTGTTGGCCGTCATGACCATCTTCTGCTACATCGTCCTGATCCCGGGTTACATCCGCCGCAAGGACTGGGCCTACACCGTCATCTGCGTCCTGGAGGTCCTGGTGCTGAGCCTGGCCGCCTCGGGAATCCTGGGCGGGGGCGGGCACTGACCAACGGGTCCTGACCGGACGAGGTGTCTCATGACCAAGAAAGATCTCCACATATTGCTGGTGGACGACGAGGAGAAGTTCCTGAACGCCCTGGCCGAGCGGATCAGGCTCAAGGGCTACGAGCCGCTCACGGCCCGCTCCGGCCAGGAGGCCATCGACCTGGCCGAGACGACCCGGATCGACCTGGCCGTGGTCGATTTCCGGATGCCGGACCTGGACGGCCTGGTGACCATCACCCGGCTCAAGGAGATCCAGCCCAAGATCAAGACCATCCTCCTGACCGCCTTTGGCGACGCCAAGACCCGGGAGGCGGCCCAGGCCATCAACGCGGCCTACTTTGAAAAGGACGACATGAAGAGCTTCTGGGACTTCCTGAGCCGTCCCAGGCGGAAGCCCCAGGTCCTGCTGGTGGACGACGAGGAGTCCTTTCTCAAGGCCACGGCCGAGCGGGTCAGGCTCAAGGGCTACGAGCCGCTGCTGGCCCTGACCGGACGGGAGGCCGTCGAGATCGCCCGGAAGATCGAGATCGACCTGGCCGTGGTGGACCTGCGCCTCCCGGACATGGACGGGCTGGTGACCATCACCAAGATCAAGGAACACCAGCCCCGGATCAAGACCGTCCTGCTGACCGCCTTTGGCAACGACAAGCTCAAGGAGGCCACCGAGGCCCTCCGGTCCGACTACTTCGAGAAGCAGGACATGGGGAGCTTCTGGGGTTTCATGAAGGCCTTCAAGCGGAAGCTGGAGGACACCATGGCCGCCGCCGGCCTGGCCACCGGGGGAGATCCCGAGGACGCGGTCAAGATCGAGGCCGGTCAAGACAAGGAGCCCGAGGGACCGGACCGCAAGTGAGCCGCCCCGCGGCCCGGATCGGATATTCTCGACCCGGGGCCGGCCGCCGGGAGCCGCCCTGGTGATCATCGCTTTCGCCTGGGTCCCGGAATCGATTTTCCGCCTGTATTTCGAGCCAGTGGGGCGACGGGCCCGACCGCGGCCGGTGGGGGCGGGCTTGATTTGCCCGGCAACGCCGGTTATAAAGGTGTCTAGCTGACGACCCATCGGCCCGGCCGGCTGTTTGCCATGGCAACCAAGACCGGGGCCGAGCAACCC
This sequence comes from uncultured Desulfarculales bacterium, assembly GCA_964569795.1. Taxonomy (GTDB): domain Bacteria; phylum Desulfobacterota; class Desulfarculia; order Desulfarculales; family JAHJDS01; genus JAHJDS01. Next base: position 10,563 of record CAZMVB010000024.1, on the reverse strand, counting down.
CCCGCGGAGACCCGTGACCGAAAACACCGCCAGAATCCTTCTCGTGGACGACGAGGAGCGCTTCCTCAAATCCATCTCCGAGCGGATGAAATTGCTGGGCTTCACGCCGCTGACGGCCTCGAGCGGCCGGCAGGCCCTGGAGGAGGCCCGTAACCAGGCCCTGGACCTGGCCATCGTCGATCTGAACATGCCCGACCAGGACGGGCTGGTGACCATCACCAAGCTCAAGGAGATCCAGCCCGAGCTGCGGACGGTCCTGTTGACCGGCTACGGCGACGAGAAGATCAGGCAGGCCACCGAGGCCCTGGACGCGGCCTACTTTGAAAAGGACGACATGTCCAGCCTGTGGCGGTTCATCAAGAACTGGCGCTCCAAGTCGGGGATGATCATCCTGGCGCCGGCCTCGGCCCTGGACGAGGGGGCCGAGGGGGACCTGGGCATCCGGCCCGAGGAAATCGAGCTGCTGGCCGCCCGCCAGACCCTGGAAAAACGGGCCCGGCCCATCGACCCCGCCTTTTTCCAGATCGACGGTCCCCGGCTCATCGGCGAGACCCCGCCCATGGCCGAACTCAAGAACCGGATCGCCAAGGTGGCCGTCCTGGACTGCACGGTCCTCATCCAGGGGGAGACGGGCACGGGCAAGGAGCTGGTGGCCAAGGCGATCCACAGCCTGAGTCCCCGCCGGGGCAACCGGTTCCTGGCCATCAACTGCGGCGCCTTCAGCCAGGAGCTGCTGAGCAACGAGCTGTTCGGCCACGAGAAGGGGGCCTTCACCGGGGCGGTGGGGAGCAAGAAGGGCATGTTCGAGGCCGCCTCGGGCGGGACCCTGCTCTTGGACGAGATCGGCGAAACGCCCCCCCCGATGCAGGTCCAGTTGCTCCGGGTCCTCCAGGAGAAGACGATCATCCGGGTGGGCGGCACCGAGGAGATACCGGTGGACTGCCGGGTCCTGGCGGCGACCAACCAGAGCCTGCGGCAAAAGGTCGAGGAGGGCCAGTTCCGGGAGGACCTCTACTACCGGCTCAACGTCTTCGAGATAAAGATCCCCCCCCTGCGCGAGCGCAAGGACGACATCCCGCCCCTGGCCAGCTATTTCCTGGATAAATACCGCCGGGAATTCGGCAAGGAGGTGGAACAGGTCTCTGACGAGGTGACCGCCGTGTTCATGAACTACCCCTGGCCGGGCAACGTCCGGGAGCTGGCCAACGTCATCGAGCGGGCGGTGATCCTGTGCGAGGGCCGGGAGATCGAGCCCCAGCACCTGCCGGGGCGGTTCCGGGAGGCGGAGCGGTTCCTGCCGGCCGGCGGCCGGGACCTTCCGACCCTGGCCGAGATGGAGGAGCGCTACATCCAGGAGGTCCTCAAGGCCTGCCGGGGGAACAAGACCCGGGCGGCCGAGGTCCTGGGGATAAACCGGGCCAGTTTATGGCGCAAGCTGAAGCGTCTGGAGGAGAGTGCCGGGGCCTGATCGTTTAATTTTAATACATAGGTTGCTTATTACAACAATCGAATTAATAGCTTGAATATACATGTAAATATCCTAATCTGCCCCGGTCTCCGTTTAATAACGCATCAGATGGCCCATCGCCCTCAAAAACCTCCCAACTAAATAATAGTCTGATCTCAACATGTTATCCCAGCACCTCCCGTTGGCATGAACCGTGTATGCTTAAAAAGGCAACAAAGGTCGGGCCGGTTCGATGGGGTGAGGACAAACCGGCGGCCAAGTAGGGACAGACCGGCGGCCAAGTCGGGCCAGACTGATTGGAAAAGCGGGGCAGGACCGACTGACCAACAGGGGGTAATCAAATGGCCATTATCACCATCTCCCATGACTCCTTCAGTCATGGCAAGGAAATAGCCGAAAAGGTGGCTGACAAGCTGGGATACGAATGCATCGGTCCCGAGGTCATCCACGAGGCCTGTCAGGCCTACAATCTGCCCCAGGCGGCCATGAAGCACGCCCTGCACGATTCCCCCCGGGTCCTGGAGCGGTATCTGTCCAAGAAGGAGCGGTACGTGGCCATGTTCCGGGCGGCCTTTTTCGAGCACATGCGACGGGACAACGTGGTCTATCACGGTCTGGCCGGTCACGTCTTCCTGGCCGGCGTGCCCCACGTGTTCAAGGTCAGGGTCGTCACCGACCGGGACGACCGGATCCAGGAGGAGATGCGCCGCGAGGGGCTGACCGACCGTGACGAGGCCCGCCGGCGGATCGACCGCCTGGACTCCGAGCGCCGGGGCTGGACCAAGTACCTCTACGGCCAGGACAACCACGATCCCGGACTCTACGACATCTACGTCAACCTCCAGGGCATCACCGTGGAGCAGGCCGTGGAGATCATCGTCGGCGCCATGAAGATCTCGACCAACGGTCACATGCCGCACATGCTGCGGATGCTGGAGGACCGGGCCCTGGAGGCCAAGGTCGAGGCCCGGCTGCTCCAGGTCTTCCCCGACGTGGACGTCCAGGTCCGCGACGGCGAGGTCTTCGCCCGGATCAACGCCTCGATCATCCAGGAGGAGATGGTGACCCGCAAGGCCCGGGGCGCGGTCGAGGATATCGAGGGGGTCAAGAACGTCCAGGTGGGCGTGGCCCCGTCCAACTTCGTGCCCTTCTGATCCGGCCCAAAAGACCCGACGCGGCGGTCAGGACGTGGTCCTGGCCGCCGTTTGGTTTCGAGGAGATGGTCGTCGGAACGAGGTCTTCTCCGGCCGGACCGGCCGGTTTTCAGTCAGATCAATGACTATTGCCTGGCCAGCTGGACCAGCGAACACCACCCTCGCGGATCGGTGTGCCATTTGACCGAACGCAGGCCGGCCCGGGCAAAGGTCTGCTCGGCGGCCTCCCGGGAGAACTTGCGGCAGATCTCGGTGTGGATGGTCTCGCCCGCCTCGAACTCGACGGTCATGGACAGGTCGTCGATGGACACCCGTACGGGGCGCTTGGCCTTAAGGTGGACCTCGACCCAGTCGTGATCCTGGTCGTAAAAGGCCAGGTGATCGAAATCGGCCGGATTGAAGTCAGCCCCCAGGGCGCGGTTCAGGTGGCGGAGCAGGTTGCGGTTGAACTGGCGGGTGACGCCCTGGCGGTCATTGTAGGCCGCCTCGATGACCGCCGGGTTCTTGACCATGTCCAGGCCGAGGAGAAAGCGGTCCCCGGGGTTCATGGCCCGGGCCACGCCCTGGAGCAGGTCGGCCGCCGCCTGGGGGGGGAAGTTGCCCAGGGAGCTGCCGAAAAAGGCGATCATTTTCCGGCCCCCGGGCAGGAGGTGCAGGTGCCGGGTGAAGTCGGCCACCAGCCCCACGACCTCGAGGTCGTCGTACAGGTCCAAAAGCTCCCGCGAGGCCTCGATCAGGGCCGCCGGGCTGATGTCCAGGGGCACGTAGCAGACCCTTTCCCGGTCCTGGCCGTCCAGGGCGTCGAGCAGCCGGCGGATCTTGGTGTTGGACCCGGAGCCCATCTCGACCAGGTTCCCGCCCCGGCCGCGGAAAAAGGACATGATGTCGTCGGCGTGCCGGTCGAGAATATCCAGCTCGATCCGGGTGGGGTAATACTCGGGGGTGGCGCAGATTTCCTCGAATAGTTGTGATCCGCGTTCGTCGTAGAGGTATTTGCAGGGGACCGTCTTCTGGTCCCGACTCAGGCCGGCCCGCACGTCGCGGCGCATCTGGTCGTGCAGATCGACGTCAATGTAATTTCTGATTTCGAGCCGGTCGTCTTGAAGAATTTCGGCGGCCTCCAAGGCTGATTTCCCCCTGGAACTGATGGGCGGTTGGACGGTAGCAATTGCTTAATCATATCGGCCGAAAAATCGGTCCTCAAGGGGACGGACAATAATAATCCGGGTTAATCACCGGCAGGGCACGAACCGAACCAGGCCGGCCGCGTCGCGCAGGACCTGGGCCACGGCCAGGGCGGTCCGGTCGATCTCGTCAGCGGTGTTGTCGATCCCCAGCGAAAACCGCAGGGCGCCGTGGGCCTCCTCCTGGGACAGACCCATGGCCAGCAGGGCGTGGGACGGCTCGGGCGATCCGCTCCGGCAGGCCGAGCCCGAGGACAGCGAGATCCCGCGCTGGTCCAGGGCCAGGACCATGGACTCGCCGCGGACGCCGGGCAGGGACACGTTGAGGGTGTTGGGCAGGCGCTCCGTGGGGTGGCCGTTGAGCCTCAGGCCGGGCGCGACCTCTTGGAGCCCGGCCAGCAACCGGTCCCGCAGGGCCCGCACCCGGGTGTCCATGTCCGGCAGGCGGCTGGCGGCCAGTTCGGCCGCCCGTCCCAGGCCGACGATGCCGATCGTATTTTCCGTGCCGGCCCGGAGGCCCCCTTCCTGGGACCCGCCGTGGACCAGCGGCGTCAGGGGGACGCCCTTTCGGACGTACAGCGCCCCGATCCCCTTGGGGCCGTGGAACTTGTGCCCGGACAGGGTCAGCAGGTCCACCCCCCACGACTCGACGTCCACCTCGATCTTGCCCACGGCCTGCACGGCGTCGGTGTGGAACAAGACCCCCCGCTCCCGGGCCAGGGCGGCCAGTTCGGCGATGGGCTGGATCGTCCCGGTCTCGTTGTTGGCGGCCATGATGCTGACCAGTCCGGTCCGCTCGGTCAGGGCGGCGGCCAGGTCGCCTGGATCGACCCGGCCGGTCTGGTCCACGGGCAGATAGGTCACCTCGAAGCCGATGCTTTCCAGCCACCTGCAGGTCTTCAGGACCGAGGGGTGCTCGATGGACGTGGTGACGAGGTGCCGCCGGCCGTCAACCGCGGCCAGGGCTGCGCCCTTGATCGCCAAATTGTTGGCCTCCGAACCCCCGCCGGTGAAGACGATCCGCCGGGCGCTGGCCCCGATGAACCGGGCCACCCGGCGCCGGGCCTCGTCCAATGCGGCCTTGGCCCGGCGGCCCTCGGCATAGATGGACGACGGATTGCCGGAAAATTCCGGCCGCTTCAGTTCGGCGGCCACCTCGGGATCGAGGCTGGTGGTGGCGTTGTGATCCAGATAGACCCGGGCCGCGGGCGCCGGCCGGGCCGCCGCCTCGATCCGGTCCGCGGCCGGGCCCTCGCCCGAATCAAGGGCCAGGGCCTCTCCGGTCCCCTCCGCCCGGGTCACCTGGCAGAGCAGGGTCTTGTAGATCGGGAAGCCGGAGATGGGGTCGTAGCGCAGATCGGTCAGGTCGTTGACGTTGCATTCCCGCCAGGCCTCAGGGCCCAGGGGCCCGCCGCCGCCCATGTTGGCGTCCACCGCGCCGACCATGATGTCGTCCGTGACCAGGGCCCGCATCCTGACCCGGCCCCGCGGGCTTTTGAGCCAGACCTGATCGCCGTGGCCGATGCCCCGGGCCGCGGCGTCATGGGTATTGATCATGACGGTCGGTTCGGGCCTTTCACGCAAAAGCCCGGGGACGTGGTGGAACTGGCTCCTGAAGTCGGTGGTCACCCGGGCCCCGGAGTTGAAGACCAGGGGAAAGTCCCCGAAAATCTCCGGGCTGCCCAGGGGGCCCTCGGCCGGCTCGGTATAGACCGGCAGGGGATCGTAGCCGTGCTCCTCGAGGATGGTCGAGGCGATCTCGAACCTGCCGGTCGGCGTGTCGAATCCGGGCCGGCCGTCGGGCCGGAGCAGTCCCTTGGTCCACTTCTGGTACTGCATCATCACCGGCGACACCTGGACCTGGCCGCCCGCGGCCCGGACGTCCTCCAGGGAAAATCCCGAGCCGTCCAGGACCCGTCGGAGAATTTCGTCTTCGCTCTGGGGATAGAGGTGCCCGTAGCCCAGCCGATCGGCCAGTTGGCTCATGATCAGAAAGGCGTTGCGGGCCTGGCCCACGGGCTCGATGACCTTTTCCCGGATCCGGAAGAGCGGGCCGTAGGTCATGTACGACTCGATCTCGTAATAGGTCGCGGCCGGCAGCACGATGTCGGCCCAGGCGCAGTCGGCCGTCAGGTTCAGGTCGATGCAGACCAAGAAATCCAGGGCGCCCAGGGTCTCTTGCCAGACCCGGGGCTGGGGCCAGGCGGTGGTCATGGACGCGCCGAGGACGATCAGTGACCGGATGGGATAGGGCCGGCCCCGGAGCACGGCGTCGGGCAGGGCGTTGGCGTGGGACTCGCCGCGATAGGCGCTGTAGATGGGGAACAGGTCCCGGCCCAGGGCCCGGCCCAGGTCCGGGTTGGCCACCAGGCCGTCCTTGTTGATGGGGAAGAAGTTCTCCTTCATCGAAAAGCAGCGCCCGCCGGGCACGTCCATCTGCCCGGCCAGGGCCCACAGGATCATCGTCGCCCGGATGGCCTGGACGCCCGAGTCGCTGTACTCCAGGCCGGAGTACATCACCGGGGCCGCGCCGTGGGCCGTGGCCAGGTCCCGGGCCAGGTCGCGGACCACGTTCTGCGGCACGCCGGTGATGGACTCGACCACCTCGGGCCGGAAGTGCTGGACGTAGGTGGCGAACTCGTCAAAGCCGAGCGAAAAATGATCGACAAAGGCCTCGTCAAAGAGTTCCTCCTCGATCAGGACCTGACACAGCCCCAGGGCCAGGGCCCCGTCGGTGCCGGGCCGGATGGGGATCCACTGGGCGTCGGTCGCCTTGGCGGTGTGGGTCCGGCGGGGATCGATGACCTTCACCATGGCGCCCCGGCTCCGGGCGGCCATGATCCGCCTCAGGTCCAGGGGCGGCGAGTCGGTGGCCGGGTTGGCCCCCCAGACGACGATCAATTCGGCGTTCTCGATGTCCGAGAACATGGTATGGAAAATGCCGCCCATGGTCACGTGGGGGGCGATCATGGCCATGGACACATAGCACAGGGCCCCGACGCCCATGGTGTTGGGCGAGCCAAAGGGAAAGAGCACGCTCGAGGCCGAGGAGATGGCCACGTCTTTGGGCTGGAACAGATCGCACATGGCCAGTTCGAACGAGCCCCGGCCGGTGTAGATGGCCGCGGCCTCGGGACCGGATTCGGCCTTGATTTTCTGGAGCCGGCCCACGATCTCATCAAAGGCCGCCTCCCAGGTGATGGGCTCGAATTCGAAGGTGCCCTTGGGACCGACGCGGCGTAGCGGCTGGCGGAGCCGATGCTCGGAGTAAACGATCTGGGGCGAGTGCTCGCCCAGCTTGCAGATGATGCCCAGCGGCGTGGAATCGTCGGCCCGGACGGACACGATCTTCCTGTCCGGCCCCGGGCGGTCAAAGGTCACCTTCACCGGGCACCCGGCCGGACAGATGCCGCACAGGGCGCGCCGTTCGTGGGGATTGCTGGTCATGGTCTCCTTTCACTGAGGGGGCTTAATTGAAGCCTAACACGAGACCCGGCCAAGTCAACCCGCACTCCCGGCCGGTACGAGCAGGTCCCGGCGGCGCAAAACAAGGCGGGCAGGTTTGTGCTTTTGTTGAAAAAAGGTTGAGCTTCGGGGCCGGCCTTTGAGCAAGGGGGTGTGTGGATGGTTTCTCTCAATATCAACGGCAAGGAATACAAACTGAACATCCCGGGGGACACGCCCTTGCTCTGGGCCATCCGGGACAACGTCAAGCTGACGGGCACCAAATTCGGCTGCGGCATCGGTGAGTGCGGGTCGTGCACGGTCATCATCAACGGCTCGGCCGAGCGGTCCTGCATCACCAAGGTCGCCGACGTCCAGGGCAAGAAGATAACCACCATTGAAGGTCTCCCCGCCAACCATCCGGTCAAGAAGGCCTGGATCAAGGAGCAGGTGCCCCAGTGCGGCTACTGCCAGCCGGGGATCATGATGAAGGTGGCCTCGATGGTGGACAAAAAGGCCAAGCCCCAGGACATCATCGATTCGCTGGACGACGTGATCTGCCGCTGCGGCTCCCACGCCCGGATCAAGAAGGGCGTGTCCACCGCCGTGGCGCTCAAGAGAAAGGGGGTGTGATCATGACCCGGGAAATTTCTCGACGCGCCTTCCTGAAGGAGGCCACCGGCGCCTTGGGTCTGACCATCGCCGCCACGGCCACGCCCCTGGGAGTCGGCCTGGTCAACGCCTCGGCCATGAGCCAACAGGCCATGAAGGGACTTTCGACCAGCGCCCTGTTCACCGTCACCCCCGACAACTACGTCAACGTCCTGGTGCCCTGTTCCGAGATGGGCCAGGGCATCAGCACCACCCTGGCCATGATCGTCGCCGACGAGCTCGATGCCGACTGGGCCCGGGTCAAGGTTGCCCAGTCGCCGGCGGGCAATCAGTTCAAGAATCCGCTGCTGGGCGACCAGCTCACCGTGGCCAGCGCCAGCGTTCGAGCCTGGCGCGACATCCTGCGCCAGGCCGGCGCGGCCGGTCGCAAGATGCTGATCCAGGCCGCGTCCCGAAGGTGGAAGGTGCCCGTGGCCGAGTGCGTGGCCGAGATGAACGTGGTCCGGCACACCAAGACCAAGAAACGGGCCACCTACGGCCAGTTGGCCATGGCCGCGGCCAAGCTGCCCGTACCCAAGAAGCCCCGGCTCAAGAAACCGAGCCAGTTTCGCTACATGGGCAAGTTCATGGCCCGGGTGGACATCCCGGCCAAGGTGGCCGGCAAGGCCGTGTTCGGACTCGACGTGGAACTCCCGGACCTCCACTACGCCGTCCTGGCCCGTCCCCCGGCCTATGGGGCCAAGCCCAAGAAGTTCGACGCCAAGGCGGCCATGGCCGTGCCCGGCGTGGTCAAGGTCGTTCCCCTGCCCATGGGCGTGGCGGTCATGGCCAAGAGCACCTTCGCCGCCATGAAGGGACGCGACGCCCTGGCGGTCAAGTGGGGCCCCGGCTCACACCCCCAGATGGACTCGGCCTACCTCGAGAAAAGGCTGTTCGCCGACCTGGCCAAGGGCGGGAACAACGCCTTCACCAGGGGGAATCCGGCCGCGGCGCTCAAGAAGGCGGCCAAGGTGATCGAGGCCCGCTACTACGTGCCCTGTGTGGCCCACACCACCATGGAGCCCTTGAACTTCACGGCCCACTACCAGAAGGACCGGCTGGACCTGTACGGTTCCACCCAGGGCCAGCTCGTCACCCAGAAGGTCCTGGCCCAGGTGTGCAAGCTGCCTCCGTCAAAGGTCTTCGTCAACACCACTTATCTGGGCAGCGGTCTGGGCCGCCGCGCCATGCCCGATTTCGCCGTCGAGGCGGGGATCTGCTCCAAGATCCTGGGCAAGCCGGTAAAGGTGGTCTATAGCCGCGAAGACGACATCAAGTGGGACTTCTTCCGGGCCCCGGCCGCCCACGTGGTCAGGGGCGGTCTGGACAAAAGCGGCCGGATCGTCGCCTGGCAGCACAAGCTGGCCTCACTCTCCCTGTCCAAGTACCTGCACATCCCGGTGAAAAAGGGGATCGACCTCTTCTGTCTCTGGGGCCTGTTCGATCCGCCCGTGACGCCGTTCAAGAGCCCCTTCAACTATCCCCTGGCCAACTACTCGGTGGACCTGACCCTGACCGATCTGCCGGTGCTGGTGACCCCCTGGCGCTCGGTCCAGAACGCGCCCAACGCCTTTGCCGTGGAGTGCTTCATGGACGAACTGGCCCGGGCCGCCGGCCAGGACCCGCTGGCCTTCCGCCTGGCGGCTCTTGCGGGCAAACCCCGGGCCCAGCGGGCGCTGAGGACCGTGGCCAAGATGGCCAAGTGGGGCAGCCCCCTGCCCAAGGGTCGGGCCCGGGGCATCGCCCAGCACACCTGCTTCGGCACCTACGTCGCCCAGGTGGCCGAGGTCTCGCTGACCAAGAAGGGCGCCCTCAAGGTCAACCGGGTGGACGTGGCCGTGGACTGTGGTCCGGCGGTCAATCCCGATGCACTAATAGCCCAGATCGAGGGCGCGGTGACCATGGCCGCCAGCACGGTGCTCATGGAAGAGGTCAAGTTTGCCAAGGGCGGCGTGGCCTCCTCCAACTGGAACGACTACGAGGTCATTCGGATGGGCGATGTCCCGGACATCCACGTCAAGGTGATCAAGAGCACCGATGCCGTCGGCGGCATCGGCGAGCCGGGCGTCCCGCCCCTGGCCCCGGCCGTGGCCAACGCCCTCTTCGAACTGACCGGCAAGCGCGTCCGGCGCATGCCTCTCACCCCGGCGGCCATCGCCCAGGCCAAAAAGGCCTGACCACCCCCGGGGAGGCGCCCCGCCTCCCTTATAATCACCAACGAGCTCCGGCCCGCTCCCTCGGGGGCGGGCCGGATTTTTGTTTTGGTAACGCCGAGTCGCAAGGCAGGTCAGCTCGGAACCAGCAGTCTCAGATGGATCGTATCGTCTTTGAGGCGGCGTCCGGCCCCGGTCATGGTCCGGCCAAGGCGGGTCCGAGGGGTTGTCATCGGAGATAGGTTATGACAGTATGGTGCCCGGTTTACTAGGTGCGTTCCCGTCCGGAGGCACGGCACGGGTCGAGCGAAGGGGGTGGACCATGAACCTGAACGCTTCGCGCATCATCACCGGGCACGCCCAGCGGACTCCCGACAAGACGGCGATCATCTTCGAGGATCGACGGATCAGCTACGCCGAGCTGGACCGCCTGGTCAACCGGGTGGCCACCGGCCTGCTGGCCACGGGCCTCAAACCGGACGACGTGGTCTCGCTCTATCTCCCTTCCC